>NZ_CALPBW010000005.1 GCF_943169845.1 Peptoniphilus rachelemmaiella
CGCTCGTTTCGTAGCGTGTGATGGCTTCTAACTTAAACTCTACACTGTACGCACGATTATTTCTAGAGCGCATTAAGCCTTCATCGCCAAATTGTTTGTAATTGTTCACCCAGCGTCTGATCAACGAGGAGCTAATTTGGTATTCCTTAGCCAGGATTCTATAACCTGCTTTTTCGTCCAAGTATTCCTCAACAATTTTTCTCTTCAATTCATAACTATATTTTGCCATTAAAAGGCCCCCAAAGGTTGGATTTCTTGGTCCAACTTTTGGGGGTCAGTGCATTCCACGGGAGCGGCAATTTTTGTGTCTATTTTCGAGAACTGATGTAGTTCGGACTTTCTCTTGTAATGGTAATGTTGTGCGGGTGGTTTTCTTGCAAGGTAGCGGGGGTGATTTTCATGTACTCCGTATTGTTCTTGAGCTCGTGAATGTTTTTCGCCCCGACGTAGCCCATACCGGATTTTAAGCCGCCGATAAGTTGGTAAATGACGTCGCCGACTTTTCCCTTGTAGGGTACACGACCTTCCACACCTTCGGGAACGTATTTCTTCGTTTCCGATTGGAAATAGCGGTCGCTGGATCCGCTGCTCATGGCGCCTAAGGAGCCCATGCCGCGGTAGGTTTTGAAGCGACGGCCTTCGACATAGATTTCTTCTCCGGGACTTTCATCGGTACCGGCAAACATGGAGCCCATCATAACCACGTCGGCGCCAGCCGCAATGGCTTTGGTCACATCGCCGGAATACTTGATCCCGCCGTCGCCGATAATGGGGATGCCTTTTTTCTTGCCTGCTTCCGAACAATTTAAGATCGCCGTCACTTGGGGCACGCCGATACCGGTGACCACGCGGGTGGTACAAATGGAACCGGGACCGATACCGACTTTGACGCAGTCGGCGCCGGCTTCGATTAAGTCGATAGTGCCTTGATAGGTGGCCACGTTCCCGGCAACCAATTGAATGTCGGGGAAGGCTTTTTTAATTTCGCGAATCGTGGTCAAGACGCCTTTCGATTGTCCGTGGGCCGTGTCGATGACGAACAAGTCCGTGCCCGCGGCGCGAAGGGCTTCCACCCGTTCGTAGACGTCGTGGGTAACGCCGATGGCGGCTCCGGCGAGGAGGCGGCCGCCTGCATCTCTGGCGGAATTCGGGTATTGAATGGCTTTTTCAATGTCCTTAATGGTAATCAAGCCCATGAGATGATGGCTGTCGTCGATGAGAGGCAGTTTTTCGATTTTGTATTGCTTCATCACCTTCAGCGCGTCGTCCATGGAAATGCCTTGCTTGCCCGTGACCAAATTATCGCTGGTCATGACGCTGGCGATTTTTTTATTTAAATCGTCTTCGAAGCGAATGTCGCGATTGGTGATAATGCCTTCTAAAACATTATTTTCGTCCACAATGGGCACGCCGCTGATGCGGTAGTGGCTCATTAATTCCATGGCATCTTTGATTTCATGATCTTTGGATAAAGAGAAGGGATCGGTGATGACGCCGTGTTCCGAGCGTTTAACGCGGTCCACTTCCTTGACCTGTTCTTCCAAGGGCATGCTCTTGTGAATAATGCCGATGCCCCCTTCGCGTGCCATGGCAATGGCCATTTGCGATTCCGTTACCGTGTCCATGCCGGCACTCATTAAGGGAATGTTCAGCTCAATGGCGTGGGTGATTTTTGTCTTTAATTCCACTTCATTGGGCAACACTTCCGAAAACCCCGGCATGAGCAAAATGTCGTCAAATGTTAAACCGTCTCCTAAAAATTTCATCAAAGCCTCCTCACTTTCCTCTACTATGATAGACATTTATTTTAGCAAAAGATAAGCCGTCATTCAAGACGAGGATGTGAGACGCTTCGGCTTGATGCGAATAATCTCCAGATCCTTCGGCCCCTTGGCGATTACCTTGCCTTCTCGGTCGACGGTCAATTGAATGTCCGACGCTCGCAGCACATCGACTAAAGAGGCGTCGCCGTAAATTTCCACGTCGATTTTCTTCGGTACATTGAAATCGCTTAAATTCACGCCTTTTAGAGACGTCATGTGCTCCGTGGATACTTCCAAGGTGCGCCGCGCCGATTCTTTTTTCATGTAACGCAAAATAACGGATTCATCGGGATTGACCAAATGGATCCCTTCGGGCACGATGAGACGCACGGGCACGGCGTTGGTGCTCATAAGCTCCTTCGCATTCACGGGGCGCGTCGTAATGCTCTCGATGCCGTCGATGGCACCGGAATCCCCGGTGATGGTGACGGTGGCAGGCGTCAGAATGGCTCGGTCCCGATTAAACTCGCCGCCCTCATCCTGTTCATAGTTTACCTCGATGGGCACGCTCTTTGCCTTGGATATGGCGGCCTGTACCCCCACCGTGTTCGGCGTCACTTCAAGGCCTTCGATAACATGCTTGTTTTGATCCAGCGGCGTTAATTCGACAGAAGAGACCACCGTTTCTTTTGCGTCGGTAATAAGGATGTGGCCCGCCACGGAATGCACTTTGTCCACCGATTTTTTCGGCCCTTTTACCGTGACTTCATCTTGATTCACAATAATCCTGTCCAGAACCATGCCGTCGGCCGGATTGCCCTTGGCCGTCACCGTGACCGGTTTTTTCATAGAGACCATTTCGTCCACAGAGATGGTGATGGCGGAAGGATTGGATTTTTTAATTTTCAGATTCTCGTCGGAAAGGCGGAAATGGATGGGAAGCCGTTGAGAGCCCGGTTGCACTTCCCCGAGATCCACATAGGCTGAAATATCCTCTTCTTTTAATCCGATGATGGCGCTGCGATTGCCGGAGACCACGATATTGGTGGTGTAATCGTCACTTTTTAAGAGCTCCATCCCCGCTTCACGCATGGTGGATTGATTTCTGAGTTCCACTTCCACATTGGTGAAATCCTTGGTGATTACCGGATCGATTTCCGTAATTATAAAGAACCAAAGTAGAATAGACAAAATCAGGGAGAAAATTTTCTTAATCGTGTCTTGATTATTCGCAACTAAATTTAAATATTTATCGCGCATTACATTTCCTCCTCGTCACTCTTCGGAAAATAGATGGCCCTAAGCATCTGCTCTAAAGTGGACAGATCCAGGTGGCGGTTAATGTTTCCATATTCGGCGACGGAGATCGAGCCCGTTTCCTCGCTGACCACGATGGCAAAGGCGTCGCTTTTTTCACTAATTCCAATGGCCGCACGGTGGCGCGTGCCCAATTCCTTGGACAGGCCCTTTTCCTCTGTTAAGGGAAGAAAACAGGCGGCGGAGATGATTTTATCCCCGTTAATAATCACGGCACCGTCGTGGAGCGGCGTGTTGGGAATGAAAATATTGATTAACAGGCCCGAGGACAGGTCGCCGTAAATAGGTGTCCCCGTTTCGATAATCTCATTTAGCCCGGTTTTCCGTTCGATCACCATTAATGCGCCGATTTTCTGGCGAGACAAAGAGGCCACGGCGCCGATAATTTCATTAATGGTGGATTCATCCCGCGTTCCCGACAGGACAAAACCCTTTCGAATGGAGCTGTTGCGGCCAATAAATTCAAGACCTCGCCGGATTTCCGGTTGAAAGACGATGAACAGGCCCAAAAATCCCCAGGTCAACATGCTTTTCAACAGGTAGTTAAGCATATAAATTTGTAAAATTTCGCTGAGCTTCGTCAGAATCAAGACCACGACGATCCCTTTGCTTAATTGCTCGGCGCGGGTGCCCTTGATTAATTTGAAGAGCCAATAGATAATCACCGCCACGATGGCGATGTCGATGACGTCTTGAATCCGCAGCATCGATAAGGTTTCACTTATCCATTGCATGGCGATCCGCCTTTCCAAATAAATACGATGTAGCACTGGCTACAAATAAAAATAATCCCATGGCGATCAAACCGTCGCCGAGACTCATGACCTTCGCCGAAGAGATGGCCGAAGCGTAACAGAAGCGGTCGCATAAAAAGCGAAGGCGCGTCGCCTCATTGGCCAAGCCGTGGGTCAAGACCCGGCCCTCTGTAATTAAAGTGAGGGCACGGACATCGCCGATCTTTAACAGCGCCTCCGCCTCCACAGGCATGACGCCGTTTAAAGCAACTACGACGCCGTTTAGGGCAAGTCCTACGCCGGATAGAATATAACCTAAATGGCGCCCCATCAGGCAGCCTACAGCCATGATAAAAAGTGCGAGGGCATGAACGGCCGAAAAGTGTGCCGCAAGAAAAGGCACTGAAGGCGCCGCCTTTAGTGCAATAATAAAGAGTGCGGCGCCGGTACCTGCGACGATTAAATTTTTAAAGCGAGGCTCCTGTAAAAAAAACTTGTTTTTCCACGCCAGAATGAGGCCCAGCCATACGCCCAAGATAATCCCTTCAGTTGTCATTCTTCACCTACAAAAAATGCGCTCTCCTCAGAAAGCGCATTTGTTTTATTATTCTTCGTCTTGGGGTTCTTCCGCTTCGACGGTTTCAAGTTGATCGAAGTTGATCAAATCGCCGATTGCCATGGAGAAGCTTTCCTCTTCAGGTTTTGCTTCGACTTGCGGTTGTTCTCTGCGACGAGGTTTTTGCTCTTTCTTTCTTTCGCGAGGCGCTTGTTCGTCTTCGCCGCCCGGTTGAAGGGCCTTCATGGAAAGAGAAATCTTCTTGTCTTCGAAGTTAATATCGGTGACGCGAACGTCGATTTCTTGACCGATTTCTAAGACATCAGACGGTTTTTCGACGTGTTGTCTGGAAATTTGAGAAACGTGGAGCAAGCCGTCTACACCGGATTCCAGGCGAACGAATGCGCCGAAGTCCAAGATGTTTACGACCGTACCCTTGACGTCGTCGCCGACTTGTACAGTTTCAACGAAAGTATCCCAGGGTTTTTGGGTGGTTTGTTTTAAACCGAGGGCGATGCGGTTCTTTTCTTCGTCGATCTTCAGAACCAATACTTTTACCTTTTCGCCGGGGCTTACGACATCGCTGGGATGTTTAACGCGGTTCCAGGAAAGTTCGGAGATGTGAATCAATCCGTCTACGCCGCCGACATCGACAAATGCGCCGAAGTTGGTTAAGCGTTGAACCGTACCTTCGATGAATTCGCCTTCTTGAAGGGTACCGTATACTTCTTTGCGTTTTTCTTCGATTTCCTTGGATTCGATGTTTTTGCGAGAGAGGACAAATTTTCTTCTGCCCTTATCGAAATCGATGATTTCGCATTCTAAATCTTCATCGACGTATTTGCTTAAATCTCTTTGGAAACGTACGGAAACGTGAGATGCGGGAATAAATCCGTTTAAGCCGTCGACATCACAGGTCAAGCCGCCTTTGACGACATTGGTGACATGAGCCATAACCGTTTCGCCGTTTTCAAATTTTTCTTCCATTTCATCCCAAACCTTCATGTTTTCCACGCGTTTAAAGGATAAAACGACATTACCGTCTCCATCGTCCATTTTCATAACGTAAACCTGAATTTGATCTCCTTGGTTGAAGATTTCATTCGGTTTTACATTGGGGTCGTTGGACAATTCATCTCTGGAGATGATACCGTCTGCGCGGTAGCCGATATTAACCATAACCTCGTCGTCGGTTACGTATAATACCTCGCCATCGACAATTTCACCGCGACGTACACGCGTGAAAGAGTTTTCAATGGCCTCCATCATTTCATTGTTCATTTCGTCCCTGTTCATATTATCCATTCTACTAACAGCCTCCTTGATTACCGAGTCCGGAGTGGATGCTCCGGCGGTAATACCAATTTTATTGAATTTTTTAAATGGACGTAGATCGAGTTGATATATGGTTTGAATATGATAGACATGTTCGCAATGTTCTGACGCAATCTTTACGAGTTTCTTCGTATTTGCACTATTCTTACCACCTATAACGAGCATACAATCCACATGAGTAGCCAACATGCGACAGGCATCCTGACGGTCGTTTGTGGCTTTACATATGGTATTATACCTTAAAATCTCTCCCGTGAAAATACCTTTTAGCCTTTCTTCTACAGAATCAACCAATTTCTTGGGATTCGTCGTCTGGGAAACAAGGGCAATTTGATTTTTCTCACTTAAGGGCAGTGCGTCCACTTCATCGGCCTCACCGACAATATATACATCGTCGCCATAAGAAGCGATGCCCTTTACTTCCGGGTGGTCTTTGTCGCCGACGATGACCACGGGGATTCCCTTGGCATTGTTTTCCTCCACCATGGTGTAAATTCTCGAGACAAAGGGGCAGGTGGTGTCCACGACGCGATTGCCCTTTGCGTTCAGTTCTTTCTTTAAAGCCTTTGTCGTGCCGTGGCTTCTCGTAATCACCGTGGCATTGCTCGGCAAATGGCCTTCGTCGATGAGCTCGACGCCCTTTGCCCGCAAGTCGTCGTTTACTTGTGCATTATGCACCAGCTCGCCCAATATCTTGACGTCGTCGTAGGCCTGTGCTGTCTGAAAGGCGCTTTCTACGGCCCGCTTCACGCCGCCGCAAAAGCCGTAGCATTCACTCAAAAGTATTTCCAAGGTAGTCTCTCCCTTCGTAAATCGTGGCCATTAAAGCGTGCATCCGCTTTTGGTACACCTCTTCCGTGAGCTTTTCTTTTTCGAAGGGAATGGGCGTTCGGAATATGTAACGCCGCTTGCGAAAGAGTTTGTAGTCCCCTTCAATGTACACCGGCAAAACTTCAGTGCCCGTGCGGGCGGCCAAAAGAATGGTGCCGGGCTTGCCTTGATCGTAGTCCACGGTCTTTACCCGCGTTCCTTCCGGAAAAATGCCGATAATTTCTTTGTTTTTCAACGCGCGCATGGCGATGATGGTGCTTTTCGCATCGCCGTGGTTCCGGTCCACGGAAATGGCGCCGACGCCCTGAAGGATTTGTTTCAGTATCGGTATCTCAAAAAGCTCCCGCTTCGCCATCCAACGCACTTGCTTGGGAAACAAGATCGATAGGAAAAGAGGATCCCAATTGCTCTTGTGATTGGCCACTAAGAGGTAGGCCTTCTCTTCCAGCGCAGGCATATTCACAACCTCGTAGGGATAGAGGATTTTTAACAGCCACCCGGTAATCGCCTTAATGACATTATAGAACATGGTCGTTCTCCACATAGCTCGCCATGGTATCCAAGACTTCGTCTTCACTCATATCGGTAGAATCTACGAGTATGGCATCCGCCGCCTGTTTTAACGGGGCCACTTCTCGGTTTTTATCGCGCTCATCTCGGGCGTGGATGTCGGCTTTGATCGTTTCCAGATCGACGGACTCGCCAAAGGCCTGGCGCTGTTCGTAGCGTCTGCGCGCCCGCTCTTCTTCTGATGCTGTGAGGAAAAATTTTACATCTGCCGCGGGCAGGACCACGGTGCCGATGTCGCGGCCTTCCATAACCACGCCGCCGCCTTCAGCGAGGCGCCGCTGAAGAGACAGAAGGTAATCCCGCACCGCCGGCTCTTTCGAAAGCTGCGACGTCTTCTGGGAGATGGCCTCCGTGCGAATGACATCGCCCAGTGCCACGCCGTTTAATAAGACGGCGCCGTCTTTATAGTCGATGGACTGATCGTCCACCCGCGATAAAAGTTCCTCTGTCGTAAGGTCTTCGCCTTCGTTTACGGCGATGTAGGCGATGGTGCGATAGAGGGCACCGGTGTCGATGTATTCGTAGCCCAAGCGCTTCGCTAAAGCGCCGGCTATGGCGCTTTTCCCCGCGCCGGAAGGGCCGTCAATGGCGATGGTTTTCATTTGATTCCTCCTCCCCGGAACACAGTCCGGCTAAGTAGCCGGTTGAAAATGCGATCTGTAGATTAAAGCCCCCGGTGGGTCCGTCCACGTCTAAAACTTCGCCGCAAAAGTAAAGGCCTTCGGCTTTTTTGCTTTCCATGGTCGACGGATCCACGTCCTTCACATCCACGCCGCCGGTGGTAATAATCCCGGTGTTTTCGTTAAACAGGCTGTCGTAGTGGAGGCGGAAATTTTTCAGCGTGTGAATCAGTTCGCGGCGCATTTCTTGGGACAATTGATGGGCAGGCAAATCCTGCGGCACTTGCGCCTGATCCAATACCGGTGCGATTAAAGACTTGGGCAAAAGATGCTTCATCAAATTATGCATGGCCCGATTGGAATTGTCCTTCACTTCACGCAAAAGCCGCTTATCAAGCACCTCTTCTGTAAGTGCGGGCTTGAAGTCAAGGGAAAGATCCACTTTATCGGAGCGATTAATTTTCGAAGAGAGGCTCAGAACGATGGGCCCGCTGATGCCGAAGTGGGTAAAGAGCATTTCACCGAAATCGGAAAAGCGTCCCTCTTTCGTCGTCGCCGTCAGGGCCACGTTTTTTAAGGACAGGCCGGACAATGCCTCTAAGTAGTCTTCTTTTAGCTTTAAGCCCACGAGTCCCGCCACGGGTCTCACCACGCCCATGCCGAAAGCTTCGGCAAAACCATAACCGTCCCCGGTGGAGCCGGTGAGGCGATAGGTCATCCCCCCTGTGGCGACGATGACTTTGTCTGTGCGGAAAGTGTCTCTATTTGTCCTTACGACATAGCCGCCCTTCTCTCTTTCAATGGATTCCGCCGTCGTGTTTAGGCGAATGGCTACCTTTCTCTTCTCAAGCTCCCGTTCCAAGGTTTTAATGATGTCCGAGGACTTGTCGCTTTTCGGAAAGACTCGATCGCCTCGCTCCACCTTTAGTGGGGTGCCTCGGCTTTCGAAGAAATCTTTCAGCATGACGGCGGTCAAGCTGTAATAGGACGAGTACATGAAGCTTGCATTTCGATTCAATGCCTCAAAGAAAAAGGGATCGTCGCAGTCGTTACAGAGATTGCACCGTCCCTTGCCTGTAATAAACAGCTTCTTTCCCAATTTCTCATTTTTTTCGATTAAGGTGACCTCTGCCTTCTCCGCCGCTTTGATGGCGGCCATCATGCCGGCGGGTCCGCCTCCTATGACCAATATCATCTAACACCTCGCAATGCCGACCCAGTAGGGCGGGCAATGATTTTGATTGGGAAAGGTGATTTTCACCACCTTGTACACTTTCTGATCCAATGCGCCGATCATCTCTTCGATGCCCTCGCTCTCCACCTTGCCTTCCTCGTGGCCCGGATAGATGGCGAGACTCAAGAGGGCGCCGGGTTTCATGGCGGCGAGGATTTCATTTAATGTGTGCATCGTGGTAGGCCATGTGGTGGTGATTTTTTTGTCACCGCCGGGCAAATAGCCCAGGTTCATGACAAAAACATCCACCGCTTGAAGATCCACGTAGCGGGATACATTTTCGTGGCTGTCGCGAATCAGCGCCACATTCTTTACATGCTTTTCCTTTAAAAAGGCCTCTGTCTTCTCGATGGCGGCCTGTTGTATGTCCATGGCCAAAACGCGACTTGCCCGCTCGGCAAGAAACAAGGTATCTTTTCCGTTGCCCGCCGTGAGATCCACGGCCACATGGTCCTTCGTTAAGAAATTTTCCAGCACGGTGTGGGACCAGGCCACCGCCGATGTCGGGATTACTTCCATGACTTCAACACCCGAATTTCTTTTTCCCGAAGGGGGCGGTATTCCCCTTTGCCTAACATGCCAAGCTTTAATGGGCCCATTTGAATCCGCTCAAGCTCCACCACTTCCGCACCCACGGCTTCAAACATGCGGCGAATTTGGCGATTGCGTCCTTCGTGGATCACAACTTCCATACGGGTCTTTGCGTTTCTATGTTCTAAAATTTTAAAATTTGCCGGCGCCGTCATGCCGTCGTTCAGTTCAATGCCCGAGGAAAGTTTGTGCGCCGTTTCTTCATCGACGATGCCCTTTACCGTCACGCGATAGGTTTTTTCCAGCTCGTATTTCGGATGGAGTAAGCGCTGAGTCAATTCGCCGTCGTCCGTTAAAAGCAAGAGCCCCGAGGAATCCATGTCCAACCGACCCACGGGATACAGGCGCTGGCCTTTTCTTAAGGGAACCAGATCGAGGACGGTCTTGCGCCCCTTGTTGTCGTCTGCAGTGGAGACGACGCCGCGTGGTTTATTTAATAAAATATAGTGATTGGTCTTCGGCAGGCGAAGAAGCTTTCCGTCGACGGTGACCCGAACATCTTCCTCTACTTTCATGCCCTGTTCCGTTACGGTCACACCGTTTATTTTAACGCGGCCGGCATCGATAATTTCTTCGCATTTTCTGCGGCTGGCAACACCGGCATGAGCCATGTATTTCTGAAGTCTCATGATTCCTCCATCTCTACCATTGCTTCTTCTTTCGGCAAGTCTTCCAAGCCGGACAGGCCGAATTTTCGTAAAAAGGTCTCCGTGGTGCCGTAAACTTTCGGGCGACCGGGAATTTCCATGCGGCCGAGGACGGCGATTAAATCGATGCGCTCAAGGCTTTTCAGCACCTGATCGCAGCGCACGCCCCGAATCTCTTCAATTTCGGATTTTAATACCGGCTGCTTGTAGGCGACGATGGAAAGGGTCTCCAGGGCGGCATTGGATAAGCTTTTCGTCCGCGTTTTTTTCGCGAAATCGCTAATGGCCTCAAAAAGCTCCGGCTTTGTGGAGAGCTGATAGCTGTCGTTGACACAAACCAGGCGCAGGCCTCGCTCCTCGCCGGATAAATCCGCCTTTAATTCACCGATGGCAGCCTGAAGCTCAATGGCTGTTACCTGCAAGGCTTCTGCCATTTCTTTTTCCGTAATGGGTTCGCCCCAGGCAAATAAAAGGGCTTCAACTTTGGCTTTCAGTTCCATGGATCATTCCTTTTTTTATCAGTACGATGTCTTTTCCTTCTTGACGGCAGCTGATCTTTTCAAGCTTCATCAGCTCCAAGAGGGTGAGAAATACCGTCACGATTTCGATTCGGCTCTGTGCATCTTCCATCATTTGAAAAAATCGCGGCTTCTCCCACTTTCTGAAGGCGGCGTCAATTTTCTCCGCAGCCTGCTTGAAGCTAAATTCCGCGGCGGGAATTTTCTCCAAGGATTGCCGCGCCGCTTCGTGAATTTCAAAGCGCACCATGACGTCGCGAAAGGCTTTCGCCAAACGGGATGCGTCGCCTTCGGCCAAGAGCTCCTCCTCGGAAAAATCCGAGAAGTCTTCCTGCTTTTTATAAATGGCGCCGTCTTCATAGGCGGCCATTTCATCCAACAATAAACTCGCCGCCTTCATGCGCTTGTATTCTAAAATCCGCTCCACGAGGCTATCCCGAGGATCCTCTTCTTCCTCTTCCTCCTCCGTCACGGGCTTGGGCAAAAGCATGCGGCTTTTAATGGCGAGAAGGTAGCTGGCCATGGCGAGAAAATCAACCATGGCATCCAATACTGGGCCCGTCATCCCGTCTAAATAGGCGAGAAAATCTTCTACGAGGACGTGGATTTGAATGTCGTAAATATCCATCTCCCGCTTTTTAATCAAATCCAACAGCACATCCATGGGCCCGGAAAAGGAGCCGTAAACGAATTCGTAGCTCATGAGACAAGGATCATGGCGAGGCCCACGCAGACTTGGATGAAGCCTTCAACCACCGGCCCGATGATACGGGGGATCGCACCGGTGACCACGCCGAGAAATAAAATCCAATAGAAGTATTTTTCATATTGGTAGAAGGCGAATTCCGTCTTCGGCGGCAAGAGGGACGCCAACACTTTCGAGCCGTCTAAAGGCGGCAGAGGCACGAGATTAAAGACGCCGAGCATGGCATTGTACCAAAGAAAGTGCAGAAAGAAATTGCTGATGACAAATTGATGTTTCGACGTCCACACGAAGAAAAAGGCGCCGAGAAGGGCAAAGATAAAGTTCACCGTCACCCCCGCCAAAGACACGAGGATCGTGCCGGTTTTGCGGTTTTTGTAATAGGCCGGATTAATGGGCACGGCTTTCGCCCAGCCGAAGCGAAAGACGATCATAAATAGAAGTCCGACAGGATCGATGTGATCCAGGGGATTTAAACTTAATCGGCCGTCTCGCTTCGCCGTGTCGTCGCCTAGAAAGTAGGAGACGTAGCCGTGGCCGATTTCGTGGCCGACGATGGCGATGATCAGTGCCGGTATCGACCAGATGTAGTTACTTATGTCCATAATAAACCTCGTCTATTATTAAAGGCTCCACGGAAACCGACTCGTCGGAAAAACGGGCAATGGATAAAAAGCGCTCCGCCAGCTCTTCGAAGAGGCGGTTCTTTCCGCCGTAAAAGGTGGCCAGCACCTCGCCCTTCTTCACGTAGTCCCCGCGCTTCTTGTGCAGGTACACGCCGGCGGCCATGTCCAGTTCATCGTCCATTCTCACGCGCCCGGCACCTAAATCTCTGGATATAATGCCGACTTCGTGGGCAGGCAAATGACTTAAATAGCCTTCGGTTTCACTGATCACGTCGTAGGTCTTTTCAGCTTGCGGGAAAAGATCAAAATCGTCGATGACATTCTCGTCGCCACCTTGATTTTTTATAAATACTCTGAGCTTATCCAGGGCCTTGCCGCTTTGGATTAAGTCTTTCACCTTTTGTTCAATTGCCTTTTCGTCGCCGCCTTCGGCCAGGTGAATCAGCTTCGTGGATAAGGTGATGCAAAGGGCTGTTAAATCCTCGGGACCTTCGCCCTTTAATGTGGCGATGGCTTCTTCCACTTCCAGTGCATTGCCTACGGCGCGTCCCAAGGGCTCTTCCATGGCCGTTAAAATGGCCAGGGTCTTTCTGCCGAAGGTCTCGCCGATGTGCACCATGGTTTCCGCCAATTCCCGAGCCGATTCTTTATTCTTCATAAAGGCGCCGTCGCCTACCTTTACATCAAGGAGCAAGCAATCGCCGTGAATGGCGAGCTTCTTGCTCATAATGCTCGATGCGATGAGGGGAATGGAATCCACCGTGGCCGTGGCGTCTCTCAAGGCGTAAAGCTTTTTGTCCGCCGGCGTAATATTGGCCGTCTGTCCTGCAATGGCCATACCGATGGCATTGGTAGAGGAGACGATTTCATCCATACTTAAATCCACCCGAAGGCCGGGAATGGATTCCAGCTTATCCAAAGTGCCGCCGGTGTGGCCCAGGCCGCGGCCGCTCATTTTGCCGAAGGGCAAACCGTAGGCAGAGAGAATGGGCCCGATAATAAGGGTGGTCGTATCGCCTACGCCGCCGGTGGAGTGCTTGTCCACCACCGTGCCCTTAATGGAGGAAAGGTCCACGGTTTCGCCGGAGTCGATGATGGTGCGGGTTAAATGGGCGATTTCATCCCCTTCCATGCCGGAAAAGTAAATGGCCATTAAGAGGGCACTCATTTGGTAATCTTTAACGGCGCCGGAAAGGTAGCCGGCAATGGTGGTTTCGATTTCTTCTTTCGACAGAATTTCGCCGTGTTTTTTCTTTTCGATGACTTCTAATACGCTCATGTTAAATCGCCTCGATGGTTTTCGTGACCAATGCTTTAAAATCGTCGGCGACGCGGGCGGAAATCTCGATCACTTCCTCGTGTTCCAAAGGTTGATCCAAAATGCCCGCCGCCATATTGGTAATGCAGGAAATGCCGATGACCTTCACGCCTCGGTGATTGGCAATAATCACTTCAGGCACTGTGCTCATGCCCACGGCATCGGCGCCTAAAATGCGGGCCATGCGCACTTCCGCCGGCGTTTCGTAACTGGGGCCGGTCATGTACATATACACGCCGCTTTGATGCTTGATCTTTAATTCTTCGGCTACGGATTTCACCAGGGCCGCAAGCTTCGGTTCGTAGGCATAAGACATATCCGGGAAACGCTCGCCCTTGCCGTCGTTGGGGCCGATTAAGGGATTCTTCCCGTTGAAATTAATATGATCGGTGATAATCATTAAGTCGCCGGGTTCGAAGGATTCATTTACCCCGCCGGCGGCGTTGGTTACGATCAAGGTTTGAATGCCCATTTCGCAGAGAATCTTCGCCGGGAAGACCACATCAGCCATATCCACGCCTTCGTAGAAATGGATGCGGCCTTTCATGGCGACGATGTTTTTTCCCGCCAAGGTGCCGAAAATCAGCTCGCCGCTATGGCCCTCAACCGTGGATTGTTTAAATCCGGGAATGTCTTTGTAGGGAATGGCCACGGCATCTTCGATGGATTCGGCGAAGTCACCTAAGCCGCTTCCTAAAATAATGCCGATCTCCGGCCGCAAGTCGGTTTGTTTTCTTAAGTATTCAATGGTTTTGTTCATTAGCATCTCTCATTTCTTTTACGGCATAGAGGCCGATCATGGTTTTCGCGTCAATAATTTCGCCTAATTTAATCATGTGCAAGGCTTCGTCCAGGTCCATATAGACCACTTCCAAGTCTTCCGTGTCGTCTAAGTGCATTTCACCGGGCGTGGGATTTTCACAATAGAAAATATGGATTTTTTCGTTGGTAAAGCCCGGGGATGTGTAAGCTTCCAAGAGAAACTCGGCAGATTCTGCCACAAGCCCCGTTTCCTCGGCCAGTTCGCGAATGGCGGCCTTCATGGGGTTTTCGTTGTGTTCGATGAGTCCGGCGGGAAGTTCCAGGAGACTTTTTTTCGTGGCGATACGGTATTGCTTCACAAAGGGAATTTTGCCGTCTTCACAGAGAGCCACCATGCAGCAACCGCCGGCGTGCTCTACCACTTCCCGCTTGCCGTAACGTTGGCCGTCCAGCTCCACGGTATGACAACTTAAGGAGACGATCTTTCCTTCATAAATTTTTTCGCTGCGTATAATGCGCTCTTCAGAAATCATAAAACCTCCTAAATTCGGTTTCGTAACATTTCGCGTGCCGTTTCTCTCGTCTTTTCCGTGTCTTCGCCGCTAATCATAGTGGCCAGCATGGCGATGCGTTCCTCGTCGCTTAATTTTTGAACGAAGGAGACGGTGCGACCTGCCTCCAACCGCTTTTGAATGCGGTATTGGCGATCGGCCCGCGCCACCACCTGAGGCAGATGGCTCACGACGATGAGTTGCCGGTCTTGGGAGAGGCGTTTCATTTTCTCTGCCACCACTTTTGCCGTCTTGCCACTCATGCCTGTGTCCACTTCGTCGAGAATGAGAATTTCCCGCTCATCCAAATCGGAGAATATGCTGATAAACGCTAGAAAGATGCGGCTGATCTCGCCGCCCGATGCGATGTCCGCCATGGGGAGGAGATCTTCGCCTCTGTTTGTGGCGACGAGAAAGCGCACGCTGTCCATGCCTTCTGCCGCCAGGGCACTTTCGGAAAATTCCACCTGAAAGGCCGCGCCCTGAATGTCCAACTCTTCCATTTCACGGGCCATGCGCCCTTCAAGTACTTGCGACGCATCCATCCGCCGCTTTCTCATGCGAAGGGCGAGGGATGTGGCCGCTTCCCTCTTCTCCTCACAGGCCTGCTTCATGGATTCCACGACGTGCTCGTAATCGCCGATGAAGGCCAGCCGCTCCTTACTTTGTTCTAAAAAAGCCTGAATCTTTTCGTAGCTGTCGCCGTATTTCCTCTTCATGGAATGAATGGCGTCCAGCCGATCCGTAACTTCCTGCAAACGCTCGGGATCGTCGTCGAAATTCTCGCCCTTGTCCCGAATGCTTTGAGCCAGATCCTGAAAGCCGTAGCGAATGTCTTCAAAGGATTCGAAGAGATCGGCGAAGTGATTGTCGTTATTCGCCACCTTCTCCAGTGCTGTGCCGTAGCGATCCAAAAGCGAGCGAATGCCCCCTTCTTCATAAGCCAGCTGATTCATTTCCTGAAGAAGTTCCAAGGTTTCCGTGTGGCTGTTTCTCGCGCGAAATTCTTCGGCCAAGGCCTCGTCTTCCCCTTCTTGAAGGGCCAGGGTTTCGATCTCATCGATTTGATACCGCAAGAGATCCCCTTCTCTGGCCAAGGCCTCGGGATCTTTCACCTCGCTTTTCAGGCGATTTGTCAGTTGGCGGTATTCGCCGTAAATGGTCTTTAGCTCGGCGAGATCCTTTTTTTGTTCTTCGCCGCAGAAGCGATCCAATAGCTCCAGCTGAAAATCCGGCTTCATGAGAAAGCTGTTTTCGCCTTGCACTTCCGACAGAGCGAGAATGGAGCCGAAATCTTTTAAAACCCCGTTGGTCACGATTTTTCCGTTGATCTCCGACAAGGACGGCCGTTCCCGTTCGATGCTTCGCTCCACAATAATCACATCTTCAAAGGGAATGTTGTGCTCTTTGAGAAAGTCCAGAGCCTTTTTATTCTTCGTGATAAAAACGCCCTGAATCGACGCCCGCTCCGCGCCTTTTCGAATCATATTTTTTTGAGCCCGCCCGCCGAGAATCAATCCGATGGCATCCATAATAATGGATTTTCCTGCGCCGGTCTCCCCGGTCAATACGGAAAAGCCGTCGTGAAATTCCATGGACGAGTGATCGATAATGGCGAAGTCATCGATTTGAAGGCGTAAAAACATATTAGCGAAACTCCTCCCCGGACGCCCGCACTACCTCGTCGATGTCGATGGGTTTCGATGCGGCGCCGTCCTTCGTCATAAGCATTAAAAATTCCGTGTTCCCCGTCGCGCCCTGAATCGGCGAGAAAGTAAGTACCTCGGGATACATACCCAAGTCTTGAACGAGATCATGTATTTTATTTAAAACCTCTCGGTGGACTTCGGGGTCGGAGACGATGCCACCTTTGCCTACCTTGTTTTTGCCCGCTTCAAATTGGGGCTTGATTAACGCGGCGATCTTCCCTGTGTCGGACAAATAGCTCACGGCCTTGGGAAGCACCAATTCAAGGGAGATAAAGGACACGTCGATGGAAATAAAATCCATTGCATCGTCCAGATCCTCCGCATCCAAATAGCGCACATTGGTCCGCTCCATGACCACGACCCGGGGATCCACCCGCAAAGAATAGGCCAGTTGATTGTATCCCACATCCACGGCGTAGACCTTTCTCGCGCCGTGGGCCAGCATGCAATCGGTAAAGCCGCCGGTGGAGGAGCCGATGTCCATGCACACTTTGTCCGTTAAATCGATCCCGCAGTTTTCGATGATTTTTTCCAGCTTAAATCCCCCGCGGGAAACGTATTTTAAACTATGGCCCTTGACGCTGATTTCCGCTTCTACATCGATCATTTGACCGGCCTTGGCGATGCGCTCCGTGCCGATAAAGGCTTCTCCGGCCATAATCATGGTCTTGGCTTTTTCTCTGGACGGCGCTAAATTCTTCTTCACTAAAAGGACATCTGCACGCTCTTTCACGCCATCACCTGTCTCGTTTTAAAATCTTATCGATCAGCGCTTCCGTTTCTTTGAATTGTCCGACAGAGGCGAGAAGGCTTAAACATTCTTCCGTGTATTCACGGGCCTTCAACAGGTAGTCGTCGGGATTCACTTCCGCGCCGTCTTCTTCCAAATCGAAGTAGTCGTCTTGGAATTGATAGCTCAGGCCCAAGGTTTCGCCGACGCGGTACAAGGTGTCGTTAACCTCTTTGGATTTTCCCGCCAAGGCACCGGCCATGGCGAAGCAGGCGCCCAACAAAGCACCGGTTTTTCGCTTGTAGATCACTTCGTCGCCTGAGGATGCACCGGCGCGAATGTCAAGCACCTGACCGTCCACCATGCCCGTGGTACCTGCGGCTTTAAATAAGTATTTCATGGCGTCGATGCCGCCTTCGGGATCCAAAGACGCCCCTTCCGCGGCAAGCTCTGCCGCCTGCGACAAAAGCCCGTCGCCGGCGAGAATGGCCAAAGCTTCGCCGTAGGCCTTGTGGCAGGAGGGCTTTCCCCGCCGGAAATCGTCGTCGTCCATGGCGGGCAAATCGTCGTGAATCAAGCTGTAGGTGTGGATGGATTCCATGGCGGCGGCAAAGTAAAAGGCCGCGTCGCCTTCGTAGCCGAAATCCTTTAATACGGTGTAAAACAGCGTGGGACGCACCCGCTTGCCTCCCGTAAACAGGGAGTAGATCATGGCTTCTTTTAGTTCGTCGGCCGCCGAGGGAATGGCCTCGTAATATGCCTTTAAACGCGCATCAAAGTTCATTGTCGCCCTCCTCTTCCATGCCTTCAGTGAGCACACGCACCTTTTGTTCCAAGCCCTTTAAGTCTTTTTCCAGTTCCCGGTAAAGAGATGTGGCCACTTCGTAGAGCTTTACCATCTCTTCCAGAGAAAGGTCTTCATTTTCCATGCGCTCCACGATTTTTTCCAGCTGTTCCGACTTTTCTTTATAATTCATGACCGTTCCTTTCTATGGAAAGCACCCGAGCTGCAATGGATCCGTCTAAAAGATCCACCTTTAACACATCCCCCACGTCGACCTCAGTTGCCGATCGTATGTAGCGATTCTGAACGCGCACCCGCGGCTTTACCCGCTCCTTGCCCATGGTCTTCATGCGATTATCCAGCTCCGCCAAATCACGCCGGGCATTTTTTACCGCCAATGCGGATTGTCGCACCATACGCTGTTTCATTAGCGCGAGACTTTCTGCATCCCGCGCCGCCCGTGCCGGTAGATTCACGGCCTTTATGCGTATGCCGTAGCGATTTAGGGATTGTACGTGGCGATTCACGGCCTCTTTCATGCGAAAGTCCATCCGTTCTTTTACGGCCTTTTGAGCCAGACGCTTATTTAAAATGGCCTCCATGGACACGGTTTGATGCAGGCGATGGCCCAGCACGTCGTTTCGCCGTCTCGCCTCGTGTAGGGATAGGGCAATGGCGTGTTCCATCACCTGAAGGCGGCCCCTTGAGGTGGATAAAATCTCTTCCCTCGGGCTGACGATAATCTCCGCACCGTGGGTCGGCGTCGCCGCACGCACATCGGCCACGTAATCGCAAAGGGTGGTGTCCACCTCGTGGCCCACGGCGGAAACAACCGGATGACGCCTTTCGGCCAAGGTACGAATCAAGGTTTCGTCGTTAAAGCAAAACAAATCCTCCATGCTGCCGCCGCCGCGGGTAATGAGGATCACGTCCACATCATCCCGTGCATCCAGCCGCTTAAAAGCACGAGCGATGGAGGCGCCGGCGCCTTCGCCCTGTACGAGGGTAGGCGAGACGATGACGGAGACGGCGGGGTTTCTGTTGGCCGCCACTTGCAGAAAATCGTGAAGGGCCGCCCCGGCCGTACTGGTAACCACGCCTACGGTCTTGGGCATCTCGGGCAAAGCCACCTTTTTGTCCATATCAAATAGACCTTCTTTGCTTAGAAGGTCTTTTAATTTTAGAAAAAGTTTGTAAAGGGCGCCTTCCCCGGTGAGTTCCATGGTTTTCGCCACAAATTGCAGCCGCCCGGAGGGGGCGTAAATGGCCACGGAGCCGTTCATTTCCACTTCCATGCCCACTTGAAAATCCATGTCCGACGCTTCGGCGTCGTCTCTGTACATGATGCAGTCCATGCGGGCCTTGTCGTCTTTGATCGTGAAATACATGTGGCCGCTGGACGCTGTTTTGATTTCGGAAAGCTCCCCTTTAATCAAGACGTGGTTCAACATGTAATCCGTCTTGAGCACTTTTTTCGTATAGGCGAGAAGCTCCGATACACTAATTGGATTCATGGCCGCCTTCTCGAACAATGTGACCCAGCACGCCGTTAATAAAGCGGGCGCTGTCGGATGTGCTGTACATTTTCGCCAAATCAACGGCTTCGTTAATGGAAACCGGCGGCGCAATGTCTTCGTGATACATAATTTCCGCCACAGCCACACGCAAAATCGACAGATCTACAGTGGAAATGCGACGAATGGATCCGTCATTTAAGTGATCGTCAATGATTTTGTCGATGGCCTCTTTGTTGTTAACAATGATTTCGACGCTTTGGATAATGTAGGCCTTTTCATCGGGGGAAAATGGACCATCCGATGCGGATTCTAAACGAAAAGCCGCTTTCTTCTCGGTAAAGACGTGGCGATACATCTCCTCTACTTCGTGTTCGTCCCAGACGCTTTCGAAAAAAGATTCCGCCACATCCATGGCAAATTCGCCTCTGTGCTCCATGGCAAAAAGAATTTGCATGGTGCCGATTCTGGACAGTTTTCTGCTCAACTTATTGCTTAACAAAATTCTTACCCTTTACACGGATTCTTTTTCTTGGGCGCGTACGCCGTTGACGTGAACATTAACCGCCGTAATATCTAAATCCGTCATATTTTCAAGACTGACCTTTACGGCATCTTGTACTTCTTCCGCCACTGCAACGATGTTGCGTCCGTATTCTACGACGATGGAAATATCCACCACGCTTTTTTCTTCGTCGGCGGTGACTTTAGTCTTCCCTTGGCCCCGTCCGGGCAAGAAATCGCCGATTTCTCTCTTTGTGGTGTAGCTATTATAAACGCCTTCGACGCGCGTGGCCGCTTCTTGAGCGATGCGCGTAATGACGTCGTCGGCAATTTTTACATTGGAATTCCCCGAAGGGTCAACAAAATATTTTTCAACCATTTCTGCCTCCTATTTTAACCTATTATACCATAAACCGCAGGCCGACAAACACAGGCCTCCTACCTCCGAAGTCCTCTATTTGTTTAGGATTTTCGTTAAAAAACTCATTCGATGGCCCGCCGACGGCCCGAGGGCGAGTATGGCTTCTCGATGCTGTTTCGTGCCGTAGCCCTTGTGTTTTTTAATGCCGTAGCCGGGGTATTTTTCATCCCACTGAATACAGAGCCTGTCTCGGTATTCTTTGGCCAAAATAGAGGCGCAGGCAATGGCGTAAGACAAATCGTCGCCGTGGATGATCGCCCCTTGATGACAATCCAGGTCGATGGT
Organism: Peptoniphilus rachelemmaiella; assembly: GCF_943169845.1. Lineage (GTDB taxonomy): Bacteria > Bacillota > Clostridia > Tissierellales > Peptoniphilaceae > Aedoeadaptatus > Aedoeadaptatus rachelemmaiella. Next base: position 20,624 of record NZ_CALPBW010000005.1, read on the forward strand.
TTCCGCATCGATTAAGAACAAGATCTTCTTGTCCGGGAAATGGGTCAATGTCGCCTCCGCCGCCCTCTTCATGGCCCGTCGGGTGGCCTGTTTAATGTTGATGGCATCGATGACTTCTGCACTTTCATTGGCGTAGGTGTAAAAAAGCGCCTGCTCTTTTATGGTCCCTTCCAAAAGGCCCCGTTTTTTGGGCGAAAGCTTTTTTGAATCCGTCACACCTTCGATGGACTCATTCAAAGGCATGACGACGCAAGCCGCCACCACGTCGCCGAAGAGGCAACCGCGGCCCACTTCATCGATGCCCGCGATGTAATCGTAGCCTTCGTTCAGCCGCTGTAGATCAAAATTCAGATCGGTCATCAACACGCTCCAAGCTAATCGCGCCCCAATTGCCGGCGCGAAACTCGTCTAAGATTAAGTGAGACACTTTTGTGTAGTCGATTTCGCCGCCGCGAATTAAGCAGCCTCGCCGCTTGCCAATGGCATCCATAACCGCCACGGGATCATCGTAGGTTTCTTTAAGGTCGTAGCGGGCCATCATGGGGGCTTCGAACTTTTTCATGGCTTCTTTCACCAGCTCAAAGGCCAGGGTCTCCACGTCCATGATCTCGTCTTTAATGGAGCCCGTGTAAGCCAAATGGCGGCCGCGAATGGGCGGATCCAACTTGGGCCACAGAACCCCCGGCGTGTCCAAGAGATCGAAGGCTTTGTGGTGGCGAATCCACTGATTGGTCTTGGTAATGCCCGGCCGATTGCCGATGGCGGCGGATTTTTTTCCCGCCAGTTGATTAATAAAGGTGGACTTGCCCACATTGGGAATCCCCGCCACCATAACGCGCAGCTTTCGCTTTTCCATGCCTTTATTCGCTTCTCTTTCCCGCAAATCAGTGACGGCATTTTCTAACGCTTCTGTCAGCCGCTTTTCATTGAGCTTCGATGTGGCAGACCAGGCAATGGCCGAGGTGCGCGTCTGTCCGTTAAAATAATCGATCCAGCGCTGTGTTTCCTTCGGATCCGCCAAATCCGATTTATTTAAGAGCATGAGCACGGGAATGGAGGTGAGCACCTCGTCGAGAAGCGGATTGTAGCTGCTTACGGGAATGCGGGCATCTAATAAAACCACCGCCACATCGCACTGGGCCTTCATGTTTCTTAAAGACTCGATGGTCTTTTTCATGTGCCCCGGGTACCAATTAATGTTCATTGTCCACCTCTTTTCTCACAATACCGTCGACACAGCGAAAGGCGCCGTAATTTTCAGGCTTCTCTTCGCAAATGATATCCGCCACTTTTTTTACATCCTCCGGTGCCGAAGCCATGGCGATGCCGATCCCACCATGGGTAATCATGGCACCGTCGTTTCGATCGTCACCGACGACGACCATCTCTTCCGGGGCGATGTTTTTCATTTTGCCGTAGGTGCTCAGCCCCCGCCACTTGTCGCTTCCCTTGCCGATGATTTCAAAAAGAGAGAGCTTCGGGTCTCTGCTTTTCAGCAAATGGGCCGTGAGACCCCCTTCTTTAATCACCGGCTCCTGAATTAAACCTTCGAAGACATCGGCGGTGGTATAGCCGGCGACGGCGAGAACATCTTCTTTTAAGACATCGTCGATGGTCATTTCTCTATACATGTTTTCGTAAAAAACAATGTAGGAGGCTTCTCGCTCCGTTTGTTCGTGGAGGGTGACCAAATCGTAGCCTTTGTCGTAACTGTCCACGTGAAAAATCGGATGCAGCCCCCTGGCTTCGATGGCCGCCGTTAGGGGACGGATGGCCGCCTTGTCGAAAACAAAGCGGTCTAGGGTCTCTTCCGAATTTTTATAGCGAATCAAATTGCCGTTGTTGCTGATGACGACCATTTCATCCTTGTACGGGGAAAGCTCTCTTTTAAGCGAACGAAAGGGACGGCCGCTAGCCACCACGGTTTCGATGCCCATGTCCTTCCATCGTTGCACGTATTGGATCATAGTTTCATCGAAAGGTTGTTTTCTTGCGGCAATGGTGCCGTCGAAATCTAATGCAATTAATCGAATCATAATCCCTCCGAATAAAAGAGCGACTCATAGAGCCGCTCGTCTTTGTTTAAAATTTTAGTTCTTTTCCCTTGTAGATAATACAGCCCAGTCCCCAGAAGACCAGTCCGAGCACGATGTTGATCACCATGCCGATCCATTGGAAATCGCCGCTTCCAGCCATGCTCAGCGGATTCAACGCCGTGAAGGGGAAGAAATCCGCAATGGCTTGTGTTGCACTTCCCATCAATTGCAACGCAGCCCAAACCAGGGCGATGGCAATAAATAAGAGAAGGCTTCCTCCTTCCGCGTGAGAAGCACGGGAAGAAATCGACGAGTAGAAAAAGCCGATGCAAAGAAATTCAAAGCCCAGCAACAGCAGGCAAATGAATACCTGTAAAAGCACCAAGGCCAGATTGCGAATATCGTGAACCCCGAAGACATAGAGAGAAGCAAACGCCACGACCAAGACGAAAATCAAGACGAGGCCGTAATGCAACATATTGGCGGAAAATTTGCCGCTGTAAATCTCCGTACGGGTAATGGGGTTGGCATAGAGATACTCAATGGTACCTGCGCTTTGCTCACGAGACAAGCTCTTTGCCCCTAATTGAATGGCAAAAATAGCAAATAGAACGCCCAAATATTGGAAAATAAAGGGAACGTAGTCTGTAAATTGATCGAAGGAAATTTCGCGACCAAAGCCCAAAATCGGCTGCATGTTTTCGGAAAAACCGTCGCGGAAACCATTGGCCAAAGATAGAAGATTGTCGTCTTGCAAAAGCGGGAAAAAGGCCATTAACAAGCCGGTTAAAATTCCGACAACCAAGAACCAAGCAAAGGCCTTGCCTCGATTATTTTTCATTTCGAGATTAAAAACCATCACGCATCCCCCTTTTTCGGTTTAAAGGAATATTTTTCCTCGAGTACATCGTCGGTATCCACCGGTTCGATGGACTGGGTCTTGCGGCTGTCCAAAATCATCAAATCGTCGTCATAGGCCACCTTTTCTTCGGCAGGCGCATCCGACACTTCAGGTTTATCGACACCTTCAGGCACTTCAGCCGAAGGCGTCTCATCCTTTACCGGCGGCTCACTTAAAACCACCGTGTCCGCTTCTTTTGCTTGCGGTTGTTCGCTTGATTCGGCCTCAAAGGCCTTGTCGTCGGAAACCACAATGGTGTCATCGGACAGAGCTTCCGCCGGTTTCGCCGGACGCTTATTCACGACGCCGGATTTAAAGATTTCCACCTTGTTTTCCAAGACCGCATCTTCCAAGACGTAATTTTTCACTTTTTGTTGATGCAATACCGTGGTCAGGGTAGGCAAATACCCGTCGTAGAAAAATTCCACGTCGCCGGATTCATCTTTTAACAGCGTCGCGCCGATTTCTTCAAAGGCACCGACACTGATCAGTTCATCGAAAATACGAAGCACCTTGTCGTTGTTCTTTTTATCCTTCAAATACTCAATGCCGGTCAAACGGCCGCCGGATAAATAAGCCCCCCGGTCGCCGTAACGTTGACCGATGGATAAATCGTCTGTCAAAAGCAATGCGGAAAGGCCTTCCGAACTTTGGAGCCGCTTAATGTGAGTAAAAAGCTTATCCAACATGGCTCGAGACAAAGCCTTGGACGGATTGTCCAAAATCAATAATTTCGGCTTTGCTATGAGGGCATTAATAATTGCCACGCGCTTGCGTTCGGAATCCGTTAAATCGGAAAACTTATGCCGATTATCCAGTTCAAAATATTCCATTAAAGATTGAATGTCGTCCGTATTCTTTAATCCATGAAATCCCAAGGTATGATTAAAAATAGCCATGGGTTTTAAATTATCGTAAATCCAAACATCTTCGGGAACATAACCGGTAAACTCCTTCACGGATTTAGACTCCTTTTGGCCGTCCATATCGAAAATGCGGATCGTCCCCTTATTCGGTTTTAAGAAATGGAACAAAATTCGGGCCAAGGTTGTCTTGCCGCTACCTTCCGTTCCCATAATCGAAAAAATCTCACCGTCGAATACTTCCAAATTAAAATCATTGAAAACTAAATTCCGACGAAATTTTTTTGTCAATTCATTTACTACTATCGCACTCATGTGTCACCTCGCTTTACTTTCATATTATACATGAATGCCTCGTAAAATGTAATCCTATCCCATAAAAGAGGGGCAAAAACTATGATATAATGGGCTGGATTAGTATGAGGGGGAAGTATTTATGAAATTAGGAATTATCGGCTTGCCCAATGTAGGCAAGTCCACATTATTTAACGCCATTACTCAAGCCGGTGCCGAAGCGGCCAATTATCCCTTCGCCACCATCGAGCCCAATGTAGGCATGGTAGAGGTAAAAGACCGTCGCCTGGACACGCTGAGCGATATGAGCCATTCAAAACAAATCATCTACGCCACCATCGAGTTTGCCGACATCGCCGGCTTGGTGAAAGGTGCCAGCAAAGGCGAAGGCCTGGGCAATCAATTCTTGTCACATATCCGCGAAGTAGACGCCCTGGTGCACGTGGTGCGCTGTTTCGACGACGGCAACATCATTCACGTGGAAGGCAGCGTCGATCCCGTGCGGGACATCGACACCATTAATCTCGAGCTGATCTTCTCCGACTTGGAACTTTTGGAAAAACGTCTGGAACGGGTGAAAAAACAAATGAAGGGCGACAAAAGTCTGCAAGCGGAGCACGATTTAATCGTAAAAATCATCGCCGCTTTGGAAGCGGAAAATCCGGCCCGCTCTTTAGACTACACGGAAGAAGACAGGAAGCTTTTATCCTCCTTCAGTCTTTTAACCATGAAGCCCGTGATTTATGCGGCCAATGTCAGTGAAGACGATATTATTTCAGGAAACGCCTATGTGGATCAAGTGCGAGCCTTTGCCGATAAAAGGGGCGACGAAACCATTATTATCTCCGCCGCCATCGAGGAAGAAATTTCCGGCTTAGACGACGAAAGCAAGGGCGAATTTCTCGAAGCCATGGGCCTCGCCGACTCGGGTCTGGACCGCTTAGTAAAAGCATCCTATTCCCTCCTCGGCTTAATCAGCTACATTACCACAGGGGAAATGGAAACACGGGCCTGGACGATTAAAAAAGGCACCAAGGCGCCGGAAGCTGCAGGAAAAATTCACACCGACATCGAGCGCGGATTCATTAAAGCCGACACCATCGCATACAAAAAACTTGTTGAAGCCGGCTCCATCGCGCAGGCGAGAGAAAAAGGCTGGGTACGAAGCGAAGGAAAAGACTATGTCATGGAAGACGGCGATGTCGTCAATTTCAAGTTCAATGTGTAAATTTTTTAGAATGGCTTAGTTGCTGCAATGCGCACTACTAAGCCATTCTTTTTATCCGTTCTATTCTAAATAGTCCATCTTTTCCACCTATTCCTAATTAAATGGCGCATGAATGGCGTACAAATGGCGCACACGAAATAGATTTAACGTCTTTTTATCTTGAGCATCTAAATAAAAAAGGCTTCTAAGGATCCGCTCCCTAGACGCCTTTTATCACTCCTCATATTCAATTCTTTCTCCCATCCGCGTTCCACTCTCATATAAACCAACAGCAGAAAGACCAATCACAATTCCTGTAATCGCATTCTCCGCGGATAGTCCTGCTAAAGCTAATTGCATAATCATTCCTATTATAACAGCAAGGGTCGGACAATACTTGCTTGGAATTCCTGCAATTTTAAAGGCCTGTGTCAATCCGACTACTGCCGACGTCAGAACAATTGCATGTTGCATTTTTGCCTCCTTTTTGATCATAGCGATAGAGCATTGTTACCATTTCTTCGCGTGTCATTTCAGCACCAGGGCGAGCGCCGTCTGTGATTCCTTTTTCTTTCCCCCACTCCCAGGCGTCTTTAGCCCAATCGGAAATTTTGTTAACATCCATAATTACTCCTTTATCATATCTTTGCAAACCAAGTCGTTCGATTAAAGTGATTAACTTTTGAGCATAATTAAGATCTGTTGCATACCCACACTCTTGAAGTGCTTTGCATTGATCCTTATAATTTTTAGCATTTAGCACCCGAGTATAATTCAACCTTCTCCAATCAGTGGAAACAAAAAAATTGTCGTGGTCAATAATACTATCCTTAATAGTAGGATATTTTCTAAATGCGGCATTGATATGATATTTTTCTCCCGACGGTTTTTGCTCCCATGTGGATTTCGTATAGGTTTCTCCGTGCCAATCTAAAGAATTTTTAATCCCAAATAGATTGTTTGCATTTTTTGCAAGATCGCTTCTTCCCCAATCACTTTCTAAAATTGCTTGAGCAATGGCCACAGATGGCAAAAGTCTTAATTTCGTGCCTTTTAAATTCTCTAACACTATTTCCGTAAAGTCTTTGTCTGGAGAATTCGTCGGTGACGGAGCGCTTTTTTTAATTCCATAATAATTTGCTAGAACTTTGGCGGTAGCTTCTGCACATGCCCTAAGGTTCGTTACAAATTTTCGAGCGTCCTCGTGGTTGTCGTGGAAAGCATGTTCAATAATAATATTTTTCTTTGCTAGACCGTGCCTGAGAATCCCGTAGTAATTCGAGCCGTTGCGGTTTCTCCTATATTTCGTGCCGCGATTGTTTGTTCCAATCGCGGTGGCAATGGCGCTGCACAATTGATCACATAAAGATTTACAAGATTCTTTTGGATTTGTGCTGTCATAAATTTCCACGCCCGTTGCTCTTCCGTTTGCTGCGTTAGAGTGAACAGAAATCAAAAGGTCAAACCCCTTGGCTTTTGCACCTCGTGCTTTTAAGGACGGATCAGGGCCGATCGTTGATTTTGTCATTTCAACATAAAAGCCGACACGTTCCAGTGCCGGCTTTAAAAAATCTCTTGAATAAATAAAGTTATTGTCCCCTTCATTGCAATAGGACCAACCAACGACAGGAACAAAACCGCGATTATAGGCGCGCCCTCCCCCATGACCTGGATCAAGCATTATCTTTGTCATTCTCACCCTCCTTAATATGATGTTTTAATTTTAGAGATTCGATTTCGTCTAAACTTACCTCGTTGATTTCTGATTGTATTCTTCTAAAAAATTGAGCAAACCACTTTGGAAGCGGCATCCCCATGTCCGAATAATTTTCAACGATGGACACGCCATAAGTGGCTCCCATAGAATAAATAAGGAATTTAGCTAACCAACCAAAACCCAGCAGCCACAAATAGGGGCAGGTTAAAAAGATCAGTAGTATGACCGCCAGATGCTTTGCAATGCCGGCGGCGCCCACTTTACTGTCTAAGTCTTTGTTCACAATTGCTTTCGCCCATCCGCTAACTACATCAAGAATCACCAAGATTGTAAATAGATGGTATAGATTTATCTTTGTAATTCTTGAATAAGCGGCAATTACCATGTCCGGTGTTACTTCCATAATTCACCACCTTTCTAACTTTTTGTAACAAATGCGAAGTTCAATGATAACCTCTCATTTACACTTTTTTGGCCGATATATTTAATCTCACTATCGATAACTTTTAAATAGAACGGAATGGGATCATCACTTGGATACGCCGCCACAGTCATTTCTTCCTTAGCGGCATAAGGCATAGCTGAAACGAGTTGACCGTTTGAATAACTTCCTTGCACGTAACCTGTCACAGTTACAAGATTGTCAATTTTTGTGAAGGTTAGATTGTCAATCGTAGCTACTTTGGGTAATTTTGACTTAATGTTATTAATGTCAAACCCTGAAGCCACTTTATACCAATATAATTCGTCGTTACTAGTCGAAGCGCACATGTAAATAAAAGGGTAATGTGCAGGGGGAATATATTCCACACCAACAAAAAGACTTCCTGTTATTTGAGGCAAAAGGTACAGTGAATTGACAAATACGCTTGTTGCTAGAGTCTTACCGTCACTGATAATGTCTATATTATTAACATTATAAAAGCCGGGCTTCAGGTTCTTTAATGTGCTATATTTTAAATCTGAAATCTCTCCTTTTGTTTTAAATCGCGATACGTCCTTGATCGCTGATTTATCAGCTTTTCTTTCGTTCAGTTTTGTAGTACGCAAAAACAATTCATTCAGAGCACCACTAAGAAGTATTCCTTGTAGTTCGCTATCTTGGATTGGTTCTCTATCTTGAATTGAAATTTTTGGAACGATCTTATCTGGATCTATAAATCCACCTGGTGCAATTTGACTTAATCTACCCCACAAAAAAACTCCTTGCTGTGCGCTAAATGGAATGTTGCTAAGTTCTTCCTCATTTCCATTGTATGTTAGACGGTCAAAAACATCGCTCTTTTTAACATACCCACTTAAATCTTGAATAGTATCGGTATACTTAGGATCTGCTGGAATAGCGTCTACTTTAGCTTTAGCTTCGGTTGTATAATCATTCGTTGACAGTTGTTTTCCATTTTCTTTACTGACTTTATTCTCGTCTAAAGATTTAATGTTCTCTTGAACCGCATCTAAATCCGCCTCAGTAAAATTTCTTGCAATAGGTGTATTCACATCCCAAGTTTTAGCTTCTCCTTGATAGCCGCGAGTGCATCCGACCAGAATGTCATTATTCACAGAACTATACAATATAGTTTCAGCACTCTTGTCTGTTCCTATTACCGCAAGATTCGGTCCTTTAGGAAATGCTAATCCATCTTTTACGTAAATATCAGTATCTGCAGAATTAATCGCTTTCGACAATTTTGTTTGTGGAGAATTAACCATGCCCTTATACATTTCTTTCATACTGTGTAATCACCTCTACTTTGTACGAATCCTTGGAAAAATAAGTCAATTGTTACATAAGCTAAATCGCTCGGCACAATTTCGATAGAATGCCACGATCCTCTGGAAATAACATTCTTGTTATTTAGCAAGTACGTCGTCAGATCGATTTCTCCCGACGTGTCATAAATTGTATCTTTCACTTTGCCATTTACTTTCACTGTAAAATATCGCACGTTTCCGTGGCTTCGAAAAATACCAAATTCAATGTCATGGGTATGATCTCTTACTTCGAAGCGATGAGTGTGGGATGGAATATTTATGCGGAAATCATGCGTGTGATTTTTTAACGTTATAAAATGTGTGTGGTTACCGGACTGAAGAAATTTTTCTCTATACCACGGATTTCCGTCGCGATTATAAAGCTGAATCCATCCAGACGGAATCCCGTGATTGTGACCGCCAATGGTGCCGTAAATAAGTTGATCAATATCTGAAGTGGCTGTTTGATAGCCGCCGCCTTCTGTGGAAGAACCATTGTAATAACCACCACCTGATTCTGTGGAATCGGTGGATCCGCCGCCGCCTTTGATCGCTTTAGAATAAGCTCGGAATGAATCAATCTTTACTTTGGCAATCACCTTATTTATAACGCGCATTTCCTGCGGTACATAAAAATTCAACTCCGCTCCATAACGGTCATCGGCGTTTACTTGAATGGACTGTGCGTAAAGTTGTGTGGCTCCTTGCGCATAAGTCATTTCAATTCGCTGCCTGTCGGCTAAATCTGCGACTGTACCAGCAATTGACGTGGAATCATTAGCGATGGTGACTTTGCTGGTCATAATATCGGAATAATTGTATTGGATGCCGATAATGGTGTCTCTGTATTTATCACTGACGACAACAGTATCACCAAGAGTAAAATCATCATCTTTAAATAAAGCGAAATCAACTTCAAATTCCATAATCGGCTCTTTTAACCGATCCAGCATAACTTGCGCAGCATCTTTCAAACTATCTACTTTTTCATAACGGCGATCAACCCACACTCGCTCTTGCAGACCATACTTATCAATATATTTTTGTTCAGCCTGTAAATAAGGGATCCCATTATTAATTGATTTAATTGTCAGTTGATTCACGCCCTCACCATAACCGAGCGGATAGATTCGCGTGCAAATATCTCTCGGATTCGACGTGGCTTTTAGGCTGATCTGATTTTTCTTCGGGCGAATGTGCAGCTTTGCTTCGTCCTTCGTCAGCTTCTTCAGACTCAATTTCCACGGGTATTGATCCGTATTAAATTTCCAAATATATTCCGCTTCCAGCGGTTTTGGAATACTAAAAAGAGCCCCAGCCAAGTTTTCATTTTCCCAGCAATATTCAAATTGCCTGGAAAAATCACACTCGTCCAGAACCCAATTTTTTACTTTTTGTTTATTCAGAACATATTGAATAACGTTTTTAGTATAGATGCCTAAATTCCCATATACAACAGTGCCGAAGATCACGTGATCCAATAGCGTTGCGATAACGTGCTCCGCCTCGTACTCATAAGAATTTTCATCTTCAGTCACCTTTAATATGCGGTACAACCCGTGAGGTGTTTTTACATAGTTGAACATTTTTAAATGCTCATTCTTAAGATCATTTTTTGGCATGGAAAAATTGACAAAATTAATTGAATTGATTTTTAATTCTTCAGTAATACCAAAGGCATTTTCCAAATAGGCGATTTTCTTTCGATTAGCATCTTGTACTTCCAATAGCATCATAAGAATCGCTCCTTATAAATCAACCGACCCTTAACAGGCATGCCGCCGTTGGAATAGACGCTGATTTTTTTGGTGCCGCGCCCGATTTCGATCCATTCGTTGCTGTCATAACTATCCAGAATATTTTTCCCGTCATGATAAACCGTATAATTTTCAGAGTTCACAGTCACACGTTGGCCATTGGAAGTTCTTTGGTAAACAGGAATAATCGTCACATCTAAGAAGGCGCTCTGCGTATTTATTCCAAGGTTTTCCCTTAGTTCCATCATGACCATGTCGATAAATTTATCTAGTATGACGGCCGAATCAAAGGTTTCAATAAAATCATTACCAATTGCAATGTCTTCTGAGATATGCGTATTGCAATATATTTCTTCTTCGAATGGATCGTCAATCATAATGTCTTCGGAAGATCGACCTTTCACGTTCAACTTTTCATCCAGCTGAAATTGCATGATGCATGTCGAAGTCACGATGCCACTTGACGTGATTTCTTCGCCAAAGCTAAATTCGACGAGTGTGCCGCCAGACAGCAAAGCGCCCATGCCCACTTGATTCGTCCCCGTCATGGACAGTGAAATATCTGCATAAGAATTGACACTTAGTTCCACAGTCGCCGAACAATGCATCGTAATTATCGGCTCTTGCGTATCAACTCCTGAAATATTAAATGGGGTTAAGTTGTACTTCATGATTAGTTAATAGCGAATTTTAATGCGCCGATATTTGCGATGGGCATATAGCCTTTTTTGAGTTCCTTGGCTGCACCGCGATCGTAAATCCAAATCGCTTCACCTAATTTTAAACTGTCCATTACAACAGTATGATCCCACGTTCCCCAATCTGTTGTGGGTCGATTAAAGTTCAGCTTGTTGGCATTTTTAATGACCGACTGCCCTGTTTCGTTTTCTTCGGGGGCTGAAAACTCAATCGGGACTCGGGCATAATTGTCGCCGATTAGCTCGCTTCCGCCTTTATCGGGGGAATTATTAAATAATGCCAAATGAGGCGATACCCCGTTCATGCTTCTACCGTTGAAAATATTCAAAAGCTTCTTCTTGTACGCCGTCGATAAATTGCCTGTGGAATAGATCTTAATTTCTTCGGGCATAAACACAGGCGCCTCTTGTGCCCTGATTTCCAGATCTTCTGTTAGCTTCCCATAGGCCAGCATATTTCCACCCAATTTCGAATCGCTGATCCCTATATAGGTGACTGTGCCCGCCGGCGACTCCGTTTGCGGGAAGTTGATTTGTTCTTCATTGGAAATACTAATGACGCCATCTTTTTCTGCGGGCGAATTAAAACGAACAAGTTGTCGCTCATAACCGTTATAACTAACTTCTACTCCCGCGCCGGTTTCGTTGGGGCTTGTAATATAAAGCCCAACATAAACCACTGCGGGCGCGGTAAACTGAATGCCTTTTAATGTGTTTAAAAATGCTCTTTCTAAATAATTTGTCGCATACATAATTATCTCCTTTTTAAGTGTGTAATCAAAAAGCCGCTTGATCCTTTTGATGGGTTTTCCAATTCAAGAATACACGGTGTGTCCATCGTTCCTCGATAATCGATTTGTAATTCACCTTCAAATTCAATGGTTTTAGATTCCCGATAAGCGAAAGGTTCACAAATAAATTCAAGGGTAAATGTCCGCATATTTTGTTTCGGGAAATCCATGATCTCACCGCCGTGGTAAATTTCACCGATATAGTATTTGTCCGGCTCGTCCCACAGATACAACTTGCCTTTTTTACCTAAGATATAAGAAATTTCTCTCAAATCGGCCCGCGACAACTTTTCAACGACGTCGCATTCCAGTCGAATTGTTCTTTCCTCCCAGCATTCGGCGCCATAGTCATATTGACCATGACGCCCTGGTATGGCGATTTTTCTTTCGCGCTTCGGGGGCAAAATAAAATCGGTTTTTACAACTTTGATATTAAACCGATCTCTAAAATTGACGCCGCGAAACTCAAAAGAATCGCTTATGGTTCCTTGCATTAAATCCCCCTTCGTCTTAATTCTCGGTCGATTCCCCGTCCCATTTGCGTGCCGGCTTGGTACGGAGACGGTCCTGCCGCTTGCGGATATACATTGATATTATTGACTGCGCCTTGTGCATTGGAAATCTGCGTTTTCAAGTTGTTGAGCTTGTGCTGCGATTGTTGAATCGTCGCATTGACTTCCATCTCAGCCATTTGACGCATTTGATTTAAAACATCCTTGACCGACTTAATGAAACTGTCTTTATTTTTGTCGAAGCCTTTCGTTAGCTTGTCCGCGGACTTTTTCCCAACTTCGCCTGCCGTCTTCACAATCTCTTCAAGATTTGTGACGAGTTTATCGGTGTATTGACCTTTCAAGTTTTTCAATTCTCGATCGTAATACTTTTTCGCGATGCTTTCTGCAAGATTACGCTTGCGTTTAAGAAGATCCATGTGACGATCCCATCCTTCTTGTGACTGATTCAACAAGAATTCACCGTATTTCACAGCTTTATCAATGTCCAGGGTCAGCATCCGCCCAATGGCGTCGGCGTCGGCTCCTTTTTCGCTTATTCGATCAAGGAGACTTCCATAATGTGCAACTTGTTGTACCTGAGGTTCTAAGTCCGTCAATTTCAACATGTCTTCGCCAAATTCATTTTTCACGACTTTACCTTCGGCGTCTCTGACCACCTCAAGTACATCGCCATAATCAATAAGTTTTTGTTTCAGACTTTCCGCTTTATTTTTAATGGATTCAGCGGCTTTTTCATAAGACGATACAATACCGCCGTACGTTTCATCGAACGCCTTGGCATAGTCTTCTAAGTTTTTCTTCTTTTCTTCAAGTGCTTTTTTATCGGCTTCAAGGTCTTTTTTTCTGGCTTCAGATTTCTTTCCGCTTTTTCTTTTTTCAGCCTGATTTTCCAATGCTTCAATCTCAGATTCAACCTGTTGGATTTTTTCCTTATGAAGCGCTTGGAAAGATTCATACATCTTCCCGATGTTCAGAATACCAAGGCTGGTTAACTTTCGATGACGTTCTTCAACTTCTCGCCGCTCAAATAATGCCATGTTCATGTGTTGGTCGGTCATGCTTTTAATCATGCCGTCACTAATAATCTGCATGGATTGTTCGATTGCAGGCATTGAATCTTCAAGCCCGACAGCGATCCCTTGACCAGCCGGCAAACCGACTTCAGCTGCCATTTTCTTCGATGGCGAATGGATGTCTAGCGATCGTCGTGCAGCTTTTAATGCCGAGGACGCAACTGAAATTGCCGCAGATATTACGCCGCTACGACCGGCGCGAATCCCACTTGCCATACCTGCTGACATGTTACGACCAACTGAAACAAATCGCCCACGGTAGGAATTAGCCGCACTTACTGCCGCATTTAATATCGCTCTAATTGCCGATACAACTTGCCCTTGAGATGCTCTAATTCCGTTCGTTGTCGACGTCATCAGCTGGCAGCCTTCATTTTGGAAACGGCTTTTACTTGTCGAAATTGCTTGAATCAAGCCATTTATGATCGACGTCATCGCCGATTGCATTTGACCTCTGGCAGCATTCACGCCACTGACCATAGAAGTCATTGCAGAAGATACGGCAGAAGAAATGGCGCCGACTTGTGATTTAAACCCTGCTGCGAACGCTTGACCCGCTTGAGAGCCCGCTGCTTGCATTTGAGACTTAGATGTTTGTGCACCTTTAACCGCAGCATCAGTTAAAGATTTACTTGCTGCCTGTACTTCTCCTCGCGTACCCTCAAAGCCTGTAGCATAACTCTTGCCCCCGTCGGTGCCTGCCGATTTTGTTTTGGGGGGCGCTGTCTTTAATTTATTAACCGCAGCATCGGACAAAGCTAAAGCCGCAGAACCGCTGTCTCCAGCTTTACTCTTGATTTGTGAATTATATGCGTTTGCAAATGCGTCCCCTTGTCCTGAGGCTTCTGCTGTTCCGTTAAGGTTAGCCACCGCCGCATCTTTCATGCTGGCAGCACTCGCTCCCGCTTCACCAGCTCCGCCGGCCAGCGGATCGACAAAATTACGGAAAAGTTGATCTCCCAGCGCTGCAGACTGACCCCCATCGTCAAGACCACTCACTGCCGACTGCATTACGGCCGAAGTTGCAGAAGACGCTTCGCCCGAACCAGACAATAATTCTTGTAAAAAATTATCGATCATAGATCGGCCTTTTTCTGCCGATTGACCGCCATCATCTAAATTAGATGTGGCAGCATCGCCGACGGATCGACTTGCAGATTCAACTTCGCCTTTTCCACCCAATAATCCTGATGCAAACGACTTAATAAGATTTCCGCCAGCAGATATTAATTGACTGCCAGCACTAACGATGCCTGTGCCGATTGCTGCAATAATGCCTGGAACCGCAGCTAATACAGTAGGAATGCCTTGAATAATGCCGACGGCCAAATGTGTTAACAAATCGGCGCCTTTTGCAAGCAATGCCGGTCCTTGTGTGCCGATTCCAGCAATAAATCGGCCAATTAGTTGTACACCTGTGCTGAGTAATTGAGCGCCATTCGTGGCAATGCCGCCGATAAAAGTTTGAATCAGTTTAACTGCAGAATTTAACATAGCGCCTGGATCAGACAAAAGACCAGTCTTTAATCTTTCAATAAGATACATGGCATTAAGATAAATTGTTTCAGCACCACTTTTAATTCCTGCACCTAGCGATTTAATTAAACCTTTACCAACGCTTGCGAGATTAGCCAAACTAAATACATTAATGATCGCCAAAATAATTTGGGGTATATTAGCAATTAACGTCGGAATCGCTTGGATCAAGCCTTTTGCAATGGTACCAATGATTTGAATCCCAATCATTAGGACTTGAGGGATCGCACTATAAACCGCAGATGCAAATTTATTGATTAGTCTCGGGGCTTCCTGAATGACCAGAGGTAAATTTTGAGCGATACCCTGAGCTAAACCCTTAAGGATTTCACCCCCAGCTTGAATCAACGTCGGAATCGCACCAATAACTGAATCGGCAATATTGACTACCATTTGTAAAATGGTCGTCATGACTTGAGGAATGTTTTGCCCGATTCCTTGGGCCAATCCCAAAATCATCTGGGCGCCTGATTGTATAAATTGCGGAACGGCGGTGCCTAGCACACTTGCAACCTGGCCAATCGCGGCCATAATTGATGTTCCGATTTGCGGTGCATTTTGTGCCAACCCTTGAACAAGACTAACAATTAATTGAGCGCCTAATGCTAAAAATTGTGGAAGTAGTGTCGTAACACCTTCGATCAACGTTGTTGCAATTTGCGAGACACTTTCGCCGATTTGACCGATATTTTGAGAAACACCGTTAATCAGTTGTTGAATAATGTCAATGCCGAGTTGCATGAATTGAGGCGCAACGCCCGAAATATCAGCGATAACACTCGCCATGGTTTCGCCGATAACTTTACCGATTAACTCCATCCGACTACCAGAGTTCTCCATGCTTGCGGCGAGTTGATCGAATAGGGTGCTTGCCTGTTCAGAACTTAATCCGAATTGCTGCATTGCCCAGTCGACAAATTCTGCTTTTGTGGCGAATTGTTCCATCTTGAAGCTGGCTTGTACGAGGTTAATCCCGAGTTCATCGACGCTAATTCCTGCGTCTTCCAGGTTCGACTTAAGTTCTCCCATGTCTAATCCGCGGAACGCCATGGAAAGGGCGTCAATATAGCCTGTGGCTGTCGAAACCGAGGTTCTCAAATCACCTTGGAAAGTTTGGTAAAATGCAATACCCAATTCTTCCAATGCCGATTTCATGATGACCAGATCGCCTTTTAGGTTGTCGATCATAACCTTGGCCATCTCTTCAGCCGCGCCAGCAGAATTCCTGATGTTTTGTTCAAGCTGGTTCCATTCGCCACCCTCAATGGACGACTTCAAACCTTCATACAAAATGCTGGCTTGTTCTGCGGATAGCCCAAAGGCCTCCATTGCATGATTGACGAAATCTTGCTTGTCGGCAAATTGGTCAAATTCTTTTCCGAGGGCGGCGATGTTTTCTTTAAATTCTTCGCCAGGGCCGCCGGCGGCTTCCAAGGCCATGGAAATATCGTCGATATTGGTCGCGTTGGCAGCTAACAGTGCCGAAACGGCAGCTAAGTCTTGCTTATTAAAGACGGTATTCAGCCACTCTTTCCTCTCGGCGGTGGTCATATTGGCCATCTCAAGGGAAATATCACGGAACACGTCTTTCAACGGTCGCATGTTGCCTTCAGCGTCGAATGCCGAAATCCCCAAGGATTCCATCGCTTTCCGCGCTTTGTCTGTTGGAGCAGTTAAACTCATAATGACGTTTCGAAGTTTCGTGCCGCCTTCAGCACCTTTTATCCCGTTATTTGCTAAAATCCCTAATGCGGTATTTAATTCAACTGTGCCGCCTGCCAAATCTTTCGCGGTACCACCTACAGTTAAGATGGCTTCACCAAGTTGAGCAATGTTTGTATTCGACTTTTGAGATGTTTTTGCCATCTGGTCGATGAACGAGTCGGCATCTTCGATCGATAAACCCAATGCACTCATTGCATCCGTTACAATGTCGGTTGCATAACCCAGATCTAAACCGCCTGCTGCAGCTAGATTCAAGGTTTTCGGTAACAACTTAATAGCGTCGTCTGCATCATAACCTGCGAGGGCAATATAGTTTAATGCTTCAGAGGCTTGAGTGGCTGAGAATTGCGTCGTTGCACCCATTTCACGGGCTGCAGCTTCCAACTGTTTGAATTCTTTAGATCCACCTCGAATTTGTTCTTGCGTGAATCCCATGGTTGCCGCCACTTGACTCATGCCCGATTCGAAATCAGATCCAACCTTAACCGCCGCCAGACCGACGCCGCCAATTGCGGTTGATACAGCGGCAATAGCTTTTACAGTTCCTTTTGCGAATTTGCCCGTTACTTTCCCGAGCTTACTCATGCCCTTTTTAAACCCAGAATCATTTAACTCTGTGTCAAATATTAGTTTTCCATCACTTGCCATTTCTCACCTCGCTTTCTATATAAAAAAATAGAGCCTAACCCCACAGAGAATCTGCGAAGTCTTGCTCTTTTTCAGATGCCGTCTTGTTTTGTTTCAGTGCATACAGCTTTTTCATGTTTTTATAAAACTTAATTTCATCCCGCGACATAGTGGTTGTAATTTTCTTCGCCCGATAACCCATGACTTTTGCCATGATTGTTGTTTCTGGGAGATTGTAAAATAAGGCTTTGAATTTCCACCAATGCATCTTTGATTCGGTTAAGTCAATCCCATACGCGTCTACAAAACTAACATAAATCAAATCGCCGTCTTCCGAAAATGAATAAACGGGATCAACTTTTTCAGTTGATTTTTCGATAGTGTCTCCTACATAAATGTCAAGAATCCGAGTGATCGCCTCGGATTCATTGACAATAAATTGGTCACCATAAAACATTTCCAATGCGATTTTTATTTTTAATTCATCGTCAATTTCTTTGTCTTCCATCAAGATTTCGAATCGCATAAACGTTTTAAAATCGGCTTTAAATTGGTATTCTAGACCTTCGATTTTTACCGAGTAGGGTAAATCATCTAAGATAACATTACTCATTTTTTACATAGATGGATTTAAAAATTTCTTCTCTCTGTACATTCATCTCATCGGTCAAATAATAGGCAAGTTGAATGATGTGCATCATTTTCGGTTTTTTATCACCGAAGATGGTTTTAATCGCACCTTCTCCGAGAATCTTATCGAAGATGGGAATCATTTTGGCAATTAAATCATCATAAGATCCATAGCTCCCGCTTTTCATTTCGTCTGCAAGGGCAATGATTTCTTTAAATCCTTCATTTGCTACATCATCGAAAATGTCGATATAAAAAATGTTGTCTTCAATGTCGACTTTAATTTCATTGTTCGTGAATTTTAATTTTGCCATGTTAATGGTCTCCTTTCTTTAATTACTGTTGCGGTGCAGCCGAGGCGTCGATGGTTGCCGTTTGCCATTCGTCTTTAGACGTAACAGTCACTTTCTTGAAGTCGCCGTTTACTCTAAAAGTACCTTCATACGTGTACGCGTCCATAGAGCCGCCGTCAGTGTTAGGAATAACAGAATATTTTCGTTCTCTTGCTTCATAGCCTTTTCCTTTACTCTTTGTAAAGTCGACGACTAAAATTTCTACAACAGCATCGGTGCCGATAATTTCGTCGTCGATGAGTTGTGCCAATTTATCATGAACAGGATCGCCAAGTAGTTGGTCGAAGCCCCATTCAATGGATGCCGAAATACCAACAACGTCAGTGGTTTCGAACATTTCATCGACGTATTGACGAGTATATTCTTTCGGATTCTTAGAATTCGATAGGCCTGTAAAGCCTTTCATTCTGTGGTAGGTGTCGTCTACCTTCATAAAAGCGACCTTGTCTGCTCTTTGTACTAATTTTGTAGTCATTTTAAACCTCCAAATATAAAAGTTTTAATTGTATCTGATATTGTCCTCTGTCGGCTTCCGCATTGAGCAAATAGCCGTTGGTCAATACTTCTATTCGTTGTGCGCCGTCCACTTCGGGAAGCACACCTTTTTCATTATTCTCTTCAATCCAGCGCGAAAAATCTTCATAAAAGCCTGAATTTTCTAATTGTTGAATCACTTCTGAAGAATGGTAATTCAGTGTGGCGAAAGTAAATCCATATTGTTTAATGACGCCGCCATCAGAATATTTCTTATAAATCGGATCCATGGGATCTGAATAAATAATATATTCCAGTGGCTCAACGCCAATGTAATTTACATTGATTCTGGCTTCTGCATCTAATAAGGGGCAATCCATAAAATATTGTCTAATCGCTTCAATTGCCGTCATGATCTAGCTCCTGCAATAGCTGCTGCACCTTTTAAAATAGATTGTTTGTGCGATTGCTTCATCCGCTCAAACCACTTATTCCCACGCATTGGGGCACCTGAAAAGTTTGCGGGCTCATAATACCAGCGCTTTGCATAAGGCGTTTGTTGAATGATCTTTCCAGAACCGATATTGGTTCCGTTACTTGCGGCACCAATCAACATCCCTTGCCGAAATGGTGTATAAGGATTCATTAAACGCATACATTCAGAATCAATAAATCGCTGCACTTCCTGGCCTTTTCCAAGCTTTCGTTTCCTGTAGGCCGCACCTTGATCGAAATCAAATTTCTTCAGTAAAATTTTCATTACTTCGCACCTACTTCCCAATGACGCATTCTCTGGGACCCATAGTCTCTCGTATCAACGGTCGTCACCATGCGCACAAAATCATATTTCTTTTCGAAATCTTTTACCGTGGTAAATTCATCGTCGATGATGCCTTTAACAATTACATCTTCCGGTTGAAAAGTAATTTTTCCATGATGATTTGTTTTGAATTCGGAAGGTGGAACATAATCTTTGCAAGAATCGAAAGGGATATAAATCGTCGATCGATCGGCGCTTACAAGCCCAGATTGCAAGATGTTTGCGCCTTGATTGTCTTCCCAATGAACATTGTAAACGTAGGATTTTTGATATTTTGTTTCCCTGTTTTCAATGTATCGATTGAAAATTGTTAAATCTGCATTTGTCAGCATTCAACCACCTCGATACATTAAACCAGTCAATCCAAAATACTTTTTTACAATCCCAACATATTTGTTTTGCTTCATTGCATCTAGCTTGTTAATGTCATCAACGGTAGCGGTCAAATAATCGACGCGTTGAGATCCGACAGCTTCAGACTTTATGCCGTCCGAACGATGACCTTTTAAAAAGTCTTTGTTCTGGTCGAATTCATAAGTGATCAACTCCATAACGCAATTATTGAATTGTTCTACCAATTGAGGATTAGTATAATCAATTCGTCCAAAGGTCAAATAATCGATCAGAGCTTTCGCCTGTTTAAACTTTAAGGAAAACTCAGACAGAGTCATATCTCTGCCCGAGCCTGTAAATTCCTTATATAAGTTTTCCATGATTAACCCAAAGAAATAACTCTGGCGATGGGCACGGCTTTATGATCGATGTATTGTTTTCCGCTGGATGCATTGGTGTTGACTAATTCCCAGTTCGTTCCGTTTTCCAATTCTTGATTGGTCGGAGATAAGGTCTTCATAGATTTATTGGTGAAGTTAATTCCATAGGGGGCGAAGCAGTGACGTTGACGAGAGTACAGAGTATCTTGACCGCCATTCACTTTAGGATTGCGATCCATTTCGAAGGGAACCTTTACGCCTGCATCAGTAAATTCGAACGCACCTTCGCCTAAAATATAAGTGGTGTACTTAACCACATCGCCGCCGGAAGTCGTTTCAACTTCAGTAGGCATGGAATCGTCGATAATAACAGAGCGACCATTTAGCGTTGCCAAGGTCAAGTCGCGTTGAACGCCTGTCGCATCAGTGTATTTCAGATGCTCAAGCAAGTTGAGATTTTCTAAGTTCGTGGCAACTTGAGAATGCATGATCGCCAAACTAAAGTTAACTTTGTTTTCTCCCACGGCTGCTTGAAGTGCGTTATTCAGCGTTACTTCATTAAATTTGCCGCTATCAACTTTCGTAATATCGGAAGTGTGGCCGTCGACAAACTTTTTGTTTTCGGCGCCGGTCATACCGAAGATGCCTTGTAAGATAGAAAGAATCGTATCTTGATCGATTTCATCCCAATATTCGGAGACTTGTTTTGCCACGTTGTCCATAAAGTCGACGCCACCTGTAATATCATAAGCGAAATCTTTTTCAACCCATGCATTCGCACGACCGACGACAACCCGAGTGTGGGTAAAAGTCGGGGTGTCATTTTCTACGATGTCCGTTTGGCCGTCGTAGTTCGAAACAGTACCGCCAATGCGACCGAACAAGGGAACAGTAACAATGTTTCCGCCTGTTTGTTCAGCCATGGTCGGTTTAATGCGGTCATTCATCACGATCGCTTTCGACTTAACTAATTCATTTCTTTTCAGTTTCGGGATTGTGTCGTAATACTTGCCGAACACTTCGGCATTAAAGTTTTTGCTGTCAAATAATCCTGCCATTTCTTTTCCTCCTTAAATTTCAGCACCTGGATGTGTCGATAAATAATCCATCATCTCAGAATAAGTCATGTTTTCTTTCGGCTTTTCAGGATTTGCAGTTCCTCCGACCGAGCCGCTTCCTTGCTGCGGTTGGAATAAATAAGCATCTGTTTCGCGAATGCCTTTGATCTGTGCTTCAAGTGCCTTATTAAAATCTTCTGCCGTTGTTAACGCGTCCATATCCAGCAACGCTTTTGCGGCTTTCGTATTCTTTACCTTGGCACCCATTAAAGCCGATTCAATATTAAAATCACGTTTTAATCGATCAATGTCCGATTGGTGACTCACTGTCGATTCTTCGTATTTTTGCTTATAGTCTTCGGCTTCCTTCTTGATTGCATCCACGTCTAAATCTTTAAATTCTTCAATTTTCTCGTTCGCATTTTTTAATTGCAATTCTAAGTTTTCTTTTTCCGAATTTAAGATTTTATTTTCGTTTTCTAAGTCTTTAAATTCGCTTACGACTAATCCATGCAGCCTAAAAACTTCCTTAATCTGCGTTTCATCTAACCCTAGTGCTTTCAGTTCTTCTGTTGTCATGTGTTCCTCCTACACTTAGCTTTTTGAGACGTCGCTCTGTCTTGTGTTTGCGTTTTAGATTCGCCAATCTGGCAGAAGCGGAAGGATTTGAACCTTCGATCTTCGGTTTTGGAGACCGATGCTTTACCTAACTAAGCTACACTTCTATAGAGGCGGCTTTTCGCCGCCTTGATCGAAAGGAGACCAAACATGGAGCAGTTTAACGTCTTACTCAGGACCAACGGACTCCTTTTTGACTATTAAAATAGCGTTGCTTCTTACGCAACGCTTTAAATTCTTCTTCTGATAAAAGTCGCTTCATGGCGATTTTATATTTTTTCTCATAGGGATAACGACCTTGGTCGATCAATCGACGGCAACATTTTGCTTCTTTCTCGGTATAAAAATGAGCATGTTGATCGTAATCTCCATACTCTCTTTTTAATAACCAAGGCCGCTCTAACTTTGGATAATGTTTTATTGTCAGCTTCATATTCTTGCATTAAAAAAGCTCCTATTTACTCAGAATAAGAGCTCTGCTTTATAACCCGGGAATTGTTTCTTTGATTCCCTTTAACTCACGTTGAACTCGCCTTAGAATAGAGTTTTCCTCTAAGTACTCTAAGCCTTTCAGGGTAATTTGAACATCATTCAACATTAAAAGATAGCTTCCGTCTTCGTAGCGCCGGACCTGGACTCCTTTAATATATCCTGCATCTATGAGCATTTCTAATAGATGATCGCGCCGATGCTTGTTGATTTCCAAATGTTCTGCACTTAAGCGTTCGACATCAACCTTCGGATAATCTAGAGAGGTTTGAAGCGTTGATAGAATGCTGTAAATTATCTTGAAATCTTCAATCATCTAATACCACATCACTACGCAGTCTTTTATCTCGCGCTCACCTTCTACCATATCTCTAAGGGCATTTAATGCGTTAATTGCATACGGATAGCCACTATATTCCCTTTTATCCTTCGGGCTAAGATTGACTTCATAATCATCTAAGTCGTTACAATTGACAGAAACGGTGCCAAACTCACCCCAATCTTCAGGGTAATAATCCGCAGAAATGACATTATTTTCTTTTCTTACGTTTCTTAAGTTTAGCATAATACTCACCTGCCTCTTTCTTATAGTTGTATAACTTCGATGTTTCTTTGTGCGCTTCGTCTTGCGTCATTCCTCTAGCTATCAGCCTTCGTTCATGGACTTCGTGCTTTAACAATGTTAAATCATGTTTCTTAATGTCATTTTGAGCTAATCGTTGCCAGCTTTGAGCAATGGCAAAGTCCGGATCGAATCTACGATAACCGTCAATCAAATGGTGTTTATCGATGAAAAGATACTCTTTTATCTCTTTTATAATAGATTCTTCATAACCAGTGCTCGCTGCGATTCTTGCTACGTCAGTAGTTTGGCTCCGAATCTCATTGTAATAGAGCTTCGCATGCTTTCTTGCCTCTTGAGAGTGCTCATCCGATATTGCGCCGGAAATGTTTCTATCACTCCTATTATACCCATCTTTTTTTGTCCTGTACACCTTCGCATGATTGCTGAATTTATCCCGTTCATGGCGCAACCGCTGTGCTCGCACTTTGTGCGTCGTTACACTCTCTTCGTAGCCAAGCTCGTCATACATAGTAATCTTTCGTTTTTCTTTCTTGATGGAATTTTCCAGATGCCGTATGCGTTGACCTGCTTCGTACGCAGTGTATTTTTTCCCTTTATACTCAAACGGTCGCGGTTCTTCGAAATCACTATATGCAGGTTCAGAGATTCCCTCAAAGAAGGGGTACCAGCTGTGCCTACAATTAACGCCACTAAAACCGTCAGCAGAGCCATAACCAATATCATTCAACGACAAATAATCAGGTTTCCCACTTAATGAAACAATCTGCCCCTGCCATTCTTGGTGCGTGGGTCTTGCGCCGGCATGCGCGGATATTTCCATTAAATCTTGGCCGACAAGTTCCGCGTTCATGAGACCCATTTGCGTCGTTAACTGTCTAAATCCTGTGTTTACGCACATTCGCACGGCAGATTCTATTCGTATCGTTCTTCCCGAGGCATAGTCTATGCTTACCAAGCCGCGGTCGGCGCATTTATTGACCATTTGTCGAATAATTTGATCGGAAGAAAAGGCGCCGGATCTTAAATTTAAAACTGCCTGAGATAGTTCTGTCCGGTAAAACTGCGTCAACCCCTTGCCGGCGAAACCGGTAGTTTTGGTGATATTCTTTAAATCATTTCCACTTTGTCTTTTAATTGCCTCAACGAACTTCATGACCGATAAATTGTCTTGGTAATCCGGAAGATGCTTTTTCCCTTTTGCATATAGCTTTTTGTCATAGGCATATGATTTTACACCTGCCGCTTCCATGATCTTTTCAATTTCGGAGACCGATTGATTTGAAAACTTTGCAACCTTCTTCGTCATGTCATTAAGGCTGTAATCTACATCAATCATTGCTTCCATTTGATTTCTCCCGGTCGCGGTTCTTAAATGTCTCGCTACATCCCGAAGCACATCGTCTTCAAGTTGTTCTAAATACTTCTGAATCTGTTTATCAGCTCCGACAAAATAATCTGGGCTAAGCATAGGCTACTCCACCGTTTCGTCATCTTCATCATCCGTTTCTTCGACACCAGGTAGCATGTTTTTTGCTTCTTCTTCAGAAATTCCATAGCGCCACATCAAATAATTTTCAGGCTTCATCAAACCGACTGCCACTTCTTGCATTCGAATCTTCTGTTCCGTTTCGCTATCCACGATCAAGGAATCATCAAAACTAAAACTAATGTCGGGTTCTTGTTTGTTTAGCCAGAAGCAAATCAGCTCAGCTGTTGCGACCAACGCTTTTTGAATTTCTTTTTGAATGTCAACGATTGTGGCATAAGATCGTTGCTTACTCGCCTTCACTTCAGTTGCCGTCTTGTCCACTTGATCTACTTCAGACAGTGTTCCATAAGCAAGCCCAACAGTGAATTCAATTCGGCGAAGGATTTTATTTAGACCATTGAACAAAGAAGAATCTCGAATCGCGGGGCTAAATACTTCATAAAATCCCGACTCTTGATCAATCCCGAGATTTCGGAATAATCTTTCTTTACCATGAGGAAGCTCTCCTCTTTGTGTTAAGACAGTTACGTCGGCATCAATGGCAAGTTCAGAACCTCTAAATTCCCATAAGGTGCGTTGGTATTGTTCGTCTGCATCTTGAATCAAGCTCAATGCTCTTGCAAAACACGAAACTACTTCTTTATTTTGCCAATCCAGGTTATTCGCTTGAGGATTCTTCAAATAGGCGAATAACGGTCGATCATAATCAATCACAGATTCAGGAACAATTCCTTCCCACTCGGCAATACTATCTTGAGTACATAATTCGCCCAATGTTGAATAGTTTTCAGAGCGATAGAATGAATTCGTCACGATCCAATGGTCATCTCTCACATGCTCTTCAAGCCGCGTGTAATAAACATTTTTATCATCTTCAAACTTGATTGTTCGATCGATGAAAACCACGTGACTGTTAATATCTTTAATAACATAACGATCGGGTGTGGCAAAATCAAACTTAATCTCATCGCCCGCTGGGTACGGCTTTATAATCAAACCGCCAAATGCCATGGCGTACTCTGTAAAGTTCCTACAATGATCGATCACTTCTTGATAGATTTGATTTAGTTCTTCGTCGTTTACAATTTCACTTTCCAATTCAATGGTCGCAAGTCTTGCAAACTCGGACGAAATGCTCGCAGCTAAACCTAGACTTTCTAAATTGTCACCACCGAGCCAGGGGTATTCGCCATGGTAGCAATCCATCCACAACATAAAATCATTTTGATTGCTTGATTTATTGATTCCAAGCCGTTGTCTAATCTCATCTTGTAACACGCTTTCACCTCCTACAGTACATTTAATGCTTTAATATATCTTTCCCACGAATATTCGAACGCGTCCAACGTATCTATGTCGGATGTTCCGTCATCTAACCTTATAAAATCAGTTGGTTTATCCGGATCCCAAACAGCCATAGACAATGCTTCGGACAAACTCTCACAATCTTTTGTCATATAAAAACGACCTGAATTCATAAGTTGGTCAGTCACTCTAATTCGGTCGTTGATTTCATTCTTTATTGAATTTTTTATCGGCGTAACAGTTTTTGTTTGAATGCCTCGTTTTAAAACTTGTTCAGCGGAATCTACGTGGCATGCTGCGACCGGTCCATATTTCATCGAAACAAACCGCTCAAACTCTAAATAATCTCTATAAAGCGTTTCAGGATCTTCAGGTTCTGTTCTTCTGCTTGCCAGTGCGTACAATCGTTTCAAGTCTCGACTTATTCCACTTGCGACGAACGCATGCTTTGAACCAGATCCACCAAAGTCTAAGCCGATTTGAATGATCAACGGTTCTGAGATTTTCTCTAAGATATATTTCTTCGGATTGTTGGCAAAGTTCCGATAGATCAGACCTTCTGCCACCATACGGCGACCTAAAATATCTCGATGGTACCAGACCGTATTAGGATCATATTGACTTTTGATTTCTAAAATACGTTCTTTCGGAAGATTAATGTTGTCGTCAATGGTGAAATGCTCGTAGTTATATCCGCCGATCAATTCGTCGCCCATATCTCGGTACCGGTCAATGTATTCGACATAAATTTTATGTTTCGGATGTGACGGGTTTAAATCCCAGAAGAACTTTCTTACTTTCGCAGCCGCTGTTCGGTTGAATGCTTCTTTGATCGTATTATCGTGATGCAAGTTGATCTCTGTTGCGATCCACATTCCGTACGAGTTACCGCGTATCTTCTTATAACTGTCAACTTTCGCACCGCCCGCAAATATAACAATTTTCTCTTTAAAATTAGTATGAGGCCCTTTTATAATCAAGGCCTCATTGTCTTTATATTTGCTCCAGCGGCATTGTCCTCGAAAAATAAATTCAAGACCGAAGCCGTTAGCATCTCCGATATTTAATTTTGCATTGGCTACCGTTGATCCAGTTGCGAGATGGATTCTGTCGGGTACCATCATCAATTCCATAGCGAAAGCGAATATGTTATCCACCGTTTTACCGGCACGAACCGCACCTTCTGCCACGTTGTACATGTTTTCTTTACATCCGCGAATATAGTTGATATGCTTATCGCTAAAATTAAATGGAATCGTCTTTTTTTTCATAAACTAATTCCTTGATTTCATCTAAGTCTTCAATTTCTTCTGAAATTCCTTTCAGCTTATCGATTTCAGTCTTGAGTTTATCGATCCGAAGCTTCTGTTCTTCTGTAGCAAGTCCTTGATTACATTGTGCTTCGTACTTCACAATCATATTTGTTAGATTTGTCATCGCTCTCGCTTGCGATGTTAAGAAGCGTTCGTAGCGATCCCAAGCCGTGTGATATTCGTACTCGACGACATCACCGAATTCACCCTCACTTTTCTTTTTCTCTAGTCGCACTAGGTCTTCACGATTTTTTACCTCCATGATCGTCTGTGCCCGAATAATGGCCGCATACTGAATTTTGATGTTCTCCCATAGGATATCCAGCGGACTTAATGATTCGATGGCATCTAAAAGTGCCTGTGTTTCTTCCGGCAAGTATTTACTGAACAGACCGTGCTTCTCTGCATTCTTGTTGCCGCGCATGTTTTCCGGTTTTGGCCCGGTGCTCTTTCCGCCATGTAATTTACATCGGCCGGTTCCCACATGATCCGTCCCCCATCCGGCTGTTTTCTTGCACGCTGTCCCTGCGCGCGTCTTTGCGCCACAATAATTCAACTTACGGCTCGACATCACCCCACCTCTTTAAAAACTTATTCATAGATTATTCTCTATATATTCTGTCTTATGTATCACGGCTGAAACCCACCCCGCGCAACTGAAATGCCGTGCTTTGCGCCCCGCTCGGTTCGAGGAAATAGGAGATCAAAATGTACCATCCGTTCGAAACAGTCCATGCTTACGATTCATTTAAGAAGGCCCCTCCGAGCTACCTCAGGACATAAAAAAAGAAACCTCCCGCGGGAGATCTCTCTACTTATCCATACTACCATTATGCCACGGCAAAATCGGACAAAACGGACAAAAATAAAAGAGGCGGCCTGCGCTACCTCTTTGTATCAATTCCAATATAATTTTTAATGGCCGTTTGCAACAACTGAGAAAAATTGATGTTATATTCTTGAGCCGCATCGTTAAGCCATTTAGGTATAGTCAGTGTCTTTTTTACCGATTTATTTTGAAACTTATCCCTTACTAAGGGCATCCACACTTCCACTAAAACAACGGATAGTCCTTTGTTCAATAAACTCGAAAAACTCGTTGGTGAAGGGATTTCATTCCCATTTTCTTCAAGATCATATAAACAGAGCTCTAAAACTTCTTTAGCCGACTCCATGATTTCGTCTTCACTCTCTGCAAAAGTAAATCCATTACTTATGTCAGGAAATATTATATCGTATATCCCTTCATCTTCACTAAATGAAATGATGGCAGGAAAAATATAGCGATCCTTCATAAGTTCCTCCTTCTCATTTACATTTAATATTGTCACATAAGAAGGTGTTTGGATAACAGGGTTAAAACTTGAGCCCTGTTATCCGTTGAATGCTACTCACAGTACCGGCCGGAATCTCCTTAGAGGTGCATTTTATAGGTACACTTACACCGGTTTTTTTATTTCGGTAAATTTCATGTGAACCGTTAGTCCTTACATGTTCCCAACCATTTGCGAGTAGTTTCTCAACAACTTCTTTGTATTTTTTTCTTGGCATATTCCATCCTTTCTGCAGAAAGATTTTTTAAGATAAGAATATGGGCGATTGGGACATTATTAGTATATACGTGTTTTCAATACGTGTCAATGGTTTTTGAGAAATCTATTTTGTATTTTTCTGGCATGGCTTTCATCCATGCTTCCCATGCTGCGCGATATCTTCTGCCAGCTCCACCCGTCGACATAACGCCTTTGAAAGACCATCCTCGTCCTGCTGTCCTCGATCGACGAAATGAAATCTTCGATGCGAATCGTCTCATCTAGGCAAGCTGCAAGGCGCTTCCGCAGAATCTCTTCGAGGGCTTGCTTCTTTATGTCTACGCCTTCAATCCGCACATGTATCGGCTGATATGGAAACTCCGCGTTCGATGCCGTCACCCGATCAGATAAAGGGGCATGGAGCCGGCTAATGCGTCGTTCCAACTGTCGAATCTCTTTCTTAATGTATCTGTAGTTTTCCAGCGTTTCTTTGTCCATGCTGCCCCCTTATGCTTGCGCCTTTTCCCTGCGCCTTATGTTATGTATCGCGGCAAGGTCCCACCCCGCGCTCATTGTGCCGCGTAGCGCTCCGCGACGGCTTGCTTGGGCTCTCGCCCACTAAACGTAAAAAGTCGAAAAAGATGTTGTGTTTGCTTTCTGCCGTCGCCACCATATTTTTTCACCGGTCCGATAAATGCTCGGAAAGACCGCGCCATGCTTTCGCGTCGCAATCCATCCCCAGATTTTTGCACTCGGCGATCTCTTTTATAATTAGGTCTTTGCTCTTTTCCGTCAATTCGTCGCTGTTATCTTTTAGAATCCGCGCGATAATATCCACGATATACGTGCTTCGCCCCAGCGCGTATCTAAACGCTGCTATATATAATACTTGTTTTTCTGCTGTGTTCATTTTTCCCTCCACGTAAATTCCAGGCCGATCTCCTCTTCCAGGGCACGCCCCACCGTTTCGGCCGCTGCCTCGGCTTTTGCGTCTTTCTTGATCTGCTCGATCTGCGCCCAGGTGAGGTTATAGGTCGGCGTTTTATTTTTATTCTTCATCGGCAATGATGCTCATTTCTTTTTCATCGCCAATGATTCTTATTTCTTTGATTTCGTCGCCATTTATTACGCGATAGCCGCCGCTTTCGGGGATGCACACGAATCCGGTATCCTCGATTTGTTCCATCAAGGTCCCTGATACGTTCATCATTATCCTTTCTTCGCTTTTGTGTTTTTGGGTTTCGATCCTTGTTTTCACGACTTCGCTGTCGCTTAAATGAATTTCAATTCTCATTTTCTCCCCCTAAAAAGGCACGTCCGCGTTGTCTATCGGATAATATCCCACGTCACCGCCATTGCTTCCGCCCTGCGGGCCGAACGTTTGTCCGCCATTGCTGCTGCCATTGCTGCCGCCGTTTTCTGCTGCGGTCTCGATAAAGTGGACGCGGTTAATAATGACATCCGTGGTATACACCCGTTCGCCGTTCTTCTCGTAACTTCCCGTCTGTATCCGTCCTTCAAAGGCCACTCTATTGCCCTTACGAAAGTAATTGGCCAACAGCTCGGCGGTCTTCCCAAAGGCCTTGATGCCGATGAAATCGGCGGTAGGCCGCCCCGCTGCTTCCGCTTCTTGGCGCTTTTCGCGACTCATTCCCCGATCCACGGCAACCGTGGCGAAACAGTTCGCGGTGCCGCCTTGGCTGTATTTTAATTCCGGGTCGCGTGTAAGGCGCCCGTATAGTGCGACTAGATTCATTCTTCCACCACTCTAACTTTTAAGTTCTCAACCCATGCGTATTCATCGAACGTAAATTCTTTTTTTATCGCCTCTTTTATATCTTCCATATGTTTTTTGTAAAACTTTTCTTTATCGCTTTTATATTTGGATATAAGTTCCGGTTTTATCCCAAAATCTTTTTCCTGCTTTTCTACATCTTCCACTAAATCAAATTCAATCTTTAACCTCATTTTCCGCCTCCTACTAGAAGGTTACTAGAAAGTTACTAGAAACTACTCTTAACTACTCTTCCCCGTTTTTCTTAACGTAACAATGCGCCGGAATGTTTATACCGTGGGAATGGCTTCCCGATTCTTTTTCTTCGGCCTCGACTTTTGCCGCAAGTCTCGCGACATAATCCTCTGCCTTGTATAAGTCTTCCAGCCCACCTTTAAGGGCATAGCGAATTAGGTACTTGAAGGCATTGCCACGAAGAAAGCCGACGTACTGTTCTTCCCCGAGGAGCTTCGCCAGAATCGCCATACTGTCCGACCCGTCTTCCAGAACATAGTGCGCCGGCGTATTGAAGTCTGTCACTCCTCATCATCCTCCCCGTTGTACAAATCGAGGGCATCGCCTATTCCCCGTATAGACTGCCCCAAAATCACGCAAAGGGACTGCACCCACGCAATAGGCCGCCCGGCCATCACCTGGTGCATCTCGTCTTCCGTTAGATCGGAAAAGCAGCGGTTCACCCATTTCCCGTCGCGTTCCACTCTGAAATACACGCCGTCTAAGTTTCGTTGAATCATGCCAAATCCTCCTCTTTTACGAAAACGCCGTCGATGGTCTTGCCCTTGCGGTCCTTGATTTTTTCATAGGCCATGGATAAACACTCTTCCCAGTCGATCCCTAATTGCTTGGCCAGAATGACCAGAGTCACCAATACATCGCCGAATTCCATCTTCGTGTTGTCGAATTGTATATAGTATCCTCCGCCGCCAAAATTGATTTCCTCAAGATCCAGCATGGTCTTAAACTCGAAGACCTCTTCCATAAACTTCATGAACTGCTTGTCCGCGTTGGAAGGATCCACGATCCCCTTTTCTTCGCCCCACGCTTCCACTTTCTTAATCAATTCGTTCATCTTCGACTCCCTTCAATCTGTCGGGATTTCCGACATGTTTATCTAGCCCTGTGTTTTATAATTTAGCCACTTCCAAACTTCCCTCGACATAGTCGGCATTGGTCAAGTCCGCACCGGTTAAGTCTGCGTCGGTTAAGTCTGTATCGCACAAGTCTACACCAGTTAGGTCGGCACCTCTCAAATCTGCGCCTATCATGCTTGCATATGCTAAATTTGTATTTGCCAAACAGGCATCTTTTAAATTTGCCCAGCCTAAATTCGCACCGCTTAAATCTGCGCCTTTTAAATTTGCGCCGCTCAAATCTGCCTCTACTAAACAAGCGTCGCATAAGTCTGCATCTCTCAAGTCTGCACCGCTAAAAATGGCAAGCTCTAAAAAAGCACCTTTGAGGTTCGCTCCTCTTATATCTGCGTTTCTTAGATTCGCGCGGACGCCTTCTTTTTTGTGACTGCACAACCAATTTTCGTGCTCTCGCAATACTTCTCGCAGTTCATCTTTGTTCATAATCTGCCCCGTTCTTCCAAGCCCGCATAAATCCTTAACAAACCTTAACTACAACAGCTTCCCTTGCTCATATCCCAAGATTTCAAAAGCATCATCCACATTCCGCGCGATGCCGTATAGCACCTTCGCCGATACATCCGACCGCATAAAATCAATCTGCGGCTGGGAAACCCTGCCCGATGCCGTCTTCACTTCGATGAAAAACATCTTGCCATCCGCTTTTCGGTAGCCGAAGAGATCCGGAAAACCCTCCGGCAGCGCCCGCACGAAACGCTTCCCGTCCGGACTTTTTAAAAGCCCGCTGGTCGCCACCCAACAGCGGCCCAGCCCGGTGCCGTTAATGGCATCGGCAATCTCTCGCTGAATCTTCCCTTCCTTGCCTCTCAAAACACGCTCCCTTCCACATGCCGAATGCAATACAAATAGCCGCCTTCAACCTCCACATAATAGCCTTTGCTGACAAGCGCCTTTACCAGCCTCACCCGCTCCTTAAAGCTGCGGTAAGGGATCATCAGAACTTGAACCATCCCTACCTCCATGGACTTTGTTTTGCCACTTCCTCGAGCATATTTTCGATTTTCATTTTTTTACTTTCCAGTTCCTTCCCATGGCTTCGCAGATTCTCTGGCAATTGTGCCTCCCTACGTTCAATGGCGCTTGTGTTCTGATAGGCCATGCGAAAATTCGCCCGGTCCGCCATCGGATCTTCGCTCAAACAAAAGCTTTGAAAGCCTAAGCGGCGAATCACCTTCCCGGCGATCGGGTCTCGCTCTTCAATCCAAGCAATGGCCTCTGCTTCCCGATAGCCTCCAAAACGTGATATTGCCCGCTGCACCAGCCCGTAACCATACGAGAAATCACGAATCGCCACATCCTCTTCAGTGGCGAGTTCCCGAATCTCTGCAATGGTCGGCGCAAACTTGTTGGTCGCGATGTGCTTTGCCACAGCCTTTGTGAGAACATCAATGGGAATGTCTCCGAGCATCTTGAACCAGAATTCAATGGCCAATCGATTTTCAAAAAGGCCGGACTTCGGGTAGCTCTCTTTGATGCCCATAAACAAATTCGCATAGGCCTGCGGTATTTTATTCTCGTTCATCCTGCATCATCTCCTCCAGTACCTGCCTTGTGCGCTCCGTCCCCGATGCCGGCCGAGGCCCATTCAACGGCGTGATGCTGCTCGCATCTAAAAAATCTTCATAACGCCCGTTAAAAAACGTCGACCCGTTCATAAACGCAAGAGACGTAAACCCATTGGCGCGTTGATTCAGCACATCTTGCTTGTAGTTCTCCACTGCGCGCAAAATAGCATCTTCTCCGAGGTCTTGAATCGCCGCCTTGGCCTTCTTCGTTACGGCACTCTTGCCTTTTTTGTTGGGATAAGCCTGCCACGCGGTCTCGAAAAAAGAAACCGCCGCGGGGTTTGGTTTCGTTTCGTTTCGTCTCGTTTCGTTTTGTTTTGTTTCGTTTCGTTTAATGCTAGAGCTTTGCTTAGCATTTGCTAAGCATTTGCTAGACAATTGCTTCTTCGCCTTACTAAGCCCGCCTTTTCTGCCGGCTTCAGCACGCTTTTTGGAGACGTCATCCTTATAGTCCATGTGTTCCAAAAAGCGGACCGAATAAAAAGATTCGTGATCTTCCGTAAACTCAAACAAACCGAAATCTTCGACGATCGATTTTATAAACTCATTGCTCACCCGGAAGTCAAAAGCAATTAAATTGTAATTTGTGGAAAGCATGTAGTCTGTACTATCTAGGAGTCGCTCGAGGATAGCAAAGAAAACGCCGTAGCCCTCCATCCCATGCTTCATGCGCAATGCAAGGATCTTTTCGTCGTTCCTGGCATTGGAATAATGCGGGAAATATTGTGTTGTTGCCATACTACCTCCATCACTGTAGGCATACCAAGAACCGATTCGGCGCTAGATATGCGTACAAAAGGCATGGCAAGGGGCCTATGCCCCTCACCGATTATTTATTGGCTGCTTCTGCCTCTACTTCCTGACAAATCTTTTCGTAATCCGTCTTCTTGATCTCGTCACTGTGGCCATAGCCGTACTTACTCATCACCGACTTACACAACTCAGCATCGCCCTTGGCAATAGCATAGAGCCGCTTCGCCTGCGCTTGGGAAATCGTGCCGTCGCGGTCTGTATAGACCTTTTGTTGATTCGTGTACTGATTCCCGGATAAATCCATATCCTCAATGTCTTGTGTAAAGACGTCGCTCAGAGAGCCTACCAATAATGCTGCATCCACCATGGCACGCTTCTTGGCCATCTTCAGCACCGTGTTGTCCATGGTATAAGGATCCTGCTTAATGTATTTTCGTTCGCGCGTGTTGCAGCTGCCGAAGCCTTCCGTCATGACCTCGCCGTTCTTTTTCAACCGGCATGCCACCTGATACTGGAAGAAACCCGTATCGAAATCCCGTGTCGAATCCAGAATTTCAAATTCACTGGTCAGGCCCAAGAGCATAATCAGCTTTTCCGCGCCAGGCTTAAGAAGCGTCGGCTTCCCCGTGCCGGGGATCACGCCGAAATCGTGATTTTGTGTAAATTGACTTTGCACCAACGTCTGAAACTGCTTGATCTTTTGAATACTGCCTTGGATCGACTGCAAATTCGTCGATTCAATCAAAGACAGGGCATTTACCTCTTGCACTTGCATTTCATTCACATTCGACATAACGAACCTCCTCACTTAAATTTTCCACTTTCCCGGCGATGACCCGGTCCAAGAGCTCCCAATTGTCGTAGACATAAGCCGCCAATCGACGCGTGAAAAGCTTGCTTAAATCCGTGTCCTCTTCAAAAAATGTCTGCAAAGCGGCGATTTTAATCTTCCGGTCTAACTTCAAATCCATGTTTGCCTCCTATCTAAGCCGCAGCGACTTCGTGCGTACCAGCTCTACGCCTTCCGTCAGCTCCCCGGCCTCAATGGCCTTCTTGATCTCCGTCTTCATGGGCTTGCGTTCGATCTTCCAGTAAGCATCGGGGATAAGATCTTCATTGAGAATGTTGACGCTCGGCGCGTTCGCCTGAATGCTCCACTTAAAGATCCCCGAAGTGACCTTGTCCTTGCCCATGGCTTCCAGATTCTGTTGCACATAGCCCTTAATATCCGCGATGCGATTTTTTACCGCCGTCTTCCGGGCTCTCAGCCGCTTTTCCTCTGCTTCAAGTGCCTCCGCTTCCGCTTCCAGATTGCGAATCACCTTCGCCGTGGATTCCAACTTTTCTTCAAGGGCTGCTTCCACACCATCCATGGCTGCCGCAACGGCCACCTCGTCGTCGATGTTCTCGAGATTCTCATAAATCTCAGTAATATCGTAAAGCCTCATTTCACGCCCTCCTCTTCCATCAACTGCCGGCACAAGTTGTTAATCTCGACTAAAAGCACCGGCTTCTTTTCTTTCGCCGCCTCACCGATGCGAATATTGATTTCGCATCGATTTAATTCCTCCAATTTTCCTTCCAACATTTCCCCGATTGTCGAGGGTTCAACGTCTTCGTAATACATTTTGATCTCCTTTGTGTTATACTAATGGTGGTTATTGAATGATCTCGCTTGGACACCTGTCCGGCGAGATTTTTTCATTTACGCGCGTCGTCTCTCGGCACAAATCATTCTTTAGCACCGAAGACCTCAACCCGCGCTCATCCTCAAACAAATAATAATGGGTGTATTCACCGATGACCTTCCCGGAAACGAAGTTCTTGTTATGTCTAGTTCCATTCATTTTGTTGTAGGTCACGAAATACCACTTTCCTATTTCCAACGCCCGCAGCGTTCCGCCTATATTTTTCGGCTTCGGCGCATCCCAATACATGCCCGTGTCTTCACCTGCAATTAAAGGCCTCATGTCTTCGCTGCATCGTGCCACGATGGGCTGCCGTTGACTACACCGTGCCGCGACAGGTTGCTGTTGACGCCACTTGGGCAAAGCATCAAATGCTGCTTCAATCTTTTCTGCCACTGGACCGATTACATACTCCCTTTTCCGCGAGTAAATAAGCTGCACCGTTTCATCGGCGATGCCGACCACATCGGCCACAACCTCGGTAGGTCCGTGGTGCTTAAGCAGCGCGATCACCTTCGGGCGAATGTCCGCCAGCGACTTCCATTGACTATTCATGCTTCCTCCTAATAGGGGTACTGGCCGCGTTCCTTACTGTAAGCCACCGCCCACGCCGCTTTATTGTTAAGCTGCGTCACACAGGCACTTTCCGCCAACTCATCACAAGCAACGGCCAACATAAAGCTCACCAGCGCCACCAAGCCGATAATGGCCAAGAACGCCATGGTCCTGCGCCGTATATACTTCGCGTCGTTATACATCACACACGCTCTTCGTTTCATTCCTTCACACGCTCCCTTCCGCGAAACAAATACGCCTCAAACGCACTGCGCTCAACCAAAAACTTGCCACCGCTTCCACCCGTCAACACTGGGCAATCCGCATTGTGTAAAATGCGATAAGCATCATGCTTCTTCAAATGGTAGTCAGCCATAATCGTCTTCGCATCAATAATTTCAGGCCGTCGACTCATACAAGCCCCCTCTCTAAACATTCTTTTCTATCCATAGCCGAAGCTCCTTGGCCGCCTTAGCAATGGCCTCCAAATGCTCCAAAATTTGTTCCAACGCCTCTTCCTCATCTGCACTGACGACACCGTCGGCCACGATCTCGATCAAGGAATCCTTTACCGACTCCACATCCTTCAAGCTCGAAAGCGTCTGAATCGCGATGCGATCAATCCCATTCAGGGAAAGCTCCGCCACCGTTTCAAGGCCGATTGGGCATTCATTCGAACAGAAGAAATTTAAAAGCTCCGGCGCACGATACAAATCCGCCATCATAAGCACCAAATCCGGCTGCGGATGGCATCGTGTCCCCAGCTCATAATTTGCAATCGTCGACGGATGTACCCCCAGCGCCTCAGCCGCACCTTCACGACTTTTTAAGGCATCGTTGTACGCCGCCGCATCCATACGCGCCCTGTAAAACGGGTTTTCCTGCGTACGCTTGTGACAACCACCCATCACTCACCTCCTTTATTTGCTATAATCACCTCGAAAGGAGATGTTAACGTGAAACTAAATCCCGATAACGTTAGAAACCTACTTCTCCATTTAGAGGAGAATCTTGATTTCGACAAAGCCATCCATCTACAAACCGGAGATACCGACCCCGACACCCTTTACACCGCTACAAAACTAATAGAAGCAGGCTATCTCAAAGGTTCAGTCAGCCACTTTATCGGCGGAGGGTGCTTAATCATCATTCAGTCAATTACCTGGGACGGCCATCAGTTTTTAGATAATATTCGCCCCAAAACCAGCTGGGAAAAGACCAAAAGCCTATCAAAACAAATTGGCGGGGCATCTTTAGATATACTTAGCAAGATTGCAGTCAAAGTAACGACAGACCTGATCAATGGTCAACTTGAATAGAAACTTTTGACTTCGGTATTGTTAGCTCTAAACGTAAACGGAGAATATCCGAATCAGACGATAAAGAATAACTTGAAACATTTTCAATTTCTTTGTCGTCTATTTTTATACTGAAAACCTCGCTCGTATCTGTAATTGATAAATTCATCACTCACTCCTCCTTCCTTGCAACTCCATTCCGTACATCCGGCCTTCCCTGCAACCACGTGCTATAGAGGAAGCGACGTGATTGACGTAGTATATAGGTAGAACGGAAAGGCGCTATACAAGTTATTTGTACTCTTCAGGCAAAAAAATTTCATTGATTTCAACATCAAATAGCTTTGAAAGCTTTATCGCCTTCTTTAGGTCAATATTATTTCCATTTCTCTCGAGTTCTGAATAGCCTGAAACTCCGCTATATCCAAGATAATCGGCCATGAATTGCTGAGTGTATCCTTTTTCTACTCGAAGGTTCTTTAACCGATTTTGTAATTTAACTTCCATAATTCACCTCCAAGCGCCTTCGAATTACAACTATCTTGTATTTATGGTATTACATGTTACTTGTACTGTCAAGGCATTTTTACAATATTCTTGTATTTCTTACAGAATGTTTGAAATTCATCCGTCAATCGAATACAATTTATTTGTAGGAGGAGATTATGAATACTATTGGGGCACGCATTAAAAAACTTCGACAGGACAACAACATGACCCAAAAGGAACTTGCTGAGAAAATGTCGGTTAGATTGTCAACTATCTCAAATTATGAGACTGGATACAGCACACCAGACATTAATACATTGGCCAAGTTAGCAACCATTTTTGACACTTCCATCGATTACCTAGCCGGTAAATCTGAAGTTAGTTCTAATCGCGACCCTCTCCTCGAAGGCTTTCCGGAAGGCGTGCAAATCTTACGCCGGGCCAACCGCGAACTCACTCCGGAAGCGAAAGCGAAAATGATCGAAATCGCCAACATCTTCATCGATAGCGTCAACGCGAAAGAAAACGAAGAAAAAAATAAGTAATTTTTACTACATATGTGATAGGAGGAATTTATGCCACAAGATCTTGCACCTTTAGCCTGGACTTTCAGTTCTGAGTGTACCGTCCCTGCTGACATACGTGAGCTCTTAATACCGGGTGAAACAGCTGTTTGTGCCTATTCAACGATTCGTGATTGTGCAATTTTTACAAACAAGAGACTTATCGTAAGAGATGCACAAGGATTGACCGGGAAAAAGGTTGAAATTTACTCTCTCCCCTACAGTTCCATCATTATGTATTCTTCCGAAAACGCAGGTACGCTAGATTGGAATTCGGAGATTGAACTCTGGACAAAAGCCGGTCGTATAAAAATAAAACTTGGCACCAAAGCCGACGTTCGGAAACTTGACAGAATCATCGCTGCCGCTACTCTAGGTGGCGATTTATCAGACTTTAAAGAAGAATAAAAAAGGGCACTAGCCCTTTTAAAAATCACTTTGTGTCGAACATAGGTTTTATTATTCTCTCTTATTATCGGAAAGGAGCCTCCCTCATGACTGCAGGGTCACATGGTCAACTTTATTCCATCTACTATGAAACCTTCCTAAAATTCACAAAAGATCGAACGATCTTTAAAACCGGTAACGCATTTTTCGCTCATTATAGAGATAAGCCGAACTTGCCGTTTTACTATTCAGAAATTACGGATTTTACCGTTCAATTTCTCGGGTTCCATATTTCAGACCTTCTATTCTTAGGCAATCCCATCCATGAAAATGGAGATACCATAATATGGAACAGGCATCACGCTTATAATTCCATGAAGTACGGAGAAACAACAGCCGAAGATGATGAGTTATTCTCCGATCTGACAAAGCAATATGACATAGAATTATTGGAGGCCTTTGAAAGAGAGTTTACAAATTTTTGTTTATTCAACGAATCATTCTTTTCGAATCCCATGTTCCTCAATTCAGGTAACATTAATCCCTTTAGCCTGGCTTCTATCCGATACATTGAAAATCAATTGGATGATACAGACCATGTCAATGTTCTCTTAAAAAGAAACGACGGCGAAGAACTTTCTTTGCTGCTCAACAGACATAACCTCGATGCTGTAATCAATTCGTTTGAAGCCATTCGTAACAGATTTGAGGACTGATATGCCGAATGAAGCTAAAGTTATAGATTTTCATATAATACAAAACTCCTCAAACAACGCATCTCCTTTCTTTACTGAAAAGACCGTCAATTCTAGGTATACTATAGATAATGGATGGAATGATAGCGAAGGGAGAGATGATATGGACAATAGATCACTGGAAAAATACATTGAAAAAATGGAACTGGATAATAGAGAGTTTAGAAATGAGATGCGCGAACGTGATATGCGTGCCGAAGAAAGATTACAACAAATGGAATCGCGCATAGCGGAATCTCAACGGCAATCTGAAGAGAGGTTTAATCAATCAGTCGCTGAAATGAAGACGATT
The DNA here is from genome assembly GCF_943169845.1 of Peptoniphilus rachelemmaiella. Classification (GTDB taxonomy): domain Bacteria; phylum Bacillota; class Clostridia; order Tissierellales; family Peptoniphilaceae; genus Aedoeadaptatus; species Aedoeadaptatus rachelemmaiella. The sequence goes on from NZ_CALPBW010000005.1 coordinate 60,787, forward strand.
CTATATCAGACACAAGAGAAGGTACAAGATATAGAAAAACAAAATCGTCACTTTAACATTGCTAACCTCGTTGCGATTATAGGATTAGTCATTGCTTTCCTCGTAGGGCTCACCCAAATCAACCAAGGCTTCACTTCAATAATTCAATCGATCACATCGGAATCAACCACAACACAAGTACAACAACGATAAACCCCTTGCCTTTACCACACGCCAACGCAGCAAGACGTTCGCCTTTACTATGTTAAGCCGCCTTCGCCGTTAAATAGACGTAGACTCGTATGTTCGATTACATAAGGAGGATCCCATGAAAAAAATATTGCTCCCGTTACTCTTATCAATCACCTTGATCACCGCATGTTCAAACCAAGAAGTAGCAAAGAACGATGCTGCTTCGAATGCGCCCGCCAAATCAGCTGCAGCTCACGAGAAGATTGATGAAAAAAAACTTCAAGAATTTTACGAAGGCTACAATGAAAATAGTTCCATTTCTGCTACTTACGATATAGAAAAGATGGCAATCAATCATACCGTGTTTAACATCGACGGAGCTCACCCCACTTTCACTACCAAGTTTTTAGATGCTGCGTTTAATGAGGCAAAGCTATTAAAAGAAAATGTTTCTCCCAACTTTACGCTGTATTTTTATTTCGAAGACGATTCTGAAACGCCGTTCCTTGTGGTTAAGCAAGACAAAATTATTTCCAAAACCGTCGATTTTGAAGAGGTTGTCAACTATGAGACGAATTTTGCTTCTTTCGACATGAAAAACTTCGAATTCCTTGATGGAAAATATGGAAAGAAAATCTTGGCCATTACCATGGACTACGTAAATAAAACAGACCAGCCGCAAAACCCTTGGTTAAACTTTGCTACTGCCATTAAGGGCGAGCAAGAAACGGATGCTACTGTCGACTTACTAAATGGGGCGAATGGCTTATTCCCTGATGATTATAAGCCCGAAGCGGTCAAAATGGGCGAAACTCAAGTAAAGCCTAACACGCCGGTTGAAGTTGTCGTTGGTTTCCAACTGAACGATCCTTCGGCCAATGTCTATCTAAGGTCCATGTTCGGCAATGACTTTGAAAAGTTGATCGAACAATAGCCTGGATTAGGAAGATAACTAGGCCCTACCTTCGTTCTCAGGGTAAGAACTCGCGATAATTATGAGGCTATCTTATTCCAATTTATTTCGATTTATTGGAATAAAGAATTGACAACTCGTCAAGGATTGTTACAATTATTTTAAGAGGGAAACCTCTGAAACTGATATCAATCCTTGGAAGTAGCTCCCCCACCATACGGGGACGGGCAAAACCAAGGATTTTTTGCTTTAAAGAAAAACGAACCCGACAATACCGGTAGATAGAAAAACACATTAATAAATTCGTAAAACTGCTTGCAAAAACAAAACCTAGAATGTAAAATGAGGATAGAGATTAGCAGTAAGTATCCCAAGGGAACTTGCTTGCGGAAAAGGCCCTCCATTCTAGTAGTGGAGGACCTTTTTTTATGAAACCTTTTAAAACGTTAAGCGAACAAATTGATATTTTGAGAGAACGTGAACTCATAATCACAGACGAAGAAAAAACCGCCAATTACATTTTGCACAATAACTATTACAATCTTATTAACTGCTACAGTAAGTACTTCTTTGAGAAAAAGGACTTCTATCAACAAGGCACGACATTTGATCATATTGTTGCTGTGCACCACTTCGATAAGAATCTAAAATCAACACTATTTAAATTCATTATAGATGCGGAAAAAACCTTTAAATCAATATTTGCGTACCGTTATAGCGAATTTTATAGGGATATTCCATTTCCCTACCTTGACATTAACCACTACGAGGACAAGCAAAAACTGAATGCCTCTAAAAATATCTCGCAACTATCTAATATTATTCTAAAACAGTCTAGAAATCGTGATAACTCAATTTCCCACTATGTAAGCGAACACCATGATGTCCCTATGTGGGTTCTGGTTAACAATCTAACCTTTGGCCAGACTTCAAAACTCTATTCAATTATGACTATGTCTCTTCGAAATACGATATCCAAAGATCACAGCTATTTTTTGAAAGAAAACTGCAAAAATCAGGCCGCTATTCTCCAGGCCGATCAGCTTGAATCTTATTTAATAAACATTGTAGAATTGAGGAACATCATTGCCCATAATAACAAAGTAATTGACTACAAATGCATTAAGAACAATAGATTCAACCGTTATTTGCATGCCCCCTATAACATTGATCAACGTGCACCTAGAAACGATGTTTATAATGCCTTTCTCACTATGCAATGTTTTTTAACCCCAAATGAATTTACGCAATTAAATAATGCGATCGTGAAGCGTTTTAATAAACTCAGACGCCACATCGATCTCAACGCCTACAAAAGAATCTGTGACGACTTAGGCTTCCCCGAGCAGTTAGAGAAATTACAACAGTAGCAGTTAACTAGAAATAAAAAAGCCCCTACCCTGCTGCAACAGGGTATAGCTGCATCGGCAATTATCAAACCGCGATATTCAATTTGAATGAATGTACTCTCCATTTTCGTGTTTACAAATCGAAGTCTCATGGTACAATCATATTAACAATGTGACTGGACAGGGTTTCTGTCCGACCATGAAGGCTTCCGGTGCGGAAGCCTTTTTGTGTTACGTAGAGAAACAGACGTCTAACTGAAAATGCCTTTTCAGTGATTTAACATGAGCCTAGTTAACGTCAAATAGCCATATTAAGGATAGAGTCACCTCTTCCCTGTTTTAACAGGTGAGGTGCTATCCTATTATTTTTCACGTCTTTAAGAACAAACGTTTTGAAAGGTGACCTTATGACGCAAGAAACCATCGAGCAGCTGGCAGCCAATCTGCTACTTTCAACAGAACACCCCCTGCACTTCCCCACCGACTTGAAAAAAGTCGCAAAAAAACTGAATGCCTCCATCGTTAAAAGCAATCTTCGCGGTGAAAGTGGCTACATTCTTCAATACAAAAATCACTTCCTCATCTGCATCGACACGGAAAACCACCGCGTAACCCACAATCGCTTCACAATTGCACACGAACTGTCCCACATAGCATTGGGCCACCTCGACAAACGGAAGCACATCCCTTATGCGCAAAAAGAGCAAGAAGCCAATGATATGGCCGGGGCCCTACTCATGCCCTTTCATTTCATGGTCGCTTACAGAGACTATGAAACCCGCATATTGTCAGGGTTCATGGCCGTAAGCGAGCAGGCCATGGACATTCGCAGGAAACAAATTATCAAAGATCACCACTATCACACCGCTGTCCAACGTAACTACTACCAAGATAACCTCACTCGTGATATACGTGGCGGTGTCTAAGAAAGGAGAATCATTATGGCAAGAGGCTATGGCGAAGGCACCTGGAGAAAACTCGCATCCGGAAATTGGCAGCTGACCATAAGCGTCGGTACAAACGCCAAAGGTGAACGTGTACGTATAAGCGGTACAGGCAAAACGAAGAAAGAAGCTCGCGAACAAGTTAATATCAAGTTGAAGGCATTTAATGGTTTTGACGGATCAAATATAACTGTCGCGGAATGGGCTGAAATATGGCTCGAAGAGTACAAACGCCCGAATATAAACAGCACCACTTACCTCACCTACGAACACCAGCTGCGCAACCACTTCATTGAACCGTTGGGCGATTATCGCGTAAAGGATCTTACGACCATCCAATTACAAACCCACATCAATACAATCGATAAAAAACACTCCCGCGCCTTGGCCCGGGCAATCAAGTCTAGAATCACCTCTTGCTTGAAAAAAGCAGTGGACATTGGCCTTATCGACAAAAACCCGGCAATAGGAACCGAACTCTCCAAAACAAGAACCGTCACCGTTCGCGCCCTCACCCGAGAGGAACAAGACAAACTTGTCGAACGATGCCGCCGGGAAGAATATGCCAACCTCATTTTATTCCTGCTCACCACCGGCCTACGCATCGGCGAAGCGACGGGACTTACCTGGGACAACGTCGACTTTAAAAACCGTACCCTCGCCGTCGCCCAAATCATGGTAGAAGAACATGGAAATCCCCGCTTGCAACCCTACCCAAAAACAGACAACAGCGTTCGTACTGTTCCCCTTTCAGATGATGCCTATGCTATAATAAAAGAAAGAGAACGAAACAACGACCCGGAAAACAACGTCTTGAACCTCGTCTTCTACTCGTCGACATTCAACTTCAGGACCCTCTCAAACTTTAGGCGATACTTTGATCGACTGGTTGAGGAAGCCGGCATCGAACGCAAGCTGACACCACACATGCTGCGCCACACCTTCGCAACGCGCCTCATTGAGCAAGGCGCCAACATTAAAGCCGTCTCTCAGTTATTGGGCCATGCAAAAGTGACCACCACCCTAAACATCTACACTGAAGTCTTCGACGATGAAAAGATTGATGTGATAGATACGTATAGCATCTTATAATTTGGCGCACGAATGGCGTAAAAATATCTGTAACCCGCATGGTTATCGCGTTACATTAGACATTTCAAGTTCAATGTCTGATCCGCTTTAGGCGTTTTTTTCATAACAAATTAACAGCAATTTTCATCCGAACATTTATGAATTTCTCATGGAAAGGACTCTGATTTGAAAAGAAAATTTCTATCTATTTTGCTGGCCGCGTCCATGCTGATAGGCTTTGTTCCGCAATCGGCAAATGCCCGTGATGCCAGACTTTGGGTCGAAGGTCGTTATATTACAGGCGATGTGTCACCTTTTATTCATAAAGACCGAACGCTGGTTCCTCTGCGCCAAGTTGCTGAAGCTTTGGGGCTTGATATTCAGTGGAAAGCGCAGGAGCGTCAAGTTCTTATTAAAATCAATGATAAGGATTACATCTTCTTCCCCGGTGAGGCCTATTATCGTGCCGGGGATGCAAAAGTAGCTATGGACACGGAGACCATGATTCGTAATGACCGTACCTTCCTACCCCTTCGCGTCATTGCTGAAGCCATGGGTAAACCGGTATCTTGGGATCAGACAACCTATACGGCCATTGTTGGGACGGGTTATCGTCCCGAAGTGTCCTCGAACAATTCAAATATAACTGAAACTATCGTGCAAAAAAAGCCTGTTTCACCAATTGTACAAAGCAATAACAAAGCACAGGCAATAGGTGCCCCACAGGGAAAAGGACATATACGCGGAAATAGAAATTCTCGTATCTACCACCTTCCCCAGGATGCAAGCTACCACAAAATCTCACCAAGAAATACTATTCTATTTGAAAGTGAAGCTCAGGCCCAGGCAGCCGGCTACAGACGCGCGAAAAGATAAGGTCTATGTACAGATAGTAGAAGCCGTTGGTTATAGTGACCAACGGCTTTTTATTTTGATGACATATGCGTGCAAACTTCCTAAAGTCTTGCATCGTCCCGTAGGCTTTAAGTTCATTTTATTTTTGTAATGGCTGCAAACCCATGGTATTGAGTGTCGTTTACACTTTCGGTTTTGCTTTCATCCCAATTAATTTAGAAGAAAATATAGAAACGGCATTTATCTCTGTTTTATGAAATCTCAATTTCCCCAAGCTCATTGCTATTCGAAAACTTCTTGGATATACTTTTAGCGACAAGTACATTTGTTTTAAAATCCAGAGAACGCCATTTATTTCACCCACGGCGACTTGACTAAATTATAAATGTGAAAGAATGGAAAAATTCGCAGTTTAGGAGGAGTACTATGAAGTTTGGCGTAAGGAAGCCCAGCTTGAAAAAAAGCTTTAAAGCCAGAACGACCGGCAGGTTGAAACGCTCTGTAAAAAAAGCACTTATTCCCGGTTACGGAAAAAAAGGCATGGGTTACATAAAGAATCCAAAAAAGGCTGTTTATAACAAAGTCTACAATAAAACGACCGTAGATTTACTAAAACCCATTAAACCGGTGAGCTCACCAAAGAAGAAGAAAGCGAAGCAACCGAAAAAAACAAAGTTTCATTACAGTGCAACAAAACCCGAAACCGTAAAGCAGGGATTGGAAAACGAAGGCGACTCTCCGGATCAATATTTGACACGGCCACCACGTCGGTGGTTAAAATTTATCGCGATAATTCTGGGACTTGCTTCATGGGGTGCCTTATTCGGTGGACATCCGAACATTTTCCTCGGCGTTCTCTACGGCATTCTTGCTTACGCCGCATATCAAAAATCGAAGCCTCGAATAAATATTCTATCTAAGCCGAAAACTGAAGCGGTTACACAAACGAAAAGCCCCGTTATCGACGACAAAAAAGCAGTCGATGTCTTACCGACTTCTGCTCCCAAAGTTCCCGATACAGACAATGCTGCAATTGCTCCCACCAAAGACAATATGGATGTGCGAAACTTACGTGAACTTGTCCCTCCGAATGTATTTGATCTGCTCTGGTTTATTAATGGCCCGTATAGAAATATAGAACGAGAAACACAAACCTTCGACAATGGCTTCTACTCTTTCGAAATCAGTTTTCAATCTGAACCTTCTGCTATTAATGTGCATTTACCCATTGTTGAGGGAACACAAGATCAAAAAATAGGCTATTACCCGGCTTACGACAAGCTTACTGCCGTAGAGCGTTTTATCTATTTAAAATGGCTTCAAGACATATCTCAGCCCATCGACATTTCATACGTTTTTATTTTTTATTACGGTTTGGAGCGCTTTTTATTTACTGAAAAAATTGAGCAAGCCGTAGAAATGATTTTTGAACTTAAAAAATATCATTCCGAGAATAACTCTTTTAATAGCTATTCCAACGATGCCATTTTAATTGCCGCTATGATGGCAAAAAGACCCGATTGGATAGCACGTTTAAATCTGCGAAATTTGAGCATACCACTTTATGCCACAATAAAAGGTGCCGTTACGAAATGTTTCACCACCCATGAAATAATATTGTTTGCTAAAAAAGTTGGGTGGACGAATCCACGCTATATTAAAAATGAACCTCAAAAATTTGAAGCCAATCTTTCTCGTTGTTTAAAAGAACAGTTTGGAATAAATCAATTTATCATTCAAGAGGAGCAGTATAAGGAAGTAACTGACTCCATAACGATATTCCTTGCTAATTATTCTTTATCTCAAGAAAGTCGGTTTTCAGAACTTCCCGATATCCTAAGCCATCCGGATATTCAAAGCGCACTCTATGGTCTTCTTCAGGAAGCCCACGAAAAAACCAAATTGCAGCTTCGCGAAGAGAGAAAGATGAAAACCGCCGAGTAAACAGATTTTTTAGTGCCAATGAAAAAACGTCTAAGGATTCACACGCCCCAGACGTTTTTTTACTTTATTTCCTTGCAACTGTACATTTTGATCCTTGCTTCCTCTTCTGCCCTCTCTTAGAAAACGAAGGATTCAGAAAAGCTCTTTTGCCTTTTTAAAGCATAATGATCATTTCTCCCCTTTTCAATCTTTCATCTTGCTCAGCAACGATTTTCATGTATTTATCTTTTAAGTCTTTCGGTGTATCTTCTTTCAAGACTATGTATTTATAGCCGTGCTCAGTCTTCGCTCTTTTCTCGGTTAAATAGGGATAAAATTTGGGCTCCATCATTGTATTGCGTCCTTTTTTATTTATTCAATATCGAATCGATAAGTGCTTTATTCTTCAATTGATCGATCCATTGCTTCGGGATGCTGTCGAAGCCGTACATGATCCCTGCCAAGCCGCCGACCACCGCTGCGGTGGTGTCCGTATCATCGCCGAGGTTTACCGCCGTGCACACGGCTTCTCGATACGATGCGGTAGTTAGCAAGCACCAAATGGATGCTTCCAATGTGTGCAAAACAAAGCCGGTGGATTGAATATCTTCCACTCGTTTGGTTTTTATTTCGTCCATGCGGAGTGTTTCGCCGCGAATCAATTGCCGCGCCAAATGAACGTATTCGACACAGGCCTCCCTGGAGAGTTTATGGGCGTGGGTGATGGCCGATACGGCTCTGATCTCGTCGTCTGTGGCTTCTGTGAATGCCAAGGGCAAAATGCGCATCAGTGAACCGTTCCCGTTGGCGTGGTAATCGTCCAGTCCGCCGCCCTGCTCTAAGGCAATGCGCGTCGTCGTGCCGACGTCGAATGTCTCGCCATTGGCCGTGTAGGCGCTTTGGTAGAGCCACTCGCAAAACCGCTTCCGCATATCCTCCGGGTCGATGCAGCCTCTTTCTTTGATGGAATCCAATGTAGCCAAGGTCATGCTCGTATCGTCGGACCAAGTGCCCGGCGCCTGGTTCCACGAGCCGTAGCCGGTCATGCCTTCACAAGTAAAAGTTCCCCGTTTTTTGAATTCAAAGGGCACGCCCAGGGCATCGCCGATAGCGAAGCCGTAAATCGCCGATTTCAACATTTGATCCACTCCTCGATTTTATAATCCGCGGGAATTCTTCCTGCTTTTTGGTATTTAATGAATTCTTCTTTGGTTAATGAATTGATTTTTACAAACTTCTGCATGATGTCATTCTTATTCAAAGGGTTAACAAAATCAACAAACAGCTCGTCGTAAGGCATCCAATCTGGCCTAATGTAAATTTTCCCATTATCTAACAAGGGAATGTAGTCGTCTGATTCATGTTTAAATTGATTCGCCATTTTCATACCGCCCTTGTGCTCTGATCTTATACAAAAAAACCGCCCGCAGGCGGTTCATTTTTATTCAGCTTCGTCTTCGGATACTTCAATGTCTTCGAATGCTTCCTCGGATGTTTCCGGGTAGGTATCGAAGAAGTCGTAATCGTCCAGATCGAAATCGTCGTAATCGTCAAAATCGTCGTCTTCGTAAACATAATCTTCCAATTCAGCTAAGTCTTCTTCTACGACATCGACATAGCTTTCCATGTCTTCGAATTTTTCATCGACGACTTCTGCCAATTCCGCGACCACGTCGACGAGTTCCAGTAAAATTTGGCCTTCTTTCGACGATTCTTCCAGTCCCAATCCATCTGCTAAACCTTGAACGTAAGCGATGCGTTGCAAAATGTTTTTCATGGTTGCCTCCTTGGCTACACTCTGGACATATATTCGCCTGAACGTGTGTCTATGCGAATAATATCTCCCCGATCGACAAACAAGGGCACAAGTAGGGTGAAACCTGTCTCAACGGTAGCGGGTTTTGTCGCGCCGGAAGTGGTGTCGCCCTTTACGCCGGGCTCGGTTTCCGTTACTTCTAATTCGACAAAGTTTTCCGGGGTGACGTTGAAAGGCTTGTTTTGATAGATTTGAATCGTCGCCATGTCGTTTTCACGCATGAAATTTAATGCGTTTTCCACGAATTCCTTTTCGATGGGCATTTGTTCGTAAGATTCGGTGTCCATAAAGTAGTAAAGTTCGCCGTCGGAATACAAGTATTGCATTTGCTTCGTTTCGATAACGGCACTTTCAAACTTTTCCGAGGGGTTGAAGGTGGTTTCCTTCGCACCGCCGTTTAAAACCGAACGAATTTTAGCACGAACGAAGGCCGCACCTTTTCCCGGTTTAACGTGTTGAAAATCCACGACTTGGTAGACGTCTCCGTCTTTAACAAAAGTTACACCTTTTCTAAAATCACCAGCTGAGATCATAATTTCCTCCTTAATTGTACTGCCTATTTATTATATCAAATTGAAAAATAACCCACAAGATGTGAGCTGCCGCCTTAGTAAAGCTTTTTTAAACGGTAGCCGCTGGGTTTAATGAAATCGTCGAAAAAACAGAAGTGTAATTCCGCGGACCGGGGCTGAAAGTTTACTTTTATCGGCCCGTTCTTCTCCCCTATGAGAAGGCCGTCTACGATGATTTGTCCCTCTACTGCCGAACCGGGCTCTCGGATGAATACACCGCTTAGATGGATGTTGCCTTTCACGGAGGCGCCTTTTTTTAACCATAGGACGCCGACCATCTCCAGAGGGCTTTCTGTTTCAAGGGCCCCTGCCATCTCCCACCGCAGATTACTCATGTTGTCGAGAAAGGGGCTTTCTGTCCCGTCCGGCGCGACTTGAAGGATGCGGCCGTCTTTTTGTTTCAAATGGAGCGGGCCTTCGGTATGGAGCAGGCGCGTTCCGTCTTTCGATGGTTTTTTAAAATTTTCTTCAAGCAGGGACTGCCAGTTGTCATAGACGCCGGCGTCTTTCATCTCTTCTACGCTGAGCACGCCGTCTTGTTGATTGAAAAGAGGGTTCACCCCGTTGAATTTAAGGGTCGCTTTTCCGCTAATGCCTTTGTAGGTGCAGGCCGTTTCCAGTTTTAGTGCGGTGTAGGCTCCCTTTTCCTTGACGGGAAACAGCGTCGGCTTTTTGTCTTCCACATCGTCAAAGGACACTGCAGGCAATTGCTCCGTGATACCGTGTTCTACGACGCGAGCGATCAGCTCTTTGTTGACCCCCTCATTGGCTAAATAGGCCAGGGACTCGGCGTAGTAAGAAGCTTGTTTCTCATCTTTTTCCGTGCGAATCAACAATAGATTGTCTTCGATGCGAGAAAAAATCACCAAAGACAGGAGGCTGATGATGGCAAAGATAAATATCGCCATTAAGGCGATGGAACCGCGGCGCCTATTCATAGGCCCCTCGCAAGGCGACGGTTCGCTTCGTTTCTTTCCCCGCACGCAGGCGGATCTCTAAAAGGTCTCCCTTTTTCTCGAAAGTCATTTGATCCACATGCTTCAATAGAAGGGTGCGGATGCCCTTTGCAAGGCCCAATCGATTTTTTTCGTATTTTATGTGGCTATGAAAGGCGTATCGCGACAGTATATCGCCCTCAAAAATGTATGTCACGACTTTATGGCCCTCTTCCCCTTTTTCTCGAACGTAAAATTGAACGGCGTTCTCTTGAATGCGGTAGACGGCATCGGCGCCCTGTAGCTCATCCACCATGCTGTTTAAAGCAAAGGTGACGTCGTTGTCGCGATTCACACGCTCGGTGAAGCCGGCCGCGCCGCGAAGCCCGCTGAATAGGATTTGACCCAACAGGGCGATAAGGACCGCGCCGATGGCCAATGCCAGCAAGAGCTCAAGGAGTGTAAAGGCTTTTTTTCGGTCGGAGGGATACCAAAAGGCTCTGCCCCGTCGTTTCATCAAGCACCTCCACTCTCTCCGTGGCTTTGTCGTAGTCTGTAATGCGCACGCGGATTCCCTCTTCAGCTTTATCGGCATAGGCCATGTAGGATTCCATGGTATTGACACTGCGATTCAGCCTGTCTCGTTTCGTGTCCTGTTCGTTTAATTGTTTGAAGCTTCCCCCTAAAAAGGCACTGAGCATCATAGTAATCAGGCCGATAATGGCCGCGGCCACCATGACTTCTAATAAGGTAAAGCTAGTTTTCTTCATTGGCTCTCTCCATTCGTATGCGTCCGCTCACCGGGGCTACGATGAGATGAAAGGTGTTCTTGCCAACGCGAAATGTGGCGGTTCCGCTGTTGGAAGGCCTGCCCGAGGGACTGAAGGCGAAATCGTTGTGCTTTTCCGATGTATTCATATCAACGAATTCCAGGTCTTTTTCATAAGAGACGACTTTTTCCTTTTCGTCGCAGATCACCACGTAACTGTCGCCCCGGAAGTTCATGCGCGTGTGTTTGCGCGTCATCATGGCGCGCTTTCTCAGATCGCTCAATTCCCCTGCCATGGTATGAATTTGGCGTTCAGCTTTAAATCGCCGAACGCCTTTCATGCCCATGACCCCGATGGTGATGAGGACCGCCACAATGGCGATGACGCAAATCAGCTCCACAAGGGTCATGGCTTTACATTTAGTTTTCATGGGAGAGTATTTGAACGTTTCGAATGGCCATCGATTCATTCACCGACCCCGGATCGACAAAGCTGTAGCGGATTTGCGTGGCGCGAATCGTGCCGTCCATGCCGTTTAAGGGGAAGAAAATTCGGAAGAATCCGTCGCCCATATCTTCTTTTCGAAGGGGCAACACTTCCTTGCTGTTGCCTTCGAGATCGGCCAGGATCAGGCTGAAATTGCCTTCTGTCTTTGCACCGGCCGCCACATCGATGCTGAATTCATAGCCGTTTTTCGGCAGGTAGAATCCTCCTGTATCCATGGCGATGACGCGGGCAATGGGCTCGGCGCCTTCTCGTTTCGGCGTATCAAATTTCATTTGCAAGGCTTGATAGAGCTTGTCTACGTCTTTTCCCGTTTGCGGTTCCAGCACGACGGGCAGGCCGTCATCCGTGGTGGCCGACAAGAGACAATCGAAGACGGAATACCGGGTAACAGCCGGTGCCAAGTTGACGGTATCTTTCGTCTTCGGCGGCGTATCCGATTGAGGCTTCACTTGCGGTTTTGCCTGCGCCGCGGGCTTCGGTTGAGGCACGGGATTCGGTGCCGGCGTCGACGTTGCGGGCCTCGTCGCAGATGGCGTCGTGGTGGTTCTCGATGTGGAGGGATAGACGGGTCGCCAGGTGGATGTACTCGACGATGTGCTGTGGCTCGAGCTCGATGTGCTCGGCGGCGGCGTAAAGGTGCTGCCGCTTCCCGGTGTAGCCGTCGTGTCCGGTGCCGCAGGGGCGGTTGCTTCCGGTGCCGGGGTATTGAATGTCTTCGATGCCAAGGAATTGTCCACAATATCGTAGGGAATGGACAGGCGAATGGTCGTCGTTTCCACATTGGATGGGTCTTTATTGTAGCTAATGGAATCGATGTTTAATTTATAGGAGACGCCTTGCAGGGTTTCCAAATACTGACTCAAGGCATCGGTGGATCCGCTGTGTTCGACCACCAAGTTCATGAGCCCGGCATTTTCGCCGTCGGGCACCACTTCTTCGCTGGTGATCTCAACATTGGGATCCGAGGCCACGTCGTTTGCCACGGCCTGTTCCACATCCGTTTCTTTTAATGTGGTTTTTTTATTGGCAAAGGCCGCGCCGTCGCCTTCTTGGGCGTGGGCAACAGAAGGCATGGCATTGAGCGCCGCTTTAAGGGCTTCCTGTTGCGCCATGGGCGCGTGAACAAAGGCGCCGTAGCCGGTACCCGATGCCGCTAAAATCAGCACCGCCGCTAAAGCCGCCTGTTCTTTTTTAGAAAAGTTTCCTTCTTTTATTCGATTGATTACATTTTTAATGTATGGCTTCATCTCGCTGTTTCGCTCGGGAATGTCCCCTTTGCGAGAAGAAAAAAAGTCAAAATTCACACCATCACCTCTTCCGATTATTGTATCAAAGGGCCTCGTGCCTGTCGATGGAATTTCCGTGAAAAACAATAAAAAGAGCCTGCACAAGGTGCAAGCTCTCCTTTTAAAAAACAGCATTGGCTTTTCCGTAATCATATACGGCGCGGGCGATCATTTCGTGGCCCTCGGGCATGAGATGAATGCCGTCGATGTAAAGGGCCGGATCCTTCGGAATAACCGAATCCAAGTGAAGGCCTTGGGCCTTTTGATTCAGCTCTTTCATCTTCTCTTGGAGTGACACGATCATGTTCATTCCCACAAAGAGATCGTCGTCTACGATTTCAGGGGTCGGAGGCAGGATAATCACCGCTTTGGCGTTTCGCCCGCGGGCGTAGGCCTCGAGTTTTTCGTAAGCCCCTATGACCTGCGGGACGGTTCCTTCTCCGAGGAGATCGTTAGCGCCGCCTAAAACCAACAGCACATCGCCTTCTTTGAGCACGGGAGGCATTTGAGAAAGCTCTGTGATCCAGGCGCCGTTCATGCCTAAGTTGGCAATGGGCTTATCCAGTATCTCCGCCAGCCGACTGACCCAGCATTGATCGAAATCGACGCCGTAGCCCGCCACATAGGAGTCGCCGAAGGCAAAGATTTTAGTCAATTTTCTTGCTTTCGATTTCTTCTTTCAATTCGCTGAGGAAATCGGCGAATTCTACATCGCTGCGTTCATTGCCGTCGCGGTCGCGAACAGAGATCTTTCCGCTTTCCGCTTCTTTTTCACCGACGATGACCATGTAGTTGACTCGTTCCATTTGTGCGTCGCGAATCTTCTTGCCGATCTTTTCATTGCGTTCATCGTATTCGACGCGAATGCCTGCATCGGAAAATTCTTTGGTCACCTTCAGGGCGTAATCTTCGAATTTTTCACTGATGGGAAGCACTTTGACTTGTACCGGTGCGAGCCACAGAGGGAATTTACCGGCAAAGTGTTCGACCAAAATACCGAAGAAGCGTTCCATGGAGCCCATGAGGGCGCGGTGACTCATAACCGGTTGTTGTTTTTCACCGTTTTCGTCGATATAGGTTAATTCAAAGCTTTGGGGCATTTGGAAATCCAATTGAATGGTTCCACATTGCCAGGTACGACCGATGGCATCGCGCAGGTGGAAGTCGATCTTCGGGCCGTAGAATGCGCCATCGCCTTCATTGATTTCGTAGTCCATTTCCTTGCTGTCCAGGGCTTTTCTCAAGGCGTCAATGGCCATATCCCATTGTTCGTCAGTACCCATGCTGTCTTCGGGACGGGTAGAGAGTTCGACGGTGTAGTCGAATCCGAAGGTATTGTAAAGTTCATCGGCTAAGTCGATAAGCTTAATGACTTCTTCTTGAATTTGCGAAGGAAGCATAAAGACGTGGGCATCGTCTTGGGTAAAGGTACGGACTCTGAACAGGCCGTGCAGGGCGCCGGAAAGTTCGTGGCGGTGGACTTGGCCGAATTCCATGAGCTTAATGGGGAAGTCTCTGTAGGAGTGCATGGATTGTTCGTAAACCAAAATGGATCCCGGGCAGTTCATGGGCTTAATGGCGTAGTCTTCGCCGTCGATTTTGGTGAAGTACATGTTGTCGCGGTAGTGATCCCAGTGACCGGAGCGGTGCCACAAGTCTTCGTTTAAGATCATGGGCGTCTTAATTTCGCCGTAGCCTCTTTCAATTTGCAGGTCGCGCCAGAAGCGTTCCAATTCGTTTCGAACCAACATTCCCTTGGGATGGAAGAAGGGGAAGCCGGGGCCTTCTTCGCGGAAGCTGAACAGATCCAGTTCGCGGCCGATCTTTCTGTGGTCGCGGCGCTTGGCTTCTTCTAAGCGTTCCATGTATTCGTCTAATTCTTTTTGTTTCGGGAAGGAAATGCCGTAGATTCTCTGCAGCATCTTGTTCTTTTCGTCGCCACGCCAGTAAGCGCCGGCAATGGACGTGAGCTTCACGGCCTTAATGTCTTTTACATTTTCCAAATGGGGTCCACGGCACAAATCCACATAATCGCCTAAAGTATAAATGGCAATTTCTTCATCGGCAGGCAGATCTTCGATGAGCTCGATTTTGTAGGGTTCATCTTTGAAGAGTTCTTCCGCTTCGGCTTTGGAAAGGACTTTTCGTTCAAAGACCGGGCCTTCTTTTACGATGGCCTTCATTTCCTTTTCGATTTTTTCCAAATCGTCGGTGCTCAATTGTTCATCTAAGTCAATGTCGTAGTAGAAGCCATTTTCAATGGAAGGGCCGATGGCAAATTTCGTGTTGGGCCACAACCGCTTGATGGCACAGGCCATTAAGTGGGCCGTGGAGTGCCAGAAGATTTGTTTGCCTTCTTCGTCTTCGAATTTAACGACTTTAATGGCGCCGTCTTCGTCGATAAAATCGTGTTTTCCTAAAATTACGCCGTTGTAAACACAGCCGACGCTGGCTCGTTCCAAGCCTTGGGAAATATCGGCGATTAATTCCTTGACCGATTTCTTCGAATCATATTCTCTTGAACTTCCGTCCGGATAACTTACTTTAAACATCATTCACCTCAATTAAAAAAACCGACCGCCCCAAAAGGACGATCGGTACCGTGGTTCCACCTTCATTACTTCTCAAAACATGTAACGCCTGTTAAGCGCTGCCGATTAAGGCAGACGTCCGGGTTGGTTTTCCACAAAATTAAGAGCTTTCACCATCCTCTTTCGCTAAGGCTTTGTGTACTCGTCCCTTCATTCATGGTAAGAAGTATAGCAGATCCCTGTTGCTTTTGCAACTGTGTTTCTGCATTATACCTCACGCTTTAAAAATTTGATTATTTCTTCCGGGCTCATTGCCACTTCTTCCCCTGTTTTCATGTTGCGGAGCTTGGGCATGTTGCTTTCTACTTCCGCCTGACCGAGGACGATGGCGTAGGCCACATTCAGGTGATCGGCGTATTTAAATTTCTTGCCGATTTTTCCCGATTCGCCGTAGAAGATGCAGCGAATGCCTTCATCTCTCAAGGTCTTTAACAAGCGCAGGCCTTCTTCTTTCGTCTCGTCGAAGGGAATAATCAAGCAGGCTGAAGCTGCATCATCGTAGCTTTTTAAGAGCCCCGCTTCGTTTAATTGGTAATAGAGGCGAGACAGGCCAATGGAAATGCCGACGCCGGGCAGTTTTTGCTTGGTGTAGTGGCCCGCCAAATTGTCGTAACGGCCGCCGCTGCAGACAGAGCCGATGGCAGGGTAGTCGTCTAAAATGGTTTCGTAGACGGTGCCTGTGTAGTAATCCAGGCCGCGAGCGATTTTCATGTCGGGAATCATGTGCTTATCCGATACGCCTAATGTGCGTGCGATGGAAAAGACTTCTTTTAATTCGCTGACGCCGGTTTTAAATTCCTCGTCGTCGATGGCCATGGCGTCGAGGGCTGCAAACACTTCGTCGGTGGTGCCGGAAATATTGATGAATTCGGCGATTTTTTCAACGGCATCGTCGGTCAAGCCGATTTTTGAAAGCTCTTCTTTCACCGATTCCACGCCGATTTTATCCACCTTGTCCACGATGCGAAGCACTTCTTGGGAGTCGCTGACGCCCAGGGCTCGGTAAAAGCCGTTTAAAATTCGGCGGTTGTTCATGTGGATGGTGAATGCCTCAAAGCCCAAGTCTTGGAAGGTCTTTGCGATAATCGAGGGGATTTCGCCGTCGTTGAACAAAGACAGGGAGCCGTTTCCGATAATGTCGATATCACATTGGTAAAATTCACGGAAGCGGCCCTTTTGTGCCCGCTCGCCGCGATAAACTTTGCCGATGTGGTAGCGGCGGAAGGGGAAGCTTAAATCGCTGTAGTGTTGGGCCACATAGCGCGCCAGGGGCACGGTAAGGTCGAAGCGCATGGCGATGTCTGTGGAGCCTTTTTTAAAGGCGTAGACTTGCTTTTCCGTTTCGCCGCCGCCTTTGGCTAAGAGGACTTCCTCTTTTTCCAAAACCGGCGTGTCGATGGGCAAAAATCCCTTTTCTTCGTAATTTTTTCGAATGATGTCCTTCATTCGATTAAAGACCAATTGGTCTTTGGGCAGAAGTTCCATAAAGCCCGGCAATGTGGACGGTTGTACGATCTGTGTCATTGTCCTCCTCCTTCTATTACAAACATGGCGATGGATGCGGCCACGTTGGCGTTTAATGAATCGATGGTTTCTTTCATGGGAATCCGCAAGCGCAGATCCACTTCATTCAATATGTCTTCCCGCAAACCATGGGCCTCGTTGCCCACGAGCAAGACGATGTCTTTGTTTTCCCCGTCAATGGTCATGCCCTCGCCGCGAATATCCAGGGCCACAAAGCGGCAATGCTCCTTATAGACCAATAGCTCTTCGTCTGACACATAGGCCACGGGCAAGCGAAATGCCGAGGCCATGGAGGCGCGAATGCACTTGTCGTTGGTGGGATCCACTGTTCCGGGCCCGATAAGCACGCCGTCGAAGCGGAAGGCTTCGGCGGATCGAATCATGCCGCCTAAATTTCCCGGATCTTGGATGCCGTCTGTATAGAGGAAGCGGCCCGCTTTCGGCAAGCTTTTCGCCTCCACTAAAAAACTACGGCAAAGGGCGATGATGCCCTGGTTGCTCTCCGTGGATGCCAGCTCCTTAAACAAGCGGTGATCCAGCACGGTGGTTTCCACCGCTGCGCCCTCGATAAGATCACGGTGCTCATTGAGCTTGTCTTTATCCACGATAAGCTCCTTAACAAAACCTTCAGCCAGTACCTCTTCAATGACCACGGCGCCTTCCACTAAGAGGGCATTGGATGCATTGCGGTACTTTTTGTCCTTCAACTTTTTCCACGACTTTAGGCGGCGATTGTCTTTTGAATCAATGGTCTTCATCGCGTTACTCGTGTTGAAGCTGCTTTAAGTCGTCGTCGCTACCGAAGAAAATAATGATGTCATTGCGCTGCAATTCTTCTTCTGCGACACGACGGACGATCAGGTCTTTGCTCCGACGAATGGCGATGACATTGACGTGAAAGTCTCGGCGGAGTTGGAGATCGCGAATGCTCTTTCCTATCCATTTCTCCGACACTTCGTATTCAATGATGCCGTAGTCGTCGGAAAGTTCAAAGTAATCGGTAATGCCGTTGTCCGTCAGTTGTTTGGCGAGACGTATACCCATGTCGATTTCCGGATAGATTATCGTGTGGGCCCCCAAGCGTTTTAAAATATGGCCGTAACGCTTCGTCGGCGCCTTGGCGACGATTAAAGGAACCCCCGCTTCCACACAGGCGATGGTGGCCATAATGGCGGAATCCAAGCTGCTGCCGATGGCGATGACGGCGCAATCGAAATTGCTCAGGCCCAAATCGTCGAAGACATCTTCATCCATTAAATCGGCCTGAATGGCCGTGGTCACATCCTCCGACACGTACTTCACCCGCTCGGGATTCATGTCCACCGCCAAAACGTCGTTGTGCATATGATATAAGGTCTTTGCCACGGTGGAACCTAATCGACCGAGGCCAAAGATAATAAAACTTTTAACCATACCTCTCTCCTATCCCACGATAAATTTTCCTTCCGCATAGCGGAATTTGCGCTTGTGTTCTTTGTGAAACAGCCCCATGGCAAAGGTGGTCGGGCCGATTCGTCCCAAATACATGGTAAAAGCGAGAATTAATTTAGACGAATTCTTCAGCATCATGGTAATGCCACGGGTGACGCCGACGGTGCCGAAGGCGGAAAAAGTTTCGAATAAAGCGTCCAACAACTTTACATTTCCCGCCTCAAACATGACGACGGCGGAGGCGACGGTAAAGACCAAAGCCACCCCGATGACGAAGAGGGAGTAGGCCTTTCGTACAATGTCTTTTCCCACGCGGCGATGAAACATTTCCGTATCGTCGCTGCCGCGAAGACTGGCCCACGTGGCCGCCAAGACGACGGCGAAGGTGGTGGTCTTTAATCCGCCGGCCGTGGAGCCCGGGGAACCGCCGATAAACATTAAGAGGCAACTGCCGAAGGCGGTGGGGTCGGTGGTGGCGCCCATGTCTAAGGAATTAAATCCCGCCGTACGAAATGTCGTGGACTGAAAAAATGAAGCCAAGAGCTTTTCGTGTAAGGGCATGGATGCCAAGGTGAGGGGATTGTTCCACTCGAATACCGAGACCATCATCGTCCCGGCAATTAATAAGGCGATCGTAGTGACGATGACCAATTTCGTATGAGGACTCAAGCGGCGGCGCCTTCGGTAGCGCCAAAGATCCGCGTACACGACAAAGCCCAATCCCCCTAAAATAATCAAAGCGGCGATGGTGAGGGTGATCAAGAAATCCCCTTGATAGGGCACGAGGGAATCACCGAACAGGTCGAAACCGGCGTTACAAAAGGCGCTCACCGAGTGAAAAACCGAAAAAGCGATGCCTTTTTTCATGCCGTAAAGTGGCACAAGATGAAAAGAGAGCACCAACGCCCCCACTCCTTCGATGGCCAAGGTCAAGAGGGTGGCAAATATTAACAAACGCACCAAACCCGTTAAGCTGTCGGCATTGAGCTGCTCTCTTATAAACAGCCGCCCCGTTAATGAAATGCGCTGACCGGTAAAAATTGAAATCCACATCAGCATGGTCATGGTGCCTAAACCGCCGATTTGAATTAATCCGAGGATAATGCATTTCCCAAAGATCGTCCAGCCGGCGGCGGTGTTGCGCACGATGAGTCCGGTGACGCAAGAAGCCGAGGTGGCGGTGAACAAGGCATCGACAAATCCCGCCGATGTGTGATCCGCCGAGGCTTGCGGGAGCATTAAAAGCAATGTGCCGATTGAAATTAAAACCAAAAAGGAAATGGCCAAGACAAAAGACGGGTTATGGGAAATTTTTTTCTGAAGACGATTCCGTAATTTCACGCTCTACTCCTAAAATAAAATACACCCCACAGGGAGTATCCCCATGGGGTGTAGCACTTATTCTCCCTTAGCTACTTGAACGAGTTGTGCAAATGCATCCGGGTCGTGAATAGCCAGTTCGGAAAGAACCTTGCGGTTAATGTCTACATTGGCTTTTTTTAATCCACTGATAAAGCGGCTGTAGCTCATGCCATTCAAACGTGCGGCAGCGTTGATTCTCGTAATCCAAAGTTTACGGAAATCTCTCTTTCTTTGCTTTCTGCCGGCAAAGGAATAGCTCATGGAGCGCATTGCCGCTTGATTTGCTACGCGGAATAATTTCGATTTCGCTCCGAAGTAGCCCTTCGCTTGTTTTAATACCTTTTTATGACGACGCTTTGCGTTGACGCCTCTTTTTACTCTAGCCATGTCTTACCTCCCCGATTACGGAATCATGTTGTCGATGCGACGAACATCGGCCGTGGAAACCAACGAACCTTTACGCAGATTCCGCGTTCTCTTTGCTGTCTTCTTGCCTGTTAAGTGACCTTTGTAGGCTTTGAATCTTCTTAATTTGCCGGTTCCCGTTCTAGTGAAACGCTTGGCGGAACCTCTGTGCGTTTTCATTTTACCCATTGTATTCCTCCTACTTATTCTCCGATTTCGAGCGGAAAAACATGACCATGTTTCTGCCTTCCATCTTCGGTTTTTTGTCTACTTCCCCGTATTCCGAGACAAGTTCCGTAAATTCATCCAAGACTTCGCGACCGATTTCGGTATGACCCATTTCTCTGCCGCGGAAACGTACGGCGACTTTTAAGCGGTTGCCGTCTTTTAAGAAATCCTTGGCTTTATTGGCCTTGGTGTTTAAATCGTGGGTCTCGATCTTCGGCGTCAAACGAAGTTCTTTTACCGTAATCGTCTTTTGTTTCTTTTTCGCTTCCTTTTCTTTCTTCATCATATCGTAACGATACTTTCCGTAGTCAAGGATGCGACAGACCGGCGGCTTCGCCTTCGGCGCAATATTGACGAGATCCAATTTAAATTCGTCAGCAATGGCTCTTGCTTTTTCAATGGATACAACACCTAACTGTTCACCTTTCGGATCAATTAAGCGCACTTCTTTCGCGCGAATTTCTCCATTGATTTGAATTTCTTTAATGACTAAACACCTCCATAGGCAACAAAAAAAGCGGGCACACAAAGACCCGCCAAATGATTGGAACAAAACCTTAAAACCATTGTCGTAAGGTGAGAAGCGGACTTCTTCTTCATGCTCGACTAGTCTATCAAATTTTACAAGATGTGTCAAGCTTTTTCTATTTCAGCCAAAATATGATTTAGCTTCGTTTGAATCAAATCCACCGCCACTTTGTTGTGGCCCCCTTCCGGCACGATGATGTCGGCGTAGCGTTTCGAGGGCTCTACAAATTGCAAATGAGCCGGGCGCACCGTGGCCATGTACTGATCGATGACCGAATCCAAGCTGCGGGCACGTTCTTTCATGTCCCGCTTGATGCGGCGGAGAATGCGCACGTCGCTGTCCGTATCGACAAAAATTTTCATGTCCAAAAGATCCAAGACCCGCGGTTCGGAGAAGAGCAAAATCCCTTCGATGAGAATAATCTCCTTGGGCTCCAGGCGAATCGTCTCTTTTTTTCTGTTGTGCACGGAGAAATCATACTCCGGCATCTCCACGCTTTTGCCCGCCTTTAATGCCTTTAAATGGTCGATGAACAGCTCGTTGTCAAAGGCAAAGGGGTGATCGTAATTGGTCTTCACCCGCGCTTCGGGCGATAAATGGCTTTGATCTTTGTAGTAATTGTCCTGACGAATCACGGTACAACGGGCATCGCCGGTATTTTCCAACAATTGTTCAGTGACGGTACTCTTGCCGCTTCCCGATCCGCCGCAAATGCCGATTAAGATGGGTTTCAATCCTCTACCTTCTTTCGAATCATATCCTTCGCTTCCACCGGGTGGGGAATGGCTGCCGTAAATACCTGCCGCGCCTTGTTGGCTACCTCCAGAGGCGTGCCCGCCTCATCAACCATGTCCTCGATGGTCCAGGTGAAATAGTCTTTCCCCGGCCCGAAAACCTCCACCTCGTCGCCGACAAAAATTCGGTTACGCTGCTCGATGGTGGCCCGTTTCGTCTCGGGGTCGTAGTCTAAGACGACGCCGACAAAATCGTAATCTTTGATGTAGGTCACGAAATCGCTGATTCCTTCAGGCCCCTTGGCTTCCCCGTAGTAAAAGCCCGTGGTGAAATCTCGATGGGACACTTTTTTTATCTCTTCCAGCCAACGGGGGTCGTAGCGATAATTTTTCGGATCTGCGTAATAGGCGTCGATGGCCATGCGATAGGCCCGTATTACCGTGGCCAAGTAGTAGGCGCTTTTCACCCGCCCTTCGATCTTTAAGGATCGAATGCCAGCTTCGATTAATTCATCGATGTGTTCGATCATGCAAAGATCCTTGGAGTTTAAGATAAAGCTGCCTTCCTCCGTAGATTCAATGGGGAAGTATTCCCCCGGGCGATTTTCTTCCACGAGACGGTACTTGTAGCGGCACGGCTGGGCGCAGTCGCCCTGATTGGCATCTCTTCCCGTCATGTAATTGCTCATGAGGCAGCGGCCGCTGTAACTCATGCACATGGCGCCGTGGACGAAGGTCTCGATTTCCACCCCGTCCACATCCTTTTCAATGGCGCGAATCTCATCCAAGGTGAGCTCTCTGGCGAGCACCACACGTTCGGCGCCTAAATCCCGCCAAAAACGCACGGTCTCGCTATTGGTCAAACTCCCTTGGGTGCTCATGTGAACGGGAAGCTTCGACGCCTTCTTCACCCGCATAAAGATGCCGGGATCGGCGACGATTACCGCATCCACCTTCGCTTCTTCCAAAGCGTGAAGGTACTCGTCCAAGCCGTCGAAGTCCTTGTCGTGAGGAATAATGTTTAAGGTGACGTGCACTTTCCTGCCCCGGGCGTGGGCATAGGCGACGCCTTCTTTGATTTTTTCAATGGAAAAATTTTTCGACGCCTTTCTCAGGCCGAAGGCTTCTCCCCCCAGGTAAACCGCATCGGCGCCATAGTCGATGGCGGTCTTTAACTTCTCCAAATCCCCGGCCGGTGCCAATAGTTCTATCTTATCCATCCAATCTCCTTAATAACAACAATCCGTCGCCGATGGGCAACACCGTAGCCGATAAATCGTGTGCATTTAAAACGCGACGCAAGAGGCGTTTCAGCCGCTTCACGATGGTGATTTTTCGGCGCTTAAATAATTTTTTCGACGCGAGCATACCGTGAAAGAGGACATTGTCCATGAGGATGACGCCGCCTTCTGAAAGGAGGCGCAAACTTTCTTTCAGGTAGATCTCATACTGCCCTTTCGCCGCATCGATAAATATAAAATCGTAGCTGCCTTCATCCGTTTGAATAAATTCCTCGGCATCGCCGACGATTAAGCGGACCCTGTTTTCCAACTGTTGATTTTGAAAATGGGTACGGGCGTTAATGGCCCGGTCCGGATCCAGCTCCACCGTGGTGATTTCCGCCTCGGGCAATGCCTTCGCCATCATGGAGGCGGAATAGCCCACTGCCGTCCCAAGCTCTAGTATCTTTTTTGCACCCAGAAGGGGCAGGAAGAAATTCAAAAAATTTTCCACCTGCACATCCACAATGGGCACGCCCTCGGCTTCGGCAAAGGCGCGTAATTCCTTTAGATACCCGGTCTGCGGCGGAAGTAGCTCCGCCAAATAGGCTTCGATAAATGGTTCTGTTACGTGCATGAGAAAAAAGCCGGTTAAACCGGCTATTAAACATCCATAATAATGGGCAGAATCATGGGGTTTCTTCTCGTCTTCTTAAAAATGAAGTTTCTTAAATCGTCGCGAATTTGCGATTTAATCGAAGACCAGTCCTTGATGTTTTGCGTCTTGCAATTTTCCACTGATTTCGTCACCATGTCCCGTACGTCGTTCATTAGATCTGTGGATTCGCGAACGTAGACGAAGCCTCTGGAAATAATGTCCGGGCCCGAAACCATTTGACCGGTTTTTTTGTTCATGGCAATAATGGCAATGATTAAGCCGTCTTCAGAGAGATGCTTTCTGTCCCGAAGCACGACATTGCCCACATCGCCGATGCCCAAACCGTCGATTAACACTTGCCCCGCTTCCACATCTTTCACGCGACGGGCTTCGGTCTTGGTCATCTCCAGGCAATTGCCGTTGTCCATCATGAAGATATTGTTTTTGGGAATGCCCATCTTTTGCGCCACTTCCGCGTGTTTTAACAAGTGCTTCACTTCCCCGTGTACCGGGATAAAGAACTTCGGCTTCAAAAGATTGATGAGCAATTTATGCTCTTCTTGATAAGCGTGGCCGGAGACGTGAATTTCCGACAGGGATTCGTAAATAACGCGGACCCCTTTGTCCAAAAGACGGTTGATGACCGTGTTCACCGCATTTTCGTTTCCGGGAATCGGATGGGCGGAAAGAATAATCACATCGTCTTTGGTAAGCTGAATGCGCTTGTGCTCGCCGGTGGAAATTCGGGTCATTGCGCTCATGGGTTCGCCCTGGCTCCCCGTGGTGATCAACACCAGTTGGCGGGGATTGTATTTATTCATGTCCTTAATATCCACAATGGTATTGGGCTTCACTTTTAAATAGCCCAGATTTTCCGCAATGCCCATGACATTTAACATGCTTCGGCCGCTTAAGACCACCTTGCGATTGTAGCGCTCCGCCGCCGTAATGATCTGTTGGATCCGATACACATTGGAGGCGAAGGTGGCAATAATGATGCGGTTGTTGCGCATCAGGGCGAAAAGGCGGTCGAAGGTGGCACCGACTTTTCGCTCGCTCATGGAAAAGCCTTCCCTGAGCACATTGGTGGATTCGCTAAACAAGGCCAGAACGCCGCGATTGCCGATTTCCGCCAGGCGATTTAAGTCGATGGGATCGCCGGAGATGGGCGTAAAGTCCACTTTAAAGTCCCCGGAATGAACCAACACGCCCAGCGGCGTGGTAATGGCCAAGGCCGCCGCATCGGGAATGGAGTGATTGACCTGTACCCATTCCACTTCGAAAAACTTGCCGATTTTTACCGGCTGCTTGTAGCTGACGTTTACCATTTTCGTCGAGCGCAGGAGGCGATGTTCCTTCAGTTTGTTTTCCAAAAGCGCCAAAGTCAGCTTGGTTCCGTACACCGGTACATTAATCTGTTTTAATACATAGGGCACGGCTCCGATATGGTCTTCGTGGCCGTGGGTAATGACGATCCCTTTGATTTTATGTTTATTCTTAATTAAATACTGAATGTCCGGGATGACGATGTCGATGCCCGGCATGTCATCTTCAGGAAAGGTCATGCCGCAATCGACGACGATGAGCTCGTCTTTAAATTCGATGACAGTCATGTTCTTTCCAACTTCGCGCAACCCGCCCAGGGGTATGATGCGAAGTTTCTGTTTATTCTTCATTGGCTTCTCCTTCTTGTTTCCGACTGCACTTATCACAGATACCGTAAAATTTTAAATTATGGTCGGTAATATGAAAATGCACGGTTTTTTCTATTTCTTCTTCTAAATCGTCCAGTAAGTCTACATTCACTTCCGTAATTTCGTGGCAGATATTACAAACCAAGTGGTGATGTTTATGCTTTTCATCTTCAATGCGGCGTTCGTAGCGGGTCGTGCCGTCTTCAAAGGTGAGTGCGGTTAAAAAACCGAGGGATTCCAACAAGCTCACAGCACGGTAAACCGTGGCGATACCGATTTCCGGCATTTTCTTTCCCGCGTATTGAAACACTTCTTCCGTCGTCATGTGTTCGCCTTCTCTTTCAGCAAAAACCTCCATTACGACTTGACGCTGTCTGGTAAACTTATAGCCTTTTCCTTGCAAGAATTCTTTAAATGTATTTTCCATGGGGCACCACCTATATTTTTTACTGTCACCGATCGCCGATAGTCACACTGAAATCCCTTTATCAAAGGGACATTTGATCCAAATATGTTTGCAAAATCAATACAGCCGCCAATTTGTCCACGTGCTTTTTTCTGTTTTCTCTGCGCACGCCACCTTGCATCAGCACCGCTTCAGCACCGGATGTGGTGAGTCGTTCGTCCACGTAAACAATGTCCATGTCTAGGGCCTCTTTTAAATAATCGGCGTAATTCATGGTTCTTTTGGCTTGAAAACCCAATGTATTGTTCATGTTTTTCGGTAATCCGACGATCAACTTTTCAACGTCGTACTTGTCGATAAGCGCCTTCAGCGCTTCGACATCTTCCGCCTTCGATGTCCGAATAATCGTCGTCACCCCTTGAGCCGTAATGCCTAAGGGATCGGAGACGCTGACACCGATGGTCTTGTTACCAATATCGAGTCCCAATAATCGTTTCATTTTAAATCACTTTAATGCAAAATTCCGGACATACCGTCGCACAATAGCCGCATAAAATACACTTGTCGTTTACCACGGCGCGGCCTTCTTGTACATGTATCGCATCTTGTTTGCAGCGACTTTCACAACTGCCGCAGCCAATGCAATAATCGCCGATAATTAACTTCCGTTTCTTTTTCGAAACATCTTCCAATGCCTTTTCGTTTTCCTTGCCACGCAAAAAAAGATCCGCGTTGTAGTCGATTTCTTCTTTGGACTGCATGCCGATCGCGGTCGAGTCAATGCAGTCGATGGACGAAATCCACTTTAAAGACGCTCTGTTTTCTGCGATTAAGTGGCCGCCGCCCAAGGCTTTCATGGAATAGATGCCGATGCCTTTTTTGTGTCTCTCGCTTATGGCGTTGAGCATTTCTTCCGGCGTTCCGTCTTGAATCCCCACGCCTCTTCGATTGATAATGGGGTGAATCACTTCGATCTCGGGGAAAAGCGCCGTGGCATTGACGCAGCCAATGAAATGGGTGGAAATGCCGATGGCACGGATAAAGCCCGCCTGTTTTAATTCCACCAGGCGGTTTAATGCGCCTTTGTGGCCCCTTAGGGTCAGGAGGGACTCCTGTTCGTGTAACATGAATATATCAAGGTAATCCGTTCCCAATTCCTCCAGCGCTTTTTTTACGCTGGCGTCGGCCGTTTTTTCATCGTAACAATAGGCCTTGGATGTAATCACCCATGCCTCTCGCCCGAGTTCTTTTATCGCCCCGTCGATGTAGGCGTAGTTATCATAGATTTCTGCCGTATCAATAAAGTTGATACCCTTTTCGTTGGCATAAACCAATAATTCCGTGCCTTTTTTTAAGGGTAAATTCGCCTGAAACCTCGAAAAGGTCAACGAGCCGTAGCAAAGCGGCGACACCTCGATCCCTGTTTTCCCTAAAACTGCCATAAATCGCTCCTAAAAATAGAATAGAGATGAGCCCAAGCCCATCTCTAATCTTCCTTTAAATAGAATGTCAGTAATTCTGACAGAAGTTCGTCACGTTCAATGGATTGAATGATACTGCGCGCGTCTAGGTGGCTGGTTATATAGGTGGGATCTCCGGATAATATATAGCCAATAATTTGATCGATGGGATCGTATCCCTTGTCTTCTAACGCATGAAATACAGTGGTTATTCCCGTGCGAATCTTCTCGCTGTCGCCATTGGTTTTCTCGAATATATGCGTCTCAAACTGATTATTGTCCATATAATCTCCTCCATAAGCGTATTATACCATAAATTCCATCAGGGGACATTAGTTTCCTATGGCATTTACAATATCTTTTACCCGCGCCATGGCCTCTTCGACTTTGCTTGCATCTTTGGCACCGGCCGTGGCCATGTCCGGACGACCGCCACCGCCGCCGCCGGCAATTTTTGCCACTTCGCGCACGATGTCGCCGGCTTTAAAGCCTTTTTCGATTAAGGCTTTGGGGGACGCGCTGACGAAGTTTACTTTTCCCTCCGAAACAGTGGATAGTACGATCAGCGCGCTTTCCTTATCCCGAAGTTTTTCAGCCATGTTTCTTAAATCTTCCACGCTCACGTCGGTGAAGTGACCACGGATCACATTGACGCCTGAGATGGATTCCACTTCGCCCACTTCTTCGGCCATTTTGCTCTTGGCCATGTCGGCGTGAAGCTTCGTAAGTTCTTTTTCCAGTCCTTTTTCCTTATCCAGGTGTTGAACCAATTTGTCGATAACCACATCGTCAGTGGCCTTTAAGAGGCCGGCGATTTTTTTGTTGATGGCCATGGAGTGGTTCAGCAATTGATATACCGCGGGGCCGGTGACGGTTTCCATGCGCCGTACCCCGGCGGAAATGCCGTTTTCCGAAAGGATTTTAAATAAACCGATTTGGGCCGTGTTATCCACGTGGGTACCGCCGCAAAGTTCCTTGGAATAGTCGCCCATGGACACGACGCGCACTTCATCGCCGTATTTGTCTTCAAAGAGGCCGACAGCCCCTGCGTTTTTCGCTTCGTCGTAGGAAAGAATTTCCGTCTTGACGGGCAGGGATTTGAAAATTTCCTCATTTACCGCTTCTTCAATGGCTTGAAGATCTTCTTTCGAGACGGCTTCGTAGTGGGTGAAGTCGAAGCGCATAAAGTCGGGGCCTACATAGGAGCCGGCTTGATTGACGTGATCGCCCAGTCGGTCTTTCAGGGCTTTGTGAAGCAAGTGGGTGACGGAGTGGTTGCGGCGAATTTTTTCTCTTCGCATGTTGTCCACGGCAGCATCGACTTTGCCCGCTGCGGCAATGCCTTCTTCCACCGTACCCACGGCGTAGATGTGGCCGGTTTTCGTTCTTTGGGTATCTTCCACGCGAATTTTAAATCCGTCGCCGGTAATGGTTCCCGTATCGCCGATTTGGCCGCCGCTTTCGCCGTAAAATGGCGTCGGCGACAAATAGAAGAGGCCTTTTTCTCCTGCGCCTAATTGTTCCACCTCTTCGCCTTTAGCGAGGATGTGCAAAAGCTTCGCCTCGGTGACTTCCGTGGTTTCGTAGCCGACAAATTCGATGGCTTCGTCCACGTCGTTCAATTCGAAAGAGGAGGCACTGGACCATCCGATTTCGTCGGAATCGTCTCTGGCTTCTCTGGCCCGCACTTTTTGGGCCTCCATTTCCTTTTCAAATCCCGCTTCATCCAGGCTCATGCCCGCTTCTGAGAGAATTTCTTCCGTAAGGTCTACCGGGAAGCCATAGGTGTCGTATAGTTTAAAGGCTTCGGCGCCGGAAAGCTCCTTCTTGCCTTCTTCTTTTAATTTTGCGATTTCTTCATCTAAAAGGCTCATGCCTGTTTCCAGGGTCTTTAAGAAGCGCTCTTCCTCCCGCAAAATAACGCGGGCGATGACTTCGCGATTGTCGTCTAGTTCTTTGTACTGCACCTTCCAGGAATCGATGACGCTTTCGCAAAGTTTGTACAAAAACGCTCCTTCGATGCCTAAATTGCGTCCGTGTTTGGCGGCACGACGGGTCAGGCGACGTTCCACATAGCCCCGGCCTTCATTGGAGGGCACGATGGAGTCGGAGATCATAAAGGTAATGGCGCGAATGTGGTCGGTAATGACCCGCACGGATTCGTCTTTTTTCTTGTCCGTGCCGTATTCATAATTGGCCATGGCGCAAATATCTTCCAAAATCGCGTGAATGGCGTCGATTTCGAAAATATTGTTGGCTTCTTGCAGCACCGATGCGATCCGCTCCAGGCCCATGCCCGTATCGATGTTGGGATTGGCCAGGGGATGGTATTCCCCTTCTTCGTCTTTATCGAATTGGGTAAAGACGAGGTTCCACACTTCGATGTAGCGATCACAATCGCAACCCGGCTTGCAGTCCGGATCGCCGCAACCGTGTTCTTCTCCGCGGTCGAAATAAATTTCCGAGCAGGGACCGGAGGGGCCCACAGCCAGTTCCCAGAAGTTATCGTCCTTGCCCAAGCGCACGATGCGTTCTTTCGGCAGGCCGATTTCTTCGTTCCAAATGGCAAAGGCTTCGTCGTCATCTAAATAGACCGTGGCCCAGAGAAGGTTCGGATCAATTTCCAGGACGCCGGTTAAAAAGCCCCAAGCCCAGTGAATGGCTTCGTGCTTAAAGTAATCGCCGAAGGAAAAATTGCCGAGCATTTCAAAAAACGTGGCGTGGCGGTCTGTTTTTCCCACGTTTTCGATGTCACCGGTGCGGATGCATTTTTGCGAGGTACACACGCGGTGGGAGGGAGGTTCCGCTTCTCCTGTAAAGAATTTCTTCATCGGCGCCATACCCGCACCGATAAGAAGCAGGGATTTGTCCCCTTGCGGTACTAAGGAAAAACTGGGCAGAGCCAAGTGTTCGTTATGTTCAAAATAGTTCAAGAACGCGGAGCGTATCTCGTGTAATCCCAATGGTTTCATAATGCCTCCCGATATTTGTATAGTCTCTGTATAAAATTATAAAGTCGTACGGGGCGAAAGTCAATTTTCTTGCACCGTTTCGCCGCCGGCGAAAAAGAAAATAAGCGGCAGATAAACCGCCGCTTATTGTACTTTTCTTAATTCTTCTTTTTTCCTCTTGTCTTCCCTTAACTTCATCATGACGAAGTTTTTCAAAATAACCAATATGGAGAAGATGGGCACGGATAAAATCATGCCGATGACGCCGAATGTGCCGCCGCCGATAAAGATGCAAAGGAGCACCATGGCCGGGTGAAGACCGGTGCGCTTGCCCAAAATTTTCGGTGCAAACAAATTGTTTTCAGCCCATTGCAGAAAGAAGAAGAGCACCGCCACCCAAATGGCCTTGGTCCACGAATCCATAAAGGAGAAGAAAAAGGCCGGTACAAAGGCGAGGAAGGGGCCGATGTAGGGAATGATGTCGGCGATCATGGTGATGAGCCCGATGGCCACGGCGAAGTTTACACCGAGGATAAAGAGCATCAACATGGTCATGAGACCGACGATAAAGGCGAGGAGCAATTTCCCTTTCAAAAATTCCATCATGGCCGAATTGATTTCGCCGGCCAGGTTTAAAATGTCCGAGCGATAATTCAGGGGAATGGCTTTGTACATTTTGACCTTGATGCGGTTTTTATCCACCGTAAAGTAGTAGGTAAGAATCAAAACCAAAACAAAGGTGACGATGCGGCCCAAGGCGGCGTACATGCCGCTTGCCATGGAGCGAATCTGATCCAGGAAGCTGTTCTCCAGGGAATTGACATAGGCTTCCACCTGTTTCTGCCCGCTGGACATGATCCGCGACATATCTAAATTCGTCATCTTCTCGATTTGATCGGATACATCGAGAATGCGGGCGTTCCACTCGTTGAGCCACTGGGGCACGGCGATAAATAAATTCCTCAGCTCTTCAATGGTCTTCGGTAAGACCACGACAAATAAGAGCACCAAGATGAGTATAAAGCCCACGTAAACGATTAAAACGCCGAGGCGCCTGGAAAGCCGTTTCGTCTCCAGATAATTCACCAAGGGATTAATAATGTAGGCGAGTATCACGGAAATGGCCAAGGCCGCCAGGGTCGTGCGCACGACGGGAAATTTCGTAAACACGTAGCGCATGGCGATCAGTGCCAAAATTCCAAGAAGGATGAGCCCGACGATTTTTAAATCCACGTGGATGCGCCGGCTCTTGTCGATGTATTGGTTGCCGATATTGATGAGATAATAAACGCTTAGCGCAATGAGCAAAATCAGCAATAGCCCCCGAACTGCCACGAGGAAATTCGGGGTCACTACATTAAAGAAGGAATCAAACTGATTCATAGGCTACCTCATATCCGCCAGGGACATGGAATTTAAAACGCCGTCCACTTCGTCCTGTATGCGGTCTAAAATGGATTTGGCTGAACAGGCCACGCCTCGCTCACAATTGATTTCTTCATCGCCTGTGCAGCAGGAAAATGCCATTTCACCTTCAAGGGCCGCGATGACTTCGCCGATGGCAATGTCTTCCGGCGGCGAGGCCAATACATAGCCCCCTTGGGCGCCGCGAATGCTTTCGACTAATTTACGTTTTTTTAAGCGTGAAAACAGTTGTTCCAAATAGGCCACACTAAGGCCTTCCGCCTCAGCGATGTAATTGACCGAAAGCGGGCCTTTGCCATAGTTTTCCGCCAAATGGTACATGGCCATGAGGCCGTAACGACCCCTCGTCGATAACTTCATGTCTTCACCTCCTTAATTCCTAGTTGTTTTCTATGAATAAGATACTCCATTCACCCTATCCTGTCAAACTACTTGACAACGACATTCAAGATCTTGCCGGGAACGTAAATTTCTTTGACGACGGTTTTGCCTTCCGTTTGTTTAGCGAAGTTTTCATCCTTATGCATGGCTTCGATGGCTTCTTCTTTCGTTGCCTCTCTGGGCAATGTAATCTTAAAGCGTACCTTGCCGTTGAATTGAACGGGCACTTCGATAACATCTTCCAGGGTTTTTGCTTCATCGAAGGTGGGCCAGCTTTGTTCGCACAGGTAGCCGCCCATTTTACACATATCCCAAAGTTCTTCCGTAATGTGGGGTGCCACGGGATTTAAGAGAATGAGGAATGTTTTAAATTCAGCCGCATTCACGCCGACTTTTTGGAAGAGGTTCACGGCACTCATTAATTGAGCGATGGCCGTGTTGGCTTTTAAGTGTTCGTAGTCGTAGCTGACTTTTTGGATCGTTTGATGCATAAAGACTTCCGTCTCTTTTCTGAATGCATCGCCGGGTTGAACATTTTCCGCCAGATTCCAAACTCTTTCCAGGAAGCGACGGCAGCCTTTGACGCCGTTGTCGGACCAGGGCACGGATTTTTCGAAGTCGCCGATAAACATTTCGTAGGTTCTCAATGTATCGGCACCGTAGGTGTTGACGATGTCGTCGGGATTGATGACATTGCCGCGGCTCTTACTCATTTTGCCGCCGTCTTCCCCTAAGATCATGCCGTGACTCGTCCGCTTTTGGTAGGGCTCATCGGTGTTGACGACGCCGATATCGTAGAGGAATTTATGCCAGAAGCGGGAATAGAGCAAGTGCAAGGTGGTGTGTTCCATGCCGCCGTTGTACCAATCCACAGGCATGAAGTATTCCAGCGCATCTTTGCTCGCCAGTGCTTCGTCGTTATCGGGATCGGTGTAGCGCAGGTAATACCAGCTGCTGCCGGCCCATTGAGGCATGGTGTCCGTTTCGCGCATGGCGGGCTTGCCGCATTTCGGGCAGGTGGTGTGGACCCATTCCTCTACTTCCGACAAGGGGGATTGGCCGTTGTCCGTGGGTTCGTAATTTTCCACTTCGGGCAGTTCCAAAGGCAGCTCTTCTTCAGGCACCGGCACCCATCCGCAGTCGTCGCAGTGAATGAGGGGGATCGGTTCGCCCCAGTAGCGTTGTCTGGAGAAGACCCAGTCCCGCAATTTATAATTGGTTTGGCGATTGCCCAGGCCTTTTTCCGTAATCCACTCGATCATCTTGTGGATGGCATCTTCCACTTCCATGCCGTCCAGGAAGCCGGAATTAATCATATGGCCCGTATGGACGTCCACATAGGCCGCTTCTTCCACATTGCCGCCGTCAATGACGGGGACGATGGGCAGGTTGAATTTCTTCGCAAATTCCCAGTCGCGCTCGTCGTGAGCGGGTACGGACATAATGGCGCCGGTGCCGTAGGTCATTAAGACGTAATCGGAAATCCAAATGGGAATCTCCTTGCCGTTGGCCGGATTGACGCCGTAAAGGCCTTCCAGGGCCACGCCGGTTTTTTCTTTAGACAGCTCCGTCCGCTCGAAGTCGGATTTCTTTTCCACTTCCGCAATGTAGGCGTCCACTTCGTCGATGTTTTTAATCATGTCGCGGTGGTCTTTTACAATGGGATGTTCCGGTGCAACCACCATGTAGGTGGCGCCGAACAAGGTATCGGGTCGCGTGGTAAATACATTCAATACCGTGTCCGTATCCTTCACTTTAAAGTGAATTTCCGCACCGACGCTCTTGCCGATCCAGTTGCGTTGTTGAATCTTAACAGGCTCGATGAAGTCGACGTGATTCAATCCTTCCAAGAGGCGATCGGCATAAGCGGTAATCTTCAGCATCCATTGGCTGCGGCGTTTGTGCTTTACTTCCGTGCCGCAACGCTCGCATTTGCCGCCAACCACTTCTTCGTTGGCCAGGCCAACTTTACAGGAGGGACACCAGTTGACGGGCATCTCTTCCTTGTAAGCCAAGCCGCGTTTAAACAATTGCAGGAAAATCCATTGGGTCCAGCGGTAGTATTTCGGATCGGTGGTGTTGATTTCTCTTGACCAGTCGAAGCTGAAGCCCAGGCTTTTTAATTGCTTTTTGAAATTGGCGATGTTATTTTCCGTGACGATGCGGGGATGAATTTTGTTCTTAATGGCGTAGTTTTCCGTGGGCAAGCCAAAGGCGTCCCAACCCATGGTGAAAATGACGTTTTCGCCTTCGTGGCGACGCTTTCTCGCCACAATGTCCAGGGCCGTGTAGGGGCGCGGGTGGCCGACGTGAAGCCCTTGTCCCGAGGGATAGGGGAATTCAACTAAGGGATAAAACTTTTTCTTTTCCGGTTCAATGACGGTTTTATAGGTCTCGTGTTCGTCCCAAAAATCTTGCCATTTCTTCTCGATGACTTTAGGATCATAATTTTTCATCGTTTACGCCTTTCTAAAACTCTGCATTGCCGACGGTCCGCGGGAAGGGGATGACGTCGCGAATGTTTTTCATGCCGGTAATGTACATAACAGCTCGCTCAAATCCCAGTCCGTAACCGGAGTGAACCACGCTACCGTAGCGACGAAGGTCCAAATACCAGCTGTAGCTTTCTTCGTCCAGACCGAAATCCTTTAATTTTTCGACGAGGACATCCATTCGCTCTTCCCGTTGGCTGCCGCCGATGATTTCGCCGATGCCTGGCACCAAAAGGTCCATGGCGGCGACGGTCTTCTTGTCTTCATTTTCGCGCATATAGAAGGCCTTAATTTCTTTCGGGTAGTCTACGATGAAGACGGGCTTTTTGTAAACTTCTTCCGTAATGTAGCGTTCGTGTTCCGTTTGAAGATCGATGCCCCAGTTCACCGGGTACTTAAATTCGTGATCGCTCTTTTCCAAAATCTCAATGGCTTCCGTGTAGGTGATCCGAACAAATTCCGATTCAACCACATTTTTCAGGCGATCGATAAGGCCTTTATCGATAAAGGAATTGAAAAATTCCATTTCTTGAGGCGCGTGTTCGAAAACGTAGCGAATAATGTACTTAAGCATATCTTCCGCCACATTCATATTGTCTTCTAAATCGGCGAAGGCCATTTCCGGCTCGATCATCCAAAATTCCGCCGCGTGGCGTTGGGTGTTGGAGTTTTCAGCGCGGAAGGTGGGTCCGAAGGTGTAGATGTTTCTGAAGGCGGTGGCGAAGGCTTCCCCTTGCAGTTGACCGCTGACGGTAAGATTCGTATGTTTGCCAAAGAAGTCTTCACTGAAATCCACTTTGCCTTCGTCGTCTTTCGGGGGATTGTTCAGATCCAAGGTGGTAACTTGGAACATTTCCCCTGCCCCTTCGGCGTCGCTGGCCGTAATAATCGGGGTGTGAACGTAGACGAAGCGACGTTTTTGGAAGAACTCGTGCACGGCAAAAGCGATTAAGCTACGCACCCGGAACACCGCTTGGAAGGTATTGGTGCGGGGACGAAGGTGGGCCTTGGTCCGTAGATATTCAAAGGTGTGGCGTTTCTTTTGCAGAGGATAGTCACTTTCTGCCAAGTGTTCCGGCGTGATTTTTTTCGCGTGAATTTCAATGGGTTGTTTTGCTCCCGGGCTTTCAACCAATTCCCCTTCCACGCAAATGGAGCTGTAAATAGGGTATTTGGCGATTTCCTTAAAGTTTTCGATGTCCGATTCATAAACCACTTGAATGCCGTCGAAGCCGCTGCCGTCGGAGAGTTGAATAAAGCCGAAATTCTTCGAATCTCTGGAGGTTTTCACCCAACCTTCCAACACCAAATCTTGGCCTAAGTAATCTTTATAGTTCTCTAATACTTCACGAATTTCCACTGGTATCCTCCTGTTTGATCTCTCTTAAATAAGCGGCGAGCTTTTTTTCGTAGCCTCTTTCCGTCGGTCGATAGTAGGTTTTTTCGTTCATATCCAAGGGCAGGTACCGCTGCGGCACATAGCCCGTGGGGTAGGCGTGTGGGTAGCGATAGCCTTCGTGTGGATCCATGGGCTGATGCTGATCCCGCAAGTAAGGCGGGATCACAGAGCCCACGCCTTTTTTCACATCACTCATGGCTTCCCCGATGGCCAGGTAGCTCCGATTGCTCTTCGGCGCCGAGGCCAAATAGGCCGCCGTTTGCGCCAAGGGGATTCGCCCCTCGGGCATGCCGATGATTCGAAGGGCCTCGAAGCAGGCAACAGCTAAATTTAACGCGTGGGGATCCGCATTGGAAATGTCTTCCGAAGCGGAAATAATCATGCGCCGGGCGATGTATTCCGGTTCTTCGCCTCGATCCAGCATTTTCGCCATATAATAAATGGCCGCGTCGGGATCCGAGCCGCGAATGGATTTTATAAAGGCGGATATCGTATCGTAGTGATTGTTTCCGTCTCGGTCGTAGGCTTGATTATTCGTCATAGACGCATCGGCCAGATCCTGTGTCGTAATGTGGATGCGCCCCGCCTCATCCGGCGGCGTGCTCAATACCACAATCTCTAAAAGATTCAGGGCGTATCTTCCGTCGCCGTGGCTTAAATCGATGAGCCCCTCCAATGCACCGGCCTCGAAGGCCACCTCTTCTTTTCCGTAGCCCTTCTCGTCGTCACTAAGGGCCCGCATTAAAAGTGCTTTGATGGCATCGTCGTCTAAGGGATAGAGCTGCACCACCTGCAATCTGGAAAGCAAGGCGCCGTTCACGTAGAAATAGGGATTTTCCGTGGTGGCGCCCATTAATATGATCTTTCCCTTTTCCACATAAGGAAGCAGCACATCTTGTTGGGACTTATTGAATCGGTGGATTTCATCTAAAAACAAAATCGTCTCCCGACCCTGTGCCCCCAGCCTCTCCTCGGCCTCTTCCAGCACCTTGCGAAGCTCCTTCACATTGCTTGTGACGGCAGATAAGGGCACGAAGGCCCGATGGGAATCCTTCGCCATGATCTCGGCCAAGGTGGTCTTACCGATGCCCGGCGGCCCGTAAAAAAGCAAAGAGGGCATAAAGCCCGATGCCATGAGCCTGTGAATGTATTTGCCCGGGCCGATGACGTGTTCTTGGCCCACGTAATCCTCAAGGGTTTCGGGCCGCATGCGCTGGGCCAGGGGCGCGCTTTTTTCTAAATGATTTTCCGCTTGAAATGAAAACAGATCCATAACAATCAGTCCGTTTTCTTTTGCCGCAACGCTTCCAGCTCCGCCATGAAGCTGTCGATGTCTTGGAACCGGCGATACACAGAGGCAAAGCGGACATAGGCCACTTCGTCCAAATCTTTCAGCCGTTCTAAAATCATTTCGCCGATTTCATCCGATGAAATCTGCTTGACCATCTTCGCTTCCAGCGTCATTTCGATATCATCCACCGCCGCTTCCATGGCTTCCAAAGGCACGGGGCGTTTCTCACAAGATTTAATCAGCCCTTTTAAGATTTTATTGCGATCGAAGACCTCGATGCCGCCGCTTTTTTTCTTCACGGTCATGGGCACGACTTCTACCTGTTCATAGGTCGTGAATCGTCTGCCACAGGCCATGCATTGACGTCTGCGCCGAATAGAGGCGCCTTCTTCTGTGGGTCGGGAATCCACGACCTTCGATTCTTGATGTTGACAATAGGGACAGCGCATGATTCACCTCCTAAACGAGAAAAGACGTATCCTGAAGGATACGTCAAAAATCTCTTATCTCATTCTGCGAAGAAAATCCGGGATATTTAACTCATCATCCTTATTTTTCTTGGCGGATCCTGTTTTTTCTTCTTTTTTATCGTCGCCTGATCCGACAAAGCTCTTGCTTGTTTTTTTCGGTTGAACATCGCGATCATCGCCGAATTCCGTGGCGATCACCGTGATCTTTACTTGATCCTTTAGGGACTCGTCGATGCCGGCACCGAAGATAATGTTGGCTTCTTCGTCTACGGTGGAGCGGATCAAATCGGCGGCTTCATTCATTTCAAACATACCCAGGTCGTTGCCTGCCGTAATGTTTAATAGTACGGACTTGGCGCCTTCGATGGATGTTTCCAAAAGGGGACTTTCTACGGCATTTCTTGCCGCTTCCGTGGCGCGATCGTCGCCGGAGGCGTAACCGATACCCATGTGGGCGATGCCCTTGTCGTGCATAACGGTCTTTACGTCGGCGAAGTCAAGGTTAATGACATTGGGAACGCTGATTAATTCGGAAATCCCTTGGATCCCTTGTTTCAAAATTTCATCGGCCATTTGGAAGGCTTGGGAGAAGGTGGTCTTCTTATCGGAAATGCTGAAGAGGCGATCGTTGGGAATGATGACCAATGTATCGACTTTGCCTTGTAATGCATCGATGCCCTTTTCCGCTTGTTTCATGCGGCGAGCGCCTTCAAAAGCGAAGGGACGGGTTACGACGCCGACCGTAAGGGCACCAAGTTCTTTCGCTACATCGGCAATAATCGGAGCCGCACCGGTACCGGTACCGCCGCCCATGCCTGCCGTAATAAAGACCATGTCCGCGCCTTCGAGGGCTTCTCTGATTTCATCCAGGCTTTCTTCAGCGGATTGTTCGCCGATTTCCGGATTGGCGCCGGCGCCTAAGCCTTTGGTTACCTTTTCGCCGATTTGAATTCTCGTTTCAGCCAGGGAATTTTTAAGTGCTTGGCGGTCGGTGTTTACGGCAATAAACTCGACGCCTTTCACCCCTGCATTAATCATGCGGTTGACGGCGTTGTTACCGCCACCGCCGACACCGGCTACTTTAATTTTTGCAAATTCTTCGTGATCCATATCAAAATCCAACATATTACTCCTCCTAGTCGCGCACAATGGGCCTTTAATATCATATCAATTGATTCTATTTTATAGACAAATAGCCTACAAGTCAAGATGCCTTCACGGCTCAATCTACCTTATTCAGCGGCATCTGTGGCTTTCGACGGTTCTCGCTTTTCATCGTTGCGGGCATCAGGGTCTTTTTCGGTTTTTTTGACTTTGCCGCCTTCATCCCTTTTATCTCTTTCCGCCTGCTTTTCCCCTTCTTCTTCGAAGGAAGCTTCATTTTCCGGCGCCTCCTCTTCGTCTAAAGACGAGGGCTTCACCGCCACCGGATGATCCCCCTGATCCAGATAGATCTCGCGGTAGTCTTCGTTTTTCGCCTTCATTTCTTTGCGGATTTCTTCCAGCTGTTTCGTCTTATATTCCGCATCGTCAAAACTGGAGATATGCACCATGGTTCCGTCGGAAAAAGCCACGCGCATACCACGATCCAAAATGGAGACGGTGTGAATGTCTTTCTTCATTTCGGAGGCAAACAAGGTCTTAATCATGTGAATCTTTTTTCCGTTGCCCGTGCTTTTAAAGGCCACTTGGCCCATGCGCACCCCATGGGTGACGACGCCGGTGATCTTCGGCAAATTGGGATCGTAGGAGCGGGTGGTCTCCAGGGCGCGGAAATCATCGTTGACGAGAATGTAGCCTTCGCCGCTGTATAACTGGGCGAAGGGCTTTTCCTCTTCGATGGAAATGGTGAGGGTATGAGGAAAGCTGAGCCCGATATGGGCCTCTTTAACATAGGGAATTTGTTCCAGGCGATTTTTCAGCTGCTGCTTATTTAATCGGAAGTAGCTTTTGCCCATGAATTCGCGGGCGATTTTCACTACGGTGTTTTTGCTCACGGCTTTCGTGCCGGCGACTTCCACGTCTTTCATGGCCGTAAATCTCGAAAAGCCGAAGAGGCCGCCGATGATGATGGCTAAAACGAGAACCAGAGCGATGCGCCGATTGCGGTATTTTCGCTGCAGTTTCTTTTTTCGCCGCGGACGTTTTCTCGGTTTTTCAGGCTTCATGGCGTCACGAGTCCTAAAATCGCCTCGGCAATGGCATCGGTGCCCTTGGTGTTGACCATGTGGTAGGCGTTGGCGCCCATTTCACGCCGCTTTTCCTCGTCGTCTAAAAGGGATTCCACCGTGCTCAAAAGCACGTGGCCTGTGAGCTCATCTTCTTCGATGACCACGGCCGCACCCTTTTCTTTATAGCTCATGGCGTTATGGTATTGGTGATTGCCCGCCGTGTATGCTTTAGGAATCAAAATGGAGGGCAGGTGCATGGCACTGATTTCCGCCAAAGTCATGGCCGATGAGGATGCCACCACCAAATCGGCTACGGCCAAGTATTCCGGGATTTGATGGGAGTAATCCAAAATGGTGTAAGAATCTTCGTCCACATCGCTCATGCGATGGGTGAAGTCGTCGTAATGTTCTTTTCCCGTAATATGCACCAAGTGGAAGTTTAAGTGCGGGTGTTTTTCCATGATTTCAAGTACGGCTTCATTGGTGGATTCCTGTCCGCCGCTGCCGCCGAAGGAAAGGACCAGGGGCTTGTCTAAATTGTAGCCTACGGCTTCTCTTCCCGTCTCTTCGTCGATTTTTTCAAAAGAGGCGCGAATGGGATTGCCGGTGTAAAGTTTTTTTGTATGTTCCGGAAAATATTTTTCCGCTTCTTGAAAGCTGTAGGCGATTAAATCCACCCGCTTGGCGAGCAGGCGATTGGTTTTTCCCGGATAAGCGTTTTGTTCCTGAATCGCCGTCTTAATGCCCATGTTCTGTGCTTTCAACACGATGGGCGCACAGACATAGCCCCCCGTGCCTACGACCACATCGGGGCGAAAGTCTTTTATAATCTTTCCCGCATCGCGCAGGCCGTGGAACAATTCCATCATGGTCATAATGGATTCTTTGTTGATTTTCTTTCTGGGAAGACCCTGGATGTGTACCGGCGCAAAGGGGATGTTGTATTTGGCCGCCAGCTCTTCTTCCATGCTGTCTTTTTTTCCCACGTACAGAAATTCGATGCTGTCGTCTTTCTTTTCCATGGCTTCTTTAATGGCGAGGGCCGGATAGATATGACCGCCGGTTCCGCCGCCGGACAAAATGACTTTCAATGTAATTCTCCTTTTCTCGATAATCTAAGCAGTATGCCGCTCATGCCCATGACCAAGATCAATGCCGTGCCTCCGAAGGACACATAGGGCAGGGTAAGGCCGGTGACGGGTAAAATCCCCACGGCCACGCCCATATTGAAAAAAGCCTGGAAGCCGATGGAGAGAAAGATCCCCGTGGCGATGAGTTTTTCGTAAAGGCTTTTTTGCTTCAACGCCGTTAAAAACCCGCGATGTATAAACAAGGCAAAGAGGGCAATGACTACCGTGGTGCCGATAAAGCCGAATTCTTCGCCGATGACGGCAAAAATAAAGTCGTTGTAGGCCTCCGGCAGGCGATCAAACACTTCGTGGGAACGAAAATAGCCGATCCCCGTCACCGATCCCGTGCCGATGGCGTAAAGGGAATGGGCCAGTTGCCAGTCGGTGTTGGTGATGTCGTCGAAGGGATGAATGAAGGATGTCAGTCGCTTCATGCGGTAGGCCACGCGAAATACAAAAAGGTACATAAAGGCGAGGCCCATAGAAAAAATGCTGATAAATTCGGCGAGATTCATGCCGGAGATAAAAAACATGCCTAAAAGGCTAATGGCGATGACCATGGCCGATGAAAAGTCTTCTTTCATAACGATGACCACGGACAGCCCGATCACGGTGACAATGGGAATAAAGCCGCCTTTCTTCCTCTTTCCCCGGTGAAGCACGCAGAGATTCGCCGTGTAAAAAATCGACGCGTATTTTAAAATGTCCGCCGGCATAAACTGAATGTGGGTGTGGGGAATGGCGAGCCAGCGGGTGGCGCCGTTGACATTTACGCCGAGTTTGGTGTAGAGGGCGGCGCAAAGGGCCATACTCACGACCCACATGGGAAAGGCCAGGCGCTGAAATACCTTTAAGGGCACGACATAGCCCGCGCCGGCCGCCAACGTGCCGACGATGACAAAGGCGATGTGGCGCTTTAGGTAAAAGGAACCGTCGCCGTGGTCGGCGAGGCCGCCGGTAAATGAGCTGGACGCCACCATAAAGATGCCAATGACCAAGAGGGAGACCATGGCAATAAGCAGGCGCGGATCAGCGTATTTTCGGATTCGTTCCATGGTTTTATCAGCCCCATTTCTCCCTTACAATTTGTTTAAATTCATCGCCCCGCACTTCGTAATTGGGGAATTGGTCCCAAGAGGCGCAGGCCGGAGAAAGCAACACCGCCTCGCCGGAAACCGCCCGATCCATGGCCGCCTCCGTGGCCTCTTTCATGGTCTCAAATTCCAAGACCTCTTTCACGCCGGCTTCCAGGGCTTCTTCTTTAATGACAGCCTTGGTGGCGCCGTAGACATAGAGGCAGGCGATGGCATCGGCGTGTTTTTCAAAGAGGGCTTTAAAATCGCTTCCCTTGTCAAAGCCGCCGGCCAGTAAATGAATGGGCTTCGATAAACTTGCCAGAGCCACGTCGGTAGAATCGGGATTGGTTCCCTTGGAGTCGTTGTAGTAGTCTACGCCGTTAAAGGTGTCCACAAATTCCATGCGGTGGCTGACGCCGCGATAGTTCATCAGCGTCTTTTTAATGGATTCCACGTCTACGCCGAGAACGTAGGCGCAAAGGGCCGCCTCCAGGGCGTTTCTTACATTGTGATCCCCCACGAGCAGCATGTCGCTGCGATTCATGAGAAAGACCTTCTCCCCTTTTAGGGACAGGTACAGGGCCTCTTGATCCTTGAAGGCACCGTCTTGTTGGACGGGTGTGGTGCTTACCACCAGCGCCTGATCCATTTCTTCGCCGATCATGGCTAAGTAAGGATCGTCGATATTTAAAATGAGTACATCCTCATCCCGTTGATTGGCAAAGACTTTTTCTTTGCTCTTTCTGTAGGCTTCCACGGATTTGTGGTGATCCAGGTGGTCTTCCGTAATATTGGTAAGTATCGCCACTTTCGGCCGAAAATCCAAGGTGGTTTCCAGCTGAAAACTGGAGCATTCGATAACTAA
The DNA here is from genome assembly GCF_943169845.1 of Peptoniphilus rachelemmaiella. Taxonomy (GTDB): domain Bacteria; phylum Bacillota; class Clostridia; order Tissierellales; family Peptoniphilaceae; genus Aedoeadaptatus; species Aedoeadaptatus rachelemmaiella. Next base: position 103,792 of record NZ_CALPBW010000005.1, read on the forward strand.
GTAATCGTCTTTTTTTGCCCGCTTCGCCAAGGGCAAGACGCCGACGCCGATGTTTCCGCCTACATAGGCGACTTTTCCGCCGTCGATTAAAAGATGGTACAAGAGATCCGTGGTGGTTGTCTTTCCGTTGGTTCCCGTGACGGCAATGAAATTTTCGCAAGCACTCAGGTGATAGGCCACCTCGATGTCCGAAATAATCGGCACGCCTTTTTCCGCCAGGGCAGGCAACAGGCCGCTGTCCAGGGGAATCCCCGGGCTTTTTACGACGAAATCAACCGCTTCGCCGTCGTAAAAGGGCAATTCGTCTTCGACTAAATCCACGCGGCTTTTGTCGTCGTCGTAGACGTAAAGGGTATTGTCCGCCTTCAATGCGTCGATGGCGCTTAATCCTGTGGTACCTAATCCGTAAATTAATATGTTTTTATTTTCCATGACACGCTCCTAAAAAATCAAGAAGTAACTTATGATGCAAAGGATCAGCTCCACCACCGCAAACATGGCGACGATTTGCACTTCCCTCATCCCCTTCTGCTCGAAATGGTGATGAATGGGGCTCATAAGAAAAATTCGCTTTCCCCTCGTTTTAAAGGAGATGACTTGTAAAATGACGGACAGGGTTTCGATAAAGTAAATGCCGCCGCAAATGGGAAGGAGCAGGGGCAGGTTCAAAAGGATGGCGATGGCGACCACGGCGCCGCCCAAGGCCAGGGAGCCCGTGTCCCCCATAAATACTTTCGCCGGGTATTTGTTGTAAAACAAAAATCCCAAGAGGCCGCCGGCTAAAGTCAAGCTGAATAAGGCGATGGCATATCGTCCCATTTTGGCACTGACTAAGGCGAAAAAGAGAAGGAGAATCGTCGTTACCGTGGAAGACAGGCCGTCTAAGCCGTCGGTTAAGTTCACGGAGTTCACCGTGCCCACGACGACAAATATAATAAAGGGAATAAAGAACATGCCGAAATCCACGGCGCGCATGGTCCCCGGAAGGAGCACGGCGGTGGTTAAATTGTCGGAGCGAAGAATAAGAAAATATAAAAGCACGGCGATAAAAATTTGTGCCAGGAGCTTTTGCAGGGCCGTAAAGCCTAAATTCCTTTTATTGACCACTTTCAGGTAGTCGTCGATAAAGCCAACGAGGGCGAAGCCCAGGGTGGAAATAAACAGCACGACCACTTCGTAGGTCATATTTTTCGTAAGAAGGGTCCCGAGAAGGGCCGCCGTGAGAAAGATCACCCCGCCAATGGTGGGCGTACCCGCCTTGGACAGGTGACTTTGGGGGCCGTCTTCTCGAATTTCTTGTCCTGCGTGTAATCTTTGTAATAGGGGAATGAAAATTTTCCCGCCGATCATGGCGAGAATCCATCCCGTCACCAGGCTGATTACTCCCGTGACTATACTCATGCTTGCCTTCTCCTTTAATTGCTATGGCCCTTTCTGCGGGCTCTGTTCGTCTTTTCTTTCGTTGCGGTATTCCCGTTGTTTGTATTGTTTTGCTTGTCGGATTTCTTGTCATTGACATCGGCTTCAAATCGAATATGGATTTTTTCGCCCTTAGGCAAAATCTCGCCGGCCAGGGGCTCTTGGCTCACCACCGTGCCTTCCCCTTCCAGTACATAGTCCAATTTGGAAGACTCCAGAATCTTTTCCACTTCTTTTTTCGTCTTCCCTTGGAAATTGGGCACACTGCGCTCTTTCCCGTCGTTGGGATCGATTTTTAAATCCACAATGGTGTTTTCGTCCACTTCCGTGCCGGCTTCCGGTGCCTGTTTAATGACCATGCCGAAGTCGCCGACATTTTCAGAGGCCATGTTGAATTTAAGTCCAGCATCGGTTAATACCTTTCCGGCATCTTCCAAAAGCATGTTCTTTACATCGGGCACGATGACTTTCTTCACTTTTTTCGATTGATCGCTGCCTGTCGGCGTCACGTCCCCTTCCTGCAGAGCCGCCGCCATAATTTCTGATGCGATGGGCGCCGCTACGGTGCCGCCGAAGTAATCCCCTTCAGGTTCTTCCACAATGACCAGTACCGTGTACTTAGGATCTTCGATGGGTGCCACGGATACAAAGGAACTGATGTATTTATCCTTTTCGTAGCCGCCGGTATCCGATACCTTGCCTGCGGTTCCGGTCTTTCCGCCAACATGGTAGCGATTCACCGCACCCATGGTGCCCGTGCCGTGATCGACGACGTGCATCAGGAGGGTGCGCATGGTTTCGCTGGTGGATTCGCTGATAACCTGGCGACGGACGGTGCGTCCTTGTTTTACCAGGACATTGCCGCTTACGTCTTGAACTTCATCAACGACGTAGGGCTTTAAGAGGTAGCCGCCGTTGGCCACTGCGGAAATCGCCGTTACCATTTGAACGGGCGTTACGGCAATGCCATGGCCGTAACTCATGGTAGCGAGACGCGCCTCGTTGATTTCTTTGACGCTTTTCGGGACGATGCCTTTTTGTTCCGCCGGCAAGTCGATTCCCGTCACTTCGCCGAAGCCGAAGGCTTGAATGTATTTAAATAGTCCTTCCTTCGAAAGCTCTCTGGCGATGTTTACAAAGGTCACATTACAGGATTCGGAAAAAGCCTTGTCCATGGTAATGTCCCCGTGGGGATTGGGAAGGGATGTACAGGTAATGGTTACACCGGGAATGTCGCGGACATAGCCCGTGCAGTAATAATGCTTTTTCGGATTGGTGGTGTTTTCTTCCAGCGCCGCCGCGGCCGTAATGGTTTTAAAGGTACTCCCCGGCTCGTAGGTGTCGCTGACGGAAAAATTCCGCCAATTGTCGAATAAAATTTTCGCCTGTTGCTCGCTTTTTAAATCCTTCCATACAGCCTTTTGCTCTTTCGTCGTGGGGCTGTAGGGGTGATTTAAATCGTAATCATCGGTGGAGGCCATGGCGCGAATGGCGCCGGTTTGCGTATCCTGCACGATGGCCGTCATGCGATGGGCGTGCTTTTTTTCTTGGTGGGTATCTAAACAATCTTCCACTTTTCGTTGCAAAGATTCGGAAATGGTCAGCTTTAAATTGGCGCCGGCCTGAATGGGCAATTGATTGTTTGTTTTCTTGCCGAAAGTTGGCGCGAGGCGCAAAACATCGTCGTAATACTTTTCGATGCCATAGCGGCCGTCTCCGTCTTTTGCCGCAAAACCGATGACCAAAGAGGCCAAGTCGTTGTTGGGATAGGTGCGGGCTTCGAAATCTTCCACCACGACGCCGGGTATGTCGGAGTCTTTCAGGCGCAAGGCCACGGAGCGCTCCACATTTTGCTTCAACGGAACGTGGCCGCTTTTTTTCATGCGCGCATCAAATTGCGCCTCGGTCATATCCAGGGACTTCAGGGCGAAGCGTTTCAGCTTCTGCACTTCCTTCTCCCTGTCTTTCGCTTTCGCCAACACCCTCGTATCTACATAGATGTCGGATTTGCTGATGTTGGCTGCTAATTTATTTCCGTCGGCATCAACAATCAAGCCCCGCTCAGGCTTTACCACGCCTTTTGTCGTCGATGCCAGGGCTTGGCGCGTTAAATTATCGGAATCGAAAATTTGCAAATAGCCTACGCGCAACCACAAAATAAAAAAGAGCAAGAAGAGAAACGCATATAGAAACGCCACTTTTCTGTCCATCTTCCGAAGATGGTTCAAAAGAAATCGACGATTCCTACTTCTCTTCCTCACTCTTTTCGTTTGTTTCCTATTCTGCTCCCCCACAAGAGCCTCCCACTATTTATTTAAAAATGTGCAGTACCGAGATCATCGGATTCAGGTAGACGTTTTCGTTGACGTCATTTTCTTCGTTGCGTACCTTGACGTCGATGTATTTTACCTGATCGTTATCGGGATAGACCATCCCGAGCTGAAACTTTGCTTTTTTCATCATCTCGTCTGAATTTTTTATTTCATCTAAGTCGGCAATCATGTCCCTATGGGTTTTGTCCATGTCGACCAAGGCCTTGTTCTGTGTTTCTATGGCCGCATTTAAAAGGGCGATATGCGTATGGGCCTTCAGCTGCAAACAGGCGGTTATCCCGAGCATACAAAGAATCATCCCGATAAGGGCCGAACGGGAAACCCACTTCCGCTTCTGCCCTTTCGCGGGCCGCCGCCGGGGACGTTTATTTTCGACTCGTTTCATTATAACACTCCCCTTAAATTTTTTCAGCTATACGTAGCTTTGCCGAATGGGCCCGATGATTTCGCTTTAATTCTTCATCCGATGCTGTCACGGGCTTTCTGGTTATGATTTCTATTTCACGCTTCTTGCCGCAGGTACAAATGGGTTGCCTCGGCGGGCAGATGCAATCTTTATACAGATACTGAAAGCTGTTTTTCACGATTCTGTCTTCCAGGGAATGGAAGGTGATGATTCCCAGCCTTCCGCCGGGCTTTAGAAGACGAACCATGTCCGGAATGGAAGATTCCAAAACGTCCAGTTCCCGATTCACGGCGATGCGCAGGGCTTGAAATGTTTTTTTCGCCGGATGACCGCCCTCTTGGCGCACTTTTTTCGGAATGGCCTTTTTTATGACCGACACCAGTTGGAAGGTGGTGGCAATGGGCGCCTCTTTTCGCTCTTTTACGATAAATTGGGCGATGCGCTCGGCCCAACGCTCTTCCCCGTAGCTCTTTATGATTTTCGCCAGGTCTTTTTCGCTGTAGGTATTCACGATGTCTGAAGCCCTTAAGGATGCGCTTGTATCCATGCGCATATCCAGAGGCCCGTCGAAGCGATAACTGAATCCCCGCTCCGCCGTGTCAAATTGATGGGAGCTTACGCCGATATCCAGCAAAATCCCATCTGCTTTTTCAATATGTAAAGCCTTTAAAATGGCCGGCATATCGACGAAGTTTCCCTTCACAAGCTGAAAATTTCCGCCAATGCTCTCCAGGTGCTTTCTCGCAGCCCCAAGGGCCGCGTCGTCTTGATCGATGCCGATCAAAAGGCCGCCTTTAAGCCGCTTTAAGATTTCGCCGCTGTGGCCCGCACCGCCTAAGGTGCCGTCGATATAAATGCCGTCGGGATGAATCTTTAGCCCCTCGATTACCTCGTTCATTAAGACGGGCTCGTGTTGAAATTCCATGTTCCCTCCTAAATGCCGAGATCGGATAATTTTTGGGCGATTTGATCGTAAGACAATGCGTCGTCGTCGGTGTAGTCGTTCCAAAGGGTGTCAGACCAAATTTCCATGCGAGTGCCGACGCCGATAATCACCGCGCTACCGTCTAATTTCGCATAATCCGTGAGATTTTGCGGAATGCGCACCCGGCCCTGCTTGTCCAGCTCGCCGTCACATGCGCCGGAGAAAAAGTAGCGAACGAAGGCGCGGGCGTCTTTATTGGTGAGAGGCAATGTCTTCAGCTTCTCTTCCATGCGGCGCCACTCGTCCATGGGGAATAAAAAGATGCACTGATCTAAGCCCTTGGTCATGACGTAGCCGTCACTGATGCCTTCGCGAAATTTCGCCGGCAAGACCAAGCGCCCTTTTGCATCCATGGTGTGTTTTACTTCACCGAAAAACATAGCGCCCCCATTTGAACCCTTTTCTACCACTTTCTCCCACTTAACTATATTTTACACCATTTTATTGGGTATTCAAGCACAAATTAAAAAAACCACCTAAAAAGGTGGTTTCCTTGTCTGATTTATTCCTTTGTCGATGATTTCCCGTCGATTAAGGTATAATCTCCGGTCTTTTTGCCCTTGGATTGTACCAACAGCAAGAGAATGCCAAGGGTGATGCCGATGATGCTCACCACTTGCGCCGTGCGCAGCGGCCCGATGTAGAGGCTGTCCGTGCGCAACCCTTCAATAAAGAAGCGACCGATGCCGTATAAAATCATGTACGCCCCGGCCAGTTCGCCGGAAAAACGCCGCTTCTTCGACAGATAAAAGTAAAGAAAGAGGAAAATCCCCACATCCAACATGGATTCGTAGAGAAAGGTGGGATGGACCATTTGCCCGCCTACATTAATCGCCCAGGGAACGGTGGTCACGCCGCCGTGGGCTTCGCCGTTCATAAAGTTTCCCCAGCGGCCAATGCCCTGTGCCAGGACGACGCCGGGGGCCAGCATATCGAGCAGTTCAAAAAAGCTGATTTTTTTCGCGCGGCAGTAAATAAATATGGCTAAGGAGCCGCCGATGAGGCCGCCGTGAATGGCCAGGCCGCCGTTTCGTATGGCGAGCACCTCGGATAGATGGGCGCTGTAATATTGCCACTCAAACAAAACGTAATAGGTCCGGGCGCCGATAATGCCCAGGGGCAGGGCGAAAATGCTCACATCCACCGCCGCCTCTTTGGGCACGCGTGGATTTCGCTCGATGAGCTTTTCCGCAAAAAAGATGGCGAGCAGAGCGCCTGTGGCAATAAAGATGCCGTACCAGCGCACCTCCAGGCCGAAGAGGGTAAATGCCACGGGATTCATTTTACTCTCCTACGATGGCGATGGATTTCGACGCGCCGATGCGGCTCGCTCCGGCGGCGATCATGGCTTCGGCGGTTTCTCTGTCGCGAATGCCGCCGCTGGCCTTTACGCCCATCTTGTCGCCGACAACTTCGCGCATGAGCTTCACATCGGCTGTCGTGGCGCCGGCTGTGGAAAAGCCCGTGGATGTCTTCACGAAATCCAAGCCCGCTTCCTTGGCAAGGGCGCAGGCCTTCTTCTTTTCTTCGTCGGTGAGAAGGCAGGTCTCCAGAATCACCTTGACCACGGCTTCTTTCGCCGCTTCCCTCACGGCCTTCATGTCTTCCAAGACCAGATCGTAGTCGCCGCTTTTTAATGCGCCGATATTCAGCACCATGTCGACTTCCTCTGCGCCGTTATCCACGGCTTCCTTCGCCTCAAAGGCCTTCACGGTTTTCGTGTTGGCGCCCAGGGGAAAGCCGATTACCGTGCACACCTTTACAGGTGAATCCGCCAATCGCTCTGCCGCCAGAGATACCCAGCAGGGTTCAAGGCAGACCGAAGCAAATTCATGGGCCTTGGCTTCGTCGATGACCCGAATGACTTCGTCTTTCGTGGCATCGGGATTCAGGATGGTGTGATCGATCATTTTATTTAATCTCATGTTTACTTCCTTTCAATAAGGCAAAGGAGCCCATTACAATGAGCCCCGCCGCCACGATCAAGCCGATTCGCTTGACCATGCCGAAGAAAAATGGCTCGGGGAGCATTTGGATCATCAGATCCGTGGCGGGATCCATTTGCCATAACCTGTTGGAGAAAAAGAGGGTGTGGAAGGTGTACCAAGCCTTGGTGAAATTCACGGCGACCATGGCCGTTAAGACGAGAAAGGTGGCGATCAAGACCAAGGTGGCCCGGCCGACGCTTCTCAGCCCTTCTCTGACACCGAATCCTTTCGCCAAGCCGCAAAATCCGGCCAAAGCAATGACTGCCGCCGCCACCGAAAGTTTGCGCATCAGGTGAAACAGGGCGTAGACATCCGCCATATGTGCCAATTCGTTCTGATTAAAATAAGGCTTCAACACCCGATTGTCGCCCCGCTTTAAATAATCGCGGAGCCCGTCGGAGATTTTGTCCAATTCATGCAAGGACTTTCCCGTTTCTTCAGGAATTTTATTTTCAATCATCTGCCGATGGTAGTACACTTTATTTCCGCTGATTAAATCCGTGGCCGTGCCGAACAGGAAAAAGACCAGGCAAATGGCCACAATCGCGGCTAAAATAGGCCTCATTCGTCGTCTTCGTCGTCGTTTTCCCAATTGTGAATGACTTCTTGTACGTCGTCGTTTTCTTCCAACTGGTCGATAAGCTTCGCCATTTTTTTGCGATCTTCCGGATCATCTAAGACCGTGGTGGTTTGAGGCAGATAGGTGATTTCGGAGATGACGAATTCATAGCCCGCTTCTTCCAAATTTTTCCGCACGGTTTGATAATCCTCCGGGGAAGTAATGATTTCGATGCCGCCCTCTTCGGTGCGAATATCTTCCGCACCGGCTTCGATGGCATCCATTTCCACAACTTCCGGATCCATGCCCTCTTTGATTTCGATGCCCAATTGGCCCTTGCGATCGAAGAGGAAGGAAACGGAGCCGTCGGTACCTAAATTACCGCCGTGTTTGTCGAAAGCGTGGCGCACATCCGGTGCCGTGCGATTGCGATTATCCGTCAAACATTGCACCATGACGGCGATGCCCGAAGGGCCGTAGCCTTCGTAGGTGATGGATTCAAAGTTGCCGGCGTCGCCTTCGCCGGCTGCCTTTTTAATGGCGCGCTCGATGTTGTCGTTGGGCATGTTTTCGGCCTTGGCGCTGTCGATGGCCGCCTTCAGGGCGGGATTGTAATCCGGATCGTCGCCCCCTTCTTTTACGGCGACGGCAATTTTTCTCGCCATTTTCGTAAAGATCTTGCCGCGCTTGGCGTCGGCCTTTCCTTTTTTATTTTTTATGTTGTGCCATTTCGAATGTCCTGACATGATAACCTCCTTTATTCATAACGCTTAATTATAACACGCACCCTACTTATCTTTCAAACCTCGGCGGCAATGCCCGCTTGTGGGCACTGGTTTGGTGGCGACGGGCAATGGCCTCTTTGTGCTCGCCTTCGTTGTTTCCGCGAACGGCACGATCCAACTCGGCGTAGGTAAAGCCCATGTCGTCTTCATCGGTTTGACCGGCATAAAGACCTGCCGTGGGTTTTTTCTCGATGACTTCTTTTGGCAGGCCCAATGCCTTGGCCAGTTCCACCACTTCCGATTTCACAAAGTCCACGATGGGCATTAAATCGCAGGCGGAATCGCCGTATTTGGTGAAGTAGCCGATGTAGTATTCGCTGGCATTGGAGCAGCCGCAGACCAAGTAGTTTCTGTCTTGGGCGTAGTAATACAACGTGGTGGTGCGCAGGCGGGGCTTCACATTGGCCTTTGCCATGGCCACGTCGCTTTCAAAGGACGCATCTACGAGGGCGTTAAAGGTGTTCGTTAAATCCACTTTTTCGACATTGAGGTCCAAGCTTTCCGCCACGATTCGAGCGTCTTTTTCATCTTGAGGATTGGAGTCGATGGGCATGATAATCCCCAGGGCCTTGTCGCCAAAGGCGCGCTTGGAAAGACCCGCCACCACGGCAGAGTCGATGCCCCCGCTTAATCCGAAGACCACGCCGTCGGCATGGGCTGCGGCCACCGTTTCTCTCATCCATTGAACCACTGCATCAATCTCTTGCTTCATCATTTCCTCCGTAAATAAATTGTTCGTATGCCACGTCATCTACGAGGAGCTTTCCTTCATAGACCGGGCGTTCAGTTTCTTTTTCTTCTATTATATCAACTTCGCCGGATGTGGCGTCTTGCAAATAAGATTCAAAGGCATCTTTCCCCGACAAATACACCGTCGTCGTCACCTGCACCTGATCACTGAAGGCCGAATCTAATAGGGGATAGCCACGCTCCCGCATGTAGTTTTCGATGGTGCCGTGGGCGGTGTAAGCGTAGCGAAAGGTAATGTCTACGGCTTCGTGCATTTCCACGATTTTCGCATCGATTAATGCCTCCGATGTTGCCGTGGAGTAGGCGCGGATCAAACCACCTGCGCCCAATAAGGTGCCGCCGAAGTAGCGGGTCACGACACAGACCACGTTTCTAAGGTCATTTCGCTTCAGCACTTCCAGAATGGGTGGTCCCGCCGTCTTTTGGGGCTCGCCGTCGTCGTCGTATTTTTGAATCAGCCCTTCTTCGCCGATAATGTAGGCGGTGCAGTTGTGGGTGGCGTCTTTTTCCTTTTCGCGAATCGCCGCGATAAAAGCCTCCGCCGCCTCTTTCGTCTCGGCATAAGCCACCCGGCCGATAAATTCGGATTTCTTTTCGATTAGCCGGCTTTCGCCCTTTCGATAGACGGTTTTATACATAGCGCCTCCTTACATAGGCTTTCATTCGGTCATAGGCGCGCTTCGGCAAGGTCGCCGTCATGCACACGCCGTCGGCGTCGTATTCCAAGCGCTCCACCGGGTAATTGGCTTTAATGGCTTCCACCCGATCCATTTCATGAAAGGTAAATTTTAAATCCACTTTCACGTAAAGGCCTTCCACTTTTTTCTGAACGGCTTCGTAAAAATAATCGAATTCCCTATCGTGCTTGCAGGATCCGTAGATGACCGTCTCCTCCGCCGGCATGAAGGGCAGTTTCTTTCCCTCCATTAAATCCTTTTTGTTGACGAAGAGCAGACTGGGTACGTCGGCGGCGCCCAGGTCATTTAAAAGCTTGCGCGTCGTTTCGTAGCGAAGGGACGCATCTTCTTGAGAACCGTCGATGACGTGAACGATGAGATCGGATTCTCTCAGCTCTTCCAAGGTGGTGTGAAAGGCCTCAACCAAGGTGGTGGGCAGGTTTGAAATGAAGCCGACGGTATCCGTAACATAAACCACCAATCCGTCGGGCAGACGAATGCGTCGGGTGTCGGGATCCAAGGAGGCAAAGGGCATATCCTCCACGTACACTTCCCGCCCCTTGGCGTTGGATTCTCTCAAGAGTCGGTTCATGACCGAGGACTTCCCCGCATTGGTGTAGCCCACCAAGGCGATGGCGGGCACCTGTGAATGAATGCGATTTTTTCTGCCCGTATCGCGGATCTTTCGCGCCTGTTTCAACTTTTTCTTCACCCGCTGTATATCTCCTGAGATGCGTCGGCGGTCGATTTCCAGTTTCTGTTCCCCGGGGCCTCGGGTGCCGATGCCGCCGCCTAAGCGGGAGTAGTTTTTCTTGCCGATTAAGTGGCTCTTTCCGTATTCCAGCTGAGCCAAATAGACCTGGAGCTTGCCCACGTCGGTTTTCGCACGCGAGGCAAAAATATCCAATATCAGGGCCGTGCGATCCAGCACATCCACTTCCAGCACCTTCTCGATTTCACGCATTTGAATGCCGGAGAGGCTTTGATCGAAGATCACAAGATCCACCTCTTCCGCCCGCACGAAATCCTTCAGTTCCTCGAGCTTGCCCTTGCCCATGAGGGTCGCCGGATTAAAGGCGCGCACCTTTTGCTCCATGGATGCCACCACATGGCCGCCTGCCACTTTCACCAGGGCGTTTAATTCCCTTAAACTTTCCTCATAATAATTCTCGGATCCGTCGTAAACCGACGCCGTCACCACTTTTTCTCTTTCTTCCATGACGCCTCCTGCCTAAGCTTCTTTTTAAATATACACAACCTTCCACTTCTACGCAACAATGGCCCATGATATAATGACAAAAAGGGGGTCTCTATGGGGATTAAACATACACTTCGCCGCAAAAAAACATGGCAAATGGTTCTTGCAGCCATACTGTTTCTTCTTGTGCTCTTGGCGGGCATCGTGGCCATTTGGATCGTATCCATACTGAAAGATCTGCCGCCGGTGGATTTCAACGACTTGACTACGTCCATTCCGCAAACATCATACATAGTAGACGCCGAGGGCAATCCCATCGACGAAGTGGATCCCTCCGTCTTCAGCGAAAATATTTCCGTGGATCACGTGCCGGATCATGTGAAAGAGGCTTTTCTCGCCGTGGAAGACCGGCGCTTTTACCTCCATCACGGCTTGGACCTGCGCCAATTGGCCGCGAGCATCCTGGCCAATGCGAAAAGCGGCGCCATCGAGCGGGGCGGCTCCACCATCACCCAACAATTGGTGAAGAATGTTTATTTAAGCGGCGAGCAATCCCTTGACCGCAAAATCAAAGAAGCCTACCTCACCTTGGGCATGGAGCAGAAACTCGATAAAGACGCTATTTTAGAAGCCTATCTAAATCGCGTGGACCTGGGCTTAGGCAGCCAGGGCATCGAAGCGGCATCAAACGCCTACTTCTCCAAACACGCCAAGGACCTTACCGTGGAAGAAGGGGCTCTCTTGGCGGGGATCGTGAAGTCTCCCGCCACTTACCAACCCATTAAACGGATTCCCGCGGAAGAAAACGACACCACCGGCGTCATCGCCACCCAAAAAATCGGCGATCACAGCTACGATTTAGTAGAAAATCCCCGCGCCGCAGAACGCAAAAAAGTAGTGCTTCGGGCCATGGCCCAAGCCGGCTACCTCACCTCCGAGGAGGCGGACAACTACGCCCAAATCCCTATCTCTTTTCTTCCCAGAGAAGACGCCCCCGCCCCCTACTCTTCCTACGTGGCAGACGTGATTTCCGATGAAGCCGCCCGCATTCTTTCCAAGACGCAAAGGATCGATAAACAGGCCGCGGAAAAAATGGTGCGAGAAGGCGGGCTTACCATCCAGGCCACCATTGTAGGCGACTTCCAGAAAAAAATGGATGCCCTCTACGATAAGTACCCCGCCCTCATCGCCCGGGGTAGAAGTCGAGGCGCAAACTTTGTCGACTTTACCACCGACGAGAAAGACCGAATGATCGACAACGAAGGGCGCGTGCTCTACTACGCATACGACGGCCTTTTCGACGAAAAAGGCAATATGCATCTTCCCGCAGGGGCCTTTACGAAGACGGATCAGGGCTTTGAAATCGACGGCGAATACTTTACGGAATCCAAGGGGAATATTCTTTTAAAAAATCTCTATTATACAGACGAAAACAACAACCTCCGCACCATGGCCGGTGCCGGAACCCTGTTTCAGGCAGGAGACTTAAAAGATCCCGACACCCTTCTGCTTCAAGGCGATCTCTACGAAACCTATAAGGACGCCATTCAAGTAACGGAAGATGCGCTCATTCTCCCCGCGGATCTGTTTCTCCTTCCGGCAAAGGGCAGTCTGCAACCCCAATCGGCGGCGATTATTGCCGATAATGCCACCGGCGCCGTCGTGGCCCTGGCCGGCGGCAACAACTTAAAAGATCCCGCCCGCCTTCGCTACAATCACCTGACGAGCAAGCGACAACCGGGCACCGCCATCGTGCCTTTAACTACCTACCTCGCCGCATTGAGCTGTGGCGACACGCTGGCCACAGCCTACGACGACACGCCCATGCGCATAGACGGAATCATTTGGCCCAATGTGGATTCTTTTTACGGCTACGACATTCTGGCGGACAGTGCGGCAAACAATCGCTTGGCCATTAGCGGAAAGATTTTGGAACGCTATGGCTACGATCCCATTCTGAAAAACCTGAATCGCCTTGGCCTTTACAAGGGAGAGCGGCAAGACGATGCAGTGAAGACGCCGAAGGAAAATACCAAGCGCCACGACATGACCTACGATGCCATGGCGGCGGGGAATTTCGTCGACGGCTTGGATCTCATGGCCCTTACCAATAGCTACGCCCGCATCGCATCGCCCATTGATTCGAAAAACTACACGGTTCAAAAAATTACCGACCGCAAAGGCCATGTCCTTTACGAGCACGGAAAAACGGCATCGAAAAATCAACCCATCGAAGACGTGCTTTTGCGCTACGCTTTAGCCCGTTCGCCCCTGGCCAATTCTCTTCGCGCCGCGGGATACGATACCTTCGCCGTCTCGGGAACGAATAAATACAACGCCGACTACTTCGCCATCGGCGCCACGCCTCGCTACACGTACGGCCTGTGGATGGGCAATGATTTACAAAAAATTGCCTTGGCCGGCGATCGCTCCCTCATGGAAAGCTTTTACGCCTCCCTCGTCGCCATTCCCGACGACCGAGAAACTTGGGCACTGCCTGCGGGCTTCGAAATGCATGAAGTCAGCGACAAAACCGGCCTCTTGGCCACCACCTACGCCCGGCGCGCCCACTCTACGGTGACCCTGCCCTTCGCACCGAACACGGCGCCGACAAAGGAAACGCAGAATTATACGCGCAAGCTTATTTGCTCCGTCTCCGGGCAATTGGCCTCCACCTACTGCCCCTATGAAACCATTACCTACGGTTATTACTTTGTGCGGCCGAAAGGCTACGACCCGAAAGCCTTCGACGGCATCGTGCCCAAAGATTACTACACCCTTCCCACAAGTCATTGCCAAGTGCACACCAAGGAATGGTACGATGCACAAAATCAAGAAACTGACGACGAGGATCAAGACAACGAAAACAACAGCCGTCAAAATAAAACCAATGGGCACAACAAAACCAACCGTCAAGACAAATCCGGCGATCAAAGAAAGACCCAACGGCAAAGCCAATCCGGCCGTCGCCGCTAGGTACTTGCGTAAATCACATGCCTTACGGGTATGGTCATAGTAGAAGGAGGCAGTCATGAAACTATGGAAAATCGTAAGATTTTTGGCACTGTCTAAAGGTGCCAAAGCATTAAGAAAAAAACCGGTGCGCAAAGCGGCAGCAAGCTTTGTAAAAAGTTACGCTTTGTGGAAATACATTCGCAGAAAATAAAAGCAGCCCTCGCCATGCACTGACCCCCAAAAGTTGGACCAAGAAATCCAACCTTTGGGGGTCTTTTAATGGCAAAATATAGTTATGAATTTAAGAGAAAAATTGTTGAGGAATACTTGGACGAAAAAGCAGGTTATAGAATCCTGGCTAAGGAATACCAAATTAGCTCTTCGTTGATCAGACGCTGGGTGAACAATTACAAACAATTTGGCGATGAAGGCTTAATGCGCTCTAGAAATAATCGTGCGTACAGTGTAGAGTTTAAGTTAGAAGCTATCACACGCTACGAAACGAGCG
>NZ_CALPBW010000006.1 GCF_943169845.1 Peptoniphilus rachelemmaiella
TCACGCTCTTTTAGTGTAAAATGAGAATAATGATTCATCGTTCCTCCTGGTTGATTGGTTTTCGTCGACATAATTTTACCAGAAAACGGTGAATCATTTTTTGTTGCACTTAGATTGTAAATTCAAGGCGAAAAAAGACCCCCGCCGAAGCGAGGGCCTTTGAGAAAAGCTGAGATTAGTTTTCTTCAGACAATTCTTTGTAGCGTTTGTAGGTTTGTTTTGCATCTTCTTCCGAAGCGTCGAGAAGTTCTTCGCCTTCTTCGGGGGAGCGACGGAGCAAGGATGCGTAACGGTTTTCGCTCATAAGGAATTCGCGATAGGACTTGGAGGGTTCCTTGGAATCCATCTTGAAGGGATTTTCGCCCTTGGCGATGAGCTCGGGATTGTAGTGGTACAGTTGCCAGTAGTTACTTTCGACGGCTTCTTTTTGTTGTTTCGTCGCATAAGCCATACCCTTGGTAATACCGTGGTTGATACAGGGCGAGTAGGCGACGATGAGAGAGGGTCCGTCGTAAGCTTCGGCTTCTTTAATGACCTTGATTAAGTGGTTCATATTGGCACCGAGGGCGACCTTGGCGACGTAGATGTCGCGGTAGCTCATGGCCAACAGACCCAAGTCTTTCTTCGCGGTCTTCTTACCGGCAGCGGCAAATTGTACGACAGCACCCTTCGGGGTAGCCTTCGAAGATTGACCGCCGGTGTTGGCGTAAAGTTCGTTGTCAACGACGAGTACGTTGACGTCGGCGCCGGTTGCGAGGACGTGGTCCAATCCGCCGTAGCCGATGTCATATGCCCAGCCGTCGCCGCCGTACATCCAGAAGGATTTCTTGGTCAGTTGTTCTTTGTGGGCAAGGACATAGTCTCTTGCGACCAACGCTTCGCCGTCGAGATCCAAACGTTTCAGTGCTTCGATTACGGCGTCGCTGCGTTCGCGGGTGCCTTCGCCTTCGTTGTAGTTGTCGACCCATTCCTTAAAGGCAGCTTTTGCTTCCTTGTCGTCGATGGCGGCGTTGACCTTTTCCAGTTCCATGGCGACCTTTTCACGTTGTTGACCGGTAGCCAGGTACAGACCTAAGCAGAATTCCGCATTGTTTTCAAACAACAGGTTGGACCATGCGGGACCGAAGCCTTGGTGGTTGGTGGTGTAAGGTGCGATGGGGAATGCGCAGCCCCAAGCTTGGGAACAGCCCGTGGCATTGGCGATGTACATTCTGTCGCCGAAGAGTTGGGTGAGAAGTTTCGCATAGGGGGATTCGGAACAGCCGGCACAAGCGCCCGAGAATTCGAGGAGCGGTTGTTCGAATTGACTACCCTTAATGGTGAACTTGTTCATGGGATTTTCCTTGTGGGATAAGGTCATGGCGTAATCCCAGTTTTCTTGTTCCGGAAGTTGCGATTCGAAACCTTCGAAGACAAGTGCTTTTTCCTTAGCCGGGCAAGTTTGTACACAGTTACCGCATCCCGTACAGTCGAGGGGATCCACTTGAATGGCAAATTCGTATTGATCGAAGCCCTTGGCGGGGAGGCTGCGGAAGTTTTCCGGTTTGTTCTTTGCTTCTTCTTCATCTAACAAGAAGGGGCGAATGGCTGCGTGGGGGCAGACGAAAGAACATTGGTTACATTGGATACAGTTATCCGGTTGCCAACGGGGTACGTGAACGGCGATGCCGCGTTTTTCGAATTTCGAGGTACCCAAGGGGATGTAGCCGGATTCGTAGCCTTTAAATGCGGATACGGGCAGATCGTCCCCGTGAAGTTCCGTAATGGGAAGCATCATGTTGCGGACGTAATCCGATAAAGTCGGGTCGACTTTCGCCTCTTCCACGGTAAGGTTCTTCCATTCGGCGGGAACGTCGAATTTGTGGAGGTTTTGATAGCCCACTTCGATGGCCTTGTAGTTCATGTTGACGATCTTGTCGCCCTTGTGTTGATAGGATTTCTTGGCGAATTCCTTCATTAAGCGTTCGGCTTCATCCATGGGGATGATTTCGGCGAGCTTAAAGAATGCGGATTGTAAAATCGTGTTGGTACGACGACCTAAGCCGATTTCTTCAGCCAATTCAACGGCATCGATGGTGTAGAATTGAATGTCGTTTTCTGCCAAATACTTTTTAACTTTGTTAGGCAGGTGTTCGGCGAGGGTTTCGTCGTCCCAAGTGGTGTTCATTAAGAAGACGCCGCCCGGACGAATTTCGTTGACGATGTCGTAGCGGGTAATGTAGCTTTGGTTGTGGCAAGCGATGAAGTCGCCGTAGGTAACGGCATTACTGTTACGAATCGGTTCGTGGCCGAAGCGCAGGTTGGATTTGGTGATCCCGCCGGTCTTCTTGGCGTCGTATTCGAAGTAAGCTTGAACGTACATATCCGTGTTGTCGCCAATGATCTTAATGGAGTTTTTGTTGGCACCGACGGTACCGTCGCCGCCCAGACCCCAGAACTTGCAGTTGATGATCTTGGGATTGCGAATAACGAAGCTGCGATCCACCGGTAAGGAACGATAGGTAACATCGTCGACGATACCGACGGTGAAGTCGTCTTTCGGTTCGTTTTGATTTAAGTTTTCGAAGATGGCGTTAATTTGTGCGTGGTCAACGTCTTTCGAGGAAAGGCCGTAGCGACCGCCGTAAATTTCAGGCGCATCTTTGGTGTTGTTGTAAACAGCGGAAACGTCGAGATACAAAGGATCTCTGCCGCCCGGTTCCTTGGTACGGTCGATGACGGAAATCCGTTTGACGCTCTTGGGCATTTCAGCTAAGAAATGTTTTTTGGAGAAGGGGCGATAGAGGTGTACTTGTAAGTAACCGGTCTTTTGGCCTTCTGAATTTAAGCGATCGACGGTGTCTTTAACCAAACCGCTGACAGAACCCATACCGACGATCACGTGTTCTGCATCGTCTGCGCCGTAGTAATTAAAGAGGCGATAGTCCGTGCCCTTTAATTCATTGACTTTGTTCATATAGCTTTCTACGATTTCGGGAAGACGGTCGTAGAAGGTGTTAATGGATTCTCTGGATTGGAAATAGGTATCCGGGTTTTGAACGATCCCTCTTTGTTTCGGGCGTTCCGGATTCATGGCGTTTTGTTTGTAATGTTCGACGGCATCCCAGTTTAAGAGATTGCCCAGATCTTCGTAATCGAAGACTTCGACTTTTTGAATTTCGTGAGAGGTTCTGAAACCGTCGAAGAAATGCATGAAGGGTACGCTGCCTTCAATGGCTGCCAAGTGGGCGACGGCGGCCAAGTTCATGGTTTCTTGAACATCGCCGGATGCGAGCATGGCCCAGCCTGTTTGACGGCAAGCCATAACGTCGGAATGATCCCCGTAAATAGAAAGAACGTGGGAACCTAAGGTACGAGCGGCAACGTGCATAACGCCCGGATAAAGAGAACCGGCGGTACGGAACATACTGGGGATCATCAGGGCCAGACCTTGAGATGCGGTGTAGGTCGTGGTTAATGCGCCTGCTTCCAGCGAACCGTGCAAGGTAGCTGCAGCACCTGCTTCGGCTTGCATTTCTACTAAACGTACTTCTTGTCCGAAAAGATTCTTCTTGCCGTCAGCTGCCCAGCTATCGACTGAGGCTGCCATGGGGGAAGAAGGGGTAATCGGGAAAATTGCTGCTACTTCGGTAAAAGCGTAAGAGACATAAGCCGCCGCTTCGTTACCGTCCATAGACTTATAGACTTTTTCGGTCATGTACACACTCCTTAACATTCTTTCGAGATGATGTTCTATTGTCGGCGGACCGACAGGTGCGGGGAAGGGTTGTGTGAAAACGTTAACACATCGGGCTTCCTCGTCCTCAAAAAACATTATATACAAAGGGTTCTGAAAATGGTAGGTGAATTTCAGAATTCTATCAAAAACACAATTTCTAAAGAATTTTGTCGACAAACAACAATATTGGCAGATAAAAGGGGAAAAAACTAAAAAACAAACGCCGTCATGAAGGCGAAGCAAAACTTTCTCGGCAAAAGATTAAAATTTGCAGTGCTTCTTTTCCCATACTTTTAGAATTTCGACGAATTCCTTCAATTTTATACTTCGATTTTTATGAGTCAATCTTCTTTTCGCGTCCTGCGAATTTTGAAATGGTTAACATCCGGGTCGGATCATGCCCTTTGTGAGCCGCCGGCGAATTGACCGGTGGGAAGAGGAGATGCTGGACACCCGCGACGGAAAAGATTGAGGGCAATGGGCGTCGTATCGCAGGTCGAGGATAGATGAAGATCGATTTATTTGTTGAACCGCCGAGAAAATTAGATTATAATGTACTTTAATTCTCATAAATGAGGAAATGAATGGAATCGACGGTGTCACGTCACGGCGATCGGCGAGAGCGGCGATTTTGTGCGGAGGTAGATATGGATAATTTAAAAGGAAAGAAGAAAGTCAAGGCCATCGGCATCGAGACCTTCGTGTTCCTCGTCATACTAATTGGCGGGTTTTATTTAATCGGTCATAAAATGGGCGTCGGCATGATGTTCAAAACCATGATGGCCACGGCCCACGATTTACTATTACAGACGGTCTTATTGATTATGGCCATGGCTGTGCTCGCCGGGGCCATTAGCGGCGTCATGTCGGAATTCGGCGCCATCGCCTTGATTAACCGCATTTTTGCACCGATGATGAAGCCTGTTTGGGGGATTCCCGGCGCCAGCGTCACCGGTGCCGTGGCTACCTACTTGTCCGACAATCCGGCGATTATATCTTTTGCAAAAGACAAGACCTTTACTCAATACTTCAGAAAGTATCAAGTGCCCGCCCTTTGCAATTTAGGAACATCCTTCGGCATGGGCCTCATCGTCACCACCTTTATGATCTCCCAAGGCCAGGAATTTATGGTCCCGGCCATTATCGGGAATGTGGGCGCCCTCATCGGATCCGTGGTCAGCGTACGCCTCATGCTTATTCAAACGAAGAAGCATTACGGCGATTCGGCCGATGATCCCTACGACGAAACCTTAACGGCAGAAGATCTTGACGGTAAAAATGAATTTCGCTACATTCGCGAAGGCAATCTCTTTCAACGGACGCTGGATGCGCTTCTGGAGGGCGGAAGAAACGGCGTGGACATGGGCGTGTCCATTATTCCCGGCGTGCTCATCGTCTGTACTTTCGTCATGATGATTACCTTTGGCCCCGGTGAAGGCGGCCATTACACCGGCGCCGCCTACGAAGGCGTGGAGTTTTTGCCCCTGGTCGGTCAAAAGCTGCAATTTATCTTTGAGCCGATTTTCGGATTCCAATCGCCGGAAGCCATCGCCTTTCCCATTACGGCCTTAGGCGCCGTCGGGGCGGCCATTTCCCTGGTACCGAATTTTATTAAAACAGGGGTGGCCCTACCCAATGACATCGCCGTTTTTACGGCCATGGGGATGTGCTGGTCCGGCTATTTAAGCACCCATATCGCCATGATGGATGCCCTGGATTCCAGAGAGCTGGCAGGCAAGGCAATTTTGTCGCACACCATCGGCGGCTTGGTGGCAGGGGTCGCGGCCCACTTCATTTACATGCTCATCGCTTAAGAGAAAGGCGCAGAGGGATCTGCGCTTTTTTGTTGCACGGAGAAGGTTTTGTGTTAAAATTCATATAGATTACTTTGAAAGAAACGGGGAATTAATTTGCAATCGATGAATAAAAAGAAATTACAAACCTACGCGATCCTTGGCCTGGTCATGATCTTGTTAAGGCAAGGGGCCATGGCGGCGGGCTTCTTCCGCGAACCGACGGATACCTTAGCCACCTGGGCCATGATTCTTGCCGCCATCGGATTTTTCGTGTTTCACTACGAGCTGCGTCGGGGCAAGGGCATCTCCGCCGACGGAGAAGAAGAACTTTTCGGCGGGCCGAAGCTACACGGCGGGCTGCTCGTCGCCCTTTCTCTCTTCTTTTTCTCTTGGACCTTGGCGAAGGGGATCATTATACTCATTATGTTTGGAGGCGTGCTCCTGCTTTTCACCAAGCTCATTCGAAATGTGAACCAAAAATAAATGTTGGCGACGGGATCTCGTAGGGGGTCCTGTTTTTTTGCTGATTTTTTTAATTTCAAACAGAGAGAAGTAATAATAGAGCCGAAGCTTGTGTATTTGCAAATGGTGGGGGTAAAAATGATAAATCAGAACGAATCCCACGGGCGCGGACCGTGGATCAATCGTTAACGGAAAAGAGTCTCTATGGAAAAAGTCAAAAAAATTTTACAGCGGGATTTAAAGCGGCTTCGCTCCAACGGTGCGGCGCTACTGGTTTTAATGGGCATTTGTCTTTTGCCCTCTTTTTACGCGTGGTTTAATATTGCCGCGAACATGGATCCCTACGGAAATTTGAATCAAGTGAAAATTGCCGTAGCCAACGAAGACAGGGCCGTCCCCTTTCAGGGCAAGGACCTAAATGCCGGCGACGAAATTATCAAGCAATTAAAAACGAACGATCAGCTTGGGTGGACTTTCGTGGACAAAGCCCGCGCCATTGAAGGCGTGAAGGCGGGGAAGTATTACGCCGCCATCGTCATTCCCTCGGATTTTTCCTCGTCCTTTCTCTCGATTTTAGATGAAGGCGCCATTCGCTTTCCGGCGCTGGATTACTACGTCAACGAAAAATTAAACGCCATTGCCCCGAAGATTACCTCCACGGGCATGGGCACCTTGGAAGCTGAAATCGACAGCCGCTTTGTGGCCATGAGCTCGGAGATTTTAGGAAAGAAATTGGCGGCGTCCACCGGAGAACTTCGCGCCGAGGCGGAGGAGAAGAAAGCGCAGGCCATTCACAGCCTGGAAAAAGTGGGCAAAAATCTGGCGGAATACGAGACGGTTTTAAAAAATATGGATGAAGAGATGAACCGCCTGTCGGATTTAAGCCACCGTGCTCGCGGGGACGTGGCGTCGCTGAAAGAGGCGGTAAAAAAAGGCGAACTAACGCTGGACGAAGCGGCGGGGCTCTTGGAAGAGACCCGAAAAGAAAGTGAAAAAATGATCGGCGCCTACGAAAATCTCATGGAAGAGATGAACCGCATGGTGCAGGTGGCCGATGCCTATTCGGAAAAGAAGCATCAGTCTCTGGACGGCGACTTTACTTATGAAAGAAGCGGCAACCGCCGGGCCCTCGTGGACATGGAATTGATTAACGGATTAAACGGCGAGGTGCTAAAGGATTTAGAAGACCTTTCGCCAATCCCAAAGGCGGCAAAACCACTGGATATCTTGGGGCGCAGTCGCCAAATCAATCGCAGAAACGGCGAGATAATCGCCGCGGTGAAGGAACAACAGGCGATCCTCGATTCGGCGGAGGCGTCATTGAAAAAAAGCCACCTACGCATTCAGCAGCGCCTCAAGGAATCCTCCGATCAACGGAAGGCCTTTGAGCAAGCTTACCGCAGCAGCATTCCGCCTGCCGTGAATCAAAGCTTCGACCTGTTCAATCAAGTGGAAGGCCATCTTTCCGGTACCTTGGCCACCCTGCCCACCCTTTTAGACGAATTCGATCAACTCCTGGGGAGCACGGAAGCCATGACCGAAGAGGCGCACAAAACCGTGGCGAACAGCTTGGATAGCTTGAAGCGGGCCCAAGACAGCATTTCCGGCTTGCAAAAGGATTTGGGGCAGTTGGCTCGAGGGCCCCTCTACGAAAAAATTCGCGAGGCCACCCGTGTGGACGAAAAGACATTTACCACCTTTATGGAAAGCCCGGTGACGGTGCATTCCCACGTCGTTTACGAAAGCGAAAACTACGGTAGCGCCATGACGCCCTTTTTTACCAATCTGGCTCTGTGGGTCGGCGGCATGATCCTCATATCAATTTTAAAAATCGACGTGGACCGAGAAGACGATCTTGAGCCGTTGACATTTAAAGAAGGCTACTTCGCTCGCTTGGGCCTATTTGTTCTCGTCGGCCTCGCCCAGGCGTTCATCGTCGGTGCCGGCGATTTGTACCTCTTGAAGGTGCAGTGCGCCCACCCCTTCCTCTTTATTCTCACGGCCCTTTTTGCCTCCCTGGCCTATGTGTCCATCATCTATTCCTTGGCTGCCACCTTCAGAAACATCGGCAAGGCCATTGCAGTCATCGTGCTCATCCTGCAGATTCCCGGCGCTTCCGGCACCTACCCCATCGAAATGATGGCGCCGTTTTTTAGGTCCATTTATCCGGCCCTGCCCTTTCACTACGGCATCGACGCCATGCGGGAAGCCATGCTCGGCATCTATGGCTACCATTTGGCGAAAGACTGGCTCCTGCTTATGGCCTATGTGCCCGTCTCCCTCGTTATCGGCCTGGTGGGGCCCCACATCTTCGGCAAGCTCAATCATATTTTCGACTTAAAACTGGCTCAAAGCGAATTGATTCACGGCGATCTTCCGAAGAGACAACGCCTTATAGGTGCGGATCTGATTCCCATGATTCTCGCTTCAGACGTGGCGGGCCTTGCGCGGAAAAGAGAAAAGCATCGACGATTTTTTGCCGCCTACGAAAAAAAGAAGATCTACGCCTTTGGAGCCCTGGCCGTGGTGCCTGCCGTCTTCCTTTGCTTGCTCCTGGGCATGGACAGCAAGATCCGCTACCTGGTGATTTGGGTCGCATCCATCATCGCCTTTGCCACCTACTTGATTTGGTTGGAATATTACCGTTATCGTTACGAGGAGGAAGAAAAGTGGATGGATCTTTCCGAATCAGAAGTCTTGGACCGTTTGAAAGGCAAGGATGCCCATGAAAAAGATTAAGCAGCATATTAAGGAAGACTTTTCCAGAATAAAAAACAACAGCATCGTCTTCGTGGTCTTTTTAGGTATCAGCCTGATCCCTTCGCTCTACGCCTGGTTCAACATCGCCGCCTCCTGGGATCCCTACAAACACACGGAGCACATTCCCATGGCCGTGGTCAACGAAGACAAGGGCTATGAACCGACCCTCATTCCGAAAACCTTCGCCATCGGCGAGAAGGTAAAGATGAATCTCGCCGTGGAAGATACGGTGGATTGGGTGTTTACGGATCGCAAAGATGCCGTGGAAGGCGTGAAAAGCGGTCGTTATTACGCCGCCATCATTATTCCCGAGGATTTCAGCGAAAAGATGTTTTCCTTCCTTTCCCCGGCGGGGGAGGCGCCGGAATTGGAATACTATGTAAACGAAAAGAAAAACGCCATCGCTCCGAAAGTCGTTGGAAAAGAAGCGGGGAATCTGACGGATTGGGTGAAAGAAACCTTCACAAAAACCCTCTACGACACGGCCTTCGACTCCCTTTTAACCTTTAAAGAAGACGGGGAGAATGCCCGCGTCGACGGGCTGTGGAATCGGCTGCAGCAGCAGCTGACACAAAGCGGCGAGACATTGGACGCCCAGGCCGCCACCCTCAGATCCTTTAAACAATTGGCGGAGGCCTCTCAAGTGGTGATGAAAAGCGGCGACAGCCTTATGGACACATCGAGGAATACCCTGGAAGAAAACATGGCCCACATGAAAAGCGATCGAAAGGATTTGAAGGCATTAAAATCCACACTAAACGAATTTCGGAAAAACATGGAAACGGCACTGGATAAAAACCTCCGCTACATGGAAACGATCAGCGGCGATGTGGACGATCTCTTCGCAGAAGGAGAGAAGCATCGAGACCGCCTTGTGGCCAATCGCCGGGCCGTGATCCGCACCTTGGAACAAGACATCGCGGACAAAGAGGACATGGAGAAAAAGGTCACGGATTTAAACAATGGGCTCCCCGTGCCCCTTGGGGGCCTCGAGGGGGCGGCGGAGAAGATTCGCCGGAGCAAAGGCTATGAGGCGGCCATGTTGCGGGCCCTGGAAGCGGTAGACGACAAAGGGGTCACGACACACGACGATGTCGCCGCCCTGCGCCGGGAATTTCTCGAGAGCAAAAAGAAAAACGAAGACAATTTGAAATCCCTTCGGCGAGAAATGAACGACACCCTCCTCGGGCCCATGGAATCCCTTCAAAAAAAATTGGACGGGGTAGGCGCAGACACGGAAAAACTTTGGGCCGACGCCGATCAATCGGCGAGGGAAGTGGCACGCCTGTCGGAGAAACTGCAGGGAAATCTTTCCGCCCTTTCCCGCCACATGGACACATCCATCCAACTAATCGACGGGGCAAAACATGCCGTCGACGATCTCTATAGCCGCACCGTGGTGTTGGAAAATGCCGAGGGCGTGGATAAAATCAAGCTCTTTTTGTCGGAAGATACGAAGCAGTTAAGCCAATTTCTGTCTAAACCCATTGAGACGCGGGTGCACCCCATCTTTGCCGTGGAAAACTACGGCTCGGCCATGGCGGCTTTTTACACCACCTTGGCATTGTGGGTGGGCGCCGTGATTCAGGTCGCTTTAATCGACGTAAAGACGCCGGCGTCCTACGAGAAAAAATACGGCCCCTTTAAGCCCCACGAACAATACTTCGGCAGGCTGGGCCTGTTTCTTTTCATCGCCACCATCCAGAGCCTGCTCATGGCCCTGGGGGATCTGTACTTTTTGGGAATTCAGTGCTTGCATCCGGCCCATTTCCTCTTCGCCGCCTGGGCGGCGTCGATGGTCTTTACCGTGCTTATCTACACCTTGACCATCTCCTTCGGCGACATCGGAAAAGCCATTTGCGTGGTCCTAATGGTCATTCAGGTGGCGGGCAGCGGCGGCACCTTTCCCATCGACGTGGCGCCGCGGTTTTTCAAGGCCCTGTATCCCTTCCTGCCCTTTGTCCACAGCATGAACGCCATGAAAGAAACCATCGGCGGATTTTACGGCACCATGTACCTTCAATCCCTGTTGAACCTTACGCTCTATCTCGCCTTCGCCCTCATCCTCGGTCTCGTCCTCAGAAAACCCATTATGGAAATAAACGATCGCTTCACGGAGCGTTTGGAAGAGACGAAACTCATGTAAACAAAAGCTACAAAGAATCTTCTCTGAACCGAGAAATCAGGGGAGATTTTTTATTGCGCCCAGGCTTTAGAAGAAAATAGGAACAGAATTTTATATTATCTTGACTTTCGGACTTTAGTGGATTAAAATATTATAAACTTAAGAGAGAGCTTAAGTGAAAAATACATAGGGATTTAGGAGAGATGACTATGAAACTAAGAAACAGACGCTTTTTGTCGATGGCGCTCGTAGCCATGATGCTGTTAGTCTTTACGGCAGCCTGTACCAAAGTCGATACTGGAAATTCCGGTAACAAAGGCGGCGATGCACCGAAAGAAGCGACGCGCGCAAAATTTGAAACCTTAAAAGACGGCGACCCGATTCACATCGGTATTGTAACCGGTACCGTATCTCAAGCGGAAGACGAATTCCGTGCGGCTCAAGAAGCCATTAAGAAATACGGCAACGCCGACGAAGGCGGCATGATTCGCCACGACACTTACCCCGACCGTTTCGAAGCGGAACAAGAAACCACCATTTCCAAAATTGTCGCCATGGCAGACGACCCGGATATGCGTGCTGTTATCGTGAACCAAGCCGTTCCCGGAACCTCCGCCGCATTCCAACAAATCCGCGCCAAACGCCCGGACATCATCTTAATCAACTTAACCGCACAAGAAGATACGGTAATGGCTGAAAACAGCTCGGACTTAGTATTAGATGCCGACAACGTCAGCCGCGGCTACCGCATCATCAAGGCAGCAAAAGACATGGGCGCAACGAAGTTTGCTCACATTACCTTCCCCCGCCACATGTCCATCGAGCTTTTGGCTCTGCGTCGTGCCATTATGGAAGAAGCCTGCAAGGATTTAGGTCTTGAATTTATTTCCTTAAACGCACCTGACCCCACCACTGACATCGGTGTTCCCGGCGCACAACAATACATCGCAGAAAACATTCAACCCTGGATCGACAAATACGGTAAGGACACGGCGTTCTTCTGTACCAATGACGCCCACACGGAACCCTTGTTAAGAGGGGTTGCAGCCGGCGGCGCCATCTTCGTAGAACAAGACTTACCTTCCCCGATTATGGGTTATCCGAAAGCATTCTCCGTCGACATTCAAGACAAGGCCGGTGACTGGAAAGCCATCAATGCAGAAGTTGAAAAAGCCGTTGTCGCAGCCGGCGGTTCCGGTCGCATGGGTACCTGGGCATACTCCTTAGGTTACTCCCTCACCTTAGGTGCCGTTGACTTAGTACAACAAGTACTCCACGGCAAAATGGAACTGACCAATATCGACAACATCATCGACTGCATCGACAACTACACCGAAGGTGCCAAGTGGATGGCTGTTAACTACGTGGATCGCGCAAGCGGCGAAAAGAAAGACAACCACATCTTGCTCGCACAAGACACCTATGTCTACGGCAAGGGTTACCTGGGCATGGATAAGGTTGAAGTACCTGAAAAATACATGACCATGAATATCGACTTGGATGCCATTAAAGCTTCGCAAGAACAAGCTGAAGGCGAAACAGGTGAATAATCGTTCAACACACGATCATATGCATTGGAGATAAACCAGCGATCTTCGTTGGTTTATTTCTCATTAGGAGGTAAATTTTGGCTGAGAACATGATGGAGGTCCGACATGTCGAAAAGCGCTTTGGCGAAAACGTCGTATTAAAAGACGTAAGCTTCTCCTTAAAGCCCGGTGAAATCCTCGGGCTGGTCGGCGAAAACGGCGCAGGCAAATCGACCTTAATGAATATCATCTTCGGAATGGAAGTCATTCGGGAAACCGGAGGCTTCGACGGAGAAATCCTACTGAACGGCGAACCCATTGATTTTAAATCACCTATCGACGCCTTGGATGCGGGCATCGGCATGGTTCACCAGGAATTTAACTTAATTCCCGGGTTCACCGCCGCCGAAAACATTACGTTTAATATGGAGCGCACCAAGCAATCGGTGATCTCCTCCATCTTCGGAAAAAAGTATGCCACCATTGACACGGAGGCAAACATCGCCCTCTCCGGCGAATCCCTCGATACATTAGGCGTGAGCATCGACCCGAAAGGGATGGTCTCCGAAATGCCTGTAGGACATAAACAGTTTATCGAAATCGCGCGGGAAATTACTCGCGAAGACGTGAAGCTCATTATTATGGACGAGCCCACCGCCGTCTTAACCGAATCGGAAGCCGATCAACTGATGAAGGCCCTTCAACGGTTGTCGGACATGGGCATCGCCATTATCTTCATTACCCACCGCTTGCGTGAAATTCTGAGCATTTGCGATTCCATCGTCGTGCTTCGCGACGGAGAAATCGTGGAAAGCCGAAAGAACGAAGGCTTGAGCATCGATCAAATCGCCGCGTGGATGGTGGGCCGTGAAAACGGCATTCGCCCCGAAGGAAAAGACCCCAATCGGAAAGTGTCCGAAGAAGTGGCCCTGAGCATACGAAATTTGGCGGTGGATATGCCCGGCGAACAGGTTTACGACGTGAATCTCGACGTGCGGGAAGGGGAGATTTTAGGCATCGCCGGTCTCGCCGGCCAAGGCAAACTCGGCATCGCCAACGGCATCTTGGGCACCTATCCCGTATCCGGTTCCGTGGAATTTCACGGAAAGCCCCTGGCCCTCGGCCACACCAATAAAATTTTAAAAAGCAAGATCGCCTTTGTCTCCGAAGACCGACGAGGCGTGGGTCTTTTACTGGACGAACCCATTTACTGGAACATCTCCTTTAACGCCATGCAGGTGCAAAACAAGTTCATCAAACGGGTTTTGGGCATGCGTTTTAGAGATGAAGCGGAAATGAAACGGGTTTCCGACGAATACATTCAGTCCCTGGCCATTAAAACCACAGGTGGCCACCAAAAGGCGGGGAACCTCTCCGGAGGCAATCAACAAAAAGTCTGCTTGGCCAAGGCCCTGTGCATGGATCCGGAGCTTTTGTTTGTATCGGAACCGACGCGGGGCATCGATATCGGCGCCAAGGAATTGGTGTTAAACGCCCTTGAAAAGATTAATCGAGAAGAAGAGACGACCATCGTCATGATTTCTTCAGAATTAGAAGAATTGCGCAGCATTTGCGACCGCATCGCCGTCATTTGCGAAGGGCGCATTGCGGGCATCTTGCCTGCCACGGCAGATCCCGGCCAATTCGGCTTGTTAATGAGTGGTGAGAAAGTAGAGGTGGATACACGTGAATAAAACATGGATTCAACGAATCGGGCTGCCTCGACTGATCATCGGTCTATTCCTATTGGCCCTGTTTGCCGCGGCACCGGCCGCCGGCGTGTCTTTGGCGGATTCCATTCAAAACGTCTTGGCCCGCTTCGGCATGTTTTCTATTTTGGTACTGAGCTTGATTCCCATGGTGCAATCGGGCTGCGGGCTGAACTTCGGTTTGCCCATCGGCATCGTCGCCGGTATTTTAGGCGGCGTGACCAGCATTGAATTCGGTCTGACCGGATTCGCCGGCATCTTCTTGGGGATGCTTTTAGGTGCCTTGGTTGCCGTCGTCTTCGGCTGGGGCTATGGCGTCTTACTCAATAAAATCAAAGGCGACGAAATGTTGATCGCCACCTATGTGGGCTATTCCTTTACGGCCTTTATGTGCATGATCTATTTGATCCTGCCCTACAAAAATCCGGTCTCCGTATTGAGCTACGCCGGTAAAGGCCTTTCCCAACAAATTCCCGTCGCCGCCTACTGGATGCACAACACCGTCGATGCCGCAGGCACCAGAAGCTCCACCGGCGTCTTGACGGACTTCTTGAGCTTCCACATTTTCGGCGTGCGCATTCCCGTAGGGATGTATTTGATCTTCGCCGTCTTGGCCCTGGCCGTGTGGGCCTTCTTCCGCACGAAAACCGGTACGGCCATGACCGCCGTAGGATCCAATCCCGAATACGCCAGAGCCGGTGGTATCAACATTAATCGTATGCGTCTGTTCTCGGTTATTCTTTCCACCGTCATCGCTGCCGTGGGCATTATCGTCTATCAACAATCCTACGGATTTATTCAGCTTTATCAATCGCCCTTGTCCTTTACCTTCCAAACCGTGGCGGCCCTTTTAATCGGCGGCGCCAGTATTAACAAGGCAAATATTCCCAATGTCATCATCGGGACCTTCTTGTTCCAAGGGATTATTACCTTGACGCCGACGGTCATTAACGGGGCCATTAACATCGACGTGTCGGAAGTACTCAGATTGATCGTCACCAACGGTATGATCGTCTACGCATTGACCAGGAGGAACAATAATGAATAAGTCCTTTACATCAAAGCTGTCGCGATACGCGGTGCCGATTCTGTTTATTATCATCATCGCCATCGGCTTATGGATCGCCAGGCCGCCTTTGAGCTATGTTACTTCGGAAATCGGAAAGCGCATGGTGCGCAACACCTTCCTCGTCCTTTCTTTGATTATCCCCATTGTCGCCGGCATGGGCATTAACTTCGGTATCCCCTTGGGCGCCATGAGCGGCCAAATCGGTCTGATCTTTGCCCAAGACTGGGGCATTACAGGGCCGGCGGGCATTTTAGTCGCCGTGTTAATCGGTACGCCCATCGCCATTTTGCTGGGTAAATTCTCCGGCCACGTATTAAATCGTGCCAGAGGACGAGAAATGATCACCTCCATGATGCTCGCCTTCTTTATGCTGGGCGTGTACATGCTCTTTTTGCTCTATCTGTGTGGGTCTTTGGTGCCCATGCACAATCAGGCCATGATTTTGTCGAAAGGCTACGGGATCAAAAACTCCATCACCCTTACTTCGGGTCACGCCATCGACAACATCTTGCTTTACAACATCAATTTCCCCGTGTCGGCCACCCAAAGGGTAAACATCGACATTCCCGTGGTTACCATTTTAATCATCGCCCTGCTCTGCGCCTTTATCGTATGGTTTAAAAAGACCAAGCTGGGACACGACATGAAGGCCGTGGGGATGGATCAAGTGATTTCCGGAAACGCCGGGATCTACTCCGACAAAGTGCGGGTACAATCCATCGTGATCTCCACCGTACTCGCTTGCTACGGGCAAATTATCTATTTGCAAAACATCGGTACCCTGGCCACTTACGCCGGGCAAGACCAAGCGGCCCTTTATGCGGCAGCGTCGATTCTCGTCGGCGGCGCCAGCGTTATGCGGGCCACCATTCCCAATGCCGTCATCGGGACCATGTTGTTCCACTTAATGTTTATTATTCTGCCTCAAGCCGGACGTATCTTAACCGGCGATGCCATGATGGGCGAGTACTTCCGTACCTTTATCTCCTACGGTGTTGTTACCGTAGCCTTGATTATGCACGCCTACAATCGCATCAAACAAGCGGAAGAAGCACGTCAGGAAAACAAACGACAGGCATTAGGTGAAGGAGAGGATTCCTCCCCGACGCCTGCATCTTAAATAAAGTTGCTTCGCCTAAGAGGCGAGAAAAGGGCGCCCGGTGCGCTCTTTTTTCTTAACCGCGTATCTGCAAAAACGCGGCGATAGGATGTATTTGCGGGAGGTGTTTTATGTTTCGAAAAGAAGTAGAAAGCGTCGCTCAGGCGGCGGCGGACAAGGTTCGTTTTTTAAATGAAAACCCCACAGGTTATTTCGCCTCGTCTCTCCTGGCGGGGATGTTTATCGGCTTCGGCATCTTGCTTTCTTTTACCATCGGCGCCATGGGCTCCATGCCTCTTATGAAACTTTTCATGGGCATGTCCTTTGCCTGCGCCTTAAGCTTGGTCATTATGGCGGGGGCGGAGCTGTTTACGGGAAATAACCTGGTCATGGCCGCGGGCTTTCTGGAAAACACGGTCTCGGCCAAAGATGTGTTGAAACTTTGGGTGATCTGTTACGTGGGCAATTGGATCGGGAGCATTCTCCTCGCCTGGATCTTTGCCCACACGGGCCTTATGACCGAGGCCTTTTGTGCCGCCGTGGCACCGGTGGCGGCGGCGAAGGTGAGCATTCCCTTCGGCGCTTTGCTTTTGCGGGCCACATTATGCAATATGCTGGTCTGCCTCGCCGTGTGGTGCTCCATAAAAATGACCTCGGAGTCGGGGAAGCTTATCATGGTTTTCTGGATCATCGTCATCTTTTTTACGGCGGGCTTCGAACACTCCGTTGCCAATATGGTGCTTTTATCCCTGGATTTTATGGCGCCGGGGACGGCCATGACCATGGGAAGTTATTTTTACAACATTTTAACGGCAACCTTGGGCAATATGATCGGCGGCATTTTCTTCGTCGCCGTGCCCTACACCCTTATGGCAAAGAAATAATTTTACGCCATGAAATAGAGAAGCGATCGGCATTCGGTCGCTTTTTCCTTGTTTTCATGCTTTCCACGGCCTTTCATGGTATAGTTAAGTAGACAACAGTCAAGTTCAGAAGCAGAAAGGAAGATTTTATGCACTACACAGGACAAACATTTCGCCCGCCGAGAGAGGCCTATAGCCCGCTTTTGGAAGTGACGGTGGGTTGTTCCCACAATGAATGCACCTACTGTGCCATGTATAAGGACGTAAGTTTCAGAAAGGCGCCGAAGGAACAGGTCATCGCAGATCTCCAAGAGCTTTCGCCCTATGCCGATCGGCTGGATCGCATCTTTCTTTTAAACGGCGACCCCTTTATTTTAGATACGGCCTATCTTTTGGAAATCGCCGATTGGATTTACGAGTACTTGCCCAATATCGAGACCATTACCTGCTATGCGTCGATTTTCGATATAAAAAATAAAAGTATGGAGGATTTGAAGCGGCTGAGAAAGGCCGGCTACAATCAATTGTACATCGGCATCGAAACCGCCCACGATCCCACCTTAAAGCGCATTAAAAAAGGTTGCACCCAAGAAGACGAGTACCGCGAGCTGGCCAAGCTTGAAGAAGCCGGCATCGACTGGATCTGCATGGTGATGTCCGGCATCGCCGGGAAAGAAGACAGCTTTGCCCATGCCGAGGAAACGGCGGCGCTTTTAAACAAGCATCAGCCCTTGAGCGTCTCGCCCCTGACCACCTCGGTGCACGCGGGCACGGAGCTTGCGGCAGAAGTGGCGCGAGGGGATTTCGTGCCCTTGACGGAGGGGGACATTCTTCTCGAGGAAATCCACCTTCTGGAGCACTTGGATCTCAACCCACGGGCACTGTTTTTCGGCGTCCACGCCTACAACACGGCGCCGGTCATCGGCCGCTTCTCTGAAAAAGAAGAGATGCTCAGAAAGCTTCGGGCGGTCTACGACAGCATGACGGAAGAGCAGAAAAACGCGCGGCTGCAACGCTACGGTTATTAATGAAAAGGCCGTTATATCAAGCCGTAAAAGGCCTTCGCGGCGGGGTGAATTTCGCCATGCCCGGGCATAGGGGCCGAGTGGCTTTCGATTTTGACTTCAAGGACGACTGGACAGAGGTCATCGGGGCGGACAATCTTTTAGATCCCACGGAGGCCATTACCGAGGCCCAAGCTGAAATCGCCGCGGCTTACGGCGTGAAAAAAAGCGTCATCGTCCCGGCGGGATCCACCACAGGGATCAAGCTGGCCCTTTACCTTGCCGCGAAGCCCGGGGAGACGATTTTGATTCAGCGTAATTCCCACCAGTCCCTCTTTCACGGGGCGGTGGCGCTGGATCTCCGTCTATCTTATTTGCCGGCACCGGTGGATGAGGCCACGGGGCTTTTTTCCGGCGTGGATCCCGAGGACGTGGCTAGGGCCTTGGACGCGGATCCGTCGATTTCCGCCGTATTTTTGACGAGTCCCGATTATTTCGGCGGCGGTTTGAAGCTGAAAGAAATCGCCGACATCGTCCACGCCCGAAACAAAATCCTCATCGTGGATGAGGCCCACGGCGCCCATTGGGCCTTTACGCCCCTCGCGGATATGAGCGCCGTTCGCCATGGTGATTACACGGTGCAGTCGTTGCACAAGACCATGGCGGCCCTTACCGGAGCGGCGCTTTTGCACATAAATAGCCATGTGGAGGAGGAGACGCTTTTAAAGGGCATGGGCCTTTTTCTCTCCACCTCGCCGTCCTATTTGCTCATGCTTTCCTCGGAATACGCCGTGGCGGCGGGGAAAGACATAGATTGGCAGAAGCTTCTCTGCCATCGTGCGCGGATCGAAAGCCGCCTGCCGCAAATCACTGTCGTCAAGGCGCGGGGGCCCTTTGTGGCCTGCACGGATCCTATGAAATTTCTCTTCCACCTGCCCGGCTACCGCGGCGATGAAGTGGTGTCCCTTTTGGCGGAGAAGGGCGTTTATCTTGAAATGGGCGACGACTATTACGCCCTGGCCATTTTGTCGCCCTATCACACAGACGAGGATGTGGATCGATTGATTCGTGCCATCGCATCCTTGCCGAAGAAAGAAGAGAGGACAGGCGTCGAGAAGGGTATATATCCGAAAACGGAAGCGGTTTTTCCGCCGCGGGCGGCTTTCTTCATGGAGACGGAATCTGTGGCTGTCGGCGAATCCGAAGGCCGAGTGGCGGCACAAAACATCACGCCCTATCCGCCGGGCATTCCCATCGTCACCTACGGAGAACGAATCACTGAAGAGGTTATGGCGGCCATTTCAGAAAGAGAAGACAGCATCGGCTTTGAAGACGGAAAAATCACGGTCATTAAGGAGGCATTATGAAGTATTATCTCGTCGAAGGCAAGTTCAAGACCTTTAACTTTTCACTTTACGATGACGAAAACAAGGCGCTGAAGAAAGAATTCCATGACTTTTTACAAGCGGGCATGGATCGGGGGGATTTTCTCATGTTCGGCGATAAGGCCCACGGCTTTCTCGGCTTGGTTAGAGGCAATCACTTAGATGAAGTGTTGTCGGAATTCGAAAACGACCCGCTGACACTGGCCGATGTGGTGGAATACCGCATCGTCGAAATCGAAGATGCCATCCTCAGCAACCATCCGGAGAAATTTTTAGAAAAATAAACAAGCAAAAAGCGAGCACACTAGGCTCGCTTTGGACACAAGACAAGCGATCAACACCATTAGGGGTTTATCTTCTTATGTGCGTTCCTGTATGAAAAATGCCGAAGTCCAAAGGGGCTTCGGCATTTTTTGCGATTAAAAGGCTCATGATCGTTAATGTGATTTATTCTATATTTTCAAGGACGCAATTTTACGGAAAAAGTGCGATTCATTTGCTTGCAGACAAATTAAAGGTAAATTCGTCGCCTATGGCTTCCTCCTCATTGGATTCTTTTCCGCCATGGTTTGGAAGTTCCGCTTTATATAATTGACATTTCAATGTTGAGATGTCGTTTAACAATTCATCGGCAGTGACTTCGCTGGTAACCGGCGAGAAGTAGAGGGTCGACGTGTTCTTGTCTGCTTCGATCGTTTCGAAATAAACTAAGCGACCTTTGGAATCTCTCGCCTTCACCGAAAAAATAGTGTCCTTCGCCGATGACGGATAGGTGAGTATCATTTTTTGTGAAGCCGGGCTCATAGTGAATTCTTTAATCATAATTCCGTTTGTATTCGGTACGGCAAAATCTTTTGCGATGATCCTTTTCTCCATTTTCATCTTCGCCATATCCACATGAGTAGTAATAGAAATTTTTTTGCTGTTGCCCAAAAGCGTGTCAAAGATAAACTCCAGCTGTGCCGTGCCTTCCTTCGGTAGGGGACTTTCCAAGGAATATATTAAAGATGTGGCGGTTACATTGGGCTTGCCCGGCAAATTTCCTTCCTGGCCGCTTGAGCCGAGGACGTTGACTCTTTTACCGTTTACTTTAAGCTCCGTTAAGTTGGCACCCTCCGACAGCTTTTCACCTGGACCATTGAAGCTCAAAAGCACGGCGTAGAGATTATTGTCCTCTGTCGTAATGGTATCCAAAACATATTTTTTGCCGTCTATTTCGAAGGGTTCATGTAATTTGACGCTGTACTTGTCTACATCGGGTGATAGGCCCATTGCGCTCGACAAACTAAGTGTGATGTTGTCCGTGATCTCTCTCGTCTTTGCTAAAACATAGCCGCCGGATGCATAGTTCGTAACGCCAAAGGCCAAAAGCAATATGGCCGCGATCGCTCCTGTTTTTCTGACGAAAAGTCGTCTCTTGTTGTTGCGTTTCAATTTCTTCACCACCTTTTTGAGATTTTCTCTTTCAAAATCTTTGAGAGGAACCTCTTCGTATTCTATTTTTATATCGTTCAATCGATCGTAAAGATTATCCTTCATACATTTTCACCTCTCCATCTTCTTAAAAGCTTCCTCGCCCTGCTAACCTTTTGATAGGCATTTTCCGTGGAAATATGTTGCTCCGATGCCGCCTCGCCATAGGAAAGCCCGCGAATAAAAATATTTTCAAAGAGTTTTTTATCCTCATCGCCCAAGGTGGATAGAGCTTCTTCTATTTCTAAATTGGAATGGACGTCGGAATCTTTTGACGCGGAATTTTCGTCGAGAAGAATAGCCTCAAATTTGCTTTCTCTTCGGAGCAAATCGATGGCTTTGTATTTTGAAACCGCAGCACACCAATTTTTAAAAGAAGACCGCTTCGGATCAAAATAGTCGATATTTTGCCAGATACTTAGAAGAGAATCATTCATCGCTTCATCCCAAAGGCTCGGGTATTTCCAAAGTGTTTTTGAGATCACGCCTTTTAACACTTTCCCATATAATTCGATGACGACGTACAACGCGTCTTCATCTCTGTTCTTCAGCCTTTTTATCAACTCTTTAGTCTCCATATTTCCTCCTTTCACTAGTATATTCGTGCCGGGGTTCATGGTTCTGACAATTTTTTAAGGGGCTTCTTATTAAAATAAGACGAGCTTCACTTATTCCCGGTTGCAGACAAATACCATCTTTAGTCGAATTTATCTCTTTTTTATGGCGCGGAATCAGCCGACAGTTTTTAATAGTTGACGATTTAGCGTTTAAGTAGATTTGAGTCTATAAAAAAGGAAAGGTGAATCATGTGATTCTCCTTTCCTTATCCATCGCTTCGAAGCGAGCACAGGCTCGCTTTTTCTATGTCGAAATTTACTTGTCTTCAAAAAATGTTTCCGCAAAGCGCACGGAAGCCATGGCGTCTTTGCAATAAACGTGGGCACCGATCTCTTGGGCATAGTCTTCCGTTAAGACGGCGCCGCCGACCATAACCTTTGTGTCGGGGGCTTGTTTTTTCAGAAGGTCGATGGTCTCTTCCATAAAGGGCACCGTGGTGGTCATGAGGGCGGAGAGGCCCACGAGGGGAATGTGCTCTTCTTTTACCGACGCCACGATTTTTTCCGGCGAGACATCTTTTCCCAAGTCCAAGATATCGAAGCCGTAGTTTTCCAAAAGGGCCTTCACGATGTTTTTTCCGATGTCGTGAATGTCGCCTTTCACCGTGGCCACGAGAATGCGACCTTTGTTTTCGGCCACATTGCCTTCTTCGTCCATTTTGGCGCGGATCACCGTAAAGGCCGCGGCGGCGGCATCGGCGGCGCGAAGGAGCTGGGGCAGGAAGAGGGTCTTTTCCTCAAAGCCTCGGCCCACTTTGTCCAGAGAGGGAACCAAGTAGCCGTTAATAATGTCGATGGGGCTGTGATCGGAAAGAAGGGCTACAGTCATGTCCTTGGCATCTTTGCTCAGGCCCTTTTCGATGGCGTAGGAAAGATCCCGGTCGCCGGCGTGGGCCGCGGTTTTTTCTTCTTCCGTAAAGGCGGCGATGAAATCGCTGAAATCCGGATCGCAGCCTAAAAGGGCCATGGAGGATTTGTAGGCCTTTTGCATGAGGGCCGAGGAGGGATTCACGATCCCTGCACTGAGCCCGGCGGCAAGGCACATGGCGTAGAAATTGCTGTTAATGAGCTCCCGATTGGGCAGGCCGAAGGAAATGTTGGACACGCCCAAGGTGGAGTGAAGGCCACGGGCCTTCAAACGGCGCAAGGTTTCGAGGACCACGACGGCGCCGTCTTTTTGGCTGGAGATGGTCATGGCCAAGGGGTCGAAAAGAAACGCTTCGGGCCCCAGGCCGTAGCGGGCGCCTTCTTCGAGGATGGCATCCACGATGGCCATGCGCTTTTCCACGGTTTTCGGTATGCCCTCGTCGTCTAAGAGAAGGGCCACGCAAAGTCCGCCGTATTTTTTCGCCACGGGAAAGACGGCGTCCATGGTGGATTTTTTGCCGCTCACGGAATTAAGTAAGGGTCGGCCGTTGTAGATGCGGGCGGCAGCTTCCATGGCATCGGGGTTGCTGGTGTCGATGGCCAGTGGCAGATCACACACCCCTTGCAGGGCGCGGATAATTTCCGGCAGCACCGCCACTTCGTCAAGGCCGGGCACGCCCACATTGACGTCCAAGACGTGGGCGCCGTCATCTTCCTCTTCCAAGGCGATGGCCAGCACCGCCGAGGTGTGGCGATCCTTCAGGGCCTGCTGCAGGTATTTTTTTCCCGTGGGATTGAGCCGCTCGCCGATCATCACCGGCTTTTCGTCGAAGTCCACGACATGGGTGTAGGAGCTTACGGCGGATCGGGGGCGCCCCTTCGGCGGGGTGACGTCAATGGCACGGGTTTTCTCCACAGTTTTTTCGATGTAGGCGGGAAGGGTGCCGCAGCAGCCGCCGAGTACGCCCACGCCCATCTCCGCAAACTGAATCATGTAATCGGAAAAGGCCTCGGCGTCGATGTCGTAGGTGGTTTTTCCGTCTTTTATGCTCGGCAGACCGGCATTGGGACTCACGATGACGGGGATGGTGGCGAGGGACGTCATTTTTTCCATAAGGGGCAGGGTTTGCACCGGGCCGAAGGAGCAGTTCATGCCGATGGCATCGGCACCTAAGGCTGTGGTCATTTCCACAAAGGCGTCCATGTCGCAGCCCGTTAAGAGGCGTCCGTCTTCCTGAAAGGCGGCGGTGACGAAGACGGGAAGATCCGAATTTTCTTTGGCGGCGAGTAGGGCCGCTTTAATCTCGTAGGTATCGGACATGGTCTCGATGGTAATTAAATCCGATCCGGCCGCGGCACCGGCCGTGACGATTTCCTTAAAACAATCGTAGGCATCTTCAAAGGGCACATCCCCTAAAGGTGCCAGGATTTTTCCCAAGGGTCCGATATCCAGAGACACGTAGCCGGCACCTTCCGCCTCCACGGCGGCTTTTCCGTTGGCTACGGCGGCGGCCACCACCGTTTCGACCGACACGTCAGAATCCGCAAACTTAAAGCGGTTGGCGCCGAATGTATTGGTGAGGATAATGTCCGCGCCGCTTTTTAAATAGGCTCGGTGCATATCAACGATGACTTCGGGTGCGTCGATGTTTAAAATCTCCGGCAGGGCCCCGGCCTCCAAGCCCTGTGCCTGTAAGTAGGTGCCGCAGGCGCCGTCGTAGTAGAGGCGGCCGTTTTTTAATGAATCCAATAGCGATGT
This sequence comes from Peptoniphilus rachelemmaiella, assembly GCF_943169845.1. Classification (GTDB taxonomy): domain Bacteria; phylum Bacillota; class Clostridia; order Tissierellales; family Peptoniphilaceae; genus Aedoeadaptatus; species Aedoeadaptatus rachelemmaiella. The sequence goes on from NZ_CALPBW010000006.1 coordinate 24,236, forward strand.
CATAGATTCCTCCGATCCAAACCCATAAGGGCGGTAATGGTTTTTGTCGGGACGAGCATATTGCCTTCTGTCAGGGCGATATGCATTTTTTTATCCGCCTGCAAACTGCGAATCAAGGGCCACTGAAATTCCAAACCGAAATCGGCGAAGCCGGGGGAGAAGCGGGGATGGCCAAAAAAGCCCTGTTGCGCCGCTTCATCCCGCACTTGGGCGCAGTAGTGATTGGCGTAACTTTCTAAGTACTCGGCGCAGCAGGCGTCGGTAATAAAAGCGTCGGCCTTCGATGTAATAAGCAGGCGGCTGATCAGCCGGTCCACGGCGGGGCCCAAGGTCATGGCAAAGAGAAGGGCGTATTCGCTGGTCTTCATATTCTTTTGAAGCATTTCACTTTCAGTAGAAAAGTCGCCGAAGACGATGGCGCCGTCTTGTTTCGTTATGGGTCGAAGGGAAGCCACGGCGCGTACATCCACCGTGTCTTTGAGGCGCAACAAATTCCGCTCCACATCGGCGGAGGTGGCATCGTCGGGGGCATTTCCCTCCAGGCGCAGGTAGCGGTATATTTCTCTGCGCCGTAAATCCTCGAGATCGAGGGCGGGCACGTCGTGAATGGACGCCAGATCAAGCATGGAAAAGGCGGCCTAAATCGCGGACAATCCGCTCCGGAATGGCCGGCTTATTCATGGTGTAGACGTGAATACCGCTGACGCCTGCAGCCACGAGATCCGCCATTTGACTTTCGGAATAGGTTAGCCCCGCATCGAACATGGCGTCGGGATTGTCTTTAAAGCGATCAACCATGCGCAAGAGGGGATCGGGCAGGGCGGCATCGCTTAAATCCTTGATGCGGCGCACTTGCCCGGCGCTTGTAATGGGCATAATGCCGGCTAAAATAGGCACGTCGATGCCTATGGCGCGGGCCTTTTCCAAAAAGCGGTAAAAGACCTCGTTGTCGAAGAACATTTGCGTGGTTAAGAAGTCCACGCCCATGTCCACCTTTTCCTTTAACTGACGCAGTTCTTCGTCCATGGAAAGAGCGGGGTTGTTGCCCTCGGGGAAGCAGGCGGCGCCGATGGTAAAATCGCCGCGCTCGCGGAAGTATTCCACCATGTCTTTGGCATAGGGCAAGTAAGCGTCCTCGCCCAGCTCCCGGGCGGAGTCGCCGCCTAAGACGAGAATGTTCTTTACTTTGTTTGCCGTGAGCTCGTCGTAAATGGCGGGAAGTTCCGTTTTCGGAATGCCCGAGCAGGTCAGGTGTGCGATGGAGGGAATTCCCATCACTTCACTGACTGCATTTGAAATTTGAATGGTTTGATCGCCGCCGCTGCCGTCGGCCTTAAAGGTGACGGACATAAAGTCGGGCTCGTAGGCCGCCATGCGCGCAGCTGAGGCCATAACGGCCTTCAAAGACATTCGTTGATTCGGGGGAAAGATTTCAAATGAGAGTCGTGTGTGATTGGGTGAAAAAAATTCTTTAATGTGCATAAATTACCTCCAAAAGTAATTTTCACATTATAACACAGAAAGCACGTCGCGCAATAGCGTTTCGTGAATGGTGGGACATATTTCACGCGAAAGGCCGGCGACGTGCTTTATTTTTTCTTTGCGAAGATATAAAAATGTTGGACAAGATAACTGATGACGAATACGGTAATTTCCACGCAGAGTTTCGCTGCCGTGGCTTGAAGGCCTAAGACATGGCCGTAGAAACTTAAGAGCAGGCTGTTGGCCGTAAGTAGGAGGGCGACGAGGGCGGCGTACTGCAAGAAATCTTCGATTAAGGGATCGTTGGATTCAAAGACGTAATTGCGGTTTAAGTAGAAATTTAAATTGGCGCTGATGAGCCGTGCTGCCACATTGGGAATGGTCAGAGCATAGGGGATATTGAAAGGGCGGGCAAGGTAATAAAATAAATTAAAAAGCAGAAAGTCCAGGGTGAAGCTAATGATGCCGCTTAATGTAAAGAGCACGGCTTCGCCGTTATCCAAGAGGCTGCGAAAGATCCGCGCCGAATCTTTCACGGCATCGTAGTGGGATGTGGAGTTTTCCTTGTCCCTGTAAATGGTTTCGATGGGCACCTGCACCAGGGGATAGGGGCTTTTCGCCCAGTCCATGAGCTGGCGCATTTCGTATTCGTAGCGCTCGCCCTTCGTGGCAAGGAGCAGATCCAAATGCTCGGTGCTGAAGGCTCGAAGGCCCGTTTGGGTGTCGTCCAAATCCTTGATGCCGGAAAGGTAGCCGAAAAATTTTGCCGTGAGGCGATTGCCGACGCGGGAGCGCAGGGGCGTGTTCTCGGGAAAATCCCGCACGCCCAATACGAGGGCGTTCGGATTTTCGTGCACCGCCTTGAGAATGCGCAGGGTATCTTCGGGGCTGTGCTGGCCGTCGGCATCGGCGGTAACGATAAATTCCACATCGGGCATGGAAGAGGCGATCTTTTCCATGGCATACTTCATGGCGTAGCCCTTGCCTCGATTGGTTTCGTAAGACAGCAGCGTGACCTCGTCGGGTAGTTGATCGAAGAGAGGCTTAAAGGCCTCGCCGCTTCCGTCGTCGACAACGAGCACTTGAAGCTTTTTGGCGAGAAGGGCCTTCGCGAAAGAAAGAAGGCTTTCGTCGGGCTCGTAGGCGGGAATTAAAACCAGATCCCGATTGGATTCAAAGACGCGATCAGTCATTGTATCCGCCCGGGGAAATGAATTCGATTTTCATGGGCACCGTGCGGCGCAAAAATGCCGCCGTGTCCTCTGTTAGTTTGCCTGTAAAAGCCATTTGCAATTTCCCCTCTCCTTCCTTTTTAATGTTTCCGCCCAGTTTTCGCATGAGCTGGCGCACCGTGGCGCCGTTGCCATCTAAAATTTCCATGTGGGCGGGTAGCAGTTCGCGGAAAAGATCCCGATACCAAATAAAATGGGTGCAGCCCAAGACCAAAGCGCCGTATTCTTCCAATGGATAGGAGGCGAGAATGGTTTCCATGTCGTAGCGCACGGCGTCGGTGTTAAATTCCAGCCGCTCGGCGAAATCCACCAAATTCGGCAGAGGCAGAATGTCTACCAGGCGGTCATCGTCGAATTTTTCCACGAGTCGGCGCAGGCGGGCGCTCTTTCCCGTGCCCTCCGTGGAAAGCACCAGGATCCGCTTTCGATCCACATCGTGTTCGATGGCGGGCTTAACGGCAGGCTCCATGCCTACAATGGGCAGGGTGTATTTCTCCCTCAGGTAATCGGCGGATGTGACCGTGGCCGTATTGCAGGCGAGGAGCACGGCTTTCGGCGAATAGGGGCGTGTGGCCTCCATCATGCGATCCAAATAGCCGCGAATTTCTTCGGCATCCTTCGGGCCGTAGGGCACGTGGGCCGTGTCCCCGTAATAAATAAAGTGCTCCGAGGGCATGGCGCGAATCGCTTCTAAAAGCGCCGTGACGCCGCCGAGGCCGGAGTCGAAAATAACAATTGAATCCCCCATAAGTCACATCCTTTCTGAAAATATTATAACAGATGAACGAGCGCAGTTCGCGAAAGGGCCCTTTCATATGTCAAAGTTTCGTTAAAAGGGCATAAAAAAAGCCGCCCTATAGGCGACTGTGGTGGAGATGAGGAGAATCGAACTCCTTACCTCTTGAATGCCATTCAAGCGCTCTCCCAAGTGAGCTACACCCCCGCAATTGAGTTCTTGATTAGTATACGGGGATGTAAGAAAAATGTCAAGCCCTTTTTAAAGAAGAATCGAAAATAAAGCATTGCTCCCGAAATTCGGCGCGTCCCGGCGAAACGAATGGTAGCGGGAATCGGTGAGGGTATCGGCGGGATCGATGTCGATGTTTTCTGCCAAGACGCCGACTTCACAAAGCATGCGGGCGTTGGTTTGCTTCATGTCGATAAAGTCGTGGGTTGCATCGTCAGGAGAAATGACATCACTTGCAAAAGCAAATGCCGCTCGCCAAAGGGCGCTTACTTCCTTGCCTACCTGAAAGCTTTCGGGGCCGATGCAGGGCCCGATAAAGGCCAAGACGTCCTTCGGGTCCGTGCCGTAATGCTCCATCATGGCAGAGAGGGCCTTCGCCGGCAATTTCTGTACCGTGGAGCGCCAGCCCGCGTGAATGGAGGCCATGGCGGCCTTCGCCGGGTCGTAAAGGAGCACCGGCGTGCAGTCGGAAATGCGCGTAACGAGAGCCACGTGCTTTTGATTCGTAATCATGGCGTCGGTATTGGCCACAATGCGGTAGCCGAAGTAATCGTCGCCGCGGCGGGCGCCGTCGATGAGGGCCACGTGATCGGAGTGGGTTTGGTTCATATAATACACGTCCTTTGCTTCGACGCCGAGGTCGTGAAGAAAACAGGCGGTGTCTTTTTTGAAGTGATCTTTGCCTAATGCGGCGCGAAAATCGTAGGGCTTTTTCGATACGGCAAAGCGTATCCCTTTAGAATCTCTGAGTAACACAGTTTATCCGCCTTTCCATCTTTCTTTCCATTGGTTATAATGGTGCTGGAGGATTTTATGAGCAAATTTAAAAAGAGGATTGGCCTCTTTCTTTTTATTATAGTCGCGGCGAGCTTGGGAATCAAAGGAAAGAGCCTGCTTCCCTGCAAAGCCGACGCCTTGTTTCAGGTAAAGACCGATCAGGAAATTTTAAATATGAGCATTTTAAAAGGCGGCGTGCTGGCCACCTTCGACGGCGACCGCCTGGCCTTTTACGACAGACAGGGCAGGAAAAAGACGGTGGACCGCTTAGGCGAAGGGCAAAAGGCCTTTTTCGGCGAATCCGACGCCATGCTCTACGACGAAGACGTGGACAAAGTGGCGGTATTCGGCGAAGACGGAAAGGAAAAGCAATCCTACCGCATTGACGGCACCTTGTTTAATGCCCGGGTGCAAGAAGGCACGCGGATTTTCCATTGCCGCTACGACGACGGGGAGAAACTTTTCGTCGCCACCGACGGCGGGGGGCTCACGGAAGTTTTTCAGACGAAAAATTACATTTTGGACTACCGCTTCGATTCATCTAAGTCCTTTGTGGTGACGGAGCTTTCCAACGCGGCCAACGGCTACAAGACCACGGTGTATCGCGAAGAGGGAAAGGGCGATCGCGGCGCCATGGCCTCGACGGAATTTCCCATGGAAGTGGCCATGCGCATGGTCATGGGGAAGTACCCTGTGGTGGTGACGGAAAAGCATTTGTACGGCTTAGATAAGGAGTTGATTACACAAAAGACGCCGATTTTATCCGACGTCACCATGTACAAGGGCCGTCTCTATTCTCTTCACAGCGGTTTGCTCAGCGTCTACGACGGCAAGCTTAGGGAAAAGAAACACTACCTGATGGAAGCCAATGTGGACCGACTGGCGGTAATGAATGAAGGGCTTTTCGCCTACGGCAATCGGGAGATTCTCTCGCGGCCCATGTCTTCGGCCCCTGTGCACATTCGCTTCGACGACAATCAGGAAAAGCTCCTCTTAAAAGACGGCTACCTGGCCGCCTACGAACACAAACACGTGGCCTTTTATCGTCTGAAGCCCCTTTTTTCTTTCGGGAAGAATAAGATTCAGGAATTAAAACATAGAGAATAAACAGATGGGAGATGTTATGGCTGAAATTAAAGCCTTTTTATTTACGGCGCCGGGGAAATTAAGTATTCCCGGCATGATCCTTGCCGGAATCTTTCTCTTTTTTGTCTCGCGAATTGCCGTGAGCCTTATCGGAAAAGTCTTGAGCAAATACATCGCCGATCGCGAGAAAAAAGCGGTGCGAAACAAGCGCCGAGTCATTACCTTAACCCATTTGGCGGGGAATGCGTCGAAATACGGCATCTACGGCCTGGCCCTGTTGATCTTCTTAAACCTTTGCCGGGTCAACACATCCACCTTAATTGCCACGGCGGGGATCGGCTCCTTGGCCATTGCCATGGGGGCGCAGGAAATCATTAAAGACTTTATCAACGGCTTTTTCATTATCTTCGACGATCAATTTGCCGTCGGCGAATACGTGGAATGCGCCGACAAAAAAGGCTATGTGGTGTCTTTGGGCTTTCGCGCCACGGTGATTCGCGATTTCGACGGCACCCTCCACACCATCCCCAATTCCGCCATCCGCATCGTCACCAATCGGGGGCGAGGAAAAAAGCGGGCCAAGGTGGTGGTGCCCATCGATCGCAGCGAAGATCCGGACCGGGTCATCCATGTGGTGGAAGCTGCTGCAAATTCGTTAAAAGAAAAATACCCGAAGTCCACCACGGAAGTGTGGGGCGTGACGGGTTTTATCGCCAACGGCTACGAAATTACCGTGGTGGCCTGGGACGAAGCGCGCAATCAATTTGACATCGAATACGATCTGAGAAAAGCCATCGCTAAGGCCATGAACGCGGAAAACATCAACATACCCATCGCCCGCTACGAGGGCCCCTTTAAAGGAGAGGTGAAATGAACCGACTGTATTACGAAGAAGGCGACGTGGTCACCTTAAAAAAAGGCCACCCATGCGGCGAAAATCTGTGGAAGATTTTACGGACCGGTGTGGACATAAAACTGGCCTGCATGGGCTGCGAGCGCACCATTTGGATGGCCCGCATGGATTTTGAAAAGCGCGTCAGGAAAATTAAAGAAGGCGAAAAAATGGTGGCCATCGTCCACCATCGGCCGAAAGACGACGCCGAAAGTGTATAAATGATGAAATATTCCCCTTTCGTTGCGGGATCGGACGAGATTTGTTAAAATAAAAAGTTAGTGAAAGGAACGTGTATAAATGTCTCTATTAGATAAAATATTCGGCACCTACTCCAATCGGGAGATTAAAAAAATCCGCCCGACCATGGAAAAAGTCCTCGCTTTGGACAGTGCCATGCAAGAATTAACCGACGAAGAATTAAGAGAAAAGACCACCGAATTTAAAGGCCGCGTCGCCGGCGGCGAGTCCCTTGATGACATCCTTCCCGAAGCCTTTGCCGTGGTTCGCGAAGCCGCCGACCGCGTGCTGGGGATGAAACACTTCCCCGTGCAAATTCTCGGTGGGATTATTCTCCACCAAGGCCGTATCGCCGAAATGAAAACCGGTGAAGGGAAGACCTTGGTCGCAACCCTGCCCGCCTACTTAAATGCCTTGGCCGGCAAGGGCGCCCACGTGGTTACGGTCAACGACTACTTGGCCGAACGGGATAAGCAATGGATGGGCAAAGTCTATTCCTTCTTAGGCATGACCGTAGGCTGTATTCTCCACGACATGACGCCGGAAGAGCGGCAAGTGGCCTACGGCGCCGACATTACCTACGGGACCAACAATGAATTCGGCTTCGACTACCTCCGTGACAACATGGTGGTCTATCAGGAAAATCAAGTACAACGGGAACTGTACTACTGTATCGTCGACGAAGTGGACTCCATCTTAATCGACGAAGCCCGTACCCCCTTAATCATTTCCGGTCAAGGGGATGAATCCACAGAGCTCTACACCCAAGCGAAAAACTTCGTAGACACCTTGACCAGCAGAGTCAAGGATCAGGCGGAAGAAGCGGAAGACCGCTTTAACCGCGAATTCCGCGAAGAAACCGTAGACTACGTCATCGACGAAAAGCAAAAGACCGCCACCTTGACCGAAATCGGCCAAGGAAGGGCTGAAAAATATTTCGGCATCGACAATTTAACGGATCCCGACAACACGGAGCTTCTCCACCACATCCACCAAGCCTTAAAGGCTCAGGGCACCATGCATAAAGACATCGACTACGTGGTGGACGACGGCGAAATCATTATCGTCGACGAATTTACCGGTCGTCTCATGTACGGCCGTCGCTACTCCGAAGGCTTGCACCAAGCCATCGAAGCTAAGGAAGGCATCGAAGTGCGGGCCGAATCGAAAACCCTGGCCACGGTTACCTTCCAAAACTTCTTCCGTATGTACAAAAAGCTCGCCGGTATGACCGGTACGGCCATGACGGAAGAATCGGAATTTAGAGAAATCTACAATATCGACGTCGTGGAAATCCCCACGAACAAAGAAGTGATCCGTGTGGACCAAGACGACGCCATTTATCGCTCGGAAGATGCGAAATTCCGCGCCGTGGCCGATGAAATCGCCCGTCGCCACGCCACGGGTCAGCCGATTCTTGTGGGTACCGTATCCATCGAAAAATCGGAAAAACTTTCTTCCTATCTTAAAAAGCGCGGCATTCCCCACAAGGTATTAAACGCCAAGCGCCACAAACAAGAATCTGAAATCGTCGCCCAAGCCGGTCGCTACGGCGCCGTGACCATCGCCACCAACATGGCCGGTCGTGGTACCGACATCGTCCTCGGCGGCAATCCCGAGTACATGGCCAAGGAAAAAATGGCCAGAGAGGGCTTTGAACCGGAAATGATCGATGCGGCTGATAGCTACTTTGATACAGACGATGAAGAAATCCTGGCAGCCAGAAAGCGCTTCAGCGATCTTCGGGACGAAATTAAAGTGGAAACCGACGCCGAAAAAGAAAAGGTCATCGCCGACGGCGGCCTGCACATTATCGGTACCGAACGCCACGAATCCCGTCGTATCGACAATCAATTGCGGGGCCGTTCAGGTCGTCAAGGGGACAAGGGTAGCACGAAGTTCTACATTTCCGCCGAAGACGACGTTATCCGCCTCTTTGCCGGCGACCGCTTCAAAAAGGTCATGGACGGCATCGATGCGCCGGAAGATGAGCCCATCGAAGCAAAAATGCTCACCCGTCTCATCGAATCCGCCCAACGGAAAGTTGAAGGCAACAACTTCAGCATCCGTAAAAACGTCTTGCAATATGACGACGTCATGAACAAGCAACGGGAAGTTATCTATACGGAACGTGAAAAAGTATTAAAAGGAGACGATCTTTCCGGCGACATCGCCTCCATGACGGAAGATTTAATCGACGACACCATCGACTTCAATGTAAAAGTCAACGACAAACACGAAAAATACATCGACTACGAAAGTATTTACCGCTTCGGCCGCGCCGCCTTCGATTTCGACGAAAACTTTATGGACGGCCACGAAAAGGCAAGCGCCGATGAACTTAAACGCTTCATGAAGGAAGAAGCCAAAGAAGCTTACGCCCAAAAGGTGGAAGAATTCGGCGAAGAAGCCTTCCGCGAAGTGGAACGCGTCGTTCTTCTGCGCGTCGTAGACCAACGCTGGATGGATCACATCGATGCCATGGATCAATTGCGTCAAGGGATCGGCTTAAGGGCCGTCGGCCAAATCGATCCGGTGCGCGCCTATGCCGAAGAAGGCTTCGATATGTTTGAAGCCATGAACGAAAGCATTCGCGAAGAAACCGTGCGCATTATGTTCCACGTGCAAAATCCCGAAAAGATGGAACGCAAGCAAGTGGCCAAGGAAGTGAAAACCGTCAATCCCGACAGCGGCGTACAAGAACCCATTCGTCGCACGGAGAAAAAGGTCGGTCGTAACGATCCCTGCCCCTGCGGCAGCGGCAAAAAGTATAAACACTGCTGCGGCAAAAACGCCTAAATCAGGAAAGGATCCCTATGGAGCAAAATATATTTCTGGATCGGGGACGCCTGGAAGCGGTTGAAGAGCTGGTGGAGCGACTGGCCAAGAGCATCGACATCGAGGGTCTGAAGCAGACGAATCAGGCGCTTACGGAAAAAACCATGGCGCCCGGCTTTTGGGACGACTCCGAAGCGGCGCAAAAGGTGATCCGCGAGCAAAATGCCATTAAATCCCGCACCGATGTGTACGACGAACTCGTGGAAGCCATGGAAGAGTCGGCCGTGATGTTGGAGCTTATGGAAGAGGAAGATGACTTCAGTTTCTACGATCAGCTCAAGAAAAATCTCGATGCCATTGAAGAAAAGGCCCACGATTTTAAAATCCAAACCCTTCTAAACGGCGAGTACGACATGAACAATGCCATTCTCGCCATTCACGCCGGCGCCGGCGGGACGGAGGCCCAGGACTGGGCGAATATGCTCTTAAGGATGTATACGCGCTATGCCGAAGGCAAGGGCTATTCCGTGGAAGTGTTGGATATACTGGAAGAAGACGAGGCGGGCATTAAATCGGCCACGCTTCTGATTTCCGGACCCCACGCTTACGGCTACTTGAAGTCGGAAAAAGGCGTGCATCGCCTGGTGCGCATCTCGCCCTTTGATGCGGCGAAAAAGCGCCACACCTCCTTTACTTCCGTGGACGTCTATCCGGAACTGGACGACAACATGGATGTGGAGATCAATCAGGACGATTTAAAAATCGACACCTATCGCTCATCTGGTGCCGGTGGTCAACACGTCAACACCACCGACTCCGCCGTGCGCATTACCCACATTCCCACGGGGATTGTGGTGCAATGCCAAAACGAGCGCAGCCAAATTCAAAACCGCGAGCAGGCCATGAAAATGCTTCAGGCTAAACTCGTGGCATTAAAAGAAGAGGAACAAAAGGAAAAGATCGAGGACCTGGCGGGGAATTACGCCCAAATCGCCTGGGGCTCTCAGATCCGCTCCTATGTTTTCCAACCCTATACCATGGTGAAAGACCATCGCACCGGCGCTGAAGTGGGCGATGTGAATCGGGTCATGGACGGGGATTTGGATCCCTTTATTAATGCCTATCTGGAAGATAAAGCGGAAGCTTAACAATAGAAAGAATGAATGAGAAGAGAGGCTCGCCCTCTCTTTTTAAATGGAGGAACCATGATTATCGGAAGGATTTTAGCCGAGGAATTTCATATCGCCTCGGAGAAAATGGACGCCACGTTAAAACTTTTAGACGAGGGAAATACCGTGCCCTTTATCGCCCGCTACCGAAAGGATGTTACCGGCGGCATCGAAGACGAGGTGCTTCGTAAAATCGAAGGCAGAAAAAATGAACTGGAGAAGGTGGCGGATCGCCGGGAAACGGTGCTGAATACCATCGAAGGCCAGGGCAAGCTCACGGAAGAATTAAAGGCGACCATTGAAGGCATTTGGGATATGCAGACCTTGGAGGATTTGTATCGCCCCTACAAGCCCAAGCGGCGAACGCGAGCCACCGATGCTCTGGAAAAAGGCTTGGGGCCTCTGGCGGAAAACTTTTTGTCCGACGGGTCTTTAAAGGATTTTGAAGATGAGGTAGAGGTCTTTGAAGGCTTGGAGAAAGAAGAGATTCTAAAAGGCGTGAGCGACATTGTGGCTGAGGCCGTCTCAAACGATGCGAAGGTACGCCGCCTGCTTAAGAGCTATTTGTGGCGCCGCGGCGTGCTCACGACAGAAGCGGGGAAGGAAGCGGATCCCGCCTACAGTATGTACGATGATTTCACCGCGCCCCTAAAAGAGGTGAAGAACCACAACATCCTCGCCATGAATCGCGGGGAAGGGGAAGGCGCCGTAAAGGTAAAGATTCAGTGCAGCGAAGAGACGTTGATCTCCATGATTCTTCAGGTGGCAGGCCCTAACGACGACAAGCGGGCGGCCTTTCTTCCCATGGCGGAAGATGCTTTTAAGCGGCTTCTTTTTCCCTCTCTGGAGCGGGAAATTCGCCGGGATTTAAAGGAGCGGGCGGAGGCTGATGCCATCGAGGTCTTTGCGCAAAATTTAAAACCCCTCCTTCTCATGCCGCCACTGGGCCATTACGTGGTCTTGGGCCTCGACCCGGGCTACCGCACGGGCTGCAAGGTTGCCGTAGTCGATGAAAACGGAAAGTTTTTAGACAACGCCGTAATCTTTCCCGCGCCGCCAAAGCCCAGGGTGGAAGAGGCGAAAAAAATCATCGAGGGTCTCGTCGAAAAGCACGGCGTGAAATTTATTTCCATCGGCAGCGGCACGGCCAGCTATGAAACGGAGCAATTCGTCTCGGGTCTCATTGAAGAGAAGCAATGGGACGTGGCCTATGCCGTGGTAAGTGAAGACGGCGCCAGTATCTATTCCGCATCGGAACTGGGCATCGAAGAATTTCCCGATCTGGACGTTACTGTCCGTGGCGCCATTTCCATCGCAAGGCGGCTTCAGGATCCCTTGGCGGAGCTGGTGAAAATCGAGCCGCGGCACATTGGCGTGGGCCAATACCAACACGATCTGGACAAAAAAGCCCTGGACGATCGCCTGCAGGGCGTGGTGGAAGGCGCCGTCAACGAAGTGGGCGTAGACATTAATTCCGCATCGCCCTCCCTATTAAGCTTCGTTGCGGGCATCGGTCCGAATCTCGCGAAAAACATCGTGGCCTATCGGGAAAGCGAAGGGGCCTTTAAAAATCGCCGGGAGATCAAAAAGGTGAAGGGCCTGGGCGAGAAGGCCTTTGAACAATCGGCGGGCTTTTTGCGCATACAAAACGGAGAAAATATTCTGGACCGCACCGGCGTGCACCTGGAATCCTACGACTTGGCGGAATTGATCCTGAGGGAAGAAAGCCTCACCGACGAGGAAAGAGAAATCCTCGCCCATGCCGGCGCCTTTACCGTGGAAGACATACGCAGGGAGCTGGAAAAACCGGGCCGCGACCCCCGCGGCGACACGGAAGATGTGGGCCTGCGCCGCTCGGCACTCACCATGGAAGAATTGGTGCCCGGGCTGGAACTGGAAGGCGTGGTGAAAAACGTCGTGGACTTCGGCGCCTTTATCGACATCGGCGTCAAAAAAGAAGGGCTATTGCACATTACAAAATTAAAAGGAAAGAGAAATCGCGCCATCTACAATCTGTTAAAAGTCGGCGACCGCATGAAGGTGGTCATCGAAAAAGTGGATAAAGAACGGGGCAGGATTTCTCTGGATGTAAAAGAATAATTGAAGCGGGGCGGCGTCCCCGCTTTTTCCCTATCGCGGGAGAAAAGGATTGAATAGAAATAGTGTATGTGGTATACTATCCGAGATAGTACTGTTTTATTACGGTGGTTGCCGATTTAATCGGTAGTTTTTATCTGATGCAGGGTATGCGATGAGTGTTTGAAAAGTGCCTGATGTGGGATTTTTCGAGCCGTTAAGCCTATCCGTTGGCTCAGAGTTTTTACAAGAAAAAATCAGCAAAACAAAAAGCATCGACACCATCCGAAGATTGCGATTTAGGAGAACCTAAGACGGCAGTCTTTTTTTGGTTCCCTAATCCTTGAATTAGGAGTGACAATTATGCTCAGTTCTTTGCTGAGAAACCTTGAACTTACGAAGAAAGATTTTTTCAAAATTCTGCTGGGTTGCGCCATTATGGCTTTCGGCGTGGTCAATGTCCACGAACCCTCTCAAATCACCGAGGGCGGCGTTTTGGGCTTGGGCCTGTTTTTAAAGAAAGTCGTGGGGCTGAATTTGGCCTATGTCTCGCCGATACTGGACGGCATTTGTTACGGCCTGGGCTTTTCCATGTTGGGCAGATGCTTCTTAAAGAAGTCGGCCGTTGCCACATTGGGCTTTTCCGTCTTTTACTGGATTTTTAACTTTATGGGCCCGGTCCTTCCCAGTTTGTATCACCTGCCTCTTCTCGCTGCTATAGCCGGCGGGATCTTTATCGGCTGCGGCTGTGGCATTGCCGTCTCGGCCGGGGGCTGCGCCGGCGGCGACGACGCCCTGGCCATGGTGATCTCGAAAAAATTGAAGTGGCCCATTTCTCGCGCCTACTTCTTTACCGATGCAGTTGTACTTACACTGTCTCTTACCTACATTGCACCGACGCGGTTGATATTCTCTTTTCTCACGACGATTATCTCCTCTTACTTAGTTGGTCAATTTGAATTAAAGATGAAGGCACCGGCTTGGCAAGTGAGCCAAGGCGGCATCGAGAAAAACGCATAATTGAGTATGAAAATAGAGGCAGAGACGATTGTATCCATGTCTCTATTTTTATATGAAGGTATAAAAGATATTTATAAGATAAACGATTATGACTAAAAGGGCGGAACGGAAAAAGAATAAACAACGGGACAATGCAGAGTTGTGTCGAAGGGAGATTTAAATGATGATGGCAAAGAGGAACCTAGGTAATACCTATCTATTTCGAATGATTCCTTGGGCATTGTTTCCAAATGCTGTCGGATTTCTTTTCAGCGTTATGTTTGGGGATGATCTTGTGGTCTGTCGAATGAGTCAGCTTCTCACTATCTTTCTGTGGCTTTTGCTCTTGCGTGGACTCAGAAAAAGATCGCAAATTACGGGGCGGGATTTTATCAGGTCGCAGATTGTATCTCTTGTTATCGCATTGCTCGTTAATGAAATCTTGGTTCTTTTGCCATTAGAAATCATCGACGCCGGGCGGAGCGTTTCGTGGGATTTTCCTTTTGTGGATCTGGCAACATTCGCGGGTTCGAAGTTCCCGCTCATTGCCCTATGGCTTGCCACGCTCATCGTCGATCTGTTCTTTGTTGATTTTCGTGTGAAGTCATTGCAATAGGTATGCGTACAGGTTGAGTGCGGCGTTAAGAGGTAAGATTACATTCAGGAAAGTCATAATCATGAAATGACAAAGAAGAGGCATATGCCATTGATCGGCAAAGCCTCTTCTTTTTTCAATTAAAAGCGTATGTCGCCTGAAGTCTGAACCGGCAAGTCACGGCTTTTATGGATTTTCTATTTTCTTTGTTATTTTTGCAGCTTCTTTAAAAAGTATAGCATGACGCGGGTTTATTGCGCAGAACTTGCCTTGATAGTATAATTGTTACAAGAAATTTTTTTCGGCCATCCTCTATGGTCGAGCATATCATCTATATGCAAGGAGGCATACATGTCAAAGAACTTTTACGTTACAACGCCCATTTATTACCCAAGCGACAATTTACACATCGGCCACACTTACTGCACCGTGGCTGCCGATGCGGTGAAGCGTTTTAAGACCCTGCAAGGCTACAATGTCCTGTTCACTACCGGCACCGACGAACACGGCCAAAAGATTCAGGAAAAGGCCAAGGAAGCCGGCAAGGAACCCTTGGAATACATCGACGCCATTGTCGACGATACCAAGGCTCTCTGGAAGACCATGGACATCCACTACGATTCCTTTGTGCGCTCCACGGATCCCCAACACGAAAAAAACGTGCAGGCGTTGTTCCAAAAGCTCTACGACAAGGGCGAAATCTATAAAGGTGAATACGAAGGCTACTACTGCACGCCCTGCGAATCCTTCTGGGCCGAATCCCAATTGCTGGAAGGCCATTTGTGCCCGGACTGCGGCCGCGAAACCCACTTGCAACACGAAGAAAGCTATTTCTTCCGCCTTTCTGAATACCGGGACAAGCTACTTCAATACTACGAAGATCATCCGGAATTTATTCAACCGGCTTACAGAAAGAGCGAAATGATCAACTCTTTCTTAAAAGACGGATTGGATGACTTGTCCGTCACCCGCTCCACCTTCGACTGGGGCGTGCCCGTTCCCTTCGACGACAAACACGTCATCTACGTTTGGATCGACGCCCTGTCCTGCTACTTAACCGGCGCGGGCTTCGGCACCGACGACGAGCAATTTAAAAACTTCTGGCCGGCGGACGTCCATTTGGTAGGCAAGGAAATCATGCGTTTCCATACCATTATCTGGCCTGCCATGCTCATGGCACTGGATCTGCCCCTGCCGAAACAAATCTTCGGCCACGGCTGGATTCTCTTCGACGACGACAAAATGAGTAAGTCTAAGGGCAATATTATTTATCCCGAACCCATTATCGACCTTTACGGCGTCGATGCCCTGAAATATTTCCTTCTGCGGGAATTTTCCTTCGGCCACGACGGCAGCTTCAATGTACAAAGCTTTATGAAGCGGCTGAATTCCGACTTGGCCAACGACTTAGGGAACCTGGTCTCCCGCACCGTCTCCATGATCGAAAAATACAACGACGGCATCGTCCCCGCGCCTCACGGCGAAACGGCCATTGACAAGGAATTGAAGGATCTGGCCGTCAGCATTTGGGGCGAGCTGGAAAAAGAAATGGAGACCTATCAATTCTCCACGGCACTGGAAGCCATTTGGAAATTGGTTCGCCGCAGCAACAAATATGTAGACGAAAACGAACCCTGGGTCTTGGCCAAAGGCGGCGAAGACGAAAAGAAACGCTTAGATACGGTTCTCTATAATTTGGCGGAATCTCTGCGCATCGTCTCCATCCTTCTGTCTTTCTTTATGAACAACACGGCCATTTCCATCGCCGAACAAATTACGGCGACGAAGGATTTCGAAGCGAAAGACGCCACGCGCTGGGGCCTTTTGGAACCGGGCAAACACGTGGGCGAAAAGAAGATCATCTTCCCGCGCCTCGATATCGAAGAAGAAACGAAGCGCCTCTGGGATGCCAACCACGCCCTCATTGAAAAGCGGAAAGCGGAAAAACTCGCCAAGGGCGAAGCGGTGGAAGAGGAAGGGGAAGCCTTGGATCTGAAGCCGGAAATCACCATCGACGACTTCGATAAACTGGACATTCGCGTCGCCACCGTGGATTCCGTGGAAGATCACCCCAATGCCGATCGCCTCTACGTTTTAAATCTCAGCGTCGGCGACGAAAAGCGGGTCATCTGCTCAAGCATTAAGGAATATTACACGAAAGAAGAGCTCACGGGCAAACAAATCCTGCTCTTGGCCAACTTAAAGCCCACGAAATTGCGTGGCGTTCTGTCTCAAGGCATGCTCCTTGCGGCGGAAGACAAAGACGGAAAATTGTCCCTGGCCACCACCATGGAACAATTAAAATCCGGTGCAAGAATCAGTTAGGAGGATCTATGATAGACGCCCATTCCCATTTGGAAAATGAGGCATTTGACGACGATCGAGAAGCAATTATCGCCTGCATGGAAGAAGACGGCCTGGATGCCGTGGTGAATGTGGGAAGCGATATTGAAACCTCCCGCGCCGTGGCGGACTTGGCGAAAAAACACGACCGCCTTTACGCCGTGGTGGGGGTTCATCCCCAAGAGGCGAAGTACTACGACGATGCCGTGCGGGCGGAATTGGTGGAGCTGGCAAAGGACGAAAAAGTGCTGGCCATCGGCGAATGCGGCTTGGACTACTACTATGAAAATTCGCCACGAGACGTGCAGCGGACTGTCTTTCGCGCCATGTGTGATTTGGCGGTGGAAGTGGATCTGCCTCTGGTGATCCACTCCAGGGATGCGGCGGAGGAGACCTACGACATCGTGAAGGATTTTCTCGAGGCCCATCCCGGTCACCACGTGCTCATTCACTGCTACAGCTATTCTGTGGAAATGATGGCGCGTTTTATGGCCCTGGGCTGCTACATTTCCCTGGGCGGCGTGACCACCTTTAAAAACGCCAAAGTGCCGAAGAAAGTGGCGGCGGCCGTGCCCTTGGATCGCCTGCTCTTGGAAACGGACTGCCCCTACATGACTCCGGAGCCCAATCGAGGCAAGCGCAACGAGCCCAAGTATGTGGCTTATGTGGCGAAAAATATCGCCGCCCTCAGGGACATGGACGTGGCGGATCTTGTGGCGCACACAGATGAAAATACGAAACGGTTTTACAAATGGAAGAAATAATACAAGAAGTGATCGTGGTCGAGGGAAAAGATGACATCGCCCGGGTGAAGAGCGCCCTGAAATGCGATGTCATGGCCACGGGAGGCTACGCCTTCGGCGAAAAATTTTTGCGCGAGCTGAAAAAAGTGGAGCGTCGCCGCGGCGTCATTATTCTCACGGATCCTGATTACATGGGCAAGCAAATTCGCCGGCGGCTTACAGAGGCATTGGCCTCGCCGAAGCAGGCCTATTTGCCGCAGGACAAGGCCCTTTATAAAGACGATATCGGCATCGAAAACGCACGGGCCGAGGATATTCGGGAAGCGATTTATCGTGCCAAGCCCATGAAAAAAGTCTACGAAGAAACATTTACCAAGGCGGATATGATTCGCTACGGCATGACGGGGGCATCGGATGCGGCAGGGCGCCGCGAAAAAATGGCCGAGGCATTAGGCATCGGTCACGGCAACGGCAAGCAATTTTTGCAGAGACTCAACAGCTTCGGCATTTCCGTCGAAGAATTTGAGCGCATCTATGAGGAGGTGTTCGGTGGATAAACGACTATACAGCCCGGCCAGGATCCGAGAGATTCAAGAGAAATGGGGCTTTCGCTTTCAAAAATCCCTGGGCCAAAACTTTCTCATGGACGGAAACATCGTCCGCGCCATTGCCGACAATGCCGACGTCGGCGAAGGGGACGTCGTCTTAGAAATCGGCGCCGGCATCGGCACCTTAACGGAAGAATTGGCCCTACGTGGCGCGAAAGTATTTTGCGTGGAAATCGACGAGCACTTAAAGCCCATTCTTGATGAAACCCTGGGCGCATACGAAGACGTGGAGATTTTCTACAAAGATGTATTAAAGACGGACCTAAAAAAAGAACTGGCGGCCCGCTTCGGCGATCACAAGATTAAAGTGGTAGCCAATCTGCCCTATTACGTGACCACGCCGATTTTGTTGCATCTTTTTAATTCGGACCTGCCCTTGGAATCGGTTCACGTCATGGTGCAAAAAGAAATGGCAAATCGCATGGCAGCCAAGGCCGGAACGAAGGCCTACGGCTCCATCTCCGTTTATTTACAAATGCGCTCCGATGTGGCCGTGGCCCTCACCGTGCCCCGCACCTGCTTTATGCCCCAGCCCAATGTAGACAGCGCCGTCTTGGCCCTTACGAATTTTAAAACCGATCACCGGGAAAATCTGAAGCGGGCCGAGGCCGTGGTGCGGGCGGCATTTTCCAAGCGAAGAAAAACCGTGTTAAACGCCCTGTCCACCTACGGCTTCGAAATCGAAAAAGATCAGATCCTTCAAGCCTTGGTCGACACGGGCATTGACCCCGGTCGTCGGGCCGAGGCCATTACCGTGGAAGAGTATCGGATTTTGGCGAAAAACTTTCCGAAAGTAGAAAAGGAGGGCGACTAATGGCGGAATACAGCGACGAGACATTTCACGCCTTTGTGGAAAACGAACCTTTAATCGAAAGCTTGAGCGGCATTTTTAAAGTCATGGCCGACCCCACGCGATTAAAGATTTTGTACGCCCTCATGTTGGGCACCTGCAATGTATCGAAACTGGTGGAACTTTTAGGCATGAGCCAATCCTCCATTTCCCATCAGCTCATTCTTCTGAAAGAAGAAGGGCTTATTCGCTCGAGAAAAGAAGGGCGCAAAGTCTACTACTCCCTGGATGACGACCATGTGGCGACCCTCTTTACCATGGGCTACACCCACGCTATGCATAAAATCGGCGAAGGTGATTAAGCCCATACCTCGCGGGTATAAATTGAGTAAGCGAAATCATGAATTATTTTGGAGGAATGACAATGTCAGAAGTAAAAGTTTATACAAGCAACACCTGTCCTTATTGCACCATGGCAAAGGATTATCTGAAGGAAAAAGGCATCGAATTTGATGAAAAAAACGTGCAAACCGACGCAGCTGCAAGAGATGAATTGATCTCCATGGGCTACACCGGCGTACCTGTTTTGGTCATCGGCGAAGAAGAAATCGTCGGCTTCGACCGCGCACGCATCGACGCCGCCTTGGCAAAATAACGAAACTGAAAAAGGGGCTTCGGCCTCTTTTTTTCGTGCCGAAAAGCAAAAGTTTTCTAAAAAATAGCGAAGACATTTCTTTTTCGGCGGCGGTTCGCGGCCCCTGTGTTATAATGGCATACGAAAAAAGAAGTGGAGGAGATTATGAAGTTTCTAAAAAAATACATGGCAGCGGCTCTGGCCCTTCTCATGCTCGTTACGATTCAGGCGCCGGTATTCGCCGATGCCGTGGAAGGCGACGTGATTCTGTGTTTCGGTCAGGACCTTACGCCCGAACAACGAGATGCCTTGATGAAGCGCTTTAACGGATCGGACAAGGATCAAATCATCGAGGTCACCAACAAGGAAGAGCACAAATACCTGGGCGATTTCGTGCCCGAATCGAAGATCGGTCGCAAGGCCATTTCCAGCGCCAGAGTGGAATACACCGCCGAAGGCAGCGGCATCCAAGTAGAAACGTCGAAGCGGATTCGCTACATTACCCACGATATGTATCGCCAAGCCCTGGAGACCGCAGGGATTAAAGATGCGAAGATCACCGTGGATGCGCCGATGAATGTCAGCGGCACGGCGGCGCTCACCGGGATCATGAAGGCCTACGAAACTTCGACCGGCAAAAAAATCAGCGACAAAGTAAAAAAAGCGGCCAACGAAGAAATGGTCGTCACCTCGGATTTAGCACAACAGGTGGGTGCGGACAAGGCCACGGGTCTGGTGAAAGACATTAAGGAAAAAATCGCCACGGAAGCGCCGAAGAGCCGGGAAGAAGTGCAAAACATCATCATCAATATTTCCAACGAGTACAATCTTAATCTCACCGCCGAGCAAACGGATAAGTTGACGAACTTTTTCGACAATTTACGAAAGACGGACATCGACTGGCACGGCTTGGCTGATAAAGCAAAAGGCGCCGCCGATCAGGCAAAGGAATACATTAACAGCGAAGAGGGCCAAAGTTTGATTCAAAAGATCAAAGCTTTTTTCGCCGATCTGTTCGATAGCATTTTCAACAAATAAAAAACCCGGCCAGCCGGGTTTCTCAATGAAAAAGGCCTCCCCATGGGGGAGGCTTTTTTGTTTTGTTATTTTGCTTCAACGATTCTGTTTAAAGCCTTCATCAGTTCGTCGGCATCAAAACCGTGAACATAAGCAGCTTCTTCTAAGGATTCCATTTGACTGGAGGGGCAACCTACACAGCCCATGCCAAATTGCATGAGGACACGAATGGCTTCCGGGTATTGGCGAACCAAATCGCCGATTAAAGTATCTTTTGTAATCATCCTAGCCTCCTTAAGCTTTATTTTCTCATTCATTTTATCCTATGGGAAAAAGAATGGCAAGTTAGATCAAATTTTCCTTCATGTAGGCGATGATGTCGTCGGATTCCAGCATCCATGTATCGCCGTAGTGGAGGCAGGGAACTTGTTTGCCGCCGCTGCCTTCCAATAATGCCTTTTTCGCTTCGTCATCTTTGTCTACGAAGACGACGTCCACCTTTTCTACGCCCTCTTTTTCCATAAAGTCGATGACTTTTTTGCAAAAGGGGCAATAGGTAGCCGCGTATAATTTATAATCCATGGTATTCCTCCTTCTTCTTGTTATTTGTTTTATACCCAAGTGATGGCTATTCACACATGAAGGGATGAATTGAAAAAAAGTCTAATCCTTCTCTAAGTCGTAAAAATGACCGCGGCCATGTGGTATGCTTTATTTGAGGTGAAGGTATGGATATTTTTAACAGCATCGGCAAAGGTTTTGAAGACCTTTCCAATCAGGTAAAAGATTTAAGCATAAAGGGCCTTTACAGTGCGAAGGAGGCCTCCAATGTGGCGAAGTTGCGCATGCAAATTCGCGAGCTGGAGGCGAAAATTCTGGAGGAATACACCCACTTAGGGGAAGTTTATTATATGGAAATGCGGGAGCAGTCCCATTTGGCGGACACGACGAGCTCCGAGCTGCTTTTTGCCATCGACGAATTGCAAAAAGAAAAGGCGAGTCTGGAAAATCGCATGGCGTCAAAGGAGCTCGCGGGAGAGGTGTTCCGCTACGAATGCCCGGATTGCCACACGGAAATTAACAAAGATACGAATTTCTGTCCCCACTGCGGCAGAAAAATCGAGACCATCGAATTAATTGCCGATGATCCGGATTTTGTAGAATGTAAGAACTGCCATTTCCAGGCGGAGGCCGGGGCCACGTATTGCCCGCGCTGCGGCACGCCTTTGGCATAGGAGGTATTGATGGATAAAAAAGAATTGGACGAAGCGCAACTCAGGGAATCCTTAGGCGATGTGGCCTATCACGTGACCCGAGAAAAAGGCACGGAGCTTCCTTTTTCCCATCCCTACGATCACTTATTCGACGAAGGCATCTATGTGGATGTCATTACGAAAGAGGTCTTGTTTCTCTCGAAAGATAAATTCGACTCCGGTTGCGGCTGGCCCGCTTTTTCCAAGACGGCCCCCGACGCACCGATTAAAGAGACCACCGACGGGCGCTACGGCATGATTCGCACGGAAGTGGAGACGGAAACCACCCACTTGGGCCACGTCTTTAACGACGGGCCGGCGGAAGCGGGGGGTTTGCGCTACTGCATTAACGGCGCCAGCATCGAATTTATTCCCAAGGAAGAAATGGAGAAAAGAGGGTACGGTTCTTGGCTGGATTGTCTCTAAATTGAAAAGACTAGAAACCTCCGACGGGGGTATAATAGATATATACGTTAGTGAACTAAAGGAGGTATCATGAAACGGAAATTTTTATCCCTGGCACTGGCATTGGCCATGGTCCTCGGCGTCATCGCCGGCCCCATGAGCGTATTTGCCGCGCCGGCAGAAGAAACCAAGACCATTACCTTGCTTCACACCAACGATGTCCACGGACACATGGTAGCGGAGTACGGCAAAGACAAGAAACTCACCAATATCGGTTATGCACGGGTGAAAACTTATGCGGACAGCATTAAAAATGCGGTGCTTTTAGATGCCGGGGACGTGACCCACGGTACGGCACTGGCCGGTATTGAAAACGGCAAGGGCGTCATCGACGTGATGAAGGCCATGGGTTACAAGGCCATGGTGCCCGGCAACCACGATTTCAACTATGGTTATCAAGCCCTGGTGGATTTTAAAAACCAAGCTGCACCCGCAAAAGGTTCCTCCGAAGGCTTCGATATCCTGGCTGCCAACATCATTAAAAACACCGGCACCAACGACTTTAAAGGCCAAACCATCCTCGATGTAGACGGCGTTAAAGTCGGTATCTTCGGCATTGCTACGGAAGAAACCAAAGTAAAATCCAATCCGAAGAACACCGAAAGCATTACCTTCTTAAATCCCGTCGAAGTGGCGCGCGCCCAAGTGAAATCCTTGAAGGATCAAGGCGTTGATGTCATCGTCATGTTGGCCCACGTAGGCATCGACGATGCTACGGTTGTAAAAACATCCGACATCGCCAAAGCTGTTGACGGCATCGACGTCATTATCGACGGCCACTCCCACACCACCTTGCCCGAAGGCAAAGTCGTGAACAATACCCTGATCGCGCAAACGGGCTACTACCTGAAAAACTTAGGCGAAGTAAACATCACCTTAAGAGGCAAAGATGTTATTTCCAAGACCGCCGTTCTTCGCGACGCCAAATTCTTCGAAAACATTGAAGAAAACAAAGACATCGCAAAGAAACTCGACGCCATGTACGAAAACAACAAGAGCAAACTGGAACGCGTCGTCGGCACCACCGCTGTTGATTTAGATGGCGCGAGAGAACATGTGCGCGCGCAAGAAACCAACTTCGGCAACATGGTGGCAGACGCCATGCGCGAAGCGGCAAAATCCGACGTGGCGTTTACAAACGGCGGCGGCATCCGCGAAACGATTCCCGCAGGGAAGATCAACATGACCCAAATCTGGACCGCCTTCCCCTTCGGAAACACCATTATGAAGATCGAAGTCTCCGGCGCCGATTTACTGGCCGCTTTGGAATTCGGCGTAGCCGATGCACCGGCACCTCAAGGGAAATTCCCTCAAGTTTCCGGCGTCAGCTTTAAATACGATCCGAAACAAGAAGCCGGCAAGCGCGTCTACGACGTGAAGGTAGGAGACAAGGAACTTGATCTCGAAAAAACCTACACCTTAGCAACCAATGACTTTATGGCATCCGGCGGCGACGGCTACACCATGTTCGCCAAAGGCAAAAAGCTCGGCGACTACGGTATGTACACGGAAGTTCTGGAAAAATACCTGGCTGAACACAAAAATGTGGACCCGAAGGTCGAAGGCCGTATCGTGGCCGAAGCGAAGGGCGATGTAAAACCCGTCGAACCGACCAACGCCTTCACCGACATCAAGGGCCACTGGGCAGAAAAGGTCATCCTTTCCGCAACGCAAAAAGGCCTCTTTAAAGGCGTAAGCGACACCCTGTTTGCACCGAATGAACCCATTACCAGAGGCATGCTCGTGTCCGTCTTGGCCCGCCTGGAAGGACAAGATGTTAAACAAACGGCAGCCAATCCCTTTACCGACGTCAAAGCCGGCGAATGGTACGAAAACGGCGTCGTTTGGGCAGCCAAGAACAAATACGTCCTCGGTTATGAAGACAATACCTTTAAACCGAACCAAAAGGTTACCCGCGAAGAAATGGCCACCATTTTAGGTCGCTACGTCGAAGGCAAGAAAGTTCCCTACACCCTGGACTTGAAAGAACCCTTCTCCGATCAAAAAATGATTTCCAAATGGGCCCTCGAACCCATCGACATCGTTCGCCACACCAACTTAATGCAAGGTCGCGAAAACAATCAATTCGTACCCAAGGCATCGGCTACCCGTGCGGAACTGGCCAAAGTCATGGATGCGCTGGATGAAATCGTCCGCGCTACGAAAAAAGTCGATGAAAAGGTAAAAGCGGAAGAAAAAGGTAAGAAACCCGAAGAAAAGAAAGTTGCACCTGAAAAGAAGGCAACGGAAGATAAAAAAGCAGTCGAAACTGAAAAGAAGGCAGCTTAAATGAAAATGAAAAGAGAGCCGGCGACGGCTCTTTTTTCATGGGAAGAAAAGGGATTGTAAACAGAAGGTGAAAAGAAGGTTAAAAAATACTTGGATTCACGAATATTTCTCTTGACCCACCCTCTTTTTTGCGGTATTATATAGCGTTATTTGCCTTGACAAACAGCGGGGATTATTGTATACTTGTATCACATATAATTGTGTGGATAGAAGGGCGGTCCCAATGACACAAATGGATATGATAAAAAACGAATTGTCAGAGCATATTGGCAAAGAGGTAATTGTGAAGGCAAATCGAGGGCGCAAGCGCATTGTCACCCGTAAAGGCGTGCTCACGGCGGTCTACCCCTCCCTGTTTGTCATTAGCATCTCTTCCGACGATCGCAGCGATCGAAACATTTCATTTACCTATGCCGACGTACTCACGTCCACGGTAAAAATTATGATCCTGGAAGAAGATGCGGATTCGGCTAAATTAAAAATATCGTAGTGAAAGGCTCCCTTGGCGGAGCTTTTTTTATGGGAGGATACCTTGCGCGCCTACGGAAAAATCAATGTCGGCTTGTGGATTTCAGGCAAACGAGCCGACGGCTACCACGAAATAAAAACACTTTTTCTGCCCATCGGGCTATATGACGAGATTGAAATAGTAAAAACCGCCGCCTTTTCCATTGAAGGGCCCAATTACGGGGAGAAGGATCTCATGGCGAAGGCCCATGGCTTTTTAGAAAACCGCTTCGGCCCCTTGCCCGTGAAGATAGTGATTCAAAAAAACATTCCGGCGGGGGCGGGCCTTGCCGGGGGCACAGCCGACGGCGCCCTGGTTTTAAAGGCCGTGAGAGACATTTACAGCCTGCCTGTTGCCGATGAGGAACTGATCCATGACTGTGCTGTGCTGGGGGCGGATTTCCCATATTGTCTTTACGGCAAGGCCGCCGTAGGCGAGGGGATCGGCGATGTGCTCCGGCCTGTAAACATCCCGCCCTATCCGGTGCTTTTGCTCAATCCGGGCTTTGCCGTGTCCACGAAAGCGGCCTACGAAAAGGTGAAGGCCTTTCACGAAACAGCCGCTGTAGACGATGCGGTGAATCTTCTGAAAGAAGGACGACTCGAAGGGCTCAGGGATGTGGTGGTCAACGACCTTTATCCCGGCGTCAGCGGTATGCATCCGGTCATCGACGGGATGATTCGCGATCTTTACGAGGCGGGGGCGGCCTTTTCCCACATGTCCGGCTCCGGGCCCACGGTATACGCTTTGTTTAAAAAAATAGAGGATCGGGACGCCGCCTATGCTATACTAAGAAAGAAGTATAAAATCGTAATCAAAACGGAAACGGCGGGAGAGGAACATGGAACGATTGGGAATAGCCATCAATGACAAAGCGGGCATGTATGCGGCGGCCGCGCTGATTCGGCGCCGCCCGGATCTTTCTTTTACGATCCTCTACGATCCCGCCACGGGCGAAGATTTTTACAAAAAAAATAAAGCCCGCTTCCGCTCCATGAAGATGGATGCTGCCTTCTGCTTAACCCAAGACGCAGATGGTGATTTTGCCGAGCTTCTAAAGGAGGCTTCCGCAAAAGGCCGCACCATGGGCTATCGAAACCACGATGTGAACACGGAATTTTTGGCCCACACCGTGGCAGACGGCCTTTTTCACCACAGCTATGTATTAAACATGATCGATTCCTACGAGGCGCGCTTTGAAAAAGGCGGCACGTTGGTGTTGGCCCTTTTGGGCTACAGCTACCGGCGAGACGATTTTTCCCGCGCGTTTAAAGAAAAGGAAATCGCCGTGGCAGATCCCCTGGACCTATGGCTTGAAACCTTCCCCGAAACAGAGGAGGAGGGTGAGTGCCGCTTTTTTTGGACAGTATGGGACTTTTCCGTGGAGCGGTTCATGGGCGAGCTCTTAGGCGAAGCGGTGCGCTTCAGAAAATATTATCCCCACCCCTGGCTACGGGGCGAGGTGTCGAAAAAAAGATAAAACAAAATGACCCTCTCTGCATGATGCACTGACCCCCAAAAGTTGGATCGAGACATCCACTCTTGGGGGTCTTTTCATGGAAAAAACAATGACGAATAGAAGAAAGAGAAGATTAAAATCATTTAAAGCAGATAGAGAAAAGATAATTGCCGCGACAACACGCCCATTAAAAATTCTTCAGTTCACTGAAAAGAGAAGTTACGTCTATCGAAGCCGGCAAGGATGCGCGGAACAATCAAACACTTAAATGCGTCAACTCTAACGATCGATTCAAAGAAAAGTAAAAAGGCGAGATTCCGAAGTAAAATCGTGAACAAATGAATACAACCTAGATCAAATGCAATATAAACAACATACTGCAAGCGAAACGTTGAGAATTATGACCGAATTAACAGGAGTACTCTATATATAAATTGTTTAGGCTTCGCTCTTGACAAAATAAAATGAGAATGATAGCCTATATTAAAAGAACGAGTGTCGGTCGATTGGTGGTGAGGTTTTGACAAAAAGAAATATAAAGGATCCGGAAGAAAGAAAACAGGAGCTTATAAATATAGCATCCAGGCTTTTTGAGAAGAATGGATATGAGAAAGTTTCTGTGCGAGATATTCTCGCAGAAGTTAATGGTGCACCTGGAATGTTTTATTACTACTTCAAATCAAAAGAAGATATTTTCTTGGCGTGTATGGAAACATATTTTGATGAAAAACTAAAAAATAAGTTGGATATACTCCAAAACAAGGAAATAGATTACGAAGAAAGAATAAAAACTTTAAGGGAACTTATAGTAAAAGATATCGGTCAGTTTACGACAAGATATAATTTTTCAAAAGAGAATTCAATTACAGATAATTCTTACAGGCTATGGGAATTGATTCATTACATTGGAAAATTTATATATGTCTATTCAGAGTTTATAATTGAAGGGATTGAAGACAAAAAAATAGGAAATAATATGGGAATAAACAGAGAAAATGTGAGAAGTTTTGCAGCTTTTATTTTATACGGAGCTGTTGGAACAATATATAATGACTATATTATTAAGGGAGAAAACAAAACAAATTCAAGCGAGGCCTTTGGAATAATAGGTGAACTATTTCAAAGACCTCAGTAGAGAAAAATAAAATATAAGTATTTTACAAGGGAAACATCAAGGATGTTTTCCTTGTATTAGTTTTAAGGCAAATGAACGAACTCGTTCGGTAAGGAGGTATGTTTTAGATGAAAAAGAAGAAATCAATCAAAGATATTATTTTCTACAGTGAAATAAAAAAAGGACAACTTGTAGGAGGAATATTATTTGTTACTCTTGGGATGCTGTTAAGTATTTGTCCAATTTTGGTGATATACAAAGTCATAAAATCTCTATTTTTATATGGAAAATTAGAACAAAGTACAATACAGTTCTGTATCTATGGACTTGCAGCAGTGGTATTGTCATATTGCTTAACTTACATTGGCGGTATTTTATGCCATAAGTTTTCATATGTTTTAATAGCCAACTTAAAAAAGAAGATATTATTTCATATTGGGAATCTTCCTTTAGGATTTTTTACCGGAGACAACAAGTCAAAAATAAGGCAAGTATTAGGATCGGACATGAATCAAATTGAGGGATATTTTTCTCATCAATTACCAAATTTAATTTCAACTTTAGCACTAATTTTAGCAATGATAATTGTTATGTTGAAGATAAATTTAATATTAGGTCTTACGACTTTGTTAATTATATTTGTCGGTTTAGGAATTCAGATTGCAATCATGGCAAAGATTATAAAATCAGGTGGACTTGAGAAGAACTTTGCAATATTGGATCAAATTAATTCAGCTACCAGTGAATATGTTAAAGGTATGCCGGAAGTAAAAATATTTGGAACAGGAGCAAAATCATTTAAAACTTTTTCAAAGTCAGTAGGAGAATATAGAGCCTTTACAAGTTCGATGACATCAATGATAAGACCGGGATTTGTTTCATTTAGAATGTTTATTTTATCTGTTGCTACATTCATAGTTCCAGTAGGAATACTTTTAATGTCACGAAATAATAACTTGGATTTTGCTACAGTTTTTATTTTCTATTTGATTCTTGCACCTGCCATTAGCGTACCTGCATTAAAACTTAGAGATTTTGCAGAAGGAATGAATTTACTAAATGAAGTTGTTTTGAGAATCTACGAAATCATAGATCAAAAAGAATTGGCAATTGAAAATAGCGAGGAAGAGATAAAAGGTCATGATCTTGAATTCGAGAATGTAAGCTTTTCTTATGGAAATGAAGAGGTTTTAAAGAATATAAGCTTCTGTGCTAAACAAGGAGAAGTTACAGCATTGGTTGGCTATTCGGGAGCAGGCAAATCTACCATTGGAACGCTAATACCCAGATTTTACGATCCTTCAGAAGGCTCCATTAAAATTGGTGGGGTTAATATAAAAAATATTCCGATGAACGACTTAATGGAGAGGATAGCATTCGTTTTTCAAGACAGTGATTTAATCACAGATACAGTCTTCAATAATGTTGCTATGGCAAAGACAGGCTCCACAAAAGAGGATGTTATAAAAGCATGTAAAAAAGCAAGATGTCATGATTTTATTGTAAAACTTCCTGATGGGTATGACACTGTTTTGGGTAAAGGAACTCATTTATCCGGAGGAGAGAAACAACGTATTGCCGTGGCAAGAGCAATTTTAAAGGACGCACCGGTATTAGTATTAGACGAGGCAACAAGTTTTGCAGACTCTGAAAATGAATATCTTATGCAGGAAGCTTTATCTGAATTGGTTAAAGATAAGACAGTTATCATGATTGCGCATCGGTTAAATACCATAGAGCAAGCAAATCAAATTTTAGTAATATCTGATGGAAAAATTGCAGAAAGAGGGAAGCATGAAGATTTAATCCTTGCAGATGGAATATATAAGCGACTTTATGAAATTTATAAGAAAACGAATATTTGGCAAATGGATATAGAAGGGAGTGAGAATGAATGATAAGTAATATTACTTTAGGAAAGATGAATAATATAAGAAAATCCATTGCCTTAAATGTTTTGGCTTCTATTTCCAACCTTATACCATTTATTGCTTTGGCGAAAATTGTAGAAACACTATTTTTAAATAGAGGTGCAGATAGTATAGATACGAGCCTTTTATGTAAGTATTTTGGGATAATGGCAATATTTTTCTTTGTAACATTCTTATTGGAAAATTTAGCCACAAAATATACCTATGAACTTGGATACAAGTCTAGTGCAGATGGAAGAATAGAGCTTGCAGACCACATAAGAAAACTGCCAATAGGTTATATTTCAGGGAAAAGCTCAGCAGAGATCTTAGATACATTAATGAATGATTTTTTCAAAGTTGAAACGGCAGTAACGCACCAACTACCTCAATTCTTCAGTGGTATATGTGTAGCAGTTCTTTGCTCAATATTATTTTTGATCATTAATCTAAAAATGGGAATAGCAACACTTATTGGATTGCCGATTTCTGTTCTACTTCTCACACTCATGCAAAACTTTCAGAAAAAAATCTATTTGAAAACAAAGAAAATGAGGATAAAAGAGGAAGAAGATACAAACGAATATTTGGATGCCATTAAGACTCTAAAAGCTTATAACAGCATAGATGATACATTAATAAAACTTGAAGAAGATATAGATAACTCAAAAGACGCAAATATTAAGAGTGAGAAAGGGGTTGGTTCATTAACTACTATAGCAAGTATGATTTTAAGAATAGGACTTCCTTTGATGAGTTTAGCCGGTTCCTGTTTATTTATAAATGGATCTTTGGAAATTGATACATTTTTAATGTTCTTATTTGTAGGCACAAGAATTTTTGATCCCTTGGAGCTTGCACTTGTAAATTATACGGGTCTACAAATGGCATCAGTTTCAGGAGAGAGAATCATCAACCTACTTAACGCTGAACCCATGTCAGGAAATTGCGATGTAATCGAAAGCAACAAAATTGAAATCTGTGATGTTTCATTTTCTTATAAGGAAACTAAGGTTATCGACAATGTTTCATTAGACATTAATGAAAATGAATTAACTGCTTTTGTTGGTTACTCTGGCTCTGGAAAATCTACACTGATTAAATTAATTTCCAGATTTTATGATCCTAATGAAGGGACAATTAAAATTGGTGGAGTAGATTTGCTAACAGCCGACCCTGATAAATTAATGGATAAATTTTCTGTTGTGTTTCAAGATGTGTATCTTTTTAAAGACACAATTTATAACAACATTAAGTTTGGAAATGAAGATGCGAGTAAAGATGAAATCATGAATGCTGCAAAAATGGCAGGAGCTTATGACTTTATAGTCAATAAAGATGATGGATTTGACACTATGATTGGACAAGGAGGAGCGACTCTGTCTGGAGGTGAGAAACAAAGAATATCAATAGCGAGAGCAATATTAAAAAATGCCCCAATAATACTACTTGATGAAGCAACATCTTCGCTTGATCCTGAAAATGAACTTATTATACAAGAAGCTCTATCAAATTTAATTAAGAATAAAACAGTTGTGGTTGTAGCCCATAAATTAAGAAGCGTAATGGGAGCTGATAAAATTGTTGTTTTAAACAACGGAAAGGTAGAGGAAGTTGGGAAGCATGAAGAACTTATTAAAAATGAAGGACTATATAAAGACTTATGGAATTATCAAGAAAAGTCTAAAGAATGGAAGATTGTACAGTAACAATCAATTTTAAAGGAGGAAACTTATGAAAACACAAAAGAAATCATCAAAAAACGCAGTTACAGCCGGTGTTTTAATTGCACTTTACTTTGTAACATATTTAGTAATTGGGGCAATATCTATGCCTGTCCCTGTTTTATTTTTACTAATGCCTATGCTTGTAGCACTACTTGCTGCACCAACCTATCATATGCTTCTTGCAAAGACAAAGTCAGCTACTGCTATTGTAATCGCAGCTATTTTACCAAGTATTTTATTAGTTGCAACAGGGCATATTCCAATTGCACCATTAGTGGCAGTGCCTGCCGGAATAATTGCCATGTTCATAGCAAAAAGTGGAAAATATACAGACTTTAAGAAAAATACAATTAGTCATATGTTTTTTTCTCTAAACTTATTTGGAGGATTCTTACCAATTTGGGTTATGAGAGAAGCATTTTTTGAAAGTGTAATAAAAGGTGGCTTAGATCAAAGCTTTTGTAACACAGTAAGAGCATGGACACCAATATGGATGTTACCGGTTATGATCATAGGAACATTTATATTCTCTTTGATCGGTTCTTATTTTACAAAGAAAATACTAAATAAAAAGTTGGAATCCGCAGGAGTTTTATAATGGAAAATTCAAAGTTTGTTCTGGGGTCAAAATATGACCTCAGAACAAAACTTATCTTACTTATAGGTGCGAATATTTTAATTTTTATGGGATTCAGTTTGGTCTATCAAAGCCTTATTACATTATTTTTCCTTGCCATTATTATTAGTGAAGGTTATAGAAAATCTGCGATAAGGTATATTTTATTTTTTGTAATAAGTGTAGTATTGGAAAAATCTTTAGCCTATTTTAGTATGAATTTTCTTTTGAATTTAATTTTATTTATCTTGGCAATTGGAAGAAAATTTCTGCCATGTATTATCGTGGGTAAATGGATTTTAAATTCCACATCTGTTTCCGGTGCAGTGGCAACATTACAAAAATTAAAACTTTCAAAAGACTCGCTCATAATGATTTCTGTAATATTTCGATGTTTGCCTACCATTAAAGACGAATGGAGTCATATAAATATGGCGATGAAAACGCGAGGAATTAATTTCAACTTAATAAATTTAATAAGAAAACCAACATTAATTATGGAGTATTTTTTTGTACCCTTATTCGTAAGTGTGATAGAAATTGGGGATGAGCTCTCTCAATCAGCCATTATAAGGGGACTTGATGCGCCTGTTAACAAAACAAGTAGATATCTTATTAAGTTGAGGATAAAGGATCGTTGTGTTTTACTTTCTATGACTTTAATTATATTAATCGTCGTAGTTATGAAAATTTCGGGGTGGGACTTATGATTGAAATTAGAGAATTAAGTTTTAAATACAAGGGAGGAGCGAATTACTCATTAAAAGACATTAATTTAATTGTAAA
This sequence comes from Peptoniphilus rachelemmaiella, assembly GCF_943169845.1. GTDB lineage: Bacteria > Bacillota > Clostridia > Tissierellales > Peptoniphilaceae > Aedoeadaptatus > Aedoeadaptatus rachelemmaiella. The sequence goes on from NZ_CALPBW010000006.1 coordinate 56,791, forward strand.
AAAAGGAGAATGCATTCTTCTATGTGGTAGAAGTGGTTGTGGAAAGTCGACTCTCTTAAAGCTTATGAATGGCATAATACCCGAGTTTTATGATGGGGACATTTCCGGCAGTGTTATGGTCAATTGTATGAATGCATTTACCACACCAATTTATAAATTATCTAAGAGTGTAGGTACGGTTTTCCAAAATCCCAAAACACAATTTTATACAACCAATACAACCGATGAAATTGCTTTTGGTTTAGAAAATTACGGCATAGAAAGGGAAGTAATTAACAAAAGAATTGAAGAAGTCGAAAAAGAGCTTCATCTTGAAAACTTGATGAATAAAAATATATTCAGTCTTTCCGGAGGAGAAAAGCAGAAGATTGCTATAGCAAGCATTTACGCATTAAACCCTGAGATATTTATTCTTGATGAACCCTCTTCAAGCTTAGACATAAAGTCAATGAAAGAACTATCGCTTACAATAAAAAAGCTTAAATCTTTAGGAAAAACTATTATTATTGCAGAACACAGGCTGTGGTATTTAATAGACATTGTTGATAGAGCAATATACTTAGAGGATGGAAAAATCATCAGAGAATATAGTATGGACGAAATTGAAAATCTAAGTGAAGATGAACGAATGAGAACGGGACTTAGGCATTCTGATTATAAAGCCATTGAAAGATTTGATGATTTTGAAACTTCAAATAAAGGGACTTTATTAGAGTTAAAAAATCTGATGTTCAAAAGAAGTACCAGAACAATTTTGTCCATCAAGGATCTTAAATTTAGCTATGGGAATATTATTGGGATTGTTGGAGAAAATGGAATTGGGAAGTCTACATTAGCAAAAATCATATGTGGCTTATACAAAGAAAATAAAGGGAAAATTTTAAGAGATGGTGAGAATTTAAATATAAAAAGTAGGCTAAATGAGAGCCTGCTTATTATGCAGGAAGTGAACTATCAGTTATTCACAGACAGCGTTAAAGATGAAATAGTATTAACATCAAATATTAAAGATGATTATGTTTTAGATACTTGGCTAAAAGACATGGAGTTAAAAAACATTGGTGATAGAAATCCTCACACCTTGTCAGGAGGACAAAAACAGAGAGTGATTATTTTATCCGCTTTACTATCCGACAAGAAAATCCTATTTTTCGATGAGCCAACCAGTGGATTGGACTATAGAAATATGAAAATAGTAGCTAAAAACATAAAGAAAGTTAAGGAAAAAGACAAGCTGATTTTAATAATATCCCATGATGTTGAGTTTTTAGAGTCAGTCTGCGATAGGGTTGTAAAGTTTTAGAACAATAATGTAACTTTTCCGTGAGAAGGATCACGTGTTTTTATCGCATCGGGCATCTTGAAGCAATTGCACTCCTTGAGCGTGGAAGGAACTACAATGGGGACATAGCCGCTCGTGAATGGCACACATTATTATTGTTATAAAACGTTTTTTTGAAGCACCGGTTAACTCGACATCTTGGATTCCTAAAAGAATTGTTGTAATATTGTTTTGCGCTTGTTTGATCCCCTTTATTAATTTGTGGTGATTTAATTTTAGGTAATTGGGAAAACAAGTGCTATCTTTTTGCACAAAAATATCCATTGAGGAGGTTACTCCCCAACGGATATTATAGAGCCAAAAATATCTACTGAGGAGGTTACTCCCCAACGGATATTATAGAGCCAACAAAAACGGCCCCTTCTGCGTGAAAGCGGAAGGGGCTTTTTGTGTGGGAATTTTTTGCAAAGAAAAAGCGGTTCCGAAGAACCGCAATTTTATATGTAGCCATGCACCCGACTTTGCACAAGTCTTCCACGCGTTACCGAGAGAGTTAACTCAGCGTAGGCGAATCTACGTCACATAAGCGGACTTCCTTAGTGCTGCTTCCGTCAAGACCTGACACGGTTCGAAAGGGCTTATTGCGTAGGACCCACACATCAACATCACTTTTCTCGGGCAGGCCGCAAAAGAAATGCGCTGGATCGGGAATTCAATCTTGTTGTAGCGGATTACAAGTTACAGGGTGCCGCTAATTCCCCATCTAGCATGGCAAACTTTTCCTGGCGGAGAGAGGGGGATTCGAACCCCCGATACGCTATTAACGTATACCCGCTTTCCAGGCGAGCGCCTTAAACCAACTCAACCATCTCTCCATTGGATTACAGTATATGATTATACGGTGGAATCGGTTTGTTGTCAAGGGAAAGTTCAAAATTTGTAAGCTTACCAATCACCTTTGATGGAAATGGCCCCGGCAGTCAGGCGAAGGGTGCGGCCTTCAACGGCGACGAGAAGGGCGCCGTCGTCGTCGATGGCTTCGGCCACGCCGGTGTATTCAATGTCGCCTTTGGCGAAGCGAATGGTTTTTCCGATGGTGAGGTTGTACTTGCGGTAGGCGCCTAAGATGTCATCGGCAGGCTGTTGAAGTCGGGCGTAGAGGTTGTTTAAGATATCCGCCGCCAATTGATTTCTGGAAATGGCAGAAGAAAGGGAGCCTGCGGCGGGAAGGGATTGTTTTTCGAATAGGCCTTCCGGCGTGGTAATGTTAATGCCCAGGCCGATGACGTAGCGGGCTTTGCCGCCGGAAAAATTCGCCTCTGTCAGGATGCCGGCAATTTTTTTGTGATTGCAGTACAGGTCGTTGACCCATTTAATCTTTATATCTTCGTCGGTTTGCGCCATTAAGGCTTCTTTTAGGGCTACGGCGGCGGTTATGGTAAGCAGTGCGGGATCGGATACGTCGCCCTCGTGAATAATTGTCGAGAGGTAAAGGCCCATGCCGTAGGGGGAGAGGAAGGATTTGCCTACGCGGCCCTTGCCCGCCGTCTGCTCTTCCGCCGCCATAAAGGAAAAAGAGGGAAGGGGTGCGTGTGCGTCTTCTCTGAAGATCGCGTCGTTGGTGGAGTCCACCCGGTTTTTTACCAAAACGGCCACGTCTTTTAACTCGCTTTTCAAGTGATTTTTAATGATCGCTGCATCCAGTGCTTCGTGGTTTTCGAATAAGCGGTAGCCACGATTGGTGACGGCGTCGATGCGGTAGCCGTCTTGCCTCAGGGCTTTTATGGCCTGCCACACGGCGGCGCGGCTGATGTTTAATTTTCCGGCCATGTCTTCGCCGGAGAGATAATCGTCGGCCTCTTTCAGGGCTTGCAGAATGTAATCTTTATTTTTCATCAGGCCATCCCCGGGTAATCCAATTGGCGCAAAGCTTCAAAGAGAATAATGTTCACGGACACGGATAGATTTAAGCTACGGCCGAAATCCTTTAACATGGGAATGCGAATGGCCGTCTCGTCGTGGGCCTTTAATAACGGCTCGGGCAGGCCCTTGGTTTCTTTGCCGAAGACCAAAAAATCGCCGTCTTGAAATTCAATGTCGCTGTAGCGCTTATGGGCTTTGGTGGAGGCAAAGAAGAAGCGGTGGTCTTTGTATTCTTCCATGACCTCTTCGATGCTGTCGTGGTAGCGGATGTCCACGAGATCCCAATAGTCCAGGCCGCAGCGTTTTAAATGCTTGTCGTCGACGGAAAAGCCCAGGGGCCGAACCAAATGCAGCACGCTTTTCGTCAGGCCGCAGCTTCTGGCGATGGCGCCGGTGTTGTGGGGAATTTCAGGTTCAACTAAACAGATGTGCAATGTCATATTTACCTCCAAAATGCGTTTATCTTTTCTATCATATCATCCACTGAATCGACGGTTTCAATCCGCCAATGGGCGGGAAGCAGGTTGCGAATGTCGGGGTGCAGGTAGCGGTCGTCTAAAAGAAGAAGTTGGCCTCGATCGCTATGGGAGCGAATGATGCGCCCGGCGGCCTGCACCACTTTCGTGAGCCCGGGATAGGTGTAGGCATAGGCGTAGCCGTCTTTTCCTAGCTGATTGAAGCGATTTTTGATGAGCTCCCGCTCTCGAGAGAGGCCGGGCAGGGACAAGGTGAGGATGCTCACGCCCATGAGGGCTTCGCCGGAGAGGTCCACCCCTTCGGAAAAAGCGCCGCCCATGACGCTGTAGCCGTGAACCGGGCGTTCGTTTCTGAACCTTGCGATGTAATCGGCCCGCGCCTTTTCCGTCATGGCCCGTGCCTGATCGTGGGCGCTTTCCTCCCAAGTTTGGCAGGCGGAATAGACCTGATCTTTGTAGGCGTAGGAGGGAAAGAAGTGGATGAAATTGCCTTCTCGCGTCGTGGAAAAGGCCTGTAAGTAGCGGCTGATCTCCGAAAGGGTGCGTTCGCGATCCTTGTACCTGGTGGATAAATGGGGCGGATGCAAAATCAAGAGATGGGCGGGATCGAAGGGGCTGTCCAAGACCATGGTTTTTCGTGCCTCTCCCGCGCCTAAGCAGTGGCCGTGGTAGTCCATGGGGGAGAGAGTGGCGGAAAAATACACCGCCGACTGAAACAGTTCCCGCCGGGCGGAGAGCACCTGCGACGGATCCAAGCACAAAAGATGCAGCTTGTTTTTCTCCGGCACGAAGAAAGTGAAGCGGGTTTCATCGTAATAAAGGTTTAAATTCTGCCAATCCAAGAGGCGGAAGTAGAGTTCGAGAAAATCCTCATCCGGCTCCTTCTTCAGTCGGGCAAGGTAGCTCGCCGCCTCATCAATGAAATCCTCCACGGCTTCTGAAAAGTCGTCGTCTAAGCCATCGTAGGTCCTGTCTTCCGCGGAAGCTGTGGCGCGGATCTTGTCCGCCAAATCGTCGGCAAGGGCTTCGATTTTTTTCGTCGGGTAGTCTACGGATTCCAGCTCTGCGACGGAGAGGCTGCCGGAGTACATATCTCGGCCCCGATCGATTAAATTGTGGGCCTCGTCCACGAGGAGGCAGGTGGCTTTCAAGCGGTCCCGATCTTCCATGAGGCGCTCCAAATAGCTTTTCGGATGAAAGACGTAATTGTAGTCGCCGATTAAAATCGAAGAGAGATTGCTGAGATCCAAGGCGAATTCAAAGGCACAGAGTCGGTGCTTCTCTGCGTAGCGGGCCACGGTGGGCCCGTCAAATAAATCGGCGTGATCGTAAATATCGATCATGCCGTCGAGAAGGCGGTCGTAGTGGCCTTTGGCGTAAGGACAGTCCTGTGGCGTGCAGCTGAGCACGTCGTTTAAACAGGCCTTCTCCTTGGCCACAAGCTCCGTACTTTTGATGCGCAGCCCCTTTTCGCGTAGAAGGGCCAATGTTTCCGTGGCCACGGTTTTTTGCGTGGAGCGGCCGGTGGCGTAGAAAACACCCTCTAATAGCCCTTCGCCTACGGCTTTTACGGCGGAAAACAAGGTGGCAATGGTCTTGCCGATGCCCGTCGGTGCCTGGGCGAGGAGGGTGCCTTCTGTTTGAATCATATTGAAAACCGCCACGGCCATGTCCCGCTGGCCCGGGCGAAAACCGTCGTAAGGAAAATTGAGTGCCTTTGCCGAGGCGAGAGACAGGGCCTCGAAATCGGTGAGGCGCTTTTGAATCCGCTGAAACCGCGCCATAACCTCGTCCATAAAGGTGTTTAGCTCGTCGAAGGAAAGGCATTTTTCGTAGCGAAACACATCCTCGTCTTCGATGCGAATGTAGGTGAGGCGCAGATGCACTTCATCGAGGCCCTTGGCCCTGGCGTAGAGGTAGCCATAACACTTTAGCTGGGCCCAGTGAAGCTCGTCGGGCCTATCGTCGATGGCATCTTTCGTGTAGACCGTCGACTTAATTTCATCCAAAAGATGGGCGTCTTCGTCGACGCCGTCGATGCGGCCTTCCAAATGGATTTCGCCGCCGTCGTAGGCCACGGTGCCTGAAATCTCCACCTCCGAATCAAAAGAAGGCGGATAGGCCCTTTGCAATTTTTGGTGGAGGCGAATGCCTTCCTGTGCCCGCTTGTGAGACAAAAAGCCGCTGTCGATGTCGCCGCTTCGGAGGGTAAAGGCCACCAGCTTTCGTACGGACCAATGGTTTTTCATAATATCACCATCATCATTATACACGCTTTTTGCCTTGCGAGTGAATCGCCGCCCGCGTATAATGTGGCAAGGAGGACTTAAATAATTATGGAAACAAAGGACAGAAATGACCTCATTCAATACGGCCTGGCCTTGGTAAAAGAGGGACTCACCTTCGGCAGCGGCGGAAACTTATCCGTCAGAAGCGACGACAGCATGAGCTTTTTTATTACGCCGTCGGGCATGGCCTACGACAGCCTTAAAAAAAGCGACCTTGTACGCATGGATTTAGAGGGCAATATTTTAGGCGGCGAGCGCAAGCCCTCCTCGGAATGGCATATGCACGCGGCGATTTACCGCGCCCGCCCCGATATTCGCGCCCTCATTCACTGCCACAGCAACTATATCAGCGCCTTTTCCACTCTGGGTGAAGATTTGGGGCCCATCAGCTATTTAATCGCATCGTCGGGGGCTGCAACTGTGCCTCTTGCGCCATACGAAACCTTCGGCACCGAAGCCTTGGCCCGGTCGGCGGTAAAGGCTATGGGTGATACGTCTAAAGCGGTGATCCTCGCCAATCACGGACTCATTGCCGGCGGGAAAAATTTAAAAGAAGCCATGGGCCTGACTCGTGACTTGGAATTTTGTGCCTTTATGTATATGACCGCCTTGGCGACGCAAAAGCCCATTCAATTCATTCCCGAAGAGAAAATCGATGAAGTTCTCGAAAAACTGAAGAGCTACGGCCAATAAAGCATCGACGAGAAATCGTCGATTTTTTAATTGATAAGATGAGTATAATTATCGTTTAAAAAATTTCATAAGATGAAATTTTACAACCGAGAAAGGGAAAAGAAGCGACGGTGCGGAAAAACGTACAGAAGCAAAAAGGGCTAAACGATCGCATTTATCTTTTAATATAAATTTTACGACCCTTTGGACGAGCGTGCACCGGATACGGATTCGAATGAAATAAAGGTACAAAGCCGAAAATCATATAGGATGACGCCTATCAATATCAGTTAGCAATTCATTAAGGGCAAATATTCCTAAAAACGCAAAACAATTGTATATAAGAAAACGTTGGAAATAAGTAGATTACCGATAGTTGTACATAGCAGGCAAAAATTATTTTAAGAAATTGTAAAAATAGTATTGATAAATGATAATAAAGGTGATATGATACGGAACAAAGAGGTGATTATTATGAAAAAGAAGTTAATCAGTTTAGGCGCCGGCGTTGTGCTTGGCGTAGTCGGAGACAAAATTCTCAAATCCAATGCAGTAAAGAACTTAGCAGTTTCCACCGTTAGTGGAGGCCTCAAGGTCAAAGAAGGCATCGACAAGACCATCGAAAAGGCGAAAGAAAACGCCGAAGATGTCGTTGCTGAAGCAAAGGTCAAAAAAGCAGAAGACGAACGAGCAAAAAGAGAAGCTGAAGAAGCAAAAGAAACGGCTGAAGATTTAGCAAAAGCGGCAGAAGAATCTGACTGTGTCGCCTGCGACGTAGTGGAATAAGATGAAGGTCGCCATTGCCCATCGTATCCCGGGTCGTACGCGTTTTTCTACGACGTACCAACTGTCTTATGAAAGGGCCAACAAGATCAAGTATCTTTTGGAGCAAGTGCCCGGGGTATCTTATGCGAAAGTATCTCCCGTATCCGGCAGCATCATCGTCAATCACGACGATGACGCCGGATTAAAAAGAGCTTGTCGCACCCTGTTAGATTTGAAGCTCGCGTCCTTAGATGATTTCGAAATCGAGGACACGAGCTACATTCCCCTTGAAGAAAAAGAATTGTTCCACATCGTGCGCGACGCCTTCGAAGTGCGTTTCGTCATGAAAAACTTTTTGCCCTACCCCTTGGGAACCATCGTGACCTTGGTGCGGGCATCCAGGTTTATTAAACGTGGCTTGGTCGCACTTTACGAACGCAAGCTCAATGTGGAAGTCTTAGATGCTGCGGCCATCGGTGTATCCCTGGCCACAAACGACTTCGGCGCGGCTTCTTCCATTATGTTCCTGTTGAATTTAGGCGAAAAATTGGAAGATTGGACCTTGAAGAAATCCCAAAGCGATTTGGTTCGCACCTTGGAATTAAACATCGACAAGGTCTTTGTCGTAGACGGAGAAGAAAAATACGTCAAAAACCTTCGCGACATCACCATCGGCGATGTTGTAGAAGTTACCATGGGTACCACCATTCCCGTAGACGGCACCATCGTCAAGGGTGTGGGTACGGTAAACCAATCCTCCTTCACCGGCGAAAGCGTGCCGGTTAAAAAGGAAGAAGGCAAAACCGTCTTTGCGGGCACGGTCCTCGAAGAAGGCATGTTGCACGTAAAGACCGAAAAACTTTACAATGAAAGCCGCATCAACAACATCATTAAGATGATCGGCGAAAGCGAAAAGAATAAATCCATGGCACAGAAAAAAGCGGAAAACATGGCGGATTCTCTGGTGAAGTATTCCTTCCTCGGAGCGATTATTTCCTATGCCCTGACCCGCTCTGTGCATAAGGCCAAGGCCTTCTTAATGGTAGACTTTTCCTGCGCACTGAAGCTGACGATCCCCATTGCCGTTATGAAAGCCATGAGCCAGTCCGGACAAATGGACGTTTTGGTAAAAGGCGGCAAGTATTTGGAAAACTTAGCTCAAGCGGATACCATTGTCTTTGACAAGACCGGGACGTTGACCAAGTCTACGCCGACGGTTGAAAAAGTCATTGCCTTCGACGGCCGTTCGGAAGATGAATGCCTTCGAATTGCCGCCTGCCTGGAAGAACACTTCCCCCATTCCATCGCCAATGCCGTTGTAGATGCAGCCATTAAACGGAATTTGCGTCACGACGAAATGCATTCCGAGACGGAATACATTGTGGCACACGGCATTTCTTCGAAGATCGACGGAAAAACCGCCCTCATCGGCTCGGCGCACTTTATTTTCGATGACGAAAATGTGCACCTGCCCCCGGCGAAAGAATCCGTTATCGAAGAGCTCAAGGAAAATTATTCCCTTCTGTACCTGGCGTATGACGGCGAGTTAATTGCCGTGCTGTGCATTGCCGATCCCATTCGCGATGATGCGAAAGAAACGGTGGATGCCCTGCGTCAATTAGGATTTACCAACATTGCCATGCTGACCGGCGATGCGGAAAACTCCGCACGCTTCGTGGCCAATGAGTTGGGTCTGGATTACTACCGCTCACAAGTCCTTCCCGAGGACAAGGCGGAGTACATTCAATCGCAAAAAGCCATGGGCAGAAAAGTTGTCATGATCGGCGACGGGATCAACGATTCCGTGGCCCTGTCCGGCGCCGATGTAGGCATTGCCATGCATAAAGGCGCAGATATCGCCCGAGAAATCTCAGATATCGCCATCGGCAGCGACGACTTGGCCTCCATTGTAGAAGTGGTGAAGATCGCCAAGGAATTGCAAGCACGAATTCAACGGGATTACCGCAAGATCATCTCGTTTAATTCTCTTTTAATCGCACTGGGCTACTTCGAGGTCATTACCAATACGACCTCGTCCTTCCTGCACAATTCGTCTACTGTGGCCATCGCCATGGAAAACATGCGGGATTACGCCGTGTCTTAAAAGAAAGTACGACCGACTTTGAAATAAAAGAAACTTCAACCGACGAATCATCGATTCGGTTGAAGTTTTTTAATGCCATGAAACGGTCCCGTTACGCAAAAAGCACAGTGGCTTTGTGATTCAAAGATGCCCCAAACGCTTTATCTCAGAAAAAAGGCCATAAAATAGAGAATACAGTATTCAAAAGGGTATAAATAATGATATAAAGAAAGTTCAGAGAAGAACGGGAGGGCAACACATGATTGAATTTGTCGACGTGGCAAAGATTTATAAAACCCAAACGGCCGTTGAAAATATAAGCTTTAAAATAAATGACGGGGAGTTTATCTGCGTCATCGGCACCTCGGGATCGGGGAAGACGACGATTATGCGTATGATTAATCGCATGACCGAGCCGTCGAAGGGAAAAATCTTCATCGACGGTGAAGACATTATGACGAAAAATCCGGTGAAGCTGAGAAGAGAAATCGGCTATGTCATTCAGCAGATCGGTCTTTTGCCCCACATGACGATCTATGAAAACATCACCCTGGTCCCGTCCCTTTTAAAGTGGGATGAAGAGAAAAAGCGAGACATCGCCGAGGCCTTGATTCAAAAAGTCGATCTGCCGGTGGCGTATTTGGATAAGTACCCGAGCCAGCTGAGCGGCGGCCAACAACAGCGCATCGGCGTCGTGCGGGCCCTGGCTGCAGATCAAAACATTATTTTAATGGACGAACCCTTCGGGGCTCTGGATCCCATTACCAGGGAGGCACTGCAAAATTTAATTAAAAACATACAGAAAGAAATGGGGAAGATCGTGGTCTTCGTAACCCACGATATGAATGAAGCCTTAAACCTGGCGGATCGCATTTTAATTATGGACATGGGCCACATGGTGCAGTACGATACGCCGGAAAATATTTTAAAAAACCCGGCCAATGACTACGTTCGCGGCTTGTTGGGGGAAGACAATTTAAATAAGGCGAAGACCTCTTACAATTCCGTCGAGACCATTATGATTCGCGACCCTGCTTACATTAATGAGGGGGAAAGTACGCGGGAGGCCCTGAAATTAATGCGGAAAAAACGAGTAGACACCCTCTTTGTCACCGACAGGAAAAATACGCTGAAAGGTGTCGTGGGTATTTTCGAATTAGGGAGGCTGGGCCGCATCGATACCCGTGTTTCGGAAATTATGAACGATGCCGTCTCCATAAAAAACACGACGAAAATCATCGAAGCCATTCACCTCATCGTGGAGTTGGGCTATCGAAACCTGCCCGTCGTCGATGAAAAGGGAAAATTGGTAGGCATCGTCACCCGCGCCTCCGTCGTCGATACAATTTACAACAATATTATCGGCGGTGATGCAGATGATTAATTTCTTTGCGGAAAATTATCGCCTCATCGGCGAAAAATTGCTGGAGCATTTGTCTATTTCGGCGATTTCCCTGGCCTTGGGCATTCTCGTCGCCGTGCCATTGGGCATTTTGCTTTCAAAGTATGAAAAGATTTCAAAGGGCGTCATGGGCGTGGCGTCGGTGCTTCAGACGATTCCCTCCTTTGCCCTTCTCGCCATGATGATTCCCATATTTGGTGTGGGAAAGAAGACGGCCGTCTCCGCCCTGTTTATCTACTCCCTGCTGCCCATCTTGCGAAACACCTTTTTAGGCCTCACCTCCGTCACCCCGTCGGCCGTGGATGCGGCCAAAGGCATGGGCATGGAAGAAAGGCAAATTTTGACGAAAGTAAAAATTCCCTTGGCCCTGCCGGTGATCATGGCGGGGATCCGCCTGTCGGCGGTCTATGTTCTGGCATGGACCACCCTGGCCGCCTATGTGGGTGCCGGGGGATTAGGAGACTTCATCTTTAACGGACTCAACAATTACGTGCCGCCGATGATTCTTTGGGGCACGATTCCCATTACCGTGCTCGCCCTTTTAACGGACTACCTGTTCGGGAAATTGGAAAAGCGGTTGTCGCCATACAAGGGAGGTGAATGAGATGAAGAACATGAAAAAGCTTCTTCTAATTTGTTTTACATTCCTTTTGACGGCCTGTTCTCTGCCGGGCATCTCATCTTCCGTAGACAATGACGTCATCGTTGCATCGGGCACCTACACGGAAAGGCAGGTATTGGCGGAGATCGTCACCCAAATGGTGGAGCACAACACGGATTTAAAGGTGAGTCAGGTTAAAAATCTGGGCTCCACCACCATGACACACATCGCCATGGAGAAAAAAGCACTGAATGTGGTCGGCGGCATGTATACCGGCACGTCCCTTACGGGAGAATGCGGTATGGTGCCGGAAAGAGATCCGGAAAAGGCCATGGAATCGGTGCGGGAAAGCTATTTAAAAAAGTTTAACCGAATTTGGTTTCCGTCCTACGGCTTCGACAATACCTACGCCTTTATGGTGACGAAAGACTTTGCCCGCGCCCACAACTTAACGAAAGTGTCTCAACTGAAAGGCATCGCCGACGAGGTGAAAGTGGGCGTGGATTCCTCCTGGGTGGAACGGCCCGGCGACGGCTACGAAGCCTTTAAGGCCACCTACGGCTTTGAGTTTCCGCATTTTTACGCCATGGATATCGGTCTCGTTTATTCCGCCTTATCCGGTGGGAACATGGATGTGGTATTGGGCTATTCCACCGACGGGCGAATCAATTCCTATGATCTCGTGCTTTTGGAAGACGACTTAAAGCTTTTCCCTGCCTACGATTGTTCTCCCGTGGCTTCGGTGGAGATACTGAAGAAGCATCCGGAGCTCATTGAAATTTTACTGAAATTAAAGGGAACCATCTCTTCCGAAAAAATGCAGGAATTAAACAAACTGGCATCGGAAGACCGTATGGAGCCCCAAGTCGTAGCCGAGGAATTTTTAAAAGCGAACAATTACTTCGACGATGTGAAGGTCGATCAAAAGGAACTGGAACGAATCCGAGGTGAAGTCAATGGTTAATGAACTCATAAATTATTACGCCACGAACTTCAACTACATTGCGGAACAATTTTCCCGCCACTTCCTCATTGCCATTTACGGCGTGCTCTTTGCCTGCATCGTGGGCATTCCCTTGGGATTTTTCATTTCAGGGAGAGAAAAAATCAGAAACATCGTCATGGCCGTCGTGAATGTCATTCAAACCATACCGGGGCTTGCCATGTTGGCCATTTTAATGATGCTCATCGGCATCGGCGCAAACACCGTGGTCTTGTCCGTGTTTTTGTACGCCCTCTTGCCCATTATTAAAAACACGATCACCGGCATCGACGCCATCGATCCCGGCATCATCGATGCGGCACGGGGCATGGGCATGACCCAAGTGCAACAGGTGATGAAAGTGGAATTTCCACTGAGCATTTCCGTCATCATGGGCGGCATACGCAACGCCCTGGTGGTAGGCATCGGCGTCGCCGCCATCGGCACCTTTATCGGCGCCGGGGGCCTGGGCGATATTATTACCCGAGGCACGACGGTGGCCAACGGCTCCGCCATTATTTTAGCCGGCGCCATTCCCACGGCCCTGATGGCCATCCTATCCGATGTGTTTCTCGGGTGGATCGAGAAGAAATTAAAGCAATAGCTAAGGCACGCTTCCGCCAATTTCATAAAAGAGAAAACCCGAGGCTCGGAAATTCCGAATCTCGGGTTTTTTAATGGAAACATTTTGAGTCGATGCAGGCAACAAAAAACGCCCCCGAAAGGAGGCGTCGGATCAGATCACTGATCGTCAATTAAAGTTCAACGACATTTTCCCAGAGGCCGTGGATGTTGCACATGCTCAGTGCGTAAACGGTGCCCTTCTTTTCGCTCTTGAAGCAGGTGTTGACTTCGGGAACAGTAAAGACGTCGCTTTCGCCGTGTGCGTTGAATTCATAGCTGCCGACTTCTACAGGTGCTGCAGCGCCTTCAGCCTTGAAGAAGACTTTGATCCAGGAAATGTGGTGTTCCAATGTGTTCGGGTGTTCGATTTCCTTGCCGACGGCAACGGAAACTTTAACGAAGCCGCCTTCGAAAGAAGCTTCGATTTCGGGAACGTGTTTTTCGTTCTTAAAGTCGCCGGATTTGACGGTTTCGGTTAATTTTGTCATGAATTATTACCTCCCAGTAATTCTAAGTTTTATTTTACGATGTTTATATACCCATTATTTCAAAAAAACCACAGTGATTTCATCTTTTATCTCCGCCTTTTCGGGGAATCATGTTCAAATGGGGTGTAATTTAGTATAATAGTGTGGAGGTGTTCTATGATTTATTTGGAAGCAACGGCAAACATCGGCATGGAAGCCGTATTGAAACGGGAAGCTCAGGCTCTGGGCATGAAAAACATTCGCGTGCAAGACGGCCTCGTGTCCATGGAAGGAAAGACGGAAGACATCAGTCGATTAAATTTACATTTGCGCACGGCGGAGCGGGTGCACTGGGTGCTTGCCCGCTTTGAGGCGAGAAGTTTTACGGAGCTTTTCGACGGCGTATACGATTTGCCTTGGCCGGACATTATGCCCAAGACGGCGAATTTCATTACCGAGGCCAAGAGTAAAAAATCACAACTCTTTTCTCTGTCGGATATTCAAAGAATCACGGAAAAAGCCGTGGTCAACAAATTGCAGACCCGCTACAAAACCGAATGGTTTGAAAAAAACGGGGCCCGCTACCGCATCGGCGTGCGAATTGTCGACGACTTGGCCACGATTTATATCGACACATCCGGCGACGGACTTCACGACCGGGGCTACAGAAAGCGCTCGGTGAAGGCGCCATTAACGGAAACATTGGCATCGGGGCTGGTGCAGCTCAGTTTTTGGAACAAAAACCGTATGCTCGTGGATCCTTTTTGCGGCAGCGGCACCATTTTAATCGAGGCGATTCTTTTAGGCAGAAACATCGCCCCGGGGTTGAATCGTCGTTTCGACTTTGAGTATTGGAACCTGGAGGGGACCAATGAAAAGGCCATGCGAAAAGAAGCCTTTGAAATGATCGACTACGACAGCAAATTGGAGCTTTACGGCTTCGACATAGATCCTAAGGCCCTGGAAGCGGCGCGAATCAATTTGGATTCCCTGGGCTTTTTAGACGACGTGACTTTAAGGGAAAAAGACATTGCCCAGCTGGACCTGGCCGGAGACTACGGCGTCATCATTACCAATCCCCCTTACGGCGTCAGGATCGAAGACAAAGAGTCGGTCATGGCACTAAATCGTGAGCTGGGTCAATTGGCGAAAGCATTGCCCACATGGAGCCACTACATTATTACGGCGGACGAAGGCTTTGAATACGGCTTCGGCAAGAAGGCGGACAGAAAGCGCAAGCTTTACAACGGAAAGATCAAGACAGACTACTACCAATACTACGGTCCCAGGCCCTAACAGGGGAAAGAGGCAGGCATGAGAAAGAGCGAGATTCCAAGCAACATAATCGAGACCAAGCTTTTGGACACCATGACCGATTTAATTCGCGTCGTGGACAAGGACAATCGCGTAGTCTACTATAATCATGCCATGGAAAAAGTATTGGAGAAAAACGAAAGAGACGGAAAGCACGACGATGACCGCATGACGGCCCGCGCCCTTGGAAGTGGCGAAAACATTCAGCGGGAGACCTACATCGGCGAAACCTACTATTCCGTAAAAACCAATCCCATTCGATCGGAAGCCGGAGATATTATCGGCGCCATCGAAGTGTTTCGCGACAAGAGCGTGGAAAAGCGGCTTCAGGTGGAGTTGATCGAAAAGAATCGCGCCCTAATCGAGGAGCAAATGAGTGCCGCCTCCATTCAGCGGGCCCTTTTGCCCCAGCGGGGTTACGATCGGTTTTTTTATACAGACTATTTCTATCGACCGGCGGAAATTTTAAGCGGCGACTTCTTCGACATTATTGAAATCGACGAAGACCACACAGCCATTTACATGGCCGATGCCGTGGGCCACGGCTTCGCTTCCTCCATGGCGACTTTATTTATTTCCCAAACGATGCGAAACATGGATCCGGAGATTTTGGTGGATCCCACCGTGGCCATGATGGAGCTGGTGCATCGCTTCCGGGAGCTGAATCCGCCGGACACCATGTACTTCACCATGTTCCTCGGCGTGTATTCGAAAAAGAACAGGAAATTCACCTATGCCAATGCCGGCCACGATTGCCCGCCCCTGTTAAAGCGAAACGGCCACGTGCGGCTCTTGATGAACGCGGGCTTTCCCGTGACGCAATTGGTGGAGGCGACGTTTTATGAGTGCCGCAGCGCCTATTTGCAAAAAGGCGACGAATTATTATTTTACACCGACGGGATTACGGAATGCCGCAGTCGGGGCAGAAAGCAGTACGGCGTAGATGCCTTGCGGGATCTGTTCAGCCGAATCGGCGACGATCCCCTGGCGGAAATTCAACAGGCACTTAGCGATTTTATTTACGAAGACATCGTAGACGACATGACCTGCCTTTATGTGAAGATGATTTAGGCGAGGCGGTGGATTCAAAATCCCTTGAACCTCTCCGTGAGTTGGTGTAAGAACCCGTAAAGACCGTGGAAATGTCTATAATTGAAGAAAAGGGCTTCGTTTAAGTCCTTACACGCCAACGGCATAAAGGCATGGATCTTTGTGCCGTTTTTTATTTGTTTTATTGTATTGGCGGGAGCCTGTGAAAGGCAAGCTTGCCTGAATGGCGAACCGCGGAAAAATCAGGAAGGGATAAATAAAAGGAGAAGGCATTTTGCGGAAAAACCCGTCCCTCGAAGAGAAACTTTTTACAAAATCACTTGAAACCCTATCCCGTATGTGATAGTATGTTAAATTTTTCTGATTATGGTATAATTAAATAGAATATAGGCAGGAGAGGAGGAAGCTATGTTTAAAATAGGTGATAAGATCGTCTATCCCGTACACGGTGCCGGCATCATCGTCGATATCGAGACCAAAGTCATTTTGGGAGAGAAAAAAGAATACTACGTCATGAAAATTCCCGTAAACGAAATGAAAGTGTTGGTCCCCCTGGGCAGCATGGGCGATGTAGGGATTCGCGATATAAAAACACCGGAAGAAATGGACAAAGTCTTGGAGGTATTGAAGGATCCCGGGAAGGAAAAAATGCCGACCAACTGGAATCGGCGCTATCGCTTCCATCAAGACAAGATTAAAACCGGCGACCTGGAAGAAATTGCCAAGGTCATTAAAAATCTGGAAAGCTTAGACAGAGAAAAAGCCCTCTCTACGGGGGAACGTAAAATTCTTAACACGGCCCGGCAAATTATATTGTCCGAAATGGTCCTCGTTTACGACAAGTCTTTCGACGAAGTGGTGGAGCTGGTGGATCAAACCATGGCGGACGGATGTTTGAAGGACATTGAAGAAAGAAAGTAGGGTGCCCATGGGAATTCGATCCAATCGCATCTTCCACTGGGCGTTCCGACTGCTCTTTACCCTTTTGGGATTGGCCGTCGCACGCCTGGTCTTAAGACTGTTGCGCGATTTGAATGCCATGAAAATACTGGGCCGTCTGATTCCCCCTGCAGCGATTCCCGTGGTTATTTTTATTTTATTTGCCATTTTATTTTTTATTCTCGGGAAATACGCTTACGGGGCGCTTTGGCGGTTTGTAGGTTTTGTCGAATCAGAAATGAAAGACGTGCCTGCATCGGATATTTTTTGGGGCATCTTCGGTCTGATTATCGGAATCATCATTGCCTTTCTCGTCTCCCTGCCCATCTACCGACTGAACATCGATTACATCAGCAGCTTTTTATCTCTGATTATCTATGTCGTACTAGGGGTGCTGGGCATACGGATTATGCTCTTTAAAAGGGAAGAAATCGCCACATCCATTCGGAATCTTTTTCTCCAGGGAAGCGGCGCCGTGAAATTGAAAAACGTCGATAAAAAACAGGGCGTACCGAAGCTTTTGGACACCTCGGTGATTATCGACGGGCGCATCGTCGATATAATCGAGCTGGGCTTCATTGAAGGGCCCATCGTCGTGCCGAACTTCGTTTTGCGGGAGCTTCAGGGCATCGCCGATTCTTCAAACGGCATGAGTCGGGCGAAGGGCCGAAAGGGCTTGGATGCTTTGAAAAAGCTCCAAGAAGACAGTCGCTATAAAATTAAAATTCTGGAAAAAAGCTACGGCGATATAACCGAAGTGGACACCATGCTTCTGCGCTTGGCCAAAGAAGTGAAGGGCGTGGTGGTGACCAACGACTATAATTTAAACAAGGTGGCGGACGTGCAGGGCATACGGGTGTTGAACATCAATGCCTTGGCCAATGCCATGAAGCCCGTCTTCGTCGCCGGCGAGAAGATCAATGTCTTCGTCGTCAAGCCCGGCAGTCAGGACAAACAGGGCCTGGGCTATTTAGACGACGGCACCATGATCGTCGTGGAAAACGGCATCGACTACATCGGCCACAATGTGGACTGCAAAGTGACCAGTATGCTTCAAACCTCGGCGGGAAAAATGATTTTCGCCAAACCATTGGATTAAAAAGCGACCCGGTTCGTGGGGATCCACGTTCCTCGGGTCGCTTTTCATTGTATGGGCTTATTTTAATTTGAACAGGTGGTGAACCTTCTTGCCTTTGCGGACGTGGACACCTTTTTTAAGGGCATCTAAAGTGATGATGGCATCGTGGGAAGCGACTTTTTCGTCGTCGACGGACACGCCGCCTTGTTGAATGAGTCGGCGTCCTTCACTGGTGGAGGCGATGAGATCGCCTTTTTGCATCAGTTCCACAATGGTGATGCCGTCTTTCACATCTTCTTCTGCAAGCTCCGTGGTGGGCATGTGTTCCGTATCGCCGCTGCCGCCGAAGAGAACGCGGGAAGCTTCCAGAGCCTTGTCCGCTTCTTCCTTGCCGTGAACTTCATTGGTGATTTCCCAAGCCAAACGTTCCTTGGCTGCATTCAGTTCTTGGCCTTCCAGTTTTTCGTAATCGCCGATTTCTTCGTCGCTGACGTCGGTTAAGAGTTTCAGGAACTTAATGACATCGCGGTCGTCGCAATTACGCAGGTATTGGAACATTTCGTGGGGCGGCGTCTTGTTGGGATCCAAGAAAATGGCGCCCTTCATGGATTTGCCCATCTTTTGGCCGTCGGCGGTGGAGAGCAGCTTGAAGGTCATGGAGTAGACCTTGCCGTCGTCGAGCTTCCGAACCAAGTCGTAGCCGCCGAGCATATTGCTCCATTGGTCGGAGCCGCCTAATTGCAATTGGCAATTGTATTTTCTGTAGAGGAGCAGGAAGTCGTAGGACTGCATGAGCATGTAGCCCATTTCGAAGAAAGTCAGCCCTTGTTCCAAACGATTGGCATAAGCGTCCAGCTTCAGCATATGGTTTACGGAGAAATGCACGCCGATGTTGCGCATGAATTCCAGGTAGCCCAGATCCAAGAGCCAATCCGCATTGTTGGCGACGATGGCCTTGCCGTCGGAATAATCGATAAAATGAGATAATTGCCGTTTGAAGCATTCGATGTTGTGGTCGATGTCTTCGCGGGTCAGCATTTTGCGCATGTCGCTGCGTCCGGAGGGGTCGCCGATTAAGGTGGTGCCGCCACCGAAAAGGGTAATGGGCACGTGACCGGCCCGTTGGAAATGTTGAAGAACTTTTACTTGAAGATAGTGGCCTAAAGTAAGGGAATCCGCCGTTGCGTCAAAGCCGATATAAAAAGTAATCGGTCCTTCTGCCAAGCGTTCACGCAATTCTTCGGGGAAAGTTACTTGGTCGATGTAACCTCTTCTTTCAAGTAGATCAAATACGTTTTCAGTCATAATGCCTCCTTTTTTAAGCACAAAAAAAGCTCCTGCGAAAGGGCGTCTTCCAACGCGGTACCACCTTTCTTCGCAAAAAGCCTCAAGCAAATTATCATACTCCGGCGCTGTAATTTTGGGGACGCCATCATCGTATCTATGAATTTGATATCCATTATATGGAGGGACAAAAACTTTGTCAAGCAAAAAAGCGTTTTTTTCTGAAAATTGTGTTATGATGAAAAAGAGGTGGCATATGATTGGCGTGGATCTGGTTTACATACCGCGAATAAAAGAAATACTGAACAGGCGAGGCGAGGCTTTTCTGCAAAAAGTGTTTTCGCCTGAGGAACGGGCAAATCTGCGCCTGCACCCCAATACCGTGGCCGCACACTTTGCCGCAAAAGAGGCCATGGCCAAGGCATTGGGCGCGGGTCTGTTTAAGGCGGGCTTTAAAAACCTGCTTGTTTTCTACGACGAAAGCGGCGCACCCTACGGACGCTTTGAGCAGCATTTCTTTGATTTATCCATCTCTCACGAAAAAGACTACGCCGTCGCCGTGGCGCGGCTTAGGACAGGCGAGGGGCCTTCGGTGTCGAAGGAGGCGGCGAAAATGCTCCCCGTCGTGAATCTGAGTGACCACAAAGGCGCTCGGGGAAAGGCGGCCGTCGTCGGCGGATGCGCCGGGATGTTCGGCTCCGTAGACCTCGCCGCCTCGGCGGCATTAAGGGCCGGTTGCGGCCTGAGTTACGCCTACGTTCCCGACGATAGTTTCCGCGACTTTTCTTTGCGTATGCGCGAAGTCATCGTAAAAAAACAAAGTGCGGCGGAGGATTTAAAGGACGTGGACGCCTTGGGGCTCGGTCCTGGCATGGGCCGCGACGACAGGGCGCGGGATGTGTTTTTGAAAGTATACGGCCTCGCCCTTCCCATGGCCGTCGACGCCGACGGGCTCTACCATTTGGCGGAAGCGAAGGTGCCATCGGCGGGACCGAAAATTTTCACGCCCCACGCCGGGGAAATGGCCCGCCTCATTGATCGCGATGTGGCCTGGGTGAACGCCCACCGAGACGAAGCTGTGGATGCTTGCCTTCGTCGCTACGGCGGCGTGGTGGTATTGAAGGGACACGACACCATCGTGGCTTCGAAAGACGACCGCGTAGTCAACGAAACGGGCAATGCCGGCATGGCGACGGCGGGCTCCGGCGATGTTTTAACCGGCGTTATCGCATCGTTTTTGGCCCAGGGCATGGATTGTTTTCAAGCGGCCCGCCTGGGGGTATACATACACGGACTGGCAGGAGATCTCGCCGCTTTACATAAAAGCAAGCGGGGAATGATCGCTTCGGATCTTATCGAGTATTTGCCTGAAGCCTTCCTCCGCCTCGAGGCCGCGAGAGAGATCTGTCAGAAATAGAAAGGTTGTGATCTATGGTTATTAAGAGAGGCGATGTGTTTTATGCCGATCTGAGCCCGGTTATCGGTTCGGAACAAGGCGGCGTAAGGCCCGTGGTCATCATTCAAAATGATGTGGGCAACAAGTATTCGCCTACGACGATTGTTGCGGCGATTACATCGCAAATGAACAAGACAAAACTGCCGACTCACGTCAAGGTGAAGGCGGCGAACAATGATTTGCCGAAAAACTCCGTGATTCTTTTGGAACAGGTGCGTACCATCGATAAAAAGCGGTTGCGGGAAAAAATCGGCAAGTTCGGCACAAAAATTATGGACGACGTCGACGAAGCATTAAAAATCAGCATCGGTCTGTAATACATAGACGAGCGCGGGCAAGCCCCGCGCTTTTGTCGTTTTCATTGGTCTAAGCCTTGGATTGTTGTATAATAGATAAGATGAATTAAGACACAGAAAGGATGAGATTGTGAAACGCAATTGGAAAAAAATAAGCGCGGCCTGTGCCCTCGGATTGATGTTTATGGGCGCGGCCATTCCCGCTTTTGCCAAAGACGACGATCCTTTGGTTTCCTTGAGTTATTTAAACCAAAGGCTTGAAGCCATTGAAAAAAAACAAAACCAACAACCGGCGTCCGTTGCAACTTCCGGTACCATGGAAGTGGTGGAGCTGAAGGCGGGCGATAAAATTATCGCGGCCCAAGGGGCGGAGATGATCCCGAGAAGCGGGCGGGTGGACACCATCGCCCAAGAATTAGGCGGCCTCAGCGACATTACCGTCGGCGTGGATTTAAAACAAGGGGAGAAAGCGCCCTTAAACCATATGCTCATTGCACCGAGAAGTGACGGCCGTGGCCTTGTGGCCGCCACCGACGCCATTGTACTCGCGCGGGGCAATTACCGCGTGGTACGAGGACTTTAACGGGGATGACGATGAAAGTTCTTCATCTTATCAGCGGCGGCGACACCGGCGGGGCGAAGACCCACATCTATACTTTGCTGAAGGGCTTGGAAGGCTATGGCAAAGTAAGCATGGTGTGTTTCTGTCCCGGTCCTTTTCTCGACGGCGCCTTGGAATTGGGCATCGATGCCCGCCTCGTAGAGCAGAAAAATCGCTTCGACATGGGGGCATTAAAAGAAGTGGCCCGCATGATCGAGGACGAAGGATTCGACTTAATCCACTGCCACGGCGCGCGGGCTAATTTTAACGCCCTGTACCTGCGAAAGCGCGTGGATGTGCCCATGGTCACCACCTTGCACAGCGATTACCTACTGGACTTCAAAGATAATTTTATTAAGGACAAGGTCTTTACGCCTTTAAACAAATACGCCTTAAAGCGATTTGACAACTACATCGCCATTACGGAACGCTTCAAGACCATGCTGGTAAGTCGTGGTTTTCCGGAAGATGCCATTTTCGTCACCTACAACGGCATCGACATGAAAAAGACGGAGCTCGCCGTAGATAAAGACCGTTTTTTGGATCGCTACGGATTAAAAAAATACGCCCATCGCATGCTCTTTGTCATTGCCGCCCGCCTGGATTTGGTCAAAGACCACATGACCCTTTTGCGCGCGGTGGCCTTAAACAAGGAAGCCTTCACAGGCACACACGTACTCATCGCCGGGCAAGGGCCGGAGCGGGAAAAGCTCATGGCCTATGTGAAAGATGAGGGTCTGGAAGATTTGGTTTCATTCTTGGGCCAGGTCTCCGATCCCTTTAGCCTTTACGGGGCAGGGGATGTGAATCTCCTCACCTCCGTATCGGAAAGCTTCCCCTACGCCCTTCTCGAAGGGGCTAAGGCGAAAATTCCCTTTATTGCCACGGACGTCGGCGGCATCGGAGAAATGGCGGGGGACTATGGCATGGTCTTTCAACCGAAAGATGCCGAAGCCATGAGTCGGAAAATGCTTTATGCCCTGAATCATCCCGATGAAATGAAGGCGCGGGGCGAAGGCCTTTATGAATACGTAAACGAACACTTCAGTCAGGAAGCCATGGCCGAAAGCCATGCAGAAATCTATCAGAAAATTCTTCAAAGGAGCCAACATGATCGATAAAAAAGGAAAACTCTTCGGCAAAATCAATATTATTGACTGCCTCTTCTTACTCATCCTTATCGTCGCCGTCGTGGGTGGTGCATCCCGTTTTAAGGAATCCCCCATTTCCGTGGAAAGCACGTCGAAAGGAACGATGACTTTTCTCGTGGACAATGTGCGTATGCCAACGGCGGAGAATATTACCGAAGGACAAGATATCTACAGCTCCGACAAGGGAACTTACCTGGGTAAAATCCTACGCAAGACGGTAAAGCCGTATAAAGACGCGGTGGAATACGAGGGCCAATGGGTCAAGGCGCCGGTGCCGGATAAGTACTCCATTTACTTGGATGTGGAAGTGGACATTAAGGATTCGGACAAGTCCTACGCGGTGGGCAGCGAAGAGATTCGCGTCGGCAACGATTACCGCGTCAAGACAAAAACCTCCGCGTTTACGGGCATTTGCGTCGGCATTAAAAAAGACGGAGAGTAATTTATGATTCAATCCAGTGTACTGATTCAAATTTTACTTTTCATCATAAGGGCATTGGAGAATTGGTATAAACAAAGTTTGCTCCACGGCTTTTTCGCTGCCGTCGGCGGCGCTGTGAGCAGACAGTGGAAGGCATCGAAGGTCCATAGAGCGCTCGACGGGGCGGAGGGCGTCTTCACTCAAAGCCTGGTTTTTCGCATCCTTCGTTTTTTCTATCGGTTGATTAACACCGTTTGTCATTGGGTGCGCCTAAGAATTGCGGGAGCCGTAGAAGGCTCCGTGGGTTTCGACATTGTGGACAGCTATGCATCCTTGGATTCCGCCCTGAAAGTAACGGGCATGGCATCTATGGGATTCGGCTTGAGCGTCATTATTTTAGGCCTGTTTCATCGCAGCCTTTACGGCATCTTCG
Organism: Peptoniphilus rachelemmaiella; assembly: GCF_943169845.1. Lineage (GTDB taxonomy): Bacteria > Bacillota > Clostridia > Tissierellales > Peptoniphilaceae > Aedoeadaptatus > Aedoeadaptatus rachelemmaiella. The sequence continues at coordinate 80,379 of NZ_CALPBW010000006.1, forward strand.
GCTTGGTCTTTCTTTTCGGCGGCCTTTTCGCCAACTTCCTGGGAACCGATACGCAGGAGAAGCTCGACAGTTCCCTCGTCGTGTCCGCGGTGAAATGCCTGTGGCGCCTGCTTCTACACGATAAGGAGGCCGAGTCATGGAAACGCGCGTAAAAATCAATCCCCTCCTTTTATTTGCCCTGGGCTTTGTCATTGGCGGTGTGGGTCTAGCGATTAAGATTCCCTTCGTCATCCTGCTGTTTTTAGGACTCATCGGGGTCATGGTCTTTTTCGAAAATCCCATGATCAGCCTCATCGCCACCACCTTCGGCTACATTTTCTTGCCCGATGTGCTGGTTCTCGCGCTTTTGTACGGAACCTTCGGATTGTTTATCATTAGAAAATTTTTAAAAAAAGACGATCCCCTCGTCGTGGCCGGCCACGAAATCGTACCCTATATCTATTTTCTCTTAATGGTGATCCAAACGGCCACCTCGATCTATCCCATGGGTTCGGTCCGGGATTTGGTCATCCACACCGGCGGCTTCATGTATTTGATCTTTATGATTAACGAAATCAAGACAGAAGAACAGTTTCACGGCATGATCGTCGCCGTCAGTGTCGCCGCTACCATTCTCGCTCTTTACGGCGTTTACCAATACTTCGGCGGGGTGGACGTGAAGGATGGCTGGGTGGATATATACTCTAACAGCCCCATTCGTGCCAGAGCCTATTCACTTTTCGGCAATCCGAATATTTTCGCCGAGTATTTGGTTATGGCCATCCCCCTCACTGTGGGCATCTTTTGGTCCACGAAGCGAGACGGCGTGCGTCTGTTGTTTTTAGCCATGTTTGTTTTACAAATGGCATCACTTATTATGACTATGTCACGGGGTGGTTGGCTGGGTATTGGCGTAGCGGCCTTTGTCTTTATCTGTCTCGTGCGAAAAGAACTCTTGCTTTTGGCTATTCCCTTGATGGGAGCCACCGTGTATGTGGTGCCCACAAGCATCGTCAATCGCTTTATGACGATTTTCGATTTCGCCGACTCGTCCACTTCTTACCGGTTTAAAATTTGGGAGACGACGGAAACCATCATCCACAACCATCTTCTCGTAGGACTTGGCCTTGGGTACCGGCCCTTTAAAATGGTTTTCGAGCAGTATTTGCGAGGCATGGGTATTTTTCACGCCCACAATGCTTTCCTGCAGATCTTTGCGGAAATGGGCATTATCGGCTTCGTGCTCTTTCTGATTTTTATGGTCAGCATCTTCGTTAATTTGGCGCGCTACCCCTTAAAGAGTGAAAACTGTTATTTGAAAATTATGGGCGCAGCATTGGCTTCATCATTTGCAGGCATGCTCTGTCACGGTATGTTCGAAAACATTTTTTACATGACCAAGATCACGACCACCTTCTGGCTGCTCTTGGCTTTGACCTTTGCACTGGTACGTATTTGCAAAAAAGACCTCGCAAACCCCCTTGCGGAGAAAAGGATGGATTCTTATGGGAAAGAAAGTTTTATTTAGTGGCTATTACGGCTTCGACAACAGCGGCGATGACGCGATTTTACACGCCATCGTAGCGGACATCAGGGCCTGTGATCCCACCGTACAATTAAATGTCCTCTCCTACGATCCACCGCGAACCCGTAGGCTATACGGCGTCAATGCCACCCAGCGCTTTCACTACAAATCCGTGAAGAAGGCCCTCATGGGAACGGATCTCTTAATTAGCGGCGGCGGCTCGCTCCTCCAAGACGAGACCTCCTCCAGGAGCTTGTATTACTACTTGGGGGTTATGGCCCTGGCGAAGCGTTTGGGAAAAAAGATCTACGTCTATGCCAACGGCGTCGGCCCCATTCACAAGGCCCTGAACCGAAAACTGACGGCGCGCATTCTAAACAAGGTGGACTACATTACCCTGAGGGATGCGGACAGCGCCAAGGTCCTTCAAGACATTGGCGTAAACGTGCCGCCGGTGGAAGTCACCGCCGATCCCGTGTACGGCATCGAAGGCATCAGCCCGGAGGCGGCGAAAGCTATTTTGCGGCAAGAACGCATTGATGCAGATCAACGCTTCCTCGCCATCGCCGTGCGCCAGTGGAAAAAAGCCCCTGCGTTGGCGACGAAAATCGCCTACGTCGCCGATCGGGCCCACGAAGAATTAGGCCTTGAAATTTTATTTACGCCCCTGCATTATCCGGAAGACAAGCATTTCGCCGAGAGCATCAAGGCGAAAATGGTACACAAGGATCATTGCTACGTCTTAAGCGGCAATTACGGCGTGGAAGAGATGGAAGGGATCATCGGCCTGTGCGATCTTTTAATCGGCATGCGCCTCCACGCCTTGATCTACGCCGTTACATCGAAAACGCCGGCGGTGGGCGTGGTCTACGACCCGAAGGTCAAGGCCCAATTGGAAGCCCTGTCCATCGACGCGGACATACAAGCCGAAGGCATGGACGAGAAAAAGCTCTTAAATGCCGTGGTGGCTATGTACGGCAAGCGGGATGCGGAGCGGGCGCGCCTCGAGGCCCAGCACCGGGTGCTCTTGGAAAAAAGCAGGAGGAATGTGAAACATGTCTTCGACCTTTTACAATCCTAAGGACAAGATCAAAATCTTTAATACCGTGGTGGATCCCGTGAGCGAGGAAGAGAGCCGCAGAATTCTTTCCGATTTTTTAGATGAAGGCGGCTTCCATCGAATCTTCACGCCCAATACGGAAATTGTCATGGCGCTGAAAGACGACGCCGAACAAGCGGCGGTGATGAACGCGGCCGATCTCGTGGTGCCCGATGGCATCGGTTTGGTCATCGGTTCGAAAATGGGGGGCCATCCCTTGGAAGAGCGGGTTACCGGCTACGATTTGTCCGTCTATCTTCTGGAATTGGCCAAAGAAAAGAACAAGCAGGTTTTCTTTTTAGGCGGCGAGCCCCATGTGGCGGCGGAAGCGAAAAAAAGGGTAGAAGAGAAGTACGGGCCCATTGTAGCAGGAGAGCACCACGGGTATTTTAAAGGTGCCCACCGCGGCTATGAAAATTCCGAGGAAGAGGCGGCGGTGATCCGCGCCATCAACGAAAGCGGCGCGTCGATTCTCTTTGTGGGATTGGGCTTTCCGAAGCAGGAACAGTTTATTTTAAACAACAAAGACAAGCTCGAGCACATCGTCGTGGCCATTGGAAACGGCGGCGTCTTAGACGTGTTGGCGGGAAAAGCCAAGCGGGCGCCGGAGGTTTTCATCCGACTCCACCTGGAATGGTTTTATCGCCTGTTAAAAAACCCGTCGAGAATCGGGCGGCAAATGGCCATTCCGAAATTCTTATGGACCATCGCAACAAACAAAAAGGCGGTCTCCGTCGTGAAAGAAAACAGAGGAGGATCTCATGAATCATAACGAACAGTTCGCGGTCAACACCTTGCGGGCACTATCCATCGACCAAATTGATGCAGCCAACTCCGGTCACCCGGGCCTGCCCTTAGGCGCGGCGCCCATGGCGTGGGCACTGTGGGCCAATACATTAAATTTCGATCCTAAGGACCATTTGTGGCCCAATCGCGACCGTTTTATTTTAAGCGCCGGCCACGGAAGCGCCCTCTTGTATTCTTTGTTCCACCTCTTCGGCTTGGGCCTTAAAGCGGAAGATTTAAAGAACTTCCGTCAACTGGATTCGAAGACCCCCGGCCACCCGGAATACGGCCACACCGCCGGCGTGGAAACCACCACCGGCCCCTTAGGCGCAGGGATCTCCACCGCCGTCGGCTTTGCCATGGCGGAAACCCGCCTTGCCGCCATCTACAATGAACCGGGCTACGACTTTATCGACCACTATACTTACGTCCTCTGCGGCGACGGCGACTTAATGGAAGGCGTGAGCAACGAAGCCTCCTCCATCGCCGGTACCTTGGAACTGGGCAAACTCATCGTCCTCTACGATTCCAATAACATCACCATCGAAGGCAATACGGAACTATCCTTTAAAGAAGACATCGCCGCCCGCTACCGCGCCCTGGGCTGGCAAGTGCTCACCGTGGAAGACGGCACGGACATTGATGCCATTTCCCGGGCCGTGGAATCGGCGAAACAGGAAAAGGTCAAGCCCACATTAATCGAAATTAAAACCGCCATCGGCTACGGTTCGCCTTTGGAAGGCTCCGCCGGCGTCCACGGCTCGCCCCTTGGCGAAGAAAAGAATCAAGCCACCCGCGACAAATTAGGCTACGACGTGGCGCCTTTTGAAGTGGCCGACGAAGTGAAGGCCTTAGTCGACGAAAAGCTGGAAGAAAAGCGCAAGGTCTACGACGAATGGAAGGCATTGGAAGAAAAATACAAAGAAGCCTTCCCGCAAAAATACGACGCCTTTCTGGCAAGCTACGATACGAAAAAGCAAGACCTCTCCTTTATGGACGAAGACGCTTACTGGGCGCCTGTTGAAAAAGACATGGCCACCCGGGCCAGCTCCCACGAAATGCTGCAGCGCGTCGCCGCCGGCATGGACAATCTTTTTGGCGGAAGTGCCGACTTGGGCCCCTCCAACAAGAGCGATATGAAAGGCGAGGGTCAATACAGCGTGGACAACCGCTTAGGCGGAAACATTAACTTCGGCGTCAGGGAGCACGCCATGGGCGCCATCGTGAACGGCATCTATCTCCACGGCGGCTTCCGCTCCTACGGTGCCACCTTCCTGGTCTTCAGCGACTACCTGAAGCCCCAGCTTCGTCTCGCCGCCCTCATGGGCATTCCCACGGCCTACATCTTCACCCACGACAGCATCGGCGTCGGCGAAGACGGCCCGACCCACCAACCCATTGAGCACTTGGCTATGCTTCGCTCCATTCCCAATATGATTACCTTCCGCCCGGCGGATTCCACGGAAGTGGCCGCCGCTTGGTACGTGGCCATGCACAGCGAGTCCACACCTGTGAGCATGATCTACACCCGTCAAACCCTGCCGGAGCTTGAAGGCTCTTCCAAGGACGCATTAAAAGGCGGCTATGTGGTGAAAAAAGAAGCCAATGCACTGGATCTCATCTTTATCGCCACGGGCAGTGAAGTGCACCTGGCCATCGAAAGCGCCGAAGCCCTTGAAAAAGACGGCCACGGCGTCCGCGTGGTAAGTATGCCCTCTCAAGAACTCTTCGACGAACAATCGGAGGAATACAAAGAAGCCGTGCTTCCCTCGACCATGCGCAACCGAATTTCTGTCGAAGCGGCCACCACCATGGGTTGGTACAAGTACGTGGGCCTGGACGGCTTGGCCATCGGCATGCATTCCTTCGGCGCATCGGGCAAGGCTTCGGAAGTATTTAAACGCTTCGGCCTCACCGCAGAAGCCGTAACGGAACAAGCCAAGGCCTATTTATCGAGCCGCAAGTAATGACGTCTCGAAGAAAAACAGCGGCGTTGCTCTTAGTGCTCGCCTTGTCTTTAGGTGGCTGCACTGAGAAAAGCACCTACAAAGACGGCACCTACGAAGGGCGGGGAAAGGGCTATAACGAAAAGGAGCCCATCGTCCTTCGCGTGGTCATCGACGACGGCCGCATTGCAGACATTGCCGTAAAAAGCCACGGAGAATCGACGGAGCAAGTACCTCAGGTGGAAAGCGCCCTGGAGAAACTCCCCGGCGCCATGGTGCGAAAAAACACCCCTAGCGTCGATGGCATTGCCGGCGCCACGGAAACTTCGGCGGGATTAAGCGCCGCCGTAATCGATGCGCTTCACAAGGCCGGGAAATAAAAGAGGACCTCTGTAAAAACAGGGGTCCTTTTCAATAGAAAAATTTTTGAAAATCGGGAATGGCCGCGTGAGGCATTTCCGATTTTTTATTTATAAACCATTATTCGCTGCGAATGGCGTCGAGAGCCGAGAGGTTCATGGCGCGCTTGGCGGGGAAGTAGCCGGCGGCGATGCCCACCAAGGTGGAAAAGACGAGGGCCACCAAGATGAGCCACAGGGGAATGTGGGAGATCTTTACCGCCTCTTCCGCACCCTGAGCCATGGCAAAGCGGTTGCCGATGAGATTAAAGCCCGCGCTCATCATTAAACTCAGCGCCACACCAATGACGCCGCCGATAAAGCCGATAAGGGCGGCTTCGGTGAGAAAGAGCTTCTGAATGTCCTGAATCGACGCGCCGATGACCTTCATGACGCCGATTTCTCGGGTGCGCTCGTAAATGGACATAATCATGGTGTTGGCGATGCCGATGGCGGCGACGACAAAGGAGATGGAGCCGATGCCGGCGAAGATGGCGTTGACGATGGTCATAGCCTTGTTCATGCTCTTGATCATTTCCAGCATGCCCATGGCGTCGTAGTCCAGGGCCTTAATGCCGTCGGATACCTCTTCGGCATTTTTCATGTCATCCACCCGCACCTGAATGCGGTCGTAGTTGTGGGTGTTGGGCCGATCCATTTTTAAGCGGTCCATTAAATCCATATAGCCGTCCACGGTCATAAAGACATTGTTGTCGTAGTCCATTTTTTTCGTCTTGGCGATAAGCCCCGTGACTTTTAATTCCGTCGATAGACCGGTGCCGGTCCCGGTGCCTCCCATCATGGAGACGTCGGAGGAGGTAATCGTCATGGCTTTGCCTGCGGCGTTAAAAAGCGGCGGCGGATCCTTGTCCTCGTCCATGGCGGGCATGGTCGTGGAGCCCGTGGGGTCGTAAAACATATCCACTACCTTGCTGCCGAAGAGCATTTGGCCCTTGCCGTCGCCGTGGAAGAAACTGCCCTTGTCCATTTCCCAGCCAAGGGAATCATAGGTATGTTTTTCCATGGCCGTAATGCCCACGAAATCCGATTGAAACTTTCTATGCTTCATGCTCACGCTGGTGTTGTAAACCGGCGTCACGTCCACGACGTGAGGAAGCTCTTTTAATTCCGAAATAGTTTTTCTCGTGAGGGCCTTGCCCTTTCCGCCTTCTTCTTTCTGCGTCACATTGATGTTTTTCACATCGCCGAAGTCTTCGATCATGCGCTTGTTGTTTTCCGTCATGCCGTAGCCGAAGCTGAGCATAATGATGATGGAGACACAGCCGATGACCACGCCGAGAAGGGTGAGGCCCGTGCGAAGTTTTCTGGCGAGGAGATTCTTCTTCGCCATGTCGAATAGGTCGCGGTAACTCATCAGATCGTCAAATCCTCGTCGTTCGTGTCGCCGCCGTTTTTGCGCTTCTTATAGACGTAGAAGCCGATGGCGCCGACAATGGCGGCGATAAGAGAGACGCCTAAGGGAACAGCCCATGCGGGGCGGGACGTTTCTTCGCCTTCATCTTCAGGGGCGGGCATATCGCCTTCCACCTGAACCACAAAAGGCTTCACCAATTCCTGTTTTCTGCCCGTGGCATCGTCGTAGGTAATGACGATTTCGCCCTTTTGCTCGCCCTTTGCCCGAGGCGTAATGTTCACGTCGTAAGTTTGGGCACTGCCCGGCGCCACATTGCCGGCGAAATAGGTGTTGGTATCCGCATCGAAATTGCCCCGCATTTTCACCATCACATTGGAGAGCACAGATTTGCCCGTGTTGAAAAATTCCAGGGACAGAGGCATTTCGCCGCCGACAAAGCCTTCTTTGTCAACCTTCAAATCCCCCAATTCGATTTCCGCACTTTGGATCACGGGGATGCCGATGATTTCCGAAGAAGTGTAGGAATTGCCTGCGCTGTCTTCGTATTCGAAATTCGCCGTAATGGTGTAGGTACGGGGGGCTGTGTCCGGTGCCGTCGTCAAAGTAATTTCTTTTTCCGCGTGTTTCTTTGGCTTTATCTTGTCGATGAAAAAAGTGTTGCTGCTGCCGATGGGGATAAAGGCACTGCCGCCGCCACCGCCGCCCGAAGCCGAAGCTGCGGCTTCCATGGCACCTGGGGCGCTCTGGCCGGAAGAGGTAGGCACGTCCACGGCATCCGCTGCATCGGCGGAAAGGGCGACTCGCAGATTTTGCACGGTTTTCTTGCTATTGGTATTTAGAATTCTGAAGTACAAAGTAAAGGGAACCCCGGCTTTGACGTCCACGGGATCGTAGGAGTAGTGGTCGATGACAAGCTTCGGCGTATTGTTGCCCGTAGGGGCCTGGCCGCCGCCTGAGGAAGCACCTTCAGAGCCCGTAACGGGAAGGGGCGCGCCCATGTCTGCGCCGGAGAAATCGCCCATGGATCCACCGGAGAAATCGCCGGAAGAGGCGGAAGCCGGGGAGGGAGCCGAGGCGGAGTTTGAGCGAACGGTGACGATTTGTTTGCTTTCGTGGACTTCGTTGGTGTTTACATCAACATAGGCGACAGAAAGCTTCACGGGATAGTTTTTGCTTTCAGCGCCGGGGGTCATTTGAAAAGTAAAGGTGTAGCTTTCTTTTTGATTCGGCGCGAAGTATTTGGCATTGACCGTGGTCACCGATTTCGGCACCAAGCCGTTTAAATCCTGAGATTCCGCTTGAATGCGTATGTTTTTTGCCCCGCCCTTGCCGTTATTTTTAATGGAAAAGCGAATGGGAATGTCGGCGCCGCTGCCGTCGTCGTGGGGCCAGCTTATGTCGGTGAAGTCCAGAATGGATATGGGGGCGTGGCTCGTGGATTCCACCTTTACCGGGGGAATGGAATCGGCGTTGTTTGCAGCCGTTGCCACTTGGGGGGCGACGCTTGTAAGTATCAGACAACCGGCTAAAAGCCATGCTTGTTTTTTCATAGGGTCTCCTCGTTGTTGTTTTGGGGGAGAAGTTCGAGCTCCCGTGCTTTTTCGATAATCTGTTGCGTTTCGTCACGCACAATTTTTCCGTCCCTGAGCTCGACGATGCGATTGGCGTAAACGGCGGTTTCCAAATCGTGGGTGACGATGATGAGGGTTTGCTTATGTTCTTTGGCGAGGTCGCACATCATTTCCATGATTTCCACGGAGGTGTTCGTGTCCAAATTCCCCGTGGGCTCGTCGGCAAAGAGAATGGGCGGCGCGTCCACAAAAGCTCGGGCGATGGACACCCGCTGTTGTTGGCCGCCACTCATTTCGCTGGGCTTGTGGTCCAGGCGATTGCCCAGGCCCACCCGCTCTAAAATGGCGCGGGCCTTTGCTTCCCGTTCCTGTTTTTTCACGCCCTTGAAAATAAGCCCCAAACTCACGTTTTCCGTGGCCGTCAAGGTGGAAATTAAATTATAGGATTGAAAGACAAAGCCCACGTTTAACTGGCGAAACTTCGTGAGCTTTTCCTCGGAAAGTTTCTCCATGTGGATTTTACCGTTTATAATAATTTCGCCCTTGCTGGGTCGATCCAATCCGGCCATCATATTTAAAAGGGTGGATTTCCCGCTGCCGGAGGTTCCCAGTAGGCAGAGAATTTCTTCTTTCTGAATATCTAAATTGACGCCACGAAGGGCATAGACTTTTTCTTCGCCCATGTGGTAGACTCGGTACAAATTCCTTATGCGAATCAATGGATCCAAAGCATCACATCCTTCCTATCATTATACCATTTGTGAAAGAATGATGTACATTTCAAAGAAGTGACTTATTTTAAGACTTGTCAAAGATAGAAAGAAGCGGCCCATGAATAGAGACGGAAAACAGTTTTACAATTTGGATAGGAATCGAAAAGAAAGGCGGCTTTTCGACGAAGTGGTCTACGGCGAGAACAAGGCGCCGGAGCATTTAAGGGCCTGCATCGAAGGGCTTTTAGAAGCACAGAGCGAGGTGTTCGTCACCCGCCTTTCGCCGGCGGCCTACGAAAAATTAGGCGACTTAAAAGAGAAGCTGGATTACGATCCCCTCTCTGAAACCGCCGTGGCGGGCACAAAAAAAGAGCCCGTAGGCTCTGTAGCCGTGGTGACGGCGGGGACCGCCGACAGTAAAGTGGCGGAAGAGTGCGTGCGTAGCCTCGCTTATTTCGGCGTAAAGGCGGAGCGTTATTACGACGTCGGCGTGGCGGGAATCCACCGCCTCTTCGAAAAGATCGACGCCATCGGTAGCAGCGACGCCATCGTCGTCTGCGCCGGCATGGACGGGGCCCTGCCCTCCGTGGTGGCGGGGTTGGTGACATCGCCTGTTATTGCCGTGCCGACCTCCGTGGGCTACGGTGCGTCCTTTAACGGCGTGGCGGCTCTGTTAAGCATGCTCAATTCCTGTGCCGAGGGCGTGGCCGTGGTGAACATCGACAACGGTTACGGCGCAGCTTACATGGCGGCGGAAATCGTCTACGCCATTCATCAAAAGACGAGGTAATCCTCCTCGGACAAAAAGGCGTGAACGGGCAGATCGTATTCGTCACGGGGCACGTTCTCGACCAGTTGTTCGTGAAAGCCTACGCCCAATCGAAAACCCGCGTGGCTCGAGAAGAAGCGGTCGTAAAAACCGCCGCCGTAGCCCATGCGATAGCCGGAATGGTCGAAGGCGAGGCCCGGTGTAATGATTAAATCGCAGGTCGTTTCTTCCCGTTCCCGAGCCAATTCCTCCGGAAGTTCCAAAATGCCCCAATAATTTTCAACGAGCTCGTCTTTCGACAAAAGGCGGGCCATTTTCATTTCCGGATCGCCTTTTTTCGTGGCGGGAATCAAGACCTCTTTTTCCTTCAGTAAATCGTCGAGCCAGCGAATGGTTTCCACTTCGCTTCCCACGGAGACGAAAATGAAAAATCGACGTGCCTTTTTGTATTCATCCAGGGACTTAAGGCGAGAAAAAATCGCCCGGGACTTTTCTTTTCGCGTCGATTCGGGAATTTCGTCGCGAATTTTCCTGTAATTGTTACGTAAACATTTCTTTTTCATGGCAAATGGCCTCCCGCCTTTCATATTTTTGTAACTTATACTATAATAAATGAGATAAATTGTGTGGAATGAGGTGTGTTGTTGATTACGTTTCAAAATGTCTATAAAGAGTACAAAAACGGCGTACAAGCTTTAATGGACATTAATCTGGAAATCCCATACGGTCAATTCGTTTTTATCGTCGGCGCATCGGGCGCAGGCAAAAGTTCCTTAATTAAATTGTTGATCTGCGAGGAAAAAGTGACTCGCGGCCACATTTATGTGAACAATAAAGACATTACCGAATTGTCTTCTTGGTATATACCCAAATTGCGGCGTCAAGTCGGCGTCGTGTTTCAAGACTTCCGCCTGCTTCAAAAAAAGACCGCTTACGAAAACGTGGCCTATGCCTTGGAAATCGTCGGCGAAAGCGGCCGCACCATTAAAAAGCGCGTGCCGGAAGTGTTGGAGCTTGTCGGATTAAGCGATAAATTAAACAGTTATCCGGGCGAATTGTCCGGTGGGGAAGGGCAGCGCCTCGCCATTGCCCGTGCCATCGTAAACAAACCGCCCGTTTTAGTGTGCGACGAGCCCACGGGAAATTTAGACTTCGAGACGGCCATGACCGTCATGCAAACCTTAAAGCGCATTAACGATGATGGCGCCACGGTGATTATGGCCACCCACGCCAGAAAAATTGTCAACCATATGCAACGCCGGGTCCTTACCCTCGACAACGGTCGAATCATCAGCGATGTGAACGTGGGAGGTTACGATGCGGTGGATTAGACAGTTCGGCAATAACATAAAAGAAGCCTTTCAAGGCATCGCGAGAAACAAGGGCATGAGCCTTTTGTCCGTCATTTCCATTATGGCCGTTTTGGTCCTCTTCGGCGTGGTGGTGCTGTTGGTCTTAAATATGACCGGCATCGTCAACGAAACGGAAAAGAAAGTGGACAAAGTGGTGGTTTACTTAAATGACGATGCCAACGAAGACAGCATACGGGCCATTATTAAAAAGGCCGAGGCTACAGGCTATGTGAAAGAGGTCAGCTACACGTCAAAAGAACAAGCTTGGCAGGATTTTTCCAAGAACATGGAGCTTACCAACGACGCCTATTTCTTGGAAGGCATGGAAAAAAATCCCCTGCCGGCCTCCCTTACTTTGCAGCTGTCCAACATAAAACAGGCGAAAACCGTGGCCAATACCTTACAGGGCATGCCAGGGATCTATCAAGTGGATTACCTCAATGAATTAATCGGCAAAATCGTGCAAGTCAACGATTGGGTACGCATTTTAGGTGTGGTCATCGTGGCGATTCTTTTGATTATCGCCATCGTGCTGATTCACAACACCATTAAATCCACCATCGCCAATCGCAGTCAGGAAATTCAGATCATGAAATACATCGGTGCCAGCGACGGCTACATCCGTCGGCCACTTTTGATCGAAGGCATGGTCTTCGGCATTGTGGCCGGTGCTTTGGCCTTGGTACTGGTGTACTTAGGCTACAAAGGCATGTTCGGCCTGTTCGATGAAAAACTCAATGTCCTTATGGGCCTGAAGCTGATCCGCCCCGCGGATATGCTGAAAGACATGGCCATTATGTTTCTATGTATCGGTGTCGGCGTCGGCTTAATCGGAAGCTCTCTGTCGCTGAAGCGGTTCTTAGATGTATAGACGGTAAACAGAAGGAGGTTCACTTTGCAAGGGAATCACAGGAAGAAACTTTCCGCGGCTCTCGCTATTTTAATGTTAAGTTCACAGCCGGTAGCGGCGTCGGGTTTAGAAGCCGCCCGTTCCAAAGCGGTGCAAAAGAAAAGCTCGATCCGATCCAATATGGCCGGCACCCAATCCAAGATCAGTCAAACGAAAGGCCAAGTGGCTGCGGTTCAGGCGGAAATGAGCGCCTTGGATGCACAAATCACTCGGGTCAATATAAAGATCGATCAATTAAACGGCGAAATGCAAAAGCTTCAAGCTGAGATTGCGAAAACGAAAGCGGAGCTGGAGGCGGCAAAGGCGGAGCTTTTAGAGAAAAAAGATCTTTACGCCAAGCGCCTTCGCGCCATGTACATCGCCAACGACCGCGGCTACTTAGATATTCTTCTGGATTCCACGGACGCCACGTCCTTAATCGGAAATGCCCGCATGATTCGCTCCATTGCCACCAGTGACCGCGAGCTTATCGACGAAATTAACGCCAAGGTGAAGGAAATCGAAGAGAAGCAGGCCCTTCTCGCCGAGCAGGAAAAGCAGTTGGCTCAAAAGCAACAACAAGCTCGCATCGAACGGAGCAATCTTGAGGCGGCCAACGCGCAAAAGGCAGGCTACATGAACAGCCTGATGAATAATTTAAGTGCCTATGAAGCACAATACGACGCCATGCTTCGGGAATCCGATGCCATTGAATCGCAAATCGCGAATTTGGATCTGTCCATTCAAAAGGCGAAACAAGAAGAAGCGGCGCGCCTGGCCAAACAACGGGCGGCACAACAAGTACGTCGCCAAAAAGCATCCGCGCCCCGTGCAAGGACTGCCGCAAGCAGTGCCCCTGCCGACGTGGTTCAGTATGGCGCCAAGGCGACACCGGAAGCGCGAACCGGCGAATTGTATTGGCCTGTACCGGGTCATCACCGGATCACTTCGCCTTTCGGCTATCGGATCCACCCGATTTTGAAATACCGCAAACTCCACACCGGCGTGGACATCGGCGCACCAAACGGCACACCGGTGGTGAGCGCTGCATCGGGCACGGTCATTGCTTCTCGCTTTATGGGCGGCTACGGCAACTGCGTTATGATCGATCACGGCGGCAAGGTTACGGTCTACGGCCACTTATCTTCCAGAGCCGTAAGCCCGGGACAGTCGGTATCCGCCGGCGAAACCATCGGCTACGTGGGCAGCACGGGCATGAGTACCGGCGCGCACTTGCACTTTGAAGTGCGGGTCAACGGTGCGGTGCAAAACCCCCTTAACTATTTATAATCGAAAGCAAAAGAACCTTTCTTCGGGAAGGTTCTTTCTTCCATTTACAAAGAGGAGTTCCTATGAAAAAGAAACACTTGGCGGGCATCCTTGCCCTTTTGCTCGCGACCAATATCATCACCGCCTTCGCTTCCGTGCAATTGGCGACGGGCAGTGTCAAGGAAGTGGCGCAGACGAAAGTTTTGGAGCACTTCTTAAAAAAATACTACCTGCGTAGCGACGAAATTACGGAGAAAGATTTTATTGAAGGCAGGAAAAAGGGTACGGTCGCCGCACTGAAAGACCCCTACAGCCAGTATTTCGACGAAAATGAGTACAAACAGTTTATGGAATCCACCACCGGCGAATTTTTCGGCATCGGCGTGCAAATCGGCGCCGTGGCAGACTCTAAACTGATTACCGTCATTGCGCCCATAAAAGGCTCCCCCGCGGAAGCGGCGGGCTTGAAATCCGGCGATAAAATTGTCTCCGTCAATGGGGTGGAATACACCGTCGATGAAATGGAAGAGGCGGTGAAACACATTAAGGGCGACAAGGGCACCGTGGTGACTCTGGGCATAATGTCTGAAGGGGAAGGCCGAGTGCGGGATGTGAAGATCACCCGCGATGAGATCCACATGGAATCGGTAATCACAGGCTCCATCGGAGACATTGCCTACATCGGCCTCACCCAATTTGAAGAGGACACGGTACAGGAATTTACCGAGGCCATGAAGGCCGCGGCGGGAAAAAAGGGATTGATACTCGACCTGCGAGGCAATCCCGGCGGCATTCTCGAAGCCGCCGTCGGCGTCAGCGATCAATTGCTTCCCAAGGCGGACATCGTCAGCGCCAAGGACAATCGAAACAAGGAAGTCTTCCACTACACCTCCGACGAAGCGAGCTGGAAGAAGCCCATCGTGGTTTTGGTCAACGGGGGCAGCGCCTCCGCGTCGGAAATCGTGGCCGGTGCCTTAAAGGACAACAAGGCGGCCACTTTGGTCGGCGAAAAGACCTACGGCAAAGGCGTGGTGCAAACCCTGGTGCCTCTGCCCGGAGGCGGCGGCATAAAGCTTACTACCAGTGAATATTTCACGCCCTCCGGGGTAAGTATTCAAGACAAGGGCATTGAGCCCGATGTGAAAGTCAGCCTGCCGGAGAATGTGAAGGCCATCGGACTGGAGCATCGAGATCAGGACACACAATTGCAAAAGGCAATTGCCATTATAGAGAAGAGCGGTCGTTAGATCGCTCTTTTTGCAGGAGGATGTATGGATTTTAAAATTCATTCCAAATATAAACCCACCGGCGATCAGCCACAGGCCATCGATAAATTGGCCGAGGGCATCGAAAAGGGCATGAAGCACCAAACCCTGTTGGGGGTGACGGGAAGCGGCAAGACCTTTACCATGGCCAATCTCATCGAGCGGGTGCAAAAGCCCACCTTGGTCATCGCCCACAACAAGACCCTGGCCTACCAATTGGCATCGGAGTTTCGCGAATTTTTCCCGGACAACGCTGTGGAATACTTCGTCAGCTACTACGATTACTACCAGCCGGAAGCCTATGTGCCGGGGACGGACACCTTTATCGCAAAAGACGCCAGCATTAACGACGAAATCGACAAGCTGCGCCACTCCGCCACCATGGCTCTCTTCGAGCGCGGGGACGTCATCATTGTGGCATCGGTGAGCTGCATCTACGGCTTAGGCGACCCCATCGATTACAAGAATTTGGTGGTGAGTCTGCGCCCGGGCATGGAATGGGACAGAAACGCCCTTATGAGCAAGCTGGTGGACATTCAATACGTGAGAAACGACGTGGATTTTTCCCGGGGCACTTTCCGCGTTCGCGGCGATGTGCTGGAAATTTTCCCCGCCGGCAATTCGGATAAGACCATTCGCGTGGAATTTTTCGGCGACGAAATCGATCAAATCGCCGAAGTAGACGCCGTCACCGGGCACATCGAAAGCTATCGAAACCACGTGTCCATCTTTCCGGCGTCCCACTTTGCCACGCGGCCGGAAAAAATCGAGCGGGGCGTGAAGACCATTCGCAAGGAATTGGAAGAGCGACTCTTCACCCTCAGGGATCAGGAAAAACTCCTGGAGGCCCAGCGATTGGAACAGCGCACCAATTACGATGTGGAAATGCTCGAGGAAATGGGCTTTTGTTCCGGCATCGAAAACTACACCCGTCACTTAAGCGGCAGGGAAGCGGGGAGCCGCCCCTACACCCTCATCGACTACTTCCCCGAGGATTTTATGACCATTATCGACGAGTCCCATGCCACGGTGCCCCAAATTCGCGGCATGTTTAACGGCGACCGGGCGAGAAAAGAAACCTTGGTGGAATACGGCTTTCGCCTGCCTTCGGCTCTGGACAATCGCCCCTTGCGCTTCGAGGAATTTGAGGCTCTGCAGAATCAGGTGGTCTACGTTTCCGCCACACCGGGGCCTTACGAAACGGAACACGAGATGCAGCGGGTGGAACAGATCATTCGCCCCACAGGCCTCGTGGATCCGAAGATCGACGTGGTGCCCACGAAGAATCAAATCGACCATTTAACGGAACAGATCAACGCCATGACCGCAAAAAATATGCGGACCTTGGTCACTACCTTGACGAAACGCATGGCGGAAGACTTGAGCAAGTATTTTAAGGACATGGGCATGAAGGTGGCCTACCTCCACTCCGACGTGAAGACCATTGAACGGATGGAGATCATCCGGGATCTTCGCCTCGGCGTCTACGACGTGCTCGTAGGCATTAACCTTTTGCGGGAGGGCTTGGACATTCCGGAAGTGGGCCTTGTGGCCATACTGGATGCAGACAAAGAAGGCTTTTTGCGTTCGGAAACCTCCCTCATTCAAACGGCGGGCCGCGCCGCGAGAAATGTGGAGGGCCGCGTCATTATGTATGCCGACACCATCACCGGCTCCATGGCCCGCACCATCGAAGAAACGGAGCGACGCCGCGCCATTCAAATGGCCTATAATAAGAAACACGGCATCGTGCCCAAATCCATCGTCAAGGGTATTCGCGACACCATCGAAAACACCATTGCGGCGGAAGAAGTGGAAGCCTTCGACGAAGAATTTGCCAAGGAAGATATTCTGGCCATGCTGAAAAACCTCGAAACGGAAATGTTTAAAGCCGCCGAGCAATTGAATTTCGAGCGGGCGGCAAGCATTCGGGATCAAATAAAAGAGATAAAAGAACGCTACGGATTAAATGAATAGAGAGAAAGGAATTAGATGAACCCATCCATTGAACAGGCGATCCACATTCACGGTGCGCGCCAACACAATTTAAAAAACCTCGACGTCTATATTCCGAGAAATAAAATGACCGTCATTACGGGCCTGTCCGGCTCCGGAAAAAGCTCCTTGGCCTTCGACACCATTTACGCCGAAGGGCAGCGGCGCTACGTGGAAAGCTTGTCTTCCTATGCGCGGCAATTTTTAGGCCAAATGGATAAGCCCGAGGTGGATTACATCGAGGGCATGAGCCCGGCCATCGCTATCGATCAAAAGACCACGTCGAAAAATCCCCGCTCCACCGTGGGCACGGTGACGGAAATTTACGACTACATCCGCCTGCTCTACGCACGGGTAGCGAAGCCCTATTGCCCGGTGTGCAACAAGCCCATCGAGGCTTTTGCGGAAGATCAGATCGTGGACAAGATCATGGAAATGGAAGAGGGCACCCGCTTTCAGCTTTTGGCGCCGGTGGTGCGCCAGAAAAAAGGGCAGCACAAAAAGGTCTTAAACCGCATTCGTAAAGACGGCTTTCTGCGCATGATTATCGACGGGGAAATGCACCGCACGGAAGAAGAGATCGAGCTGGATAAAAACAAGGTGCACGACATTTTCGTCGTCGTGGACCGCATCATTATCAAGGGTGGCATCGAGAGCCGCCTTACCGACAGCATCGAGACGGCTCTTGAGATCTCCGGCTCCACGGTCATCGTCGACACCATGGACGGCAACGAAAAGCTTTACTCCACGAGTTATTCCTGCCCGGAACACGACATTGCCATCGAGCCGGCCACGCCTCGCTCTTTTTCCTTTAACACGCCCATGGGAGCCTGCCCTACCTGCAAGGGCTTGGGAAGCAGCCGCCGGGCGGATCCGGAGCTCATCATTCCCAATAAAGAGCTTTCCATTGACGAAGGCGCCATCGCCTGCTACGGCACCACGGAAGGCACCTACTACAAAGAAATCATCGACCAAATTGCGGCAAGATACGATTTTTCCACCAAGGCGCCGATTAAAGAGGCACCGCAAGCCATGATCGACGAATTAATGTACGGCACGAAAAAGCCCTTGCACTTCGTCTTTAATTCCTACTTCAGCGGAGACAAAGAATACAGTGGCCCCTTTGAGGGCATTCTGAAGAATTTAAATCGACGCTACTCGGAAAACGCCAGCGATCGCACCTTAGAAAAAATCGAGCCTTTCCTCTCCGATATTCCCTGTCCCGATTGCCACGGGGCTCGGCTCAAGGTGGAATCTTTGGTCTTTAAGCTGGGCGGAAAAAACATTTACGAATCCACCCTCCTTTCTGTCGTTGACGCCATGGAATTTTTCGATTCACTGGAACTTAGCGACATGGATCGAAGCATTGCCGATCAGATTTTAAAGGAAATCCACGAGCGCCTCTCCTTCTTAAAAGAAGTGGGCCTGGGCTACCTCACCCTGGCGCGCATGGCGGGCACCTTATCCGGCGGCGAAGCCCAGCGCATTCGCCTCGCCACCCAAATCGGCTCCGCCCTCGTCGGCGTCACCTACGTACTTGACGAGCCCTCCATCGGCCTCCATCAAAAAGACAATGCCATGCTTTTAAAGTCCCTTCGGAACCTTACGGACATCGGCAACACCCTGATTGTGGTCGAGCACGACGAGGACACCATGCGGGAAGCCGACGAGATCTTGGACATCGGCCCCGGTGCCGGCGTCCACGGCGGCCATATTGTAGCACAGGGTAGCTACGACGAGATCATTCAAGTGGAAGAATCCCTCACGGGGCAATACCTTTCCGGAAAGAAAAAAATCGCCGTGCCCGAGGAGCGGCGTCCCTACACGGGGGATGAAATCGTCGTCTACGGCGCGGCGCAAAACAATTTAAAAAACATCGACGTGCACTTTCCCCTGGGGCAGTTTATCTGCGTCACCGGCGTCTCCGGTTCGGGGAAAAGCTCCCTTATTAACGAAATCCTGAAAAAAGCCGTGGCGCAAAAGGTCAACAAAAACAAAGTGCGTCCCGGCAAATACGAAAAGATCGAGGGCTTGGAGCACGTGGACAAAATCGTCTCCATCGATCAAAGCCCCATCGGCCGCACGCCTCGATCCAATCCCGCCACCTACACCGGCGTCTTCGATTCCATTCGCGACGTTTTCGCCCAAACCAACGAGGCGAAAATCCGCGGTTACGCCAAGGGCCGCTTCTCCTTTAATGTGAAGGGCGGCCGTTGCGAAGCCTGTAAGGGCGACGGGATTTTGAAAGTGGAAATGCACTTTCTCCCCGACGTCTACGTGCCCTGCGAAGTCTGCGGCGGCAAGCGCTACAATCGGGAAACCCTTCAGGTCAAATTCAAGGGCAAAAACATCGCCGACGTCTTGGATATGACCGTGGATCAGGCGGCGGAATTTTTCGAAAACCATCCGAGGATCCTACGAAAAATCACTACCTTGCAGGAAGTGGGCCTGGGCTACATTAAACTGGGTCAGCCCTCCACCCAACTTTCCGGCGGCGAGGCTCAGCGAATCAAGCTGGCCACGGAGCTATCCAAGCGGGGAACGGGCAACACCCTCTATATCCTCGATGAGCCCACCACCGGCCTCCACGCCGAAGACATTCGAAAGCTCTTAGGCGTCCTCTCGAAGCTCGTGGACATGGGCAACACCGTGGTGGTCATCGAACACAATCTGGACGTCATTAAAGTGGCGGATCACATTATCGACCTTGGCCCCGACGGCGGCGACGGTGGCGGCGAAGTGGTAGCCACGGGCAGGCCCGAGGATGTGGCGAAAAACGAAACCTCCTATACGGGCATCTATTTGAAACCACTGCTGGAGAAATAAAGGGATGCGATGCAAGGCATTTAGTGAGGGGCACCGTTTATAGAAGATTTTTCCAAAAGGGAATGGGTTTCGAGAAAGGCCTCGGCGAGAAACACCGTTTCTCGTTTTCTTTCGGATTTTCTTGTAGATTTTAACGTACTATAGTATAATCTCACAAAAGAAAAAACAAAGAAGGAGGCCTTAATCTTGAATACAGAAAAATTTTTCGAGAGCGATCGGAATTGTCGCAAGGGAAGAATCCATTCGACTTGCGCGTCCGGCCCTAAAAGACAATGCCGACAGGAATGACAGCCGATGTATTTGAGATTGAAGGGAGAATAAAATGAAAAAGACAGGTTTACTTACAATTTTAGCCATGGTACTGGCATTTGCATTGGTCGGTTGCGGATCCGGTGCGAAAAACGGAGAAAACGCAGCGAACAACGCAGGCAAAAAAGAAGCTGCTCAAGTGAGCCAAGAAGACATGGACGCCGCCGTAAAGAAAATTAAGGACAACGGCAAATTGGTCTTGGCTACCAGCGCCGACTACCCCCCTTACGAATGGCACCTTTTAAAAGACGGTAAAGACGAAATCGTCGGTTTCGATATTGAAATCGCCAAAGCCATTGCCGAGGAAATGGGCGTCGAACTCGAGATCAAGGACTTGGACTTCGACGGTATTATTCCGAGCATTACCTCCGGCCAAGCGGACATCGGTATCGCCGGTCTTTCCGCCACGCCGGAACGTGAAGAAGCGGTGAATTTCTCCGTACCGTACTTCACCAACGAACAAGTGGTTCTCGTTCGCAAAGAAGATGCAGACAAATACAAGAAGATGGAAGACTTTGCCGGCAAGGTCGTCGGCGCACAAACCGGCTCCATTCAAGAGTCCACCGTTCGTGAAAACTTCCCGAAAGATGTCGAATTAAAGAGCCTCTCCAAGTTAAACAACCTTGCCATGGAAGTGAAGAACAAAACCGCCGATGCACTGGTTATCTCCAAAAGCTCCGGCGAACAATACGCCAAGCAATTCCCCGAACTCGTCGTCATCGACGCAGGCGTTCCTGAAGAACCGGGCGTATGTGTCGCCAATAAAAAAGGCGACGACGCCTTGACCGCTTACATTAACCAAGTGGTGCAAAAACTAATCGATGAAGGCAAGATCAAAAACTTGATCGCAGAATACGAAAAACTGGCCGACGAATCCACCGGCAATGAAGGTGCTGAGGAAGCCACAGCAGAAAACAACGGCAAATAAATTGCCCGAACCATAGAGTTAAAACTGTTTCCTCGTGAAACAGTTTTTTCTATCGAGGAGGAAAAATGAACTTAATGAATTCATGGATGGCCTTTATGGGTAAGTACGGTTCATCCTATTTAGAGGGCACCTTAATGACCCTAAAGCTCTCCTTTTTAGGGGTGTTCTTCGGTTTTTTCTTGGGTATTTTAATCGTGCTGCTTCGTCGGTCGAAGTTAAAGCCCCTGCAAGCCATCGCCAAAATTTACGTGCAGATTTTTCGGGGCACGCCATTATTGGTTCAAGTAACGATATTCTACTACGGTTTTTCCAGCGTTCTGCCGGATCAATACGCGGCCTTAAAAAATCCCTTTGCTTTAAGCTTGATCGCTGTGTGCATGAACTCCTCGGCCTATGTGTCGGAGATCATTCGCGGCGGGATCAACGCCGTGGATCGCGGCCAAGGGGAAGCGGCAGCGTCCTTGGGGATGAAGAAAAGCCAAATTATGCGCTACATTATCTTGCCCCAAGCCATTAAGACCGTGCTTCCCGCTCTGGCCAACGAGTTTGTTACCTTAATTAAAGAAACGGCCATCGTTGCCCTCGTCGGCGTAAGCGACCTAATGTATCAGGCAAAAGTCGCTCAAGGGGCCACCTACAAGCCCTTTATGCCTTACGTAACGGCGGCGCTTATCTACTTGATTCTCGTAACCGGCCTTTCCAAGGTCATCAGTGTGTTTGAAAAGAGGTTGGCTAACAGTGATTCGCATTCATAATCTGACAAAAAGTTTCGGCGACAACCAAGTCTTAAAAGGCATTTCCACGGAAATCGCAGACGGGGAAGTGGTGGTCGTCATCGGGCCTTCGGGCTCCGGGAAGTCTACCTTCCTGCGCTGCTTGAATCGCCTGGAAGAAGCCGACGGCGGCGAAATTATCTTCGAAGGCGTGGACATTAACGACAAGAACACGGAAATCGAAAAAATTCGCGAAGACATGGGCATGGTCTTTCAATCCTTTAATCTCTTTCCCCACAAAACCGTCATGGAAAATATAACCATGGCGCCGATGTTGGTAAAGGGCGTAGATCAAAAGGCGGCTGAGGCCAAGGCGGAAAAGCTCTTGGATCGCGTCGGCCTTTTGGACAAAAAAGACAGCTACCCCAATCAACTCTCCGGCGGACAAAAACAACGGATTGCCATTGTGCGTGCCTTGGCCATGGAGCCCAAGGTCATGCTTTTTGACGAACCCACGTCGGCACTGGACCCGGAAATGGTCGGCGAAGTGTTGGACGTTATGCAACAGCTGGCCAAAGAGGGGATGACCATGGTGGTGGTCACCCACGAAATGGGCTTCGCCAGGGAAGTGGGGGATCGGATCCTTTTCTTAGACGAAGGCTATTTGCTGGAAGAAGGCACGCCGGAAGAAGTATTCGGTCATCCGAAAGAAGCCCGGACGCAAGAATTCTTAAACAAAGTGCTGTAAAATCATTGCAGACACATTCCTATTTATCATTCCGAAGAATCGAGGGGCATAAGGCCGCTCGATTTTTTCTTGGGAATGTGTTTTCGAAACGGGTATGAATCTGGGGAAAGGAGACGACGATGAAACATAGCCTGAAAGTGATTCTTGCCGGCGTGGTCTTGGGAATCGCCCTTTTGGTTTTAACGAACGTCCTCCACATCGACGAGAGGGTTTTTCTTTCCGTCTATTGGAAATTAGGCTTGGCCTTAATCCTTCTTGTGGCCATCATGAACACCGGCTATTATTTTTACAAGTTACGACAATTGAAGCCCGTCATGGCCCTTTACGAGGGGGGAGACTACAAAAAATTCGTCGATGAATTGGAGAACTTGATTTCGGGAACGCGGAATAAATACCTTCAAAACATCATGAAGCTTAATTTAGGCGCCGGCTATCTGGATTTAAATCAGCCCGCCAAGTTGGTGGATGTCTATGAATCCATGGACGTGAACTACTTAAAAAACAAGAACCTCAAGCTGGTCTATCGCCTCAATCTGGCCATAGCTTATTTTAAACTGGAGGATCTGCCGTCCTTCGATCGTATTTTCAAAGCGAACGAGGCTTTTTTCGCAAGCTTTGAAGAGCACGCCACCTATGGAGAAAGCGTGGGTCAGCTTTATCTCATGGAAGAGATTTCAGAAGGGCATTTTAACCGGCCGCGGGAAAGATTAACTACCCTTCGAGGGAATTCAAGGAAGCCGAAGATGATGAACACCTACAATCAATTGGAAGACATCCTCAATGAAAAAGCGGCCCGCTTTCGGAAAGACGCCAATTAGGCACCGTCAATTCATTTTTCAAAAACAAGACAGATCCCCCGGACGAATCGGGGGATTTTTCATGGGAAAAACAGGCAAGAAAAGGAAGAAAGCATTTAATAGGAAGAAAGAAGTAAATAGGATTTTTTATCAGTGAAATTTTCGTGAGAGCCGTTTGTGTAAAAATAAAAAAAAGAAATTGAAGATTTGAAAAATAATGCATTTTGAGCATCGTATGAACGAGTTGTATGTTCTATGCCTATTTTAAAAAATAAAAATATTGAAATAGAATGAATGTTTGAACGGGGTTTACAAGGGCAGGGATGAAAGAACGGTTAAAATCGTGAATGACAAACGAGGGCTTGGTGAAAAAACTGTGAAATGGCGAAGAGGTGACAGGGCAAGTAATTCTCCTATAAAATAAAAATACAAAAGGAGGATTTATGGGAAAATATAATAAAGTAAATCAAACTCTTGCGTTGGCATTAAGCCTTGCGACGTTATCTACGTCATTTTCCGGCGGTGTTGTCTATGCCGAAACGGGAACAATGGGCAATGAAATTGTACAAAGCCAAGGGCAAGAGATGGAAATGTATTTCCACAAACGACCTGAAATCGGCGACAAAACACTGCAGATCAATACGAAAAAATTGAAAGATGACAACAAACTGGATCTTGGCGATACGCTGCGAATGAAGCTGATCACCGATGGTCAAACGTATAAAAAGAACTTACTGGATCCGGTAAAACAAGAGCACATCAAAGAGGACTACACCTCGGATCAAATCATGGGTGCCGGCGGAGTACCGCTTATCCCCTTCAGAGAATTTAGCGGCGGCGATGTCGTCGAGCTTTACGTTGTAAAGGGTGCTCAAGAAACGAAGGTCGGTCATGTCAGCGTCAAGGGTCAAAAAAGCTTAGCCCCCATCGTGGAGCAGACGAAAGATAAGATCATGATCTCTTCGCAAATGACGGGGTCTTTGAACATGTACATTTACACCAAGAAAGATGGTAAATGGAAGAATTTCTTGTTTGACAAAAAGAATGTTCCGAACGCGATTTCCTACGACTTTCCCATGGAAAAGTTGAAGAGCACCTATGGAGCGAATGCAGGCGATGAGTACGTCGTCGTCCACCAAGAAAAGGGCAAGGGAAAAACCATTAGCAAAAAAATGGTTCTTAAAGATACCTACGATGCGCCTAGTGTAGAATTTAAAGAGAGAGAAAGCAAAGATAAAATGGCGGGCTTCACCATTTCTCTGCCCGATAATCCGAAACTGGATCCGACGCCCATTCAAAAGAAATTGCCGAAGTTGAAGGTTGTAAAGGGGAGTGAAGAAAAGACCTTTACCCTTGATAAGGCAAAAATGTCTCAAGAGTTGACACCGATAAAAGACGGGGTGTTCTACGCCGTCTCCAAGGATACGCCGAACAACACGGAATTTAAATTTTCTCAAGAGGGAGACAATTTTAACCCTTCGCAGGTCGTAACGAAGACCTTTCAGGTGGATATGTCAAAAGCGACGCCGCTTTATGAAGAATTGAAGACCTATTCTGCAGACAAGCTAACGGAATTTCAAGCGCAAATCAAGACGATAAAGAATAATTTAGAAAAAGAGGATAGAACTCAAAATGAGGTCGACAATGCAGCTAGAGCCTTAGAAGCGATCATTCTTCCAAAACTGCGAGATTCTCTTGGACCCAAGCGGCAAGAAGCCAATAAAACCATCGGCGAATTGAAGAACCTGGACAAAAGCAAGAAAACGGCTTATCAAGCGAAAGTAACCGGTGCTTCTTCCGAACAAGAGATTAACAACATTGTAAAGGACGCACAAGCCGAAGATAAGAAGATAGAAGACGAAAAGAATCGCCCTCTTAATGAGAAAAAAGCAGCTGCCATTAAAACGATTAATGAGAAATACACCTTCCTTACAGGGGAACACGAGGCGTATAAGACGGAGATCATCAAAAAGATTCAAGCTGCCACGACGATCCCCGATGTAGAAACCCTCTTAAAGGAAGCAGAGGCAAAGAATCAGGAAGCGGAAAATGCGGCGAAGATCCTCGAAGCGAAAAAAGACGCTCTCGCGAAGATTCAAGGTCTCCCGGGCTTAACGGCCGATCAGCTGAGTCAAGCGGATAATGACTTAAAAGCTGCGGCAGATAAGGAACAAATTGATGAGGTCGTTAAAAAGTATGAATCCTTAAGTGAAGCTGCTATGAAGAAGAAAGATCTCGACGATGCCAAGAAAGAGTATATTGGCAAGTTGGAGACTCTCGCTTTATTAAGCGCCGATGACAAAGAGCGGTTTACGAAGGAAATTCAAGAAGCCGATACTCTCGATCTCGTAAAAGAAGCATATGACGGTGCGGTTCAGTTTAACTTAAACAAAGCTAAGTCCGCTGCACTGTATAAAATTGAAGAATTCAAAAATTTAAGCGAGAGTGAAGTCAACTCGGCGATACAAGAAATTATGGCGATAAAAGCGCTCGCCCAGATCGAACCTATTGTAGAAAGATACAAAAAACTCGATCAAGAAAAAGCCGCGGCAAAGACGGAACTTGAAAATGCGCGCAAGATGGCGATTGAAGAAGTGAAAAAGCTCTCTGATTTAGAGCCGGATGAGGTATCGAAGTATGTGGAGCAAATCAATGGCGCTGGCAGTGTCGCTGAAATTCAATCCATTCAAGAAGACGCCGCTCGTAAAAATGCAGAAAAGGCAGCTGAAAAGAACAAGGCGAAAACTTTGGAAGCGGCTAAAAATGAGCTGAGAAAGCTCGTTGAAGAAGCAAAGGCGATCAATCTTTCCCCGACATCAAAGTTGAAGGAAAAACTCAAAAACACCTTAAAGGATGCTGAAACCGCACTTCAAGGGCAATCGCTTGACGGTATGAATGCGGCAATCAAGGATCTGAAGCAGGTCTTAGAGGAAGTAAAACAAGAGCAATCAACGCCGCCTGCGCCGACACCGCAGGATCCGAAGAAGCCGACGCCTGATCCGAACAATCCGCAGAAGCCGAATCCGTCGAAGCCGACGCCTGATCCGAACAATCCGCAGAAACCGAATCCGTCGAAGCCGACGCCTGATCCGGGCAATCCGTCGAAACCGAATCCGTCGAAGCCGACACCTGATCCGAACAATCCGCAGAAACCGAATCCGTCGAAGCCGACGCCTGATCCGAACAATCCGCAGAAACCGAATCCGTCGAAGCCGACGCCTGATCCGAACAATCCGCAGAAACCGAATCCGTCGAAGCCGACACCTGATCCGAACAATCCGCAGAAACCGAATCCGTCGAAGCCGACGCCTCCTGGTCCCTCGAAACCGACGCCTCCAAGTCCTTCGAAACCGAAGAGAAAGGAAGAAGCCGCTCCGAGAAGAGGATGGTACAACTTTAATTTCTTCAAGTCTGCGCCGCCGAAGGAACAGGAGAAACACAAGGAAAAGGCCAAGGAGCAATCGCCGACTTTCGTGGATGTTGAAAACCACTGGGCAAAAGAAGCCATCAATTTTAGCTTGAAGGAAAAACTCTTTGAAGATATTGTAAAAGGCGATCGCTTTGAACCGAATAAAGCCATGACACGGGCAGAATTCATTGCCATCTTAGGTAGATTCGAAAAAGTAAACGTGTTCACCGCGAATATCAGTTTCCAAGACATTGATATGGGTGCCTATTACGGCAAGTATGTAAACTGGGCCAAGGGAATGGGCCTTGTAAACGGAATGGACGCGACCCATTTCGCGCCGAATAAGAACATTTCAAGAGAAGAAATGGCAACCATTCTTTACCGCTACAAGCAAATGAAGAAAATCAACTTCGACGGTCAGGCAAAACAATTTAAAGACCAAAACAAGATCCCTAAATGGGCGAGAGAAGCCGTAAAAGAACTTTCTAAATCGAAAATTCTTAACGGAATGGAAGACGGCACTTTCCAAGGCAAGAAACAACTTTCGAGAGCGGAAATCGCTCAAATTGTGTTTAACATAAATAAGTTAAGATAAAAAAAACTCCCGGTCCTGCCGGGAGTTTTTCATTGGGCGAACCCCCCGACACCGCATGAGTGTCGGGGGTGTGCTCAGTTTTGTTATTAATTTTATGCTTGCACTTTAAGGTCTTCCAAGAAGCGTTCGCCAACGCGATAGATATCGCCGGCACCCATGGTGAGGATTACATCGCCGGGGCGGCTTTTGTCTTTGATATAGTCCAAAATATCGTCCTGTTCGCCGATGTAAATGGCTGAATCGTGATTGGCCTTTACCGCTTCCACTAAAGTCTTGGAGTGGATGTCGCCGTAGTCTTTTTCCCGCGCCGCATAAATATCGGCGATAATGGTCATGTCCGATTCCTTAAAACTGTGGCTGAAGCTATCCAACAAAAGCTTCGTGCGGGTGTAGGTGTGCGGCTGGAAGATACAGATCAGCCGATTTTTCACCGTGGGCTTTAAAGCGTGGAGGGTGGATGCGATCTCCGTAGGGTGGTGGGCGTAATCGTCGATGACGCGAATGCCGTTTACCTCGCCTTTAAATTCCAAGCGGCGGCCCACGCCGTGGTAGCCTAGGACGCCTTTGATGGCATCTTCCATGGGAATGTTGTTTTCCACGCAGGCGCTAATGGCGGCAAGTGAATTGGACACATTGTGCAGCCCCATGACTTGCAGCTGAATGGGCGCGACCTTTTCGCCGTGAATGTATAAATCGTAGGCGGGGCGACCGGTGTGGGGATCGATGACGAGATTACGGGCTTCGTAATCGGCATCGCCCTTGTAGCTGAACGTCACGACCCGGCCCTTGGTGGAGTCTTTCATGCTGTAGGCGTAGTCGTCGTCCTTATTTAAAATCAACACATCCCCTTCGCCGAGGTTGCCGGCGTAGGCACGGAAGGTTTCCAGAATGTGGTCGATGTTGTCGAAGAAATCCAGGTGGTCTTCGTCGATGTTTAAAATAATCGCCGTGGAAGGGAAGTATTTCAATACATTGGCCCGATACTCGCAGGCTTCGGTGAGGAAGAAGTCCCCTTCGCCGATGCGTACATTGCCGCTGATTTCGCCGAGGTTGCCGCCGACCATAATGGTCGGGGAGAAGGGCTCGTCTTTAATGGCCGTGGCGATCATGGACGTGGTGGTGGTCTTGCCGTGGGTGCCGGAAACGGCGATGGAGACGTGGAAATTCTTCATGACGGCGCCGAGGAACGTGGCGCGATCCACCACGTCGATCTTTTTGGCAATGGCCGCCCGGTATTCGGGATTGTCCATCTGAATGGCGTCGGTGTAAACGACGAGATCCGCATCTTCGATTTGAGCGGGATCGTGGTCTTCGTATACCGTAATGCCCAATTCTTTTAAGTGCTCCGTAATGGGCGAAGCCTTTCGGTCGCTGCCGGAGATGGTGTAACCTTTTGAAAGCATCAGTGCCGCGAGGCCGGACATGCTGATGCCGCCGATGCCGATAAAGTGGATATGGTGATAATCCGTCGTTCCAAATCGGAATTGAAACATACTTACCTCACTTCCTGGTAGTTATTTATAAGACGACAAATAAAAAAATTGCGGAAAATCCGCAATTTCTTATTTTCCGGAGTAGAATTCGACGATCAGTTGATCTTCGATTTCAACAGGGATATCTTCACGAGCGGGTTCGGAGCTTAAGGTAGCTCGATTGTTCTTTTCCTTCGTGATGTAGGGATAGGCGTTGACGAAGTTCGTTTCGTAGTTTTCTTTGAACATGTCAACTTTGCGGCCGCGGTCGCTTAAGGAAATCACGTCGCCGACTTGGACTTGGTAAGAGGGAATGTTGATCTTCTTACCGTTTACGTGAATGTGACCGTGGGTAACCATTTGTCTTGCTTGACGAATGGAAGATGCAAAACCCATACGATACGTTAAATTATCTAAGCGGACTTCTAAGCGCTTAACAAGTGCAGGGCCGGTTTCTTCTTCAGCTTTTTGTGCATCGAGGACGTAGCGGTAAAATTGCTTTTCCATTACGCCATAGTAAGCTCTGAGTCTTTGTTTTTCCAACAATTGCTTGCCGTATTCGGTTAACTTCTTGTCGGAACGAGCCGTGCCTCTGCCGGCGCGGTTCATCGCCTTCGGATGTCCACATACATTCAGACCTAATCTTCTGGATTGTTTGAATCTAGGTCCCATCATTTTTGCCATTGTCTTCACTCCTAAATTATAATTTGCCGCGATAATTTAGAACCTCTGGTATTATACAAGAAAATTGATGATATGTAAAGAGAAAAAAGGCTATATTCCGCTTTTTTATCCCTTGTGCTATACTAAAGAAAGACTTGCGAGGAGGACTTATGCATACCATTTTTCAAGACACGCAATACGTCGATGTGTTGGCCGGAAAGGTTTTTGACCACAAAGACATCGAGATAAAAGACGGCAAGATTGCGGCCATTGCAGATGCCTGCACACTGGACGGTGCAGAGATCATCGACGGTCGGGATCTTTTGCTCGTGCCGGGCTTTATCAATGCCCACACCCATTTGGGGATGAGTTATTTCAGAAATTACGCCGACGACATGGATCTGAACACGTGGCTTACCACGGCCATATGGCCCCTGGAAGCCCATTTGACTCGCGAAGACATTTATTGGGCCAGTTTGCTTTCCATGGCGGAGGGGATTTTATCGGGAACGACGACGTTCTGCGATATGTACTACCACTTGGACATGGTGGCCCAGGCGGCCGTCGCCATCGGTATGCGGGGGCTTTTGACCCGCGGACTCACAGACATCGACGGCGGCGGAGACGAAAAATTAGAAGAAACCCGCATGCTCTATATTAACAGCCACGGCCTGGGCGACGATTTGGTGGAAGTGGCACCGGCGCCTCACGCCATTTACACCTGCAGCGGCGATTACATTAAAGACATCATCCGACTTACCGGAGAAATGGACGGCATACTCCACACCCATTTGTCCGAATCCTTGAAGGAAATGGACGATGCCGCGGATCTGTACGGCACGACGCCCATTCGTTATATGTGGGATTTGGGGCTGGATCAGGTACACACCATTGCTGCCCACTGCGTGCATATGACGGAAGAGGACATGGATTTGGTGGATCCGGAGAAATTTTTCCCGGTGCACAACCCCTCCAGTAATTTAAAACTGGCAAGCGGCATCGCCCCCATTCAAAAAATGATGGACAAAGGCCTTACCGTGGCGTTGGGTACCGACGGCGACAGCTCCAACAACAATCAAAATATGTTGGAGGAAATGCACCTAGCCAGTCTTCTCGCCAAGGGCATAAGCTACGATCCCGAGGTGCTGAAGGCGGAAGATGTGCTACGCATGGCCACCATTAACGGGGCGAAGGCGTTGGGACGCGAAGATGAAATCGGCTCCATCGAAGTCGGAAAGCTGGCGGATATTTCCTGCTTTAATTTAAATTCACCGAGCTTTACGCCGAGAAATAATTTAATCAGCGCCCTGTGCTACTCGGCGCAGGCGGAAGATGTTAAACACGTTTTAATCGGCGGCGAATTTGTCTTAAAGGACCGGAAACTGACCCGGGTCAATCTCGACGATATTCGGGCAGAGGTGGAGAGAAAATTCCAACAACTTTTAGAACGTAAAGAATTAAGCGATGCAATAAAAGGCGACCTTTAGGCCGCGGAAAGAGAGGATATTATGGATAAGAAAGTGGTATATTCGGCCATTCAACCCTCCGGTAGTTTGACCATCGGCAATTACTTAGGCGCACTCAGCAATTTTTCCGATTTGCAGAAAGAGTACCAATGCATTTACTGCGTCGCCAATATGCACGCCATTACCGTGCCCCAAAACCCCGCCGATTTAAGAAAGCGGACCCTGGATTTAATCGCACTCTATGTGGCCTGCGGCATCGATCCGAAGGAATCGATTCTCTACATCCAATCTCAAGTGCCTGAGCACACGGAATTGGCATGGGTTTTAAACACCATTACCTCCGTCGGCCAATTAAATCGCATGACCCAATTTAAGGATAAATCCAAAAAACAAAAAGAAGTGCACGCCGGGCTTTTAAACTACCCCGTACTTATGGTGGCGGACATTCTCCTCTATCAATCCTCCTTCGTGCCCGTCGGGGAAGATCAACGGCAACACATCGAGCTCACCCGCGACATTGCCGAACGCTTTAACACCCGTTATTCGCCTACATTTACCATTCCGGACATTATGGCGCCGAAGGTGGGAGCGAAGATCATGAGCTTGCAAGATCCCACATCGAAAATGAGCAAATCCGATCCCGACGAAAATGCCTTTATTTTAATCTTAGACGAACCCGATGTCATCCGCCGAAAAATCAAACGGGCGGTTACCGACTCCAAGGGAACCATCGCCTATACCGACGAGCAACCGGGGGTTAAAAACCTTCTGGACATCTATTCGTCCTTTAAACACATTAGCCCGGAAGAAGCGGAACGTGAATTTAAATCCGCAGGCTACGGCGAATTAAAAGAAGCCGTAGGCGAAGCGGTGGTCGAAGGCCTTGCTCCGGTGCAAGAGCGCTTCCACGCCATTCGCGGCGACAAAGAACAATTGGAAGCCATTTGCAGAGAAGGCGCGGAAAAAGCGTCTTACCTGGCACAAAAGACGTTAAGAAAAGTCTATAGAAAAGTCGGATTAGTACAATTTTAAACAAGTCTTGATTTTTCACAGAAGATTTTCTATAATGAACCTATCTTTACACAAGTGAAGGAGGAGTAGATTGTTCCTCGTCTAAAGAGAGATCGCGGGTGGTGGAAGCGGTCGGCGAAGCAATTGAAGGTCGCCTTCATCATTTTTCGCGAGAGCGAAACGGCGTCCCGTCGTTATGGGGAAGAAGTGCCGTAGCAATACGGAATAAAGGTGGTACCGCGGAATCTCGTCCTTTTCAGGGCGAGATTTTTTTGTAGGAGGAATTATGAACAGTATGCAGAAAACCTATAAGCCCAAGGATTTCGAAGCGCGCATCTATGCCCAATGGATGGAAAAAGGCGAGTTTACGCCGGATCGGGAAAAGGATAAGCAAGCGGGCAAAAAGCCCTTTACCATCGTCATGCCGCCGCCGAATGTGACGGGGAACTTGCACATGGGACACGCCATGAACAACACCCTGCAAGACATTTTGATCCGCTTCAAGCGCATGCGGGGCTACAGCGCCCTGTGGATTCCGGGGACAGACCATGCGTCCATTTCCACGGAAGTAAAAGTCGTGGAAAAACTTCGCAACGAAGGCAAGTCGAAAGATAGTTTGGGCCGGGAAAAATTCCTGGAAGCCGCTTGGGCCTGGACGGAAGAATACGGCGGCAACATTAAAAACCAATTAAAGAAACTGGGCGTTTCCTGCGACTGGTCCAGAGAGCGCTTCACATTAGACGAAGGCTTGTCCGCCGCCGTCGAAGAAATGTTTATTCGCCTCTACAACAAAGGTCTGGTTTATCAGGGCGACCGCATCATTAACTGGTGCCCCCACGACAAAACCGCCCTTTCCGATGCGGAAGTGGAACACGAAGAGCAAGAAGGCAAAATGTGGACCTTCCGCTATCCCATCGACGGCGAAGACGACGCCATTATGATCTCCACCACCCGACCGGAAACCATTCCCGGGGACTTGGCCATCGCCGTGAACCCCGACGACGAACGCTTTACAAACTATGTGGGCAAGCATGCCGTCATCCCCGTCATCGGGCGGAAGATTCCCATTATCGCCGACAGCTACGTGGAATCGGAATTCGGCACCGGCGCCGTAAAAATCACCCCGTCCCACGACCCCAACGACTTCGAGGTCGGCGCTCGCCACGACTTGGGACAATTGCTGATTATGGATGAAGAAGCCCGACTCAACGAAAACGCCGGAAAATATGCAGGTCTGAGCCGCGAAGAGGCACGCAAAGCCATCATCAAAGATTTCGACGAAGGCGGCTACTTGGTGAAAATCGACGATCACCACAACGCCGTGGGCCACTGCGAGCGCTGCAAAACCGTCATCGAACCCATGCTTTCCAAGCAATGGTTCGTCGCCATGGAAGAATTGGCCAAGCCCGCACTGGACGCCTACGAAAAAGGCGAGCTCCACTTCGTTCCGGAACGCTTCGGAAAGATCTACACCCACTGGCTGGAAAATATTCGCGACTGGTGTATTTCCCGTCAATTGTGGTGGGGCCATCGCCTGCCCGTTTACTATTGCGACGACTGCGGCGAGGTGATGGTATCGAAAGAAGCCGTCCACACTTGCAGTGCCTGCGGAGGCAAAAACATTCGCCAAGACGAAGACACATTGGACACCTGGTTCAGCTCCGCTTTGTGGCCCTTCTCCACCATGGGTTGGCCCGATTCCACGCCTGATTTGGACTATTACTATCCCACCGATGTGTTAATCACAGGCTACGACATTATCTTCTTCTGGGTTATCCGCATGGTCTTCTCCGCCCTGGAAATCACCGAGGAATTGCCCTTCACCGACGTTTACCTCACCGGGCTCATTCGTGATGAACAGGGACGCAAAATGTCCAAGAGCTTGGGCAACGGCATCGATCCCTTGGATGTCATCGACCAATACGGCGCCGACGCCCTTCGCTTTACATTGATTACCGGATCCACTCCGGGCAACGACATGCGCTTCAGCTACAAGCGGGTAGAGAACAACCGCAACTTCTGCAATAAATTGTGGAACGCATCGCGTTTCGTGCTGATGAATCTGCCGGAGGATTTCTACGACGCCAAGGTTATGAAGGACAAACTCCATTCGGAAGACCGCTGGATTTTAACCCGCGTCGACGAAACCATCGTGGAAGTTCAGGAAAAAATCGAAAAATACGACATCGGCATGGCCGCCGAAGCCGTACACGACTTTATTTGGGACGAATACTGCGACTGGTACATCGAAATGGTGAAACCCCGCCTCTACGGCGACGACATCGAAGACCGAGAAGTAGTCTACGGCGTCCTGTTGGATGTATTAGAAAAGATTTTGAAGATGCTCCATCCCTTTATGCCCTACATTACGGAAGAAATTTACGCCTTCCTGCCGTCCACCGAGGGCGATCTCATCGTCAGTGACTGGCCGAAAAGCGGCATCTACAGCTACCACGACGATGTGGAAAAAATCTCCATTCTCAGAGAAGCCATTCGCGGCATTCGCAATGCCAAAGCGGAAATGGATATCGAGCCCTTTAGAAAGAGCAAGCTCTACCTCTTAACCGACGACGACGCCCGGGCGGCAGTCTACGACGAATTAAAAGATCATTTCGCCAATTTGGCCAACTGCACCGCCATTGAGCGAATTCCCGATCGCGACGCCGTCTCCGACGATGTTATCTCCGTGGTCGTGGAAAAAGCGGAACTTTTCCTTCCAATGAAAGACTTGGTCGATTACGACAAAGAAGCCCAACGGCTGAAAAAAGACATGGAAAAAACCGAGGCGGAAATCGAGCGTGCGGAAAAGAAGCTGGCCAACGAAA
Organism: Peptoniphilus rachelemmaiella; assembly: GCF_943169845.1. GTDB lineage: Bacteria > Bacillota > Clostridia > Tissierellales > Peptoniphilaceae > Aedoeadaptatus > Aedoeadaptatus rachelemmaiella. The sequence continues at coordinate 115,072 of NZ_CALPBW010000006.1, forward strand.
ACTTCGTCAGCAAAGCGAAACCCGAAGTCGTACAAAAAGAGCGGGAAAAATTGGAAATGTATAAAGAAAACCTCAAAAACTTAAAAGAGCGGGCTGCTTTCGTCGAAAAACAATTGGCGGATTAGGTTTTAGGAAAGTATTTTGAGTTTGACCGCCTGCGATTAATTGAATTCATAGCGAAAAACGGATGCTGAAGGAGAAGGCATCCGTTTTTCCATGCTCCGGTTTTTCTTTTGCGATATAATAGAAAAGAGAATGAGTATCAAAGGGCGAAAATAAAAAATTAGGGAGGAATTATGGGATCGGATCGCGCGAATATGCCTGCCTTTGGCGTGGGCCCTATGTATGTGTTGAGCTGTCTTTTTTTGACGGCCATGGGCATTCTTTGTCGGAACAAGAGCTTTATGGCCGTGGGGCGCATGGAAAAGGGAAGGTATTTATTCATCGCGGCAGGGATTTTCTTTGTTCTCGCCGGGCTTTACCTTTGGATACAGGCAGTAATCATTCAAAAAATCAATGCTAAGGCCCGTGCCTCGGAATTAATTACCACGGGCGTCTACGGCGTGGTTCGCAATCCGGTGTATACCGCCTTTATGTTCATCTTTACCGGCGCCTTGCTCTTCGCCGCCAATGTGATCTTGTTGATTCTGCCTTTTTTTTTTGGGCGATACTTACGCTGCTAATGAAACAGACGGAGGAGAAGTGGCTCCTTCGTCAATTCGGCGAGGAATATGCGGCTTATTGTAAAGAAGTGAACCGCGTGATTCCGTGGTTTCCGAAAAGGAAGTCGTGAGAATGAAAAAATAACTCCCGCTCGAACCAGAGGCTCAATAAGGAAAAAAGAAAAGATTTAATGGATCGTTAATCGCGTAAGCAAATGCCATGGTAAGGTCTATTAAAGATAGATTAATACGGATAAACGGAGTAAGAAAAACGGATGCTGAAAATTCGGTATCCGTTTTTATATTGGCTCTATAATATCCATTGGGGAGTAATCTCCTCAATGGATATTTTTGTGCAAAAAGATAGCACTTGTTTTCCCTATCACCTAAAATTAAATCACCACAACATAATAAAGGGGGGCAAACAAGTGCA
>NZ_CALPBW010000007.1 GCF_943169845.1 Peptoniphilus rachelemmaiella
TTGCAATCAATGGTAATCAGGCGTCTTTCTTCTGAAACACCGGTGACCTCGACATCTTGGATTCCTAAAAGTAATGTGGTAATATTGTTTTGCACTTGTTTGCCCCCCTTTATTATTTTGTGGTGATATAATTTTAGGTGATAGGGAAAACAAGTGCTATCTTTTTGCATAAAAATATCCATTGAGGAGGTTACTCCCCAACGGATATTATAGAGCCTTTTTTAAATTACGAGACCCTGTCTGTCTCTAAGTGAATGATTCGATCCGCCACGGTTAAAGAGGAGGGGCGATGGCTCACCATGAGCACCGTCTTCTTCCCCGCCGTCTCTTTCAGAGACCGCAAAATCATGGCTTCATTTAAGCTGTCCAGATTTGAGGTCGGTTCATCCAAGAGCAAAAAGGGTGCGTCGTGCAAGAAAGCCCTGGCCAGGCCCAAGCGTTGCCGTTCCCCCGATGAGAGGCGGCTGCCCATTTCACCGATTTTCGTGTCGTAGCCCTTCGGGAGGGAAAGGACAAAATCGTGGACGGCGGCGCGGCGACAGGCCGCTTCCATTTCCTCGTCAGTCGCATCCAATCGGGCCAGACGCAGATTCGTGGCAATGGTGTCGTTAAACAAATAGGTTTCCTGGGTCATAAAACCTTCCTGCGCTCTTAAGGCGGCTGTTTCGATGTGGCGAATGTCTTCGCCGCCAATCTTCACGCAACCTTCATCCACGTCCCAAAAGCGCATGAGCAAGCGAAGAATCGTGGATTTTCCGGAACCGGATTTTCCCTGCAGGGCGAGGATTTCCCCTTTCTTCACATCCAGATTCATGCCACGTAGTATGGGAGCGCGGTCGTAGGAGAAATTCACGTCATCCAGCGCGGCGCCGGTGAAGTCTACGGAACGCCCTTTCTTTACTTCCTTTACTTTCGGTTGCTCGTCTAAAATATCCAAGACGCGATTGCCGGCGGCAAAGGTAGGCTGCAGGGTGTTGCCCAATGCGGCCAGAGCGAGCACGGGGCCGTAAGAGGAAAGAATGTATGCCACCGACGCAAGAAGCATGACGGGATCTTCCGTGCCCCTCAGATAAATCATGCCTGCCACCACCATCAGGCCCAGGTGCAAGAGACTTAATACCAAGCCCGTTGTGGCCATGCCGAAAGCCGTTTCGTCTTTCAATCGACCGTTGGCCTCGATGCTTTCTCGACTTATGGTTTTTAATTTCTTTAAATAGATATCTTCGAAGCGGTACTGCAAAATTTCTCTCAGACTACGCAGGCCGTCTAAGACAAAGCCGCTTAATTGACCGCTGGCATTTCGCGCATCGAGACCAAGGTTTTTATTTCGCTTGGAAAGATACAAAGGCAGTGCCACGCCGACGACGGTGTAGCCAAAGGCGGCATAGAGCGCCAAGAGCGGCTCCGCCTTCGCGAGAAAGACCACGGAGAGAAGGGAGAAAATAAGTGCAATGGCTGCCGGAGAAATGGTGTGGGCGTAAAAGACTTCCAGCAATTCAATATCGGAGGTAATCAATGTAATGAGATTGCCTTTATCTCTCCCCTCCAGTTTCGCCGGCGCCAATTCTCGCAAGGATGCAAACACCTTGCTCCGCAAAATGGCGAGAAGTTTAAAGGCGATGTGATGATTACACAACTGCTCACCATAGCGCAAAGGACCCCGAAGAAAGCCGCAAATCAGAATGGCCGCCACCAAAGACGGGGCAATCCACCCATCGAAATAGGCCGATGCCAAACCGTAGGCCGTTAAGGCGGAAATGGCCGTTGCCGAGAAAAAGCCCAACACGCCCAGGGTAATGGCCAGTGTCATAACCGGGGCCAGGGGCTTGACCATGCCCACGAGCCGCCCCATCACTTCCAATGGTTTACGCATAGACCTCACCTCCTCGGTACTGCTCAAGCTCCGCCTGTGTCTTCCACAGATCGCCATACATGCCGCCCTTTTCCAGCAATTCCTCGTGGCGGCCTTCTTCCACCAAGTGCCCCTGATTCAGAACCAAGAGCCGCCCGGCATCTTTCACATTGGCCAGACGATGGCTGATAAATAAAACCAAGCGGGTTTCGGCCAAGGCGCGAATTTCGCCCACGATTTTTTCTTCGCTTTCCACATCGATATTCGAGGTCACTTCGTCGAAGATATAAATAGGCGTGTCGTGTAAAAGGGCCATGGCGAGGCTAAGCCGCTGGCGTTGACCGCCTGAGAGATTGCTGCCGCCACTTTGAATCATCGTATCCAACCCCGCTTCCCCGGCGAAGTACTCTTTCAGGTTCACCCGATCCAAGCTGTCCCACATGGCTTCTTCCGACGCGCGAGGATTGGCCATGGCCAATAGCTCCCGTACACTTGCGCCCATTATATAGCTTTCGGCACCTAAGTAGGTCACGTTATCCAAAAGGCTTTTTTCTTTCGTTTGGGAAAGCTCCACATGGCTAAAGGCCAGAGATCCGGTGTAGCCCTTTAACTGCTTCGACAACACGGCGGCCAAAGTGGATTTCCCCGAGCCCGATGGCCCGACAATGCCCACAAGCTGCGGTCCCTTGATGTCGAAGGACAATTGATCCAGGGCTTTTTTCTCGCCGTCGTAAGACAGACTCAAGTTCTCCGCCGTCAATTCATCGGCAGCTGCCATGGACAATGTGCCGTCCTCTTCCTCTTCCAGGGCCAGAAGGTCAAACATTCTGTCCGCCGCCGCCATGCCGTTCATGGCGATGTGGAAAAAGGAGCCCAATTGACGCATGGGCAAAAAGTAATCCGCCGATAAGAGCAAGATAAACAGGGCGTCAAAAAAGTCCAACCGCCCGGCCATACAAGCCTTTAAGCAAACGACCAAGGCGATGGCTGCGCCGCCGTAGGCAACCAGGTCCATGACGATAATGGAGTTAAGCTGCATGGTTAAAACCCGCATGGTTTGCACGCGGAAGGATTCGGCGGATTTTTCCATTTGCCTGTGGCGATAAGGATCGGTGCCGTAGATCTTTAAGGTGGTAAGGCCCTGGAGGTTTTCTAAAAACTCGTCCCCGACATCGGTGTATTCCGTCCAGTATTTGGCGAAGGTTTTTTTTGCAAAAGTCTGAATCAAGGCGATAGCCAAGGGAATCAGGGGCACGCCGATTAAAAGCACAATGGCCACGGTCCACGACATGGAACCGATGACAAAAAACAGAAAAATCGGCGCGATCATACTGTAAAAAAACTGGGGCAAATAGGCGGAAAAATAAATTTCCAATTGGTCGATGCCTTCGCCGATAATCTGTACCGCCTCCGCCGAGCGCAATCGCTCTTTGTAGTACACGCCGAAGCCCATGAGCTTTTGAAAGAGACGTGTGCGCATTTTTTCTTTCACCGAAGCAGAGGCGCCATAAGCGAGGCGCACTTCTTTTTTCGCCACGACAAAGCGCAGGAGATAAATAATCAAACTGCCGGCTACGGCAAAGGACAAGGGCTTTTGCCAAGCACTTTCCGTAAAAAACAGGCGCAAGGCGTAGACCATAAGTCCCGTCGCCAAACTATTGAGAACCAAGAGCAGGAATTTCAGCCCAACGACCTTGGCGATGGCTTTTTTCGATTCGCTGAAATAGCGGAGTAATCGCTTATCGATCAATTCTATCCTCCTTTCCTTCGGAAAATAAAAGGGCCGGCGAAGGTGCCGGCTTCCTTCTATTTTTGAATAATGACTTGGCGATTGGCTCCGTTCCAGTCCACTTTGGCACCGGAAAGTTCGCCGATGGCGCGAATGGGCACCATGGTGCGGCCGTTTTGAATCATGGCGGCTACATCGATGGCTGTTTTCTTGCCGTCTGCACGGACAATGGTCTTCGATCCGATGACCAGCTTCATGCTGCTTGCGCCTTCGCCGACGGTAACCGTGCGGGTCTTTTGATCCCAGCCTACTTTCAGGCCCAGGGCTTCGGAGATAAAGCGTACGGGCACCATGGTGCGACCGTCTTTAATAAATGCCGGGCTGTCTGTTTTGACTTCCTTGCCGTTGACCAAAATGGTAATGGCGTTTTTGTTGGCTTTCGGTGCAGCGGGAGCCTTTTTCGATTCGGCGCCTTGAATCATTTTTGCTTGAGACCAATCGAAAACCAGGCGCGCCTTTTGTTCGCCGGCACCGGGGGTGCCACCTTGCATTTGATCCATGACATCCACCCATACAGCGACGTCTACGAGATTATCTTTTCCGCTTCGCACAAAGCTGAAGCTCTTCGTGTATTCCCCTTTGCCTGCGCCTTTGACCGCTTCTTCACGGCCCGGGGCGGTAACAAAGAGATTGGTTAAATTCCCTTCTTGATTCATAAAATTCAGGGGCTTGACATACACTTTATAGGTGAACTTGCCCCCTTCTTCCTTCACTTCCGCAACGGGAGAAAGGGCTTTGTTGGCCATGGATTCTTTTTCGGCTGTGGCGTGTTTTAATGCCACGGGGACTTCATAGGTTTTGCTCGATTCGGCGCGGGCCACATTAGGTGCCAGTAAGCATACAAGGGCCAGGGCCAGGGATAAGAATTTTTTCATCGTCGTTCTCCTTATTTCATATCTTTGGTATCAATGGTGTACAACACTTGTGCGGCTTGGGCGCGGCTGAAACTTTCCTTCGGTGCAAAATTGCCGTTGCCCATGCCGTTCAAGAGACCTTGGCGGGTCATCTTCTCGACAGAATCCTTCGCCCAGGAAGAAATCTTTGTTCCGTCATGGAACTGTCCTTTCGCTGCGGAGGCGTACGCTTTTTTCTCATGGCTCAGGAATTTATCTAAGATCACGGCCATTTCTTCGCGGGTGATGGTGCGGTTCGGCTCAAATTTGCCGCCGCCTGTGCCCTGAATCATGCCGGCAGATGCGGCCCAAGCCACATAGGGGGCGTAATACGCATCGCCCTTTACATCCTTAAAGGCTGTGGATGCGCCGGAAGGCGTGATGCCTGCTTTTCTTCCGAGAATCGTGACAAATTCTGCGCGGGTGATGGCGCGGTTCGGTGCGAAGCGGCCTTCCCCTTCTCCTTTAAAGTAGCCGCGGGCCACGCTGTGGGCGATGGCATTGAGGGCCCAGTGATCGGCGCCGATATCCTTGAATTGCGTCAAAACAGCGTTGCGTTCTGTTTCACTTTTCGCCTTGAGGGCTTCTTTTTTCTTTTCTTCAGCGGACTTCTGCTCTTCTTTTTTCTTGTCTTCCGTTTTTTGCTCTTCTACCTGTTTTTCAGGCGTCTTCACTTCACCATCTATGCGGCGCGTTTCTCTGGCGCTGTTCCAGTCAAATTGCAGATAGGCATCTTGTTCCCCTTTACCGGGGCCACCTTGAATTTTGTCCATGACATCCACCCATAGGGCGATTTTTTGGGATTGCACTTTGTCATTGAGCGTAAAGGACCAGAGGCCGTCGCCGTGATAGGATGCGCGGCGTTTCCCGCCGTCGTAGTAAAAGAGATTGGTCAGGCGGCCTTCCATATTGTTCATCTTCATGGGCTTAAATTGAACATAGTAGGTGTAGCGGCCGTTGTAGACATCCACGGTGGCAGAGGAGCTCAAGGCGGAAGATGCCATGGACTTGCCGCCACCGACTTTGGTCAATGCCACAGGGAGTTCGTAGCGCAGGGTTTGACCCTTTTTCTTTTCGTCCTTCTTGTCGAGGGGATTTTCATCCTTGGGCTTGTCTTTGTTTTCATCCTTGGGGACTTCCTTTTGTTTGAGTTCGCCGTGCCAGCTGTAAATGGCCGCTTCCAGTTCCCGAACGCGCCCTTTCGTCAGCTTGTCGCCTTCAATTTCTTTCTCCGCCGTTTGCAAAAGATCCTTTAATTCCTTTTGCGATTTTTCCGTATAGGAAGAGGGATCGACTTTTTTCTTTTGATCGATCAGTGCCTTCAAATTGCCTATATCCATCTTATCGGCAGGCTTGGAGTTTCCCATAAAGAGGGCAAAGGCTTCGCCTGCTTTTTTCAGATCTTCATCTTTTTTATCCGTAGCTTTTAATAGAGCGGCATTTTCATCGAGATTCTTTTTCAGTGCTCCTTTATCGGCAAGCTTTGTATCCTTTAACTCCGAGGCAACGGTTAAAAATCCTTCGTAAACTTTTTTAGCCGTATCGTCCATGCCCTTTGTTTTTTCACCGAGGGCGAGGAGGAAGTTCAGTTCACTAACTTTTAAAGTGAGGTCTTCTTCCTTGGCCGATGCATCTTGTAAAAGGGCATCTGCTGCACTTGCGGTGGCATTGAGTGCCATTGCTACGTCACCGTCCCAGCCGTTTTTGTCCTCGCCATTGGCTTTTTTAACGGCTTCGTCCAAGGCTTTTTTCGCCTTTTCAAGGGCCGTTTCTTCCTTGGGTTTTTGTCCGGGTGTTTCCGGCTCCTGCGATGCCTCGCCTTTTATTTCCTTGTACTTCGAAATTTCGAGGAAAGCTTCCTTTTCTTTTCCCTCCATGACAGTAATGGCAAATGCCAGCTTAATCGGATTCTCAGGTTTTGAATCAAGGGTAAAGGACCAGTCATTTCCCTTTTGTTGAGTCTCAGACTTAGTTCCATCCTTGTAGTAGTAAAACTTACCAATGAATTGACTGGATTCCGGTTTTATCGAAATGGTAAATGTCCACTTACCATCCTTTTCCACAGCCGTTATTTTCTCTATATGGTCCTGAGCCATGGATTTATTACCCGGGCTGTCAGCCCTCTTTAATTTCCAGTCCAAATCATAATGCTTTTCCTTTGCCGCAGCTTGTTCTCCGTCGGCAAAAGGTTGTGCGTAAATACCTTGGGGCATTTCCGGTGCCTTGGCCAATACATTAATCGGCGCCGCTAAAAAACCGGCACTCATCATGGCCGCCATGGCCAAACTTGTCGAACGAATTTTCATCGAATACCTCCTTTTTCCAATTGTTCTGTGAAATACATTGCCGCTTCCTTCAGCTCCTCTTCCGTCGCCTCTCTGGATTTTTCCGATGCCTCTTTCATTTGCTCCCTGGCATCCTTCGGCACAAAGACGAGCAAATCGATGCGGGCGGCCAATTTTTCGTCTACTTTCCCGGGACACAAATAGGTTCCCAAGCTTTCTTTCTTGTGATCGGCGAGGCATTTCTCGAGGCCTTCCATGGCCCGCGCCCCGTGTTCGGAATCGGGCATGGCGCCCATGGTTAAAAAGAGACCTGTTTTTTTCGGCGCGCGATCCAAGATTTTCATCACCGCCTTATCGGGCAAGGCGCGATCGCACCATCCGCCGAGAAGGCCGTAGTCGTAGGCCGACAGATCCGGCTTGTCCTTCAGATCCAAAAGGGTCAAATCCCGATTTTCTTTCAGCGCGTCGTAAAGATACTCCGCCATGCGCTTTGTGTTTCCCGTCTTCGACGAGTAGGCTATAAATCCTTTCATCTAATCCTCCTTGGGTTTTACAATGGACGCGCCGCCGACCTCGATCAATTCCAGCTCCGTGCCGTAGAGTTTGCTGATGACGCGACTGTTCAGCACCTCCTTGGGATCGCCTTGGTAGACGATTTTACCGTGGTACATGCCGATGACTTCGTGGGAATAATTAATGGCCTGCATAATATCGTGGAGCACCATGACGATGGTGGTGTTGCGCTCTTCGTTGATTTTTTTCACCAAACGCAATATTTCCAGCTGATACTTAATGTCCAAATAAGTGGTGGGCTCGTCCAGCAAAAGAATATCGGAGCATTGGGCCAAAGCCATGGCGATAAACACCCGCTGCTTTTGCCCGCCGGAGAGGGTTCTGATTTCTCTCTGCCCCAATTCCGTGATGCCGGTCATTTCCATGGCCCGTTCGATTTCTTCCATGTCCTCTGCGGAATATTTCTGCAGGGGTTTTAAGTAGGGATTTCTGCCGTAGGAAACGTAGTCTTTCACCTTTAAATCGCCGATGATGCGATTTTGTTGATGGACGATGCCAAGCTCGCGGGCATAGTCTTTCGGCGGATAGGAGAAAATATCTTTTCCGTGCAAAAGCACCCGGCCGCGGCTCGGCTTCATTTGGCGGCTCAGTATTTTCAATAGCGTGGATTTTCCCGAGCCGTTGGCCCCCATTAAGGTGGTAATGGCGCCGGGTGTCACTTTTAAATTGAGCTTGTTTAAAATCAAATGGCCCTTGGTATAGGCGTAGCTTAGGTTTTTAATCTCCATAGTTTTCGCCTCCCAGTTTCAACAATGCGATAAAGAAGGGCCCGCCGAAGACAGCCATGATCACCGCCGCCGGTATTTCGTAGGGATAGGCCGCGATGCGCCCCACCGTGTCCGACAGAAGCAAGACCAAACTGCCCAGGAGCATATTAAAGGGCAAGAGGTATTTGTGATCGCCGCCGACGAGAACCCGGCCGATGTGGGGCACGATCAGGCCCAAAAAGCCGATGACGCCCGCTACCGCCGTGGTGACGGAGGCTAAAATAATGGCGATTAACGCCACGATAAAGCGATCGCGATCCACGCGTACGCCCAGGGCGCGAGCGGTTTTGTCTTCCAGACTCAATAAATTCAACGAGCGGATGGTAAACAGCGCCGCCACTAAAAAGATAATGACGTAAAGGCAGAGAATGTGCACATCGCTCCAAGTTTTTTGCGCCACATTGCCTTCGATAATGGCCTGGGTGGCGCTTAAATTTCGCCCCATAACGGATTTAATGCCTTCGCCGATGCCGATAAAAGTCATGTTCAAGGCCACGCCCACGAGAATTAATCGCGTGGGCCGCACGCCGCCGTCCCATGCCAGGGTGTAGATCAAAAAGTAGGCGAAAAGACCGCCGGCGATGGAGAACAGAGGCGAGAAGCCCAAAAGGGCAGGCGACAGGGCCAGCACCATGGAGTTTACGAAGTTTGCCGCTGCAGAAATGCCGATGATCCCGGGATCCGTTAAGGGATTTTTCATCACCGCCTGCAAAAGGGTGCCCGATGTGGCCAGGGCCGCACCGGCTAAAATGGCGATAAAGACCCGCGGGAAGCGCAAATCGTAAATCCGCGCCACATCTCCGTCATAGGAGAAGAATAGACCGCGCAAAATTTGTCCCACGCCTAATTTTAATGAGCCCTCCGTCAGGGAGAAGAAAAAGACCACGACCAGGAGGACGGCGACGGCGGCGAAGGAAATCCATCGCCTGCGTACTTTTTGTTTTAATTCGTCAGTTCCCTTGTCCATAAAACACCTTTTCTAAATCTCCCAGTGCCTCTTTGTAGGAAAAATTGGCACTCATACCAAATATCTTCGTATTAAGGTCATACACTTTATTTTCTTTTACGGCTCGGAAATGTTTCCAGACGTCGTTGTTTTTAAATTCATCTTGAAACATTTGATGCACCTTGTCGGGCATGGCGTGTGCCGTTCTGAGAATAATGTCCGGATCTTTTTCCAGCATATCTTCCGTATTGACCGTTAAAAATTGCTGATCGTCATCGGGGTAGACATTCTCTCCCCCGGCCAGCTTCACTAAACTGCCTGCATAAGACTTGTCCGTCGCCACCACATAGGACCCGGGAAGGCCCATGAGAATCAACACTTTGGGCGCGGGCCCCTTGTTTCGCGATTTAAAGTCCTTCATGAACTCCTCGTAATCTTTTACGAGGGCCGCCGCTTCTTTCTCCCGATTTAAAAGACGGCCCATGTCCTCGATGGAGCGATACATCCCCGGCACATTGGATAAATTCAAAAAACCGAAGTGAATGCCCGCCGCCTTATACTTCGGCAAGAGGTCGGGCATAAGGCTCGCCGGAGAAAAGACGTAGTCCGGGTTCATGGATGCTATTTTTTCCATATCCGGATTCATGGCCATGCCGATGGTGGGCAAGTTGGCGTATCGCGCCGGCGGCGATTCCAATTGCGATTCCGCAATGGCGACGAGATCCACATCCAGCTTGTCCATGATGTCGGCACAAGCCGCCGATGTAGTGATGATGCGGGCGTGGTCGCCGTCGATGCGCTTTTCAGGTTTCGCCTTTTGATTGACACAGCCTGCCAGGAAAAAGAGAGCGAGGGCGACACTAAAAATCTTCAAAACTGAAGTCTTCATCGTCATCTTCCTCTCTTAATTCATTGAGCAGGCGCTTTTTCTGTGCCAAAACATAGAACAGGCCGCCGGCCGCCAGGGCGCCGCAAGTCACAAAGACCAAAATCGCCATCATGGATGCAAAAACAATCCGCGTCGCAGGCCCCCAAGGGGCTTTTTTCTTTGGCGTCTCGGTTTTGTCGCCTTTGGCAGCTTCGCCATTTTCAAGGGATTGTATCTCCGGCGAATCTTCCGTTAAAAGACCGTGTTCGTAACCGATGTCGCTTTCCGTATCGCCAAGGCCCGACGCGCCGCCGTGGGTGAGGGCATCTTTATCGGCACTCCCTCCTTCTTGGGGCGGACTCTTCGGCGAAGAAGCGGGGGTTTTTGATGCCGAAGCCGCCGGTGCCGCTGCGTCCACTTTTGTCTTGGCGGGCGCTCCGCTTTTCGCCGGTGCCGCTTTTTGAGGCGCCTGCTTTGGCGCCGCCGCGCCTTGGGACAAAACGAAATCCGTATTGCCCGGCGTCATGTTTCCCATGTCGCCGTAAAAAATTACTTCGCGGCCCATTGCGTCGATAAACAGACTCAGGCGAATCACGCATTCCTTCGCCGGCAGTTGAAAGCGAAAATCTTTCCATTCGCCGCCGCCTTGTGGCGAATCGTAGGATACATTGCTAAAGCCGCTTGCGCCGCGTTTTTCCGCGGCGATGCTTACTTTCGACACATTGTCCATCATGTGCAGGCGAATGGTTAACATCCGCTTGCCGCCCACTTCCTCGTAAAGGGCCTGGGGATCCAACACGCCTTCCGCCATGCCTTGGCCGATGCCTTCATTCTTTCCCGAATCTTCAATGGCCCCGGTGATCGGGTGGCGATAGGAAGCGTGCATGTCCACAATGGAAGGGCCTTCGGCAAAACTGATGTTAGGCACCAGAAGAAAGATCGCCAAAAGAAGAGACAATAGCTTTTTCATTGCGCTTCCCTCTCCCTTTCCGCTTCATAGATCACTTCGTCCATATACATGCGGTAATACTTTCTCGTCATGTACGCGCCGCCGCCTAATGCGGCGAAGATAACCGTCAAACAAAAAATAATCAGACCCGGCCTCTCTTTCTCTTGTAATTCTTCTTCGTTCACGGGCGCCTTGGGGATGGATTCCCGGTCCGCGATCCCCGTGCCTTCGTCATAGCTGCCTTCTTCGAAAGACGGCGCCTCCCCGTCCGCCGGCGTATCGTCAGGCGTCGACGGACTCACATTGGTGGGCTCACTCGTCGATGTTGTAGGCGATGAAGCGTTCAATGTTACAGGCTTCGTCCCCTGACTTTTCGGCGTCTTCACGGCCTTCACCTTCGCAGGCGGTTTAATCTTTAAGCCGCCGTTTGCGACGGGCTTTGCCGCGGTTTTCGCAGTTTTAATAAAGAAGGTGCCCAAGCTTTTTGTTTCAAAGTGAATGCTTCCCTCTTTTATTTTTGAGGTCAGTTTCTCTCCTTTTTCGTCGTAAATCTCCGCCACGGTACCTTGGAAGGGAATGGCTACCGCCACGGGCTTTTGCGGCGAAAGATTTGTTCCCAAGGCTTGTACCGATCCCTTGTAATCTTTCGGAATCCTTTCAATGGGCCTTCGACAAGAAAGGTTGTAAGCCTTTGTGCCCGCAGGAAGATTGAGCTTCCCGAGAGCGGTTTGAAGATCCCGCCCCACAAGACCGTTGGCGTAAAATTCAAATGCTTCGCCAAAGCCTCCTGCCGGCACGGAGAGCACCACGCCTTTGTCTGCATAGCTGTGGGCCTCTGTAAAAGACGGTGCCTTCGGCCCCACCTCCGCCCGATGGGCCAAGGTGTGCTCGTCGGCCTGGATTTTTTTTACGCTTTGAAAATCCAATTTCAAGCGGGCATTTAAAGGCTCGTCACCCATCGGCGCCACTTTCGGATCCACCTTCAGGCGAATCGTGTCTTTTTTCACATCCAGAGGCATGGCAAAGATACTCGGACGCGGCAATGGCTCTTTCTCCGGTTGCAGATCGTAGCAAAGAGGTCGTGCCGCGGAAAATCCGTCGTCGGTTTCGTAAAACACGCGGCTGAGTGATGCCTGTATATTCGAAACTTTCAAGGCCTTCGTCCCTAAAAACAAGGTTCCTTTGCCGTCTTTTACTAAAAGCTCCGCCTTGGGATCCAGAGCGCCGTTGCCCATGGACGGCTTGTCTTCCGTTTCGTGCCACAAAGCAACATCGAGGGAGTAGAGGCCGTCCTCTACATCTAAAGGCGACGACGTGGCTCCGGGCACATCAGAAGGCGGCGTTTTTTTCGCCGCAGGCTCCGCCTTTTCGCTGCCCTTATTTGGCCAGTCGACTTTTAAGCGGGCTTCCTGTTCGCCGAAGCCCATTTCTCCCATAACCGGCACGTAAAACTTCAAGTCGTAGATGGCGCGATTGGGATCCACGGAAAAGGTGACGCTCTTCGGATAAAGCTTGCCCTTCACCCGCGGGTCGCTGCCCTTTTTCGGGTCGTTGTAGCTATCGTAATCCTTGTAATAGTCCACCACCTGAACGCCACGACCATCTACGGTGACTTCGCCTAAATAGCCGCGGGCGCCCATAAAGTCTAAGGGCAAAAATTCCAAGGTGAGCAGGCGTTCATTGCCCTTTTCAATCCATTTCGCCTCCGGCTTTAATGCCTTTTGCGCCATGGAAGGGGCGTTTTCTGTTTTCTTTAACAGCATCACTTTCGCTGTGCCACCGCCCGCCCATGCGCCGCCGGGAATAAGTAAAACGGCGAGGACAAGCAGAAGTATGAATTTATATCGTTTCATGTCCCCATCCTTTGTGATCCTATTCCTCTGCAGTTGCCTCAGCTTGCGTGGGTATGCGCTTCAGGAAAATATAGTAGTGGAGCGCCAGTACGAAGACGATGGCCATGCGGGCGTGTTTCACGGGAATCACGAAAAAGCAAATGGCCAGAAGCAAAGTAATGAGTGCGAGCACTTTATACTTTTTCTCTTTCGTCATGCCCTTGCCTTCCAACAGGGGCGCCACATTGTTTTGATACAGAGGCAATTGGGTGAGCCATGTGTGAAATTTTTCCGAGCCCCGCGCAAAACATGCCGCCGCCAAAATCAGAAAGGGCGTGGTAGGCAGCACCGGCAAATACACGCCGATGAGGCCGATTCCCGTAAAGAGAAAGCCCAGAATCATAAATACTATTTTCAACTATCCGCTCCTTTAACTAACACTGTGCAAGATTTAAAACCAAAAGATAATTCGCCTCGGCCCGGTGGCCGGAAAAGTTCACCGCCGCATGGGAGCGGAACCAGGTGTAAGACAACAGGACGCCGCCACCTAAATAGGTCCACTCGCCGAAAACATCCAGAGGGATTTCCACTTGCCGATCCTTAAAGGGAATGGCATGGCTTTCGCCGTCTTTTTGGTAAACCAACTCTTTCACCGCACCGTGTTTCATATGCCCTTTGTGTTCTTTTTTCAGAGAACGGGTGGCAAACACCACATGGGGCGATGCGTCGATGACCAGATCCGCCTTGTGTTCAAAGACCTTGTTGGCCATGGAAGGGCGAATCGCCGCTTCATTTTCGTCGATGTGTTGTTGGAAAATAGTGAGATACACAGGATAAGTCTTCTTTTCCAAAATGTGAAGAAGAAATTCCCCGGGCACCTTCTGCCCCGGCTCCGGCAAATGTTCGAATAACTTCGATTTTTGCAACAGGAAGCAGGCGATGCAATCCTCTCCCTTGCCGATAAGCTGCGAGGAGAAGCTCGTGGCCCGATCTTCTTCAAGGCCGAAAATGCCTTGCATGGTTAGGGCAAGCAATTGCTTTTCCCGCTCCAATTTATCTTTAATCAACATGCCGATTTCGGTGACGTAGTAATCATTTTTTTGTTTGTATAAAATCCCGGCCTTAACCATTCGGTCCAGCATTTTCTTTGCATTGGGCCGAGAACACGCAAAGATTTGACTTAAGTCGATAATCGTGCGACTCGGGTGCTCTTCGGTAAAGCACAGTAGATATTTTTGTTGTTGTTCTGTTAAATGTAAATCCGTCATAGCGTCATCCTTCCAATGAAATTATTGATACGCTTTATCATTGCATACACATTTTCATTGTAAGTTTTTATTGCCCGGCATGCAATCATTTTTTAATCATGGAATGGGATGCGGAATCATCCGCACCCCTCCACAATTAATTGGCTGCCTTCTGAATTTCTTTATAAGCCCAGTGATTGGCGGGAACATCTTTAAATTGCATCGTGCCGGGTCGACCGACCACTTTAAAGGCACGGTTTACAATGACGATAAGTTCCGCACGGGTTACCGTGCGCTCGCCGCCAAAGGTGCCGTCGGGGTAGCCTTGAATGATCCCCGCATTTTGCACGGCGCCGACGTAGCCGTTGTACCAAGCGCCGCCTTTTACGTCGTTGAAGCGGGCGTTTTCTGCCTTCAGATTTAAGATGCGGGTCATGATGGCCGCAAGCTCCGCGCGGGTCATGCTTCCTTCCGGTTGCAGACTGCCGTCGTTATAGCCATTTAAAATGTTCAGGCCGTGGAGTCGAGCCACGCTATTTCCGTACCACTCTTTGCCGCTTACATCCTTCGGGAGACGATAGGCGTCGCTGTTTTGAATGAATTGATTCAAAATTTGAGCCACTTCCCCGCGGGTCACTTTCTTGTTCGGCTTAAAGCTGCCGTCGGGGAAGCCTTTTACATAAGCTTTTTCAGGCGCTTTCACCGTAAAGCTGTTTGCTTTTTGTTCCACATGCTTTGGTGCTTCCTTCTTCGCCTCAGGTTGTTTCGCCTCAGGCGCCGATCCTTGATGGCTCGGACGGTTAGAAGGTGCAGGCGATTCGCCTCTCGGCTCTTGGCGAGGCCAAGGGTTCGGCTTCGGCACGTCGGGTGTCGGCTCCGGCTTCGGCTTCGGCACGTCGGGTGTAGGCTCCGGCTTCGGTGTTTCCGTTACCAATTGATCCATGGCGTCGTAAACAGAGGTTACTGCTCGATCCATGGCCGATACATCGTTGCCTTCTAAAGCCGCCTTGGCCGAGTGAATGGCATCTTCAAGCTTGGCTTTCGATTCTGCCGTATAAGTTGCGGCGGCAAGTTTTCTTTCCGCTTTTTCAATGGCCTCTTTCAATGCCGTTTTTGCTTTTTCGAGGGCCTCGTCCACCTTCGGCGGTTTTTCTTCCGATTCTTCAACCTGCTTCATGTTGTCGATATCGTAGCTTAGCCGCATAACATCTTTATGGAAGTCGGGTGCGTTGCCCAGGACGTATTTCACTTTCACGAAATGTTCCCGACGAAGGTCTTTGCCCATGTCGATGGTGACAGAGGTTAAGTCTCCCATGGCATCGGTTACTTTGTTGATGACGGGCATGGCGTCCACTTTGCCCTCCATATCGGTAGAGGCAAAGAGAATGTCTTTCAAATGACCTTCCAGGTTCCCAATTTGAAGAACCTTACAATTGACAGTGACGCGGTAATTGATCTTGCCCTCTTTGTCCGTTGTCTTGACCACCTTCGCAGGGGATTTGAAGACGCCGGCGGCCATAGAATCTTGATCCTTGCTTGCGTGAAGTGCTCTAAAGGGAAGCTCGAAGATTTCTGTTTTCGCCGCTTCTTCTTGAGACGCTTTTTCCAGAAGAGCAATGGCTTCTTTTAAGGTCCTACGTCCGTATTTCAAACTATCTAAACTGGATTTTTCGTTATCGGCAATTCTCTGTACATAGGCGATGCGCTCTTGTAATTGCAGCCAGCTTTTAGGCGTATAATCGCTTTCTTTTAGCTCGCGCGCCGCTAAGAGCTCTTGCTTTAATGCTTCGCGCTCAGCTTCCCGCTCTTTCTTGCCCGTAATGGAGTGAAGCTTTGCCATGGCTTCTCGTAATTCCTGTGCCGCGCCGTTGACTTCCTCTTGTGAGGGGAAGGGGCGATCCATAAGCTCTTCCGCTGCTTCCACTGCCAATTCCAAGCGACGGAAGGATTCCGACGTAAAGTCGCTCCTATTGTATTGAGCGTCCTTGTAAGCCTTCAACGCTTCTTCCAGCACTTTTTTATCGACCAAAGCGGCGCCGTCTTTGCGCTTCAATCCGTCCAGGGCATCGTTAAGATCGTAAGTCGCATTATTGACCTTATCCTGATTCTTTTCCCCGTCGGGTTTTTGAAGGATGGCTTTCGCTTTCTCTAAAGCTTTTTGTACTTTTTGCCACGTCTTATCGGTGTAGTCTTCAGCCTTTAAAGCTTCCGCATGTTCAATGGCACGCTTTAATTTCGATTGATCGAAGCTAGATTCGCCTTTTTTGCGCAGCTTGCTGAGGCCTTCGTTTAAGTTGTTGTAAACTTTGTCCACGTCGTCTTGGCTTGCATTGTCGTTGGCTATGGTTTGTTCCGCCATGGGCAGGTAAAGGTCGATGTATTGCCAGTGACGTAGATCGTCCTTCGTTTCCATGGCGTATTCCGACTTATGAGCCAGGGCTTCCCGTGCCTTGGCGACTAATGCGCGAAGTTTATTCTTGTCGACGTAGTTGGGATCTTTTTCCTCAAGGGGCTTGAGGGTGACGGTCCAAGCACTGGCACTGGTATTGGCAGCCCATGTTTTGGAACGATCACTTAGTCCGTAATAGCCGTCTTCCATATCTTGGAGTTCTACATTGGAGGGAATGAAGTTAAGGCGTACTTTCTTTTCCTTTTGTCCCGGTGCAAATTCTATATTTTGCTCCGTTCGGTATACGTCTTTGCCGATTAACTTTAAGCGAAGAGCGCCGTCATAACCTTTTCGGTTTAAGCGAACGTTTATTTCTTTGCTTTCGACTTTGTTAACGTTGACGCTCTTCGTCAACAGTTTTTGACTGTCCACGGTGAAATCTTCGCCGCCGTCGACCATGGCGTAATAGTCTTTCTGAATGCCGCTTACATCGATGGTGTAATTGCCTAAGGGCAGCTTAATGGTTTGAAGACCGGGGTTGACAATGGTCGGTACATATTCTTGGCCTTCCACGTCTTTATTTTTTACCACGAGGGACACGTTCACCTTGTCGGGATTGTTCAAGCTAATGTGAACATCTGCCGTAGCGACGGATTCAAAGTGCACTTCCAGCTCTTTCACAAGCTCGTCTTCTCCGATTTCAAATTCCTGGGCTTTCTTGCCGATTAATTTGTAGTTTCCGTCTTTCACGTTAACCACGAGTAAATGCTTTCCGGGAGAAAGATTATTCGGGTCTTCGATTTTTCCGTCGGGACTTTGTACCGTCCAAGTAAAGGCTTCGCTGGGTACGGCTTCGCTTCCGGCCAAAGCCTTAATGCGCACGCTCCGTTCGTTGCCGGTGCGTTCGCCGCTTGCAAGAGGATAGTGTACATCGTTGCGGGCTTGGTCGTTGATTTCCACTTCGTAATCTTCGATCTTTATATTTTTTAAGTCGAAAACATATTTCCCGTTTTCCATCTTGGGCTCGATGGTGTCTTTGCCTTTTTTCAAGCGCACAGAAAGAATGCCGGAGCCGTTTTCGTCGATGGATTCGACGGTGTAGGTGCTCTTGTCGGCGTTAAAGTATGCCTTCGTCACGCGAGGATACACTCTGTCCATGGTGATGGGGAATTCCATCACTTGGCTGTCCGCGCCGATGGATTTTCCGGCAGCGGCAACTTTTACCGTCATGTAGTATTTTCCATCGGGAAGGGGCTTACCCGATAAATCGTTGCCGTTCCATTGCCAGTGGGGCTTGGTGGTCATCATATTATTGGCAAACATATTGCCCATTCTCGGATCCACGAAGAAGTTTTTCACGCCGTGATCTTCCGGGTTTTTGCTGTAATAAACTTGCTTGCCTTGATGATCTCTAATGGCGATTTCGACACCGCCGAAGTTTCTCAGGAAGGTCGCCATAAAGATGGCCTTGTCCGCTCTGCCGTCGCCGTTGGGCGAGAAGGCGATCTTTTCTTTATCGAAGACGGGATTGGCCTTCGTCGAGTTGGCTTGCGCACCTAATACGATAAGGTTTTTGTCGATTTCGCCGCCGATATTGGTGCCGTAGTAATCGTCTTCTCCGCCTTTGTCATAGTAGTAGGAGCGCTTCTTCGCCTTCACTAAATCGTAAAGGGGTGTCTCCGCTATTTCCAGCTTGTCGAAATTGCCGTGGAATCCGACGAAAGGAGCCGACAAATTCACGCCGCCTTGCTCTTCGCAGAAGACAAAACCTTCCAGGAAGAAGCCGTTGGGCATGGTTTGCTCTAGCTTATCCAAACCCGTTACGGGAAGTTCTACCGTTAATTCCAGGGATTGATGGGGTTCGACTGTGACGGTTTTCCTTTCGCTTTCGGAAATCTTTTGAGGACGCAAGACGATCTTGCCGCCTTCGACCTTGTCCGTATTTAACACGCCGTAGTAGGTGTAGGTCTTCGGTTTATCTGACAAATTGACGATTTTAAAGGGTACGGTGACCTTGTCGCCGCTTAAATTCTTGCCTAGATTGATGGAAGTTAAGCCGTGGGATCCTTCGATAAAGGCGGTGGTCGTAATGGCTTTATCCACTTGCATCAGGCCCGAGCCTTGTTGACGAGGCGAGGCATAGGCTCCGGAGTCCTTGTATTTGTAAGGTTGCGCCGTAGACATTAACAGTTTTTTAATGAGATCGTACTTCTTATCACCGTGAATATCAGAGAAATCTTTCTCTACCCGTTGTTTCACAAGGGCCACGCCGCCGGCGACGTGGGGTGCCGCCATGGAAGTACCGTCCATGACGCCGTATTGATTGTCGTTCAATGAAGAAAGAATGCCGCCACCCGGCGCCGCAATATCCGGCTTCAGATTGCCATTAGGCGTTAAACCCCAAGAGGAAAATTCCGAGGGTTGGCCGCCGTCTTCACTTATACTGTAAACATACTCGTCGTTAAAACGAATTTGTGCTTGGGGATTTCTTTCGATGATGCTCTTTAAATAAAGGCCGTCTTTCCTGTTAACAAAAGCGGCGGGAATGGTCGTCCCCGGCGCTTCCACTTGGATTAGAGGCATATCCGGCTCATTATCGTAAATAATAACGCCTGCATACCCCTTGTCCCGGGCATTGTTAATCTTATCTGTAAAAGAAAGGGGATCGCCGGCAACAGGGCCCGGCTCGCCACGCTCGATTAAAGCGTAGGTGTTCCCGTCTCCGTTTTCTTTAAAGTCCTCTGGCCGCCCGTAACCGCAATCTTTTAAGGAAACCCATTGATCCGTTACCTTGCCAATGGCCGTCGGTTGGAAACTTAACACGCGATCGTCGCCCTTAATTTGAATGCCCTTTTTGGCCACCTGCATATTTTGAATGGAGGCCACGGAAAGAGAATTGGGGCTGACGGAGGGGTCGGCCAACATACCGATGTCCGGATTTTCCGCTTTCGGCTTAGCATTTGAGCCGGGAGAGTAGCCGAAGAAGCCGTTGTTCCCCGCCGCAATAGCTACGAGAATCCCCGCTTGCTTTGCTTTTTCAAGGGCGCGCACGGTATTCGGGAAGACATAATCTTCCGTACCGGCAGGGGAGCCGATGCTGATGTTCATGGAATCCACGCCCAATTTAATGGCATCGTCAATGGCCTTGGTATAAATTTCCGCCGAAGTGCCGTTGCCGAACATGCCGCCGCCGAAAACGCGCATAAAGACGATTTGTGCTTCCGGCGCCACCCCTTGAATTTTATTACTGTTCCCTGCCACAATGCCCGAAACGTGCATGCCGTGGCTCATGGGATCAAATTCTTTAATGGAAGTGGATTTGTTGGCGTAGTTGTAGCCGAAGGGGATCTTCGAGCTGAAGTACTCGCCGCGGGCGATGTCCAAGTCGCTGATCAACTTCTTCACTTCGCCTTGACTTTTGATGCGACCGCTATTTGGATCGCTGAGCTTCATGGCTTCGTGGTAAGGATCCACGCCGGAGTCGATGACGGCGATGACGCTGCCTTTTCCGGCGTAGCTTTTTTTCCACGCCTTGTTTGCTTCCACCATATTATTGGACGAGGTGTCCGTCTTTCCGAAGGAGCGGGGCATGATGGATTTTTTCGGCGCCTTAAACTGTTGGGAAATTTCCACAGAGGCGACGTCCGCCATTTTTTCAATGACGGGAATTTCTTTCCGCTGTACTTTCAAGGCGACGCCGGTGTAGGCCACGTCGTAGGTTTCAACCACTTCGTAAGGAATCTTGGCCGCCTTTAAGCTATTGTAAAAAGTTTCCCGCGCCGCACGAGCATAGGCCACTTGGGCGCGAATATTTTCTCTTGTGTTTAAATCTTCGGCATCCACCGACGGTAATCCCGTTCTTTTTTCTCGCTTGCGCTCCTTTAGCGCCACGAGCAAGGTGATTTTTTCCGATGGATCTTTATCGCCAAAGGAGGCAGCTTTGGCCGCCCCATTGGGGGCGGCTGCAAAGCTGGGACTTATCATTGCTGTAAAGAGCATTAAGAAACTTAATACCACAGGTATGACAAATCGTCTGATAGAAACTCCTTGTTTACTCATTGGATGAGCATCCTCTCTTTCTTGCTTTTTTCACATTTAGTTGGCGGCTTTTTGAATGTCTTCGTAAGCCCAGTGGTTTTCCGGCAAATCGCTGAACGCCTTGCGGGATTCCTTCTTGGGAATATTGAATGCACGGTTAATCATGGCGATAATTTCCGCACGGGTAATGACGCGGTCTCCGCCAAAGGATCCGTCTTCGTAGCCGACGACGATGCCCGCTTCTTTAAGGGCACCGGCATAGCCTGCATACCATGCGTTTGCGGGAACATCTTTAAATCCGCCTTGTTTCGGTTGAAGGCCTTTTAATCTGGCGATCATGGTAACCGCTTGTGCCCTGGTGACACCTTCATCAGGACGGTAATTGCCGTCGCCGTAGCCGGTGATTATACCTGCATTGATTAAGGTTTTAAAGCTGTCGAAATACCAATCCGTGGGGCGAATGTCTGCGAGGGCTTTTTGTAAATCGCCGCTGACATTTACAAAACGTGCCAGCATGGTGGCGATTTCCGAGCGAACCACTTTTTGATTCGGTTTAAAGCTTCCGTCGGGATAGCCTTTGACGAAGGCTTCTTTCGGCACATTCAGCGTAAAGTTCGCCTTGGTTTCCGTCACCTTCGGTTTTTCAACCGGTTTACTTTCCTGAGGTTTCGACGGAGCGGATTGAGAATTTCCGCCGGGTCTGTGCCCGCTCCAACCGGAAGAGGAACCGCTCGGCCTGTTTTTCTTATCTTGTGAAGGCTTCGGTTGAGGTTTCGGTTGAGGCGTCGGCTGCGGTGTCGGTTGCGGTGTCGGCTTTTGTACTTCTTTTAAGCCTGCCACCGCTTTTTCTAAATCGGCTTTTGCCGTGTTCATGGCATCGGCATCGTTACCTTTTAATGCTTTTTTGGCAGCGGTCAATTGTTCGCTTACCGCTTTCTTCGTTGCGTCGGTGTAATCTTTGCCGTCTTTCAGCTTCGCTTCTGCCGCTTCGATGGCTTTGGTTAAAGCCGCTTTCGCTTTTTTAAGCTTGGCATCTTCTCCGCTAACTGCCGGTTTTTCCTCCAGGGCTTTTACGGCATTTTCCAATGCAGCTTTCGCCGTGTTCATGGCATCGGCATCGTTACCTTTTAATGCTTTTTTGGCAGCGGTCAATTGTTCGCTTACCGCTTTCTTCGTTGCGTCGGTGTAATCTTTGCCGTCTTTCAGCTTCGCTTCTGCCGCCGCGATGGCTTTGGTTAAAGCATCTTTCGCTTCTTTAAGCTTGGCGTCTTCTCCACTAACTGCCGGTTTTTCCTCCAGGGCTTTTACGGCATTTTCCAATGCAGCTTTCGCCGTGTTCATGGCATCGGCATCGTTACCTTTTAATGCTTTTTTGGCAGCGGTCAATTGTTCGCTTACCGCTTTCTTCGTTGCGTCGGTGTAATCTTTGCCGTCTTTCAGCTTCGCTTCTGCCGCTTCAATGGCTGCCCTTAACGCGTCCTTTGCCTTGGCAAGGTCCTCATCAACAGCCGTTTCAGGGGTTTTGAAGTCTACGGAGTAGCTAAATTCCGTTACGAAAGTACTCTTCGTAAGCATCAGGCGACGGGTTAATTTATAATTTGCACCGGGATCCAATGCGGCTTCAATGACAGGGTTTAAGCTGTCTACCGGATCGATTTCCGATTCCACATCGTTGTGGCCCTTGTTCTTTACAAAACCGTTATAGACGACAGTGGCCTTGTCGCCGTCGATCTTTTCAATGATATTTTGAATCTTCCAGTCCCAGCCGGTTTTATCCAAGACTTGTGCAATGCCTAATCGGTCGTTGCCCGTGACAATGCCGTACTTCTTGTAAATGGTGTTTTCCACAAAGGCTTTGTATTCGTCGGGGCTCTTGAAGAATTTCCAATCGTTAATATCTCCAATATTCCAGTAGAACATTTGAAGGAGATCCAAATCTTGGCTTACCTTTACCTTGCCATCCGCATAGTTCACTTGTGCGTTGATGGCGCTGCGTTGGGGTTGGTAAAAGTTGTCGTGGGTGTCTTTAATGGTAACGCCCGCTTTTTTAATGGTAGCCAATTCGGCGTCCGTTAAGGTGGACTTCAAATAGTTGCAGGATACATCGAATTTGTTGAACCGTACCCGTTGACCGCTTGCCTTTTCCGCAATTTTATCGAAGGGAATGGCTTTTAAGAGATTGCCCTTGACGACTAAATTCGGATTTTTCGTGGCGTATTCATTGGCGTTGTCCGCCATGCGGAGCCACAAGCTCTCCGGCAAGGATTCAATTTCGTTGTTTTCCAAATCGAGAATGACCAGTCGGCTTAATTGATCCATGGCCTTGGGAAGCGCCTTCAGCTTGTTGTTGTTGGCTCGAAGTTCTTCCAGAGCTTTGTACTTGCCGAATGCTTCCGGCAAGGACCTTAGTTCATTGCCGTTGACATTAATGATTCTCAACCGTTTATACTTGTCTGCCAAAACGCCGTCCAGGCTGGTTAACTTGTTTTCGGAAGCATAGAAGGTTTCCAAACGACTTGCACCTTTCAAGAAGCCTTCAGGTAATTTTTCAATGCCGTTGTTAGACAAGTCGATCTCTCTGATTTTTGTATTTTTCGCCAGTAAGTCCTTGTCTAAGTCTGTCAGCTTATTCCCTGACATCCATAGAGTGGAGAGGTCTTCGTTTTTGTCGAAAATGCCCTTAGGAAGGGTCTTGATCTTGTTGCCGTAAATATTAATATGGGTAAGGCCCGTCATCTTGTCGAAAAGCCCTTCGGGGATTTCGGTAATGTCGTTGCTTGAAAGCTCGATGCCCGCAACGCCGGGGCCGAGATCCTTCAGCATGGAAATATCCGGTGTCTTGGCAATTTTTTCTCCGGAAAGATCCAAGCGGCCGGTGGCCTTATACAATTCGTCAGGGGTAAGCTTGCCGTCATTGTTCGAGTCCTTTACCCCGGCTGCTAACAACTTCAAGGTAAGATTCTCATCGTTTCTCTTCTTTTGCGCTTCGGGATCCGTGGGATCGTCGTAGCCTTTAAAGCCTTTTTTAATGGGGGGGTTAAAGTGGAGGTCGGCCTTACGATAATTTTCAAAATGACCGATTTGATCGGCGCTTCCTCCCATGATTTTTACAAGAACAGCGAGCTTTTGAATTTGATGCAAATCCTTCACTTCGCAAGTATAGATGGCTTGATCTTGTTTTAAACCCTCGGTGGTTTTTTCGCCGGACTTAAATTGACCGTCGATCTTCATACCTAAGTCCAGTATTTGATCCGCCAGTTTACCTGCCCTCAAGGACAACATCATTTTGCCGTCCTTCACGACAAGCTTGGCACGATTGCCGATAATGCCGCTTACCATGGGAAGCTCTTTGGTTTTCCCTTCTTCAGTAGGCGTGAAATGAATGGTGTATTCGCCGTTGGGAAGCTTGTCCGTTAAATCGAAATTGTCGGTCTTGGCAGGTGTATCGCCGGCTTTTCTGTTTTCCCATTCGCTTCCGTCGGAGAAGACCACTTTAATGTGGGGGTTTTCTCCCGCAGCCACGACTGCATTCAAGAGTGCTTCTCCGCCGCCTTCATAGGTGGCGACTTCAAAATTATCCGTTACCATCGTCCAATATACAGTGACATTTTCAATGGCTTCGCCGCCGTTGACGAAGAACTTCGCTTCTTTAATTGCATCTGCAAATGCTTTTTGCCCGTCACGGTCGTCGGATTTCATATTCTTCAGACTGATCTTTAGGGCGTCGGAGCCTGCATAATTTTTTTCCGCCTTCACGTCCTTGATTTGGAAGCGCTCGTTAAGCTTCCTCGTATCCCCCGGCTCTTCTTTTACGCCGGAGGTGACAAAGTAGTAGCTGAATTTTTCCGCTTCAAAGACGATCTTATCGCCTTGGATCTTCACGTCTTTTACAAGCTCGGGTGCCGCTGCGCCCTCTTTATCGAAGTGGTAAACCTTCACGCTGTCTTTATCGTGTTTCCCAAGGGGAAGGCTTACTGCCACCTTGCGATTCGGTTGTTGTTTCGCATTGTTAAGCAGGAAGCTGATGTCAAAGGCCGTGACAGTCTTGGCTTTTTCGGCAACAGCTTTTACTGCCACATTGTCTTTTACAAATTGATCGCCTGCGACATCCGTAACCTTCAGTTCAACGCCCTCTTTAAAGGCACCCTTGGGGTATACAACGGATACCTTCGCAGCGTCGTCGGTTTTTTTGATCATCTTGTCGCTTGTAATGGCGTAAGTGGTAAAGGTGTTGGTGGAGTAGGTGATAAAGTTGCCTTCCACTTTGGGCTCTACTTTGTAGGTTCCCGTATACATTTGTTCGTCGTCTTCGTCGTAATTAGCATAGGCTTGGTATAAACCGACGCTTGTTTTGTTGTGTTCGCCCACGGGGAAGAAAAGCTTCACATTCTTAATGGTGCCTTGCTTTACTCCGTTCTTTACGAAGGACACGTCGTAGGCGGTAAAGTTCCCTGCTTTGTCGATTTCCTTGTCCGCGTTTTTATAGGTTTCAAAGAATTTCGCTTTTTCGACTTTTTCTACTTTAAGTTCCGTTCCCTCTTCAAAGACATCGGACATGTATTCCGCTTTCACACCTGTGGCAGCGTCCATTTTGGTGACGAGCTTGGGCGTTTCCGGTTGCGGTTTCGGTGCATTGGGATCTTCCACCGGCGTAATGGTCACGGTCTTGGTCGCCGTGGTGTTGTCGTTGTAGGTAATTTCCACTTTGATTTCGCTCTTGCCGTAAAGGGCTTTGGCGATTTCTTCGTCGTTGGAAATGTAGTGATCGGTAACCATACTAAAACCAAAGGTCGATTTGTCGTATGCTTTTCCGTTGATCTTAATGGTCTTAATTTCGTTACCTACTTCTTTCGCCTTTTGAGCCGAACCGAAATCCAATTCTAATTGAGGCGAGGATCCATTGATTTTAAAGATAATGTTTTGAATGGGGTATTCGTCTTTCTTTCCGGTTTCAGGGGCCGGCGTTTCGTGTCCGCTTTCGTTGGGCTTGTTGTCCCATACGGAGCCGTCGGAGAAGGTAACCACAATATGGGGATCATTGCCCGCTTCTTTTATTGCCTTACCAAGTGCCGGTCCTCCGTAGGGCGAGAAGCTAAATGCTTCAAAACATTCCTCCAAGCCGCGAGAAATACTACCTTGGACATTGGTGATTTTTTCGCCGCCATTGACTTGGAAACTGGCGTCCTTCATGGCATTTTCCAATGCCGTACTTTCCGCCATATCTGATTTAGGCGGAAGGTTTTTAAAGAAAATTTTCGGCTGACTGTAGTCGTAATTACCGGTATAGTTTTTAGTGAAGCCGATGCGTTCGATTTGGAAGCGCTTAGCCAATGTGTTTTCATTGCCCGGTTCCGGTTTTTGATTTTTGTCTTGCTCGGCGATGTATTTCTTTACATCGAATTTAATTTCTTTCGGCGCTACATAGCCCGCTTGGGTGTAGGTAATGGTGTTGCCGTCTTTAAAGCCGATGACGATTTTGTGGGCCTTGTTGTCTAAAAGCTTTAAGCCCGTCATGGCAAATTCAAGCTTCCCGTTAAACAGCGTAAGATCTCTCGTGTCTTTCTTTGCATCGATGAAAAAGTTGGTCCACTCCGGTCTTAAATCATTGCCTCCGTTATCGTCGACGAGAATGTAGCGAATGTTTTGGAAGTATTTTTCGTGCCATTTTTCCCTCGGGATATCGCTGGAAAGGGTTAGGGCATTGCCTAATTTTTCGGGCGTGCCCACGCCGTCGATCTCTAAACCTTCTGCCATGCCCCCGGTGTTCACTTGGCTGAGTTTTTCATTGGGGGTAGGTTCATTGTTCTTATCGACATAACCTTCTTCCCTCATCACGACTTCCGAGCTGTCCTTCATGATGATTTTAAATTCATGGGCGGTGTTCGCGGCGAAGTTCTCTACAATGGCCTTCCCGTCTTTCATCTTATCCCATGTGCAGAAAATTCCGTTATACCACAGGAGATTGGGGAAATTGTCGCTTCCTATGCGGTTCAGCGTCTTTCCGTCGATGACGACCTTCTCCACATTGTTTTTTAATAAGTAATTTAACGCGCCGCCGTTGTCGGAATCATATTTGTATGACAATCGAACGCCGACATAGGTTCCTTTAGGGTCTGTGCTGGATTGTCCTGTTTCGATCGATGTGATCGTCAGGCCATCTGCCATTTTCTTTATCTTTTCGTTTTTGATCACGCCTTTATAAAAGGTATAACCTTGCGCCGTGATCTCAATGGGATTTTCCGGCAGAACGAGGACATGATTGTCGATGATAATCTTTTCTTCGTCTTCATCGAAAACAAATCTATAATTCTTTTCCCCGGTTGTGCTTCCCTCTTTGTAATAATACTGCCCATTTAACTTAATGGATTCAATGCTTTGCATCCAATCACGCTGCGCTTGGCTGGGCTCGGCGCCGGCAAATCCTATTTTTAAAGCACCTGCCGATGTATCGAAGACGATGCCCTGAGGCACTTCCTTCGCCCCATTGGCGTGGACACTCCTTACAGGAAAACTTGTCAGCAACATACAAAAAGCCAACAAGAGTGCGATATGTCGTTTCATTTATATTCCTCCTTCTGTCTATGGTTAAATAAGAGCCAACTGATCGTTACTATCATTATGTTAATTAAGCCGGTAGACTTTTTCAATGGATTCGGTATAATTTTTTGCGTTACCCTTGGTTAACGGAGAGGGAGTGATATCTCCTCTCATCATCCTTTTATTCCCATGATTTCAAGGTTTTGCCCACCGTAAACAGGGGGTTATTTTAATTTCAATTTTTACTTTTCAGCGGCACAAAAAAAAAGCACCTCCGTAGAGATGCTTTCGCTCTTTGTCATAAATTTTTTTACATTTTCACCGAGGTCAAGACGGACATGATGCCGTCGATGGCGTAGGAGCGGCGGCTCGGCACCTCGCCTTGTTTTCGCGGTTCTTTTTCCTTCACCGTGGCCACCAAATAATTTCCGTCTTTCGCGCCCAAGAGGAGCTGGTCTTTTTGCGGAAAGTCTTTGGGGTTTTCTTCGATGGTGCCTAAGATTTCGCCGGTTGCTTTAAACTTAAAGGCGATGCTGCCCTTTCCCTTCACCACTTCCACCCCTTCGATGCCGTCTTCTGGCCAATCCCAGGTGATGGCGGGACCAGTGAGGGTTTCTTTTTGCGTGATGTCACTGTAGGCCAGGTCCTTTCTGTCGAAGGTGCCCAGGACGAGAAGGTGCTTCTCTTCGTCATAGTAGACGATTTTTTTCTGCGATTCGAAGACCGTTTCCATGTTCACGTAGCGCTTATCGCCTTGGCGGATGACGGTGTCTTTTTGAATGGGAATTTGAATGATCTTCTCCTGCGTCGTTTTAAAAGACACATTGTCCTCGTCTTTCACGGGCAGGTAGCATGCCTTTTCCATGACCACGTCTTCGTCGATGAATGCCTTGCCGTCTTTTACGATGTAGTCCGACGGGTCCAGTAGCTGTCCGCAAAAAATCACCTGATCCACCGTTCGCGACGCCGGCGCCGTACAGCCTACCAAAAAAAGCAAGAACAGCGCGGCGAATAATCCTTTTTTCATTTCATCTCCCCCTTTTTTCTCATTATAGCAAAGGGTGCCGAAGAAAAAGAGTCGGCAAATCGAAGCTTTTCCTAAGATTCCATGCTTTGTTTGCAAAAGAAAAACGCCCGCCGAAGCGAGCGCCATCTTTTATTTTGTTAATCCATTAATTTAGAGCCGTTTACGCGGATCCCGGGGCCCATAGTGGAAGCCACGGTGACGGAGCGCAAGTAGCGACCTTTCGCTGCTGCCGGTTTCGAACGAATAATGGCAGACATTAAGGTTTTGAAGTTTTCGGTCAACTTTTCGGTGCCGAAGGATTTCTTGCCGATGGGTACGTTGATGATGGCCGCTTTGTCGACGCGGTATTCAACTTTACCTGCTTTGATTTCTTGCACAGCTTGCGCTACTTCAAAGGTAACGGTGCCGGCTTTCGGGTTCGGCATGAGGCCCTTGGGACCTAAAACACGGCCGATACGACCGACGACGCCCATCATGTCGGGTGTTGCCACGACGACATCGAATTCGAACCAGTTTTCGTCTTGGATCTTCTTCATGAGCTCTTCGCCACCGACGTAATCTGCGCCGGCTTCTTCGGCTTCTTTTGCCTTGTCGCCCTTAGCGAAGACCAAGATGCGTTCCGTACGACCGGTGCCGTGGGGCAGGACGACGGTGCCGCGAACTTGTTGGTCGGCGTGACGGGGGTCGACGCCGAGGCGAACGGCGAGCTCGATGGTTTCATCGAAATTAGCGACGGCGGTCTTTTGTACCAATTCAATGGCTTCGTTCACATCGTAAAGATTGGAACGATCGACGAGTTTAAGACTGTCTTGATATTTTTTACCTCTCTTAGGCATGTTTAACCTCCTTGTGGTTCAAACGAAATGGAATTTCTCCCACTAACCTTCTACTTCGACGCCCATGCTGCGTGCCGTACCGGCGATCATGCGCATGGCCGCTTCGACATCGGCTGCGTTTAAGTCGGGCATTTTCGTTTCGGCGATTTGGCGGCATTGATCTTTGGTGATCTTGGCCACTTTGGTCTTGTTGGGCTCGCCGCTTGCTTTGTCGATGCCTGCCGCTTTTTTAATTAAGACGGCTGCCGGCGGGGTCTTGGTAATAAAGGTAAAGGAACGATCTTGGTAGACGGTCATGACAACCGGAATGATCATACCGGCTTGGTCTTGCGTCTTGGCGTTAAATGCTTTGGTAAATTCCATAATGTTAACGCCGTGGGGCCCGAGGGCGGTACCGACCGGCGGTGCCGGCGTTGCCTTGCCTGCGGGGATTTGTAATTTAACGATTGCTATGACTTTCTTTGCCATAGTACACCTCCTAATGTGGTTTTGCGGGGTTTCCCTCCCACTCTTAATGTGCTTACGTTTATGCCTCGGTTAATTGGTTGACGTCCAATTCCACCAAGGTGTCGCGGCCGAACATGGAAATGGTGACTTTCACCTTTCGATTTTCCTCGTCCAGCTCTTTGACAATGCCGACGAAATCTTCGAAGGGTCCCGTCAGGACTTTGACGCGATCGCCCACGACATAAGTATCCGACAGGGCTTCTTTTTTCGTCACGCCTAAGTGCTTGACCTCTTCATCGGAAAGAGGAATGGGTTTACTCCCCGGGCCGACGAAGCCGGTGACGCCTCTGGTATTTCTGACGACGTACCAGGATTTATCGTTCATAATCATCTTTACCAGGACGTAGGAAGGGAACATTTTGCGTTCCTTTAATTTCTTTACGCCGTCTTTTTCTTCGACGTAATCTTCCATGGGAACCTGGACATCAAAGATCATATCGCCGAGATCCTGATTTTTCACCATGGATTCCATATTGTCTTTGACTTTGTTTTCGTGGCCGGAATAGGTATGGATCACATACCAATGGGCTTCTTCCTGACCGGCTTCGCCCCGGTTGCGATTTAAATCATCTGTCAATTGAAATCCTCCATACCGCTTATACGCCGAAAATCAGGCCCATAATATGGCTAAAGACAAAGTCTACGGCATAAATAAACAGGGCGGTTACGATGCTGACGAAGATAACGATTAAGCTATATTGGAATAATTGTTTTTTCGTCGGCCATACGACCCGCTTAAATTCCCTTCTGACACCGCGAAAATATCTCGTTAAGGATTGTTTTTCCTCAACTTTCGGGGTAGTGGTTTTTTGCGCCATCGTATCTCTCCTTACTTCGTCTCCTTATGAACCGTATGGGTCTTGCAGAATTTGCAATATTTCTTCATTTCCATACGTTCAGGCGTATTTTTCTTGTTCTTGTACGTGACATAGTTTCTTTGCTTGCACTCTGTGCATTCTAATGTGACGCGATCTGCCATCACACACCTCCTCTGGCTAAATTAATGGAAATAAACTCAATAAAAAAGGGCTTGTATCAAGCCGCTTTTTCCAGTTTTCCGGATTTGGTTTACGGAGTAATCCTATCAAATATCCGGCTTCCTGTCAATTGTTTAGGCGTTTTTATTTTCTAAAAGCCCTTCCCAACGGTCCAATTCCTTCAGGTATTTTTCCCTGCGATGGGCATGTTCCGTTTCGAATGCTTTCGTCTCCCGGTCCACGGCTTCCAATCGCTCGGCGCTTAAATTTCTCTCGGCGAAGGGATAGACCACGGCGTTTTCCCGCTCGGCGTGGGCCTCGAGCAAAAAGGCGTAGTTGTACATAAGGCCGAAGACATCGAGGAGATGCTCATCCGTCGGTTCTTTTTCCCACACTTGGCGCGCTTCGTCTAAATTTCTGACGATGTTTCGCGCCTGATCGTGTTCGGCAAACATGCCTTGGCGCACGATTTTTTCCGCCACGTCACCTAAATCCGACAGCATGTAGCGAAAGAGAATGTCTTCTTCCTTGCCGTGGTGATGGGCGTCGGAGTAGTTTCGAATAAATTCGATCATGGGAAGCACTTCGTCTTGAAATAATACTTCCCCTTCCAATGCCTTGATTAAATAGCGGCGAATGATCCCGGTAAAGCGCAGGATCTGTTCGTGTTCGTTCATGAGTACATCAATTCCGTACATGGTCTTTCTCCTTTTCGATGATTTTTTCCGCCACCCGCATGCCGTCCATGGCGGAGGATACGATGCCGCCGGCGTAGCCCGCCCCTTCCCCGGCGGGGTAAAGATTTTCGTGGCTTATGGACTCCAGTGTACTTAAATCCCTCGTGATTCGCACCGGCGAGGAGGAGCGGGTCTCCGGAGCCGTGAGCATTGCCTTGTCGAGAAGGGCCGGGAAGCGGCGACCCATGTCCTTAAGCCCCTCGGTCAAGGCCCGGTCCAGCGCTTCGGGATAAATGGTGTGCAGATCCGCCTCGAAGGTGCCGGGCTTGTAGGTGGGCTCTACACCGCCTGTTTCTTCGCCGTAAAGGTAGCTGCTCACGCTTTCAACGGGCGCCTTGTAGCTGTTTGTCATAGCGAAGACCTTCTGCTCGATCTCCCGTTGAAATGCCACGCCGGCGAGAACGCCTTCGCCGTAGGTGGTGTGATCGATGGTGACGAGAACGGCGGCGTTGGCATTTTTCCCGTCGCGGGCCTTGTAGCTCATGCCGTTGGTTACGACGCCGCCTGCCTCCGATGCGGCGGCCACCACCTTGCCCCCGGGGCACATGCAGAAGGTGTAGACGCCCTTCTCTTCCACCTTGGCGGTGAGGCTGTAATCGGCGGCGGGGAGGAAGCGGTGATTGTCCCCGTACTGGCTCTTGTCGATGGCGGCCTGTGGCTCTTCGATGCGAAAGCCCACGGCAAAGGGCTTCTGCTCCATGGCCACACCTTTTTCGTGAAGCATGTAAAAGCTGTCCCGCGCCGAGTGGCCCAAGGCCAGCACCACGTACTTGGAGCGAAAATCCCCTTTGTTTGTACTCAGGCTGTAGCCGTCATTTTCCTTGACCAGAGATGTTAGCCTCGTGCGGAAATGGATCTCCGCCCCCATGGCCTCGAGTTCGCCTCTTAAGAGAACCAAAACTTTTCGCAGGGCATCGGTGCCCACGTGGGGCTTTTTCTTGTAGAGAATGCTTTCATCTTCCGCCAGGCGACTGAACAACGCGAGCACTGTGCGGCCACGGGGATCTTTGGAGCGGCTGGTAAGTTTGCCGTCGGAGAAGGTGCCTGCGCCGCCTTCGCCGAACTGCACATTGCTCTCGGGATCCAGCTTCCCCGTCTCCCAAAAAGCTTCCACTTTTTTTACGCGGTCTTCCACGCCGTCGCCACGCTCCAGAAGGATCGGCGCCATGCCCCGCTTGGCGAGAACCCAGGCGCAGAAAAGCCCCGCCGGTCCCGCGCCGACGACGACGGGCTTCTCCGTGGATTGAATGGGCGACAAATCGTAGGGCATCTCCTTCACGGGAAGGATTTGTTTGTTTTTACGCACCTTTTTATCCGTCGTAACGTCCACGGCGGCGATGAAGCGCATGGTGCGCCCCTTTCTGGCGTCGATGGATTCCCGGTGGCGGCTCCATGTGTAGTCCCCCGGCTTTAATCCGGTGATTTTTTCGATTTCGGCCTCGTAGGCCTCGGGTTTCGAGTCGATGGGCCGATGTAAATTGTTGATTCGATAGTTCATGGGCTCAATTATCCTTTGTCTTTTTCAAAAGGTCAAGTTCAGTGTAGGGTATTTTCCGAAAAAAATCCGTAACCTATGTAACGAAAAAGCCTTCCCGCAGGAAGGCCTTTCCCATTATTTATTTTTCTTTCCCAGAATATAGTCCACGCCTGCTTGAATCACCGGCATGATCGTCACATTCGGAATGTTTTTATAGAGATTGTCTTCCACCCGTTCGATGTGGCCCATCTTTCCTAAGATGTGGCCGTCGGGACTGATGAGCCCTTCCATATTGAACTCACTGCCGTTGGGATTGTCCACATAGGTGAAGGCCACTTGATTGTTTTCAACCAATGCCTTGGCCTGTTCCTCGGAAAGAACGAGGCGGCCTTCCCCGTGACTAATGGGCACTTCGTATTCGTCGCCGGGATTCAAGTACATGAGCCAGGGCGAATCGTTGGTCATGACTTGGGTGGTGACCATGCGGGCCACGTGGCGGGAATTGTCGTTGAAGGTGAGGGTGGGCGATGTAGCTTCTTGCACCCGGGCTTCGCCGTAGGGCAGGTAGCCGGATTTAATCAAGGCTTGGAAGCCGTTGCAGATGCCGAGCACAAGGCCTTTCTTTTCCTTCACCAAGTGATCCACAGCGGATTTCACGACCTCGGTGCGAAGAATGTTGGCGATGAATTTCGCCGAGCCGTCCGGTTCGTCGCTAAAGCTGAAGCCGCCGGGAATGGCGAAGATGTCCGCTTCTTTAATCTTTGCGGCCAGTTCCGAGATGCTCTTCACCGTTTCTTCCGCCGTTTGATTCTTGAAGATAAAGACTTCCGCATCGGCGCCGGCCTTGGTAAATACATCTTTTGTGTCGTATTCACTGTTGGTCCCCGGGAAGCAGGCGATGAGCACGCGGCAGCTGTCTTTTGTAGAAGCATTTCCCGTGCGGGTACTTGCGATTTGTACCGTGGCCAGGGCTTTCTTTTGATCGTGGACTTCCGGCGGGAAGACTTTGTCGAGCCCCGTGGTGTAAGCTTTCTTAATGGCTTCTTCGTCGAGTGTTTCGCCGTTTACCACATAGCCGGATTCTGTGAGGCTGCCCACGGCTCTCACGCCGTCGAAGGCTTCTTTGTATTCCACGATAATGTCGCCGTAGCGAGCGTTGTAAAGGTCGTCTAATTGGACGTCGAAGCCGAGATCGTTGCCTAGGGCGGAGATAATCATCCCCGGCAAGGTGCCCTTGTGGGTAATGGCGGCGGCGGAAAGAATATTGCCGGAGGCCATTTCTTTTTTCAGCACCTTCGCCGATGCTTTGAAGGCCTCGATGTCGATTCTGCCGTCTTTCGTGCGCACAGCTTCTACGATGCCCAGCTTGTTTCCTGCCGCCGTAAAGGCATTGCCGATGACATCTTTCGCCGCCATGGGGGCAATGGCGAAGGAGATCAAGGTCGGCGGTACGTCTTTGTCGCGGAAGGTGCCGCTCATGGAGTCTTTTCCGCCGATGGGAGGAATTTTAAAATCCATGCAGGCGTCGAAGGCGCCTAAAAGGGCCTTTAAGGGCTTTTGCCAACGGGTTTCGTCTTCGGCGAGTTTTTCGAAATACTCTTGGAAGGTGAAGTACATGTCGCAGATTTCAGCGCCGGTGGCCACGAGTTTTGCCACGGATTCAACGACGGCATAGTAGGCGCCAAGGTATTGATTTTCCGAAAGGAACTCGGGATTGGCGCCGTAGCTCATGACGCTGGCCGTTTGGCTCTTCTTGCCTTCTACGGGAATGAGGCCCGCCATGGCTTGGGTGGGGGTGAGCTGCAGCTTGCCGCCTAAGGGCATGAGCACCGTGCCGCGGCCCACGCTGTTGTCAAATTTTTCGATTAAATTCTTTTGGCTTACCACATTTAAATCCGCCATGGGTTTTAAAATGTCTTTCGCCGTGAGGGAATCGTAGCGATTCAAATAGCCGCAGGCGGGATCTTTTTCCACCTTCACCTTTTGGCTGCGGTCTACACCGGCGGTGTCGATAAAGGCGCGGTCCAAGTCCACGATGC
This sequence comes from Peptoniphilus rachelemmaiella, assembly GCF_943169845.1. Classification (GTDB taxonomy): domain Bacteria; phylum Bacillota; class Clostridia; order Tissierellales; family Peptoniphilaceae; genus Aedoeadaptatus; species Aedoeadaptatus rachelemmaiella. The sequence continues at coordinate 34,566 of NZ_CALPBW010000007.1, forward strand.
ACTTGTCTTCGTAGTAGAGGCGCATGGCGGCTTCTTCAGTAACTTCCGCTACCACGGTCATTTCAAGATTTTCTTCCCGGCTCATCGCTTCAAAGAGGGGCAGGTCTTCTTTTTCGATGACCACGGCCATACGCTCTTGGGATTCGGAAATGGCGATTTCTTTCGGCTTGAGGCCCGCGTATTTCAAGGGCACTTTGTCCAATTGCACCCGGATCCCCGGTGCCAATTCGCCGATGGCAACGGAGACGCCGCCGGCACCGAAGTCGTTGCAACGCTTAATGCGGGAGGCGATTTCCGGGCGGCGGAACAGGCGCAGGAGCTTCCGCTCTTGGGGGGCGTTGCCCTTTTGCACTTCCGCACCGGCCGTAGCCAAGGAGGCCGCCGTGTGTTTTTTACTGCTTCCCGTGGCGCCGCCGATGCCGTCGCGGCCCGTTCTGCCGCCCATTAAGAGGATCAAATCCCCGGGCTTCGGTTCGCCGCGCCATACATGGCTTTCAGGTGCGGCACCGACCACGGCGCCCACTTCCATGCGCTTGGCCATGTAGCCGTCGTGGTAAAGCTCTTCTACGAGGCCGGCGGGAATGCCGATTTGATTGCCGTAGGAAGCGTAGCCGTTGGCGGCTTCCGTGGTGATTTTCTTTTGGGGCAGCTTGCTTTCCCAGGTGTCTTCAATGGGCATGGTGGGATCGCCGCTTCCCGTAAGGCGCATGGCCTGATAAACATAGGCTCTGCCGGAGAGGGGGTCGCGAATGCAGCCGCCCAAGCAGGTGGAGGCGCCACCGTAGGGTTCGATTTCCGTCGGGTGGTTGTGGGTTTCGTTTTTGAACATGAGAAGGTAGGGAATGGTCTCTTCCTTTCCTGTGCGGAGGTCTTCCGCCACCACGTCCTCGCGAATGGAGCAGGCGTTGATTTCTTCCGACTCTTCCATGTTGGTCTTCACGCCTTCGGCCTTTAAGTGTTTCGCCACCAACGTGCCGAGATCCATGAGGCTTACGGGCTTCTTGCGGTTTAATGCTTCCCGCGTTTTCATGTAGCGATCGTAGGCGGCGGTGATTTTTTCATCTACGCCTTCGTCGAATTCAATTTCAAGGGCCGTGTTAAAGGTGGTGTGGCGGCAGTGGTCGGACCAATAGGTGTCCAAAATCGCCAGTTCCGTTTCGTTAATGTCCCGGCCCACGTCTTTAAAGTGGTCTTGAATAAAGGCGAAGTCTTCGAAGCTCATGGCCAGATCCATGGATTCGAAGCGGCGTTTCAATTCCCCTTCGTCCCAGGAAATAAAGCCTTCGATGACGGCGTTGTCCGTATTTTTTTCCGATTCTTTTTTAATGGTGGTGGGTACGCCGAAGAGGTTTCCGATTTTTTGATCCACAGGGTTCACCAAGTGTTTCACGATGGCGGCGTAGTCGTCCGCGTCGATGTCACCGATAAAATCGTAGACCGTGGCGCAGGAAGCTTCCAGGTGGGTGTGGCCGAAAATGGCCGTGGCCGTATCCAAGACGCCGGCTTGACGCTGATCGTATTGACCCGGTTGGTATTCCACCACGAGGCCGTGATCCATGTCCGCTTGCAACTTGAAGGCGTCGGCGTCGGCGAAAACCACATCGCTTGGCGCTTCGGAAAGCACTTCTTTTGTCAGGCGACGGACTTCTTCTTCAGTCAACCCTTCCAAATCGTAGCGGGCGTAGATCTTCACGTCATCCAGGTGAATGCCCAGCTCTTCGTTTAATTGGGCGGCGAGACCCTTGGCCGCGTTGTCGAAGCCCGGTTTTCTGCCCACGTAAACGCGGCTGATCATGGGGCCGATGTCTCGGCGAATTTGTTTATGTTCGAATTGAATGGCATCCGCGCCGGCATAAGCTTTGGCAATGGCTTCTTCGAAGGTATCCGCCGTGGCGGTGACGGTGAGCACGCGACCGCCGTTGGTGACGAGCTTGCCGTCTTTAATTTTCGTGCCGGCGTGGAAGACGGTAACGTCGTTTAAATCTTCGGGAATGGTAATTTCCACGCCCTTTTCTGACGACTCGGGATAGCCGCCGCTGGCGAGAGTCAAGGACACGACTTTCTTGTCGTTTTCTTTCACGGACACTTTGTCCAGCTCGCCTTTAGCCGTGGCCATCATAATGTCCAAAAGATCGCCGTCGAGGCGTTCTAAAACCGATTGAGTTTCAGGGTCGCCGAAGCGGCAATTGTATTCGAGAATTTCCGGGCCGGCATCGGTGATCATAATGCCCATGAAAATCAGGCCACGGAAATCCATGCCGTCTTTTTTCAGGCCCGCCATAAAGGGGCGCACCAATTTTTCGTCGATGGCATCCAAGAGGGGCAAGGCTTCCACATTGGGGGCGTAGCTGCCCATGCCACCGGTGTTCGGTCCCCGGCCCCCTTCGTAAATGGATTTGTGGTCCTTGGCTGTGGAGAGGGGCACGATGGTTTTGCCGTCGCAGAAAGCCAGAAGGCTCATTTCAAAGCCCTCAAGGAATTCTTCCACGACGACGCGGTCGGTGTGGAAGCGGTCTTTGTCATAGACGTCGATTAAAAATGCCTCGATCTCCCCTTCCGAATAGGCGATGACCACGCCTTTGCCCGCGGCCAGGCCGTCGGCTTTTAAGACGCAGACGCCTTTTTCAGCGAGAAGTTTCATGGCGCCTTGGCGCACCGCATCCCGATTCGTGGATTCGAAATAGGCCGCCGTGGGAATGTGGTGGCGAACGCAAAATTCCTTCGTAAAGAGCTTGGAGCCTTCCAGCTGCGCCGCTTCTTTTCTCGGGCCGAAAATCACAAGGCCCGCCTCTTCGAAGACATCGGCGATGCCTTCAACCAAGGGCGCTTCAGGGCCGACGACGGTTAAATCCACGGCCTCATCTTTGGCAAATTTCAACAGGCCTTGAATATCATCGGCGGAAATGGCGATATTTTCGCCCACATCTTCCGTGCCGCCGTTGCCCGGTGCAAAGTAAATTTTTTCTACCGCTTTGTTTTTGGCGATGGCATGGCCGATTGCGTGTTCGCGACCGCCGCCGCCGACAATTAGTACCTTCACAATGCCTCCTTAATGTTTAAAGTGACGGACGCCGGTAAATACCATGGACAGTCCTTTTTCGTTACAAGCTTTGACGGAATCCTCGTCGCGAATGGAGCCGCCCGGTTGAATAATGGCGCTGACGCCCTTTTCTGCCGCCGCCTTGACGCAGTCGTCGAAGGGGAAGAAAGCGTCGCTGGCCAAGACGGAGCCTGTGAAGTCGCGATCGGGATTGTGGTTAAAGATATTTTCAAGGGCCCAGATGCGGCTGGTTTCGCCGCCGCCCACGCCAAGGGTCATGCCGTCTTTAATGAGGACCACGGCGTTGGAGCGCACGTATTTTACCACCTTCATGCCGAAGAGGAGGTCCCGCTTTTCAGCTTCCGTCGGCGCCTTGTCCGTGACCACTTTGTAGTCTTCCGCCGCGTCGAGATCCGTGTCTTGTACCAAGACCTTGCCGCTTGCGAAGCGCATTTCTTTTTTCATGGCACCTGCCGCGTAATCCACTTGAATCACCCGCAGATTCTTCTTTTGCTTAAAGACTTCCAGGGCCTCCTCGGTAAAATCTTTTGCCGCAACCACTTCCAGGAAGATCTTCACCATTTCTTCGGCACAGGCCTTGTCTACCGTGGTATTTAAAGCCACGATGCCGCCGAAAATGGAGAGGCTGTCCGCTTCAAACATTTTCTTGTAGGCATCCACAGCCGATTCGCCTAAGGCCACGCCGCAGGGGGTGGCGTGTTTTAAGCCGACACAGATAATGCCGTCTTTTTCTTCGTCGAATTCCCCGGCCAAATTCACCGCCGTGTTAAAGTCGTTGAGATTATTGTAGGAAAGCTCCTTGCCTTGGAACTGTTTCATGTGGCTGAAATAGCTGTTGACCATGGGATCGGAATAGACGGCGGCCTTTTGATGGGGGTTTTCCCCGTAGCGCAGATCCCCGTCTTTTTTCAGGCCGATGGTCAAGAGATCGTCATCTTCACCCGTCACTTCCTTGAAGTAGCGGGCGATCATGGAATCGTAGTAAGCGGTTTTGCTGAAGGCCTTCATGGCCAGCTTCCGGCGGAAGGCGAGGTCGTCTTTTCCTTCTTTTAATACGGCGAGCACATCATCGTAGTCGGCGGGATCCGTGACGATGAGCACGTCTTTGTGGTTTTTCGCCGCAGAGCGCACCATGGAGGGGCCGCCGATGTCGATGTTTTCGATCATGTCGGCTTCCGATTTCTTTTGTTTGTAGCTTTCTTCGAAGGCGTAAAGATTGACGCAGACCAAGTCGATGTTGCCGATGCCGTGTTCCTTCACCGTATCCACGTGGCTCTTTTCGTCCCGTTTATAGAGAATGCCGCCGTGTACCTTCGGATGCAGGGTCTTTACCCGACCGTCCAGCATTTCGGGAAAGCCTGTGTAGGCGTCAATGGGCGTGACGTCGACGCCGCCTTCGGCGATGGTTTTCAAGGTGCCGCCGGTGGACAACAGGGTGAAGCCCAAATCCACCAGGCCCTTGGCGAAGCTTACAATATTTGTCTTATCCGTGACGGACAACAGTGCGTATTTCATAGGATGCCCTCCTCGCATAATCGAATGGCTGTTTTAAGTAATTGATGCTCCAAAACGAGCACCGTTTGTTGAATGGCTTCCGGCGACGATAATTTTTCGATGTCTACGGAAGATTGAAGCAAGATGGCGCCGCCGTCGACGGTTTCGGTGACGTAGTGCACCGTAGCACCGCTTCGTTTTTCCCCGTGGGCGAACACGGCTTCGTGGACGTGCATGCCATACATGCCCTTGCCGCCGTATTTCGGCAGAAGGGCCGGATGGATGTTAATGATGCGCCCGGCGTAGCGCGTCAATAGCTCCTTGCCGAGGATTTTTAAATAGCCGGCGAGGACGATAAAGTCGATCTGATTCTCTTCCAAGACGGCCATGAGGTCCCCGTCTTCTTCAACGAAAGTGGCCTTTCCCGCCTCCTTCGCCCGCACGAGGCCATAGGCGTCGCGGCGATTGGAGACGACCAGGGCGATGTGTGATTTGAAAAATCCTTCGGCTTCCGCATCTAAGAGGGACTGTAAATTGGTCCCGGAGCCGGAGATCATGACGGCGATTTTCATTTCAGCACGGTCTTGCCTTCGCCCTTGGTGATTTCGCCGATCACCGTGGCTTTTTCGTCGGTCTTTTCATTTAAATAGGCCAGGGCTTTTTCCGCGTCGTCTTTGGACACGATAAGGACCATGCCGATGCCCATATTAAAGGAGCGATAGAGCTCTTCTTCGGCGATGGCGCCGGTGTTTTCGATGAAGGTAAAGAGATCGCCCTTGTCCCAGCTGCCCTTTTCGATGGTGCAGTTTAAGTCGTCGGACAAGATGCGGGGAATGTTTTCGATAAATCCGCCGCCGGTAATATTTGAGACGCCCTTCACTTCCACTTCCTCCATCAGGCCCAAAACGGGTTTCACATAGAGGCGGGTGGGGCGAAGAAGCACTTCGCCGACGGTGCCTTCAAGGCCTTCCACCGTACTGTTAATGTCCAGCTTTAAGTGATCGAAGAAGAGCTTCCGCGCCAGGCTGTAGCCGTTGGAATGGAGGCCGCTGGATGCGAGGCCGATGACCACATCCCCCTCCTTCACTTTGCTTCCGTCGATGATTTTATTTTTATCGCAAAGACCCACGGCAAAGCCGGCCAGGTCGTATTCGTCTTCCGAATACATCCCCGGCATTTCCGCCGTTTCGCCGCCGATTAAAGCGCAGCCCGATTGGCGACATCCTTCGGCCACACCTTCCACGATCTTTTGCATTTTTTCAGCGGAGACGCGGCCCGTGGCCACGTAATCCAAAAAGAACAGGGGCTTCGCGCCTTGGCAGATCAAGTCGTTCACGCTCATGGCCACGAGATCGATGCCCACGGTGTCGTGAATGTCCATCATTTGTGCCACCATAAGCTTTGTGCCTACGCCGTCGGTGGCGCCTAAAAGCACCGGGTGTTCCATGTCCTTGGCGGCGGAAAGATCATAGCCGCCACTGAACAAACCGATGTCGCCTAATACATTCTTGTCGTAAGTGGATGCGACGGCTTTTTTCATGAGTTCGACGGCACGATTGCCTTCGGTAATGTCGACGCCGGCGTCTTTGTACGATAAAGTCATAATGCCTCCTAAATAACCGTAGGGTCTACCGGGTAGTCCCCGTTAAAACAAGCGATGCAGTAATTGTCTACGCTCTTCTTTCCTGCGCGGGCCAGGCCGTCCATGGAGATAAAGGCCAGGGAGTCGGCGCCGATGTTTTCTTCGATTTCCTTAATGCTTTGGTTGGCGGCGATTAAATGCTTCCTGTTCGGCGTGTCGATGCCGTAGTAGCAGGAATATTTTACCGGCGGCGAGGTGATGCGCATATGCACTTCCTTGGCACCGGCCTCCCGCAAGCGGTGAATTAAATTGCGGCTCGTGGTGCCGCGCACAATGGAGTCGTCCAACAAGACGATGGATTTGCCCTTTACCACGTCGCCTAAGGGATTGAGCTTAAGTTTTACCGCCATGTCCCGTTCTTTTTGGGTGGGCTTAATAAAGGTGCGGCCCATGTAGCGGTTCTTTACCAGGCCTTCGCCGTAGGGAATCTTTGCCGCTTGGGCATAGCCAATGGCGGAAGGAATGCCGCTGTCCGGCACGGGCACGACGAGATCCACATCACAGGGCGCTTCTTCCCACAAAATTTCGCCGCAGCGTCTTCTGAAGGTGTAGGCGTTAATGTCGTCCAGAGTGGCGTCGTTTCTCGCGAAGTAGACGTATTCGAAAATGCAGTTTTTCGGCGTATCTTCCGATTCGTAATGATCGGAATGGATGCCCGTTTCGTCGATGACGAGAATTTCCCCGGCGGCGATGTCTCTGGTCATTTGGCCGCCGATAATTTCAATGGCGGCATTTTCGCTGGCCACGATGACATCGTCTTTGTCTCGGCCTAAAACCAAGGGGCGGAAGCCATTGGGATCCCTAAAGGCCACGACCTTGCCCTTGAGCAGCGCCGTTACCGAATAAGCGCCCTTAATGACGCCCATGGTCTTTTTAATGGCGGCCACAATGTCGCCGTCGTAGTAGCGGGTAATTAAGTACAAAATTACTTCCGTGTCGTTGGTGGTTTGAAACATCATCCCTTCTTCTTCCAGCCGTTCACGAAGCACTTGGTAGTTCACCAAATTGCCGTCGTTGGCGATGGCGATGGTTTCCCCGCCGATAAAACCCATAATGGGTTGAATATTGTAATCGTGGGAACCTTCCGCCGTGGAATAGCGCACATGGCCGATGCCGATGTGTCCCGCCAGATCCCGTAAGCTTTCTTCCGTGTAGGCGTCGATGACCAAACCCATGGCCCGCTTTCTCAAAATCTCTTCCCCATTGTCGATGGCCATACCCGTAGCTTCTTGTCCCCGGTGTTGCAGCGAATTCATTCCGTAAAAAAGACTGGTTGCTACATTCGATTTGCTATAAATTCCAATTACTCCACACATAGTTTGTGTTTGATCCTTTCTATCTAACGATACCTTCTTCGTTCGTGCAACTTTGTTTTTCTAAAAGGATACTTTTTCATCGGCTTCCCTAATGAAGCCACGCACAAAACCTCCCATAAAATGAAAAAAAGAGATACGGGTGCCGTACCTCTTTACATGCCTACACTGAGGGCGTAGCTTGGCCATTTTTTAACGCAAGAAAAAATAAGCTCGCGAAAAGCCAAGTGCTTTAAATGCAATTGAATGAATTCAAAACGGATCAACCCCACGCCCCCCTTTGTCGAAATTATTGTACCATATTTTTTTAGGCGGAACAATCGGCCGGGAAAAAATACGGGACGTGTCGGGAAAATCCATCTTGTCAGTTTCGATCAATCGTGAAATAATGAAAACAAAACAAGATTTCGTCAACGAAAAGAGGGATACATGCTTGGAATAATTGATGTAGGCGGCGGCATGCGCGACGTGTTCGGCGCCGGCGTATTGGACTATTGTTTGGATCATTGCATTCAATTCGACTACTGCCTCGGCGTCTCAGCCGGTGCCAGCAATTTAATCGGCTACTTGGCACAGCAGCCGGGCCGCTCCAAAACCTTTTACACGGACTACGCCTTTCGCGACGACTACATGGGCGTGAAGCACTACAAGGAAACCGGGGATTTCATTAATCTGGATTACATCTACGGCACCCTTTCCAATCACGACGGGGAATACCCCCTGGATCTGGATCAGGTAAAGGCCTCTTCCGCGCAATTTGTCATCGTGGCCACCGATGCCTTCACAGGCGAGGCCACCTATTTTACAAAAGACGATTTGGCCCAAGACCGCTACGGCGCCATCGCCGCCTCGGCCTGCGTGCCGGTGGTCAATCGCCCCTTGGCGTTTCAGGGCGGCCACTACGTCGACGGCGGCGTCTCCGATCCCATTCCCATCGAGAAGGCGCAAGCCGACGGCGTGACAAAGACGGTGGTCATTTTGACGCGGCCAAAGGATTACTTCAGGCGCCCGCGGCGGGATCTCTACTTCGTCCTGCGCCTCCGAAGAAAATATCCCGCCCTGGCCCGGGCCCTTTCCAAGCGGGCCGAAACCTACAACCGTCAGCTGCGCCGCATTTTAGCCGACGACAACACCCTCGTCATCGCCCCCCAATCCACCCTTCACATGAAGACCTTGAAATTGGATCTGAAGAAAATGAACATCCTCTACGACGAGGGCTATAAAAAAGGCGCACAAATCGAAAAATGGCTTGCCCGCTGATCCGGCACCGATAAACAATTCCATTTCCGACAAAAAAAGACCCGCGATAGAGTGACCCCATAAAGTTGGACTTAATCGAGCAAGCGAAATGCTTGCTCGATTTTGTTTTACATAATATTCGTTATATGCAGATTGCATCCGTTCACGGTATTGCTTTGGACTCAAGCCTCCTAACTTTTATTTGATTCGATCGTTGTTGTAATAGTGGATAAAGTTTTTAATAGCCCGGACGAGTTCTCTCCGGCTCTGGTAGATGTGACCGTCGTAGATTTCTCTTTTCAGTACACTGAAGAAGTTCTCCATGGGTGCGTTGTCGTAGCAGTTGCCTTTTCTCGACATGGCTTGAGTGGTCAGTATGGAAAAATTTAAATTTTTAGGAAGCCTCGTATGTGAGAATATGTTAATCAATAAGCATCTTATTATTTAATATATCATTCTGGAGCAAAGAAAAAACAGCCCTCAAAAGAGCTGTTTAGATTGTTATTTTCTTGTTTTAGTCGCATTACTTATATTAGATGACCTACAAACATTGCTATAGGCAGTAATAAGATTAACATAATATTCAATACTATAAATAATCCGTCCTTTTCCCTTACCCCAAATATTAAACCTATTAGTCCAATAATTGGGCAGATAAACATGGATGTGAGTCCAGTTGGTCTTAGACTTGTATAGCTTTCAAAGATGTCTATTGGCAGTAGGTAGGAAATCGCAAAAATCGTGAGTCCAAGTAGAAATAATTTTTTACTGATATTTTTCTTCATACTATTCTCTTTCTTTGAAATTATATTGTTCGAATTAAATCTGTAGTCGGTCTGTTTAAAATTCTCTTTAAAGAAAAATGATAGATGATTAGATTAATACCATAGACGACTAATGAAAATCCTAAGAAACTTTTATAGTCATAATATTTTATTAAAGTACTCATTCTTAAATTAGAAGCGATTATCGACATTATAAACATAACTCCTAAACTTGTTATAATAGAAATTGTAACCGACTTTTCAAAGTAAAATTTAATTTTAAAAATCGCACCATCTTTTCCATTTTTTACAGATATATCTCCATTGTCTGCCTCAACAATTGATTTTGCCATGACAAGTCCTATGCCAAAGCCCTTAGAGTCAGGACTTTTGTAAAATCTTACTAATATTCTTACTCATAAGTCCCTCCTAGTCAAATCCTCTTATCAAATCAATGGGATCGATCTTTAAAATATTTTGTAAAGTTGTCTTGTAAATTAAAATATTTATACCATAAATCAAAATCCCAAAAGCAAAGAAATATTTATATTCAAAATAAGACAACAAAATTTTCATATCCAATGTTGGAGATATTTTTGCAATTACAAATAAAGCAGCAAAACTTACTATTAAAACTATTGCCAGTGATTTAATTTCTTCTAATATAAAATCTCTTGTATATTTGTTTTTCAGTTCTTCCTCATCTATTCCACAAGACACTAAAGATCCAATTTCTTTTTTCCTTGCCATTAAACTTAAATTAATAGAAGAATATCCATTAGTTATATTTAAAATAAAAATTATGCTTGCAATAAAAATTATCATAAGTCCAAAAGTTTTTACGTCTTTCATGCGATTTGCTTCTACATCTTTGCTTGTAGTTAAATTATAAGTTTCATTGTAGGCAATGGAAGAATCTAATCTCTCTTTAACTTCATTCTTTATATCGTCTAACTTATTTTCATCAACTTTCATTGAGAGTTCGTAGGTGTTTCTTCTCAAGTCATTGTTGTTTTTTAAATAAAATTTATTCCATTCTTCTAAAAGTTTAAAGTATGTGTCAAAGTCAACATATAAATTCACATAAAAAGGTAGTCTTCTTTGCCTAAAGTCCTTTGTGTTATCAATTAACCTATCTACTTTGATTGAATAATTGTAATTTTTCTCTTCTGTTATAGAGTAATTTAAAATACCCATATTTTTAAAATATTTTGTTGTTTCTGATCCATCAATTGGTGCATTTGGATTTACTTGGACCTTATTTAATAGCAAAACTTCTCCCTTTTTACCTCCTATTTTTTCAAAAGTTTGATCATCTAAAGCAGTTATAAATCCATCGAGATAAAAATCTTCGCCATTATCATAATATTTACGCATTTTTCCATCTAAATCAAGAGACCTAAACTCATCTGAATAATTTTGCTCCTTACTAAGAGAAATATATTTTTCAGTTGAAAGAAAGGCTCTGTCATTTTCTGTAGTCTTCATTATATCCTTTAAGACATTTGGAACTTCAGCTTCATTTGAATGAATTGATATATTAATATTCGTATTGTAAGTGTAAGTATTTTTCACCCTATTGTACTTTGCCATAGAGAAAACTATCAAAAAAATTGATACAATTATCATTCCAATTGCAGAAATATATCTCTGAGAGGAAATAGTTTTTAAATTATTTATCTTTAATTCCTTCCAAATATTTTTATTCTTCTTTAGTTTTATATTTTTGTCATTAAAATTGCCCTTTATACCATCAATTATATTTACCTTTGCGATTTTTTTAGCTGGAGCAAGTATTGCTATTAAAATTATAAAAAAGCAAATTAACAAAACTACAAGTGAAAGCCTTGGCGAAAATTCTATATACTTGTACTTTTCCTCTTCCTCTACAATCCTTTGAATACCAAGATTGAGGAGGTTGATTCCTCCATATCCGAAAACATGTCCCATAACTATTGGTAGAAGCGAAATTTTTAATCCATCTTTTAAAAGCAATTTATAAATTTGGTAATCTGTTGAACCAATGGACTTGTACATTGAAATTTCTCTTATCTTTCTTAGACCCCAAACTGTAAAAATATTTTTTACAAAAAATATAAAAATAAGTATTGTAGCAAATATTAAAATAGAGTCTACAATCACCTGCCTATTTTGTTGTAAAAGACTTCCATCAACATTATAGTAATCTTTCATTATTTCGCTAAATTCTAGTTCTACTTTATCTTTATTCAAGGCAGATGCAATTTCTTTTTCTAAATTATCTTTATTACTATAGGCTTTTCTAAAATTATCAAATCTTACAAAGCTATTAGTCTTTGCATCCTTTCCAATGACAGTAGAAGCATAAAAAATCTTCATATTCTCATTGTAAAGATTTCTTGTGATACCACTTATTACATATTCTTTGCTATTTTTTCTTGCAAATTCTTCATCCTTAGTAACACTTGAAACTGGCTTTATAATTTTTCCATCAACTAATCTATTCCCAAATTCTACTTTTACCTTATCGCCAATTTTTAAATTTTCTTTTTCTGCAAGACTTTTAGGTATGGTAATTTCGTTATCTTTTGTAGCAAAACTTCCCTCTTTTAACATATTATCTTCTAACATCTTGGTAAAAGCTTGGTCTGTATAATTTATCACTAAGACATTTTGAGATAGCTTGGCAGAATCATTTTCTACTGCAACTTCTCCCACTTCTTTAATGTTTTTTATTTCTTTTAATTTACTTGAGTCACCAGAAACTGTATCAGGCATAATTTTAGCATCATAAATTGATCTGTTCCTAAAATATTCATAATCAAACTTATTATTTACATATCCAAAGTAAACACTAAATGTAAAGAAAATTGCAGTTATAAAAAGTGAAAGTGAGATTGAGAGATTCTTCTTATTCATTATCCTCATCTCCCACTATTTTCCCATCGACAATTGTTATTACCCTTTCTGCCTCTAGGGCTATAGACTCATCATGGGTGATTACTATAATTGTCTGTTTTAAAGTCCTGTTAAAATATTTTAAAATTTCAATTATTTCTCTCGAATTTTCTCTGTCTAGGTTTCCCGTTGGTTCATCGGCGAGTACAAGAGACGGAGAATAGATAAGACTCCTTGCTATGGCAACCCTTTGTTGCTGGCCTCCTGATAGTTCACTTGGAAAAGAGTTAAGTTTACTTTCTATACCCAATTTTTTAACTATATCTGAAAATTCATCTTGATTTGTTTTTCTTTTATCTAGTTTTAGTGGAAGTTCTATATTATGACGAACTGTTAAATTTGGAATCAAATTATAAAACTGGTAAATTAGTCCAACTTTTCTTCTTCTAAAGTAGGCTAATTCCTTGGAAGAATACTTTGATATGTCGTTACCATCTATATAAATCTTGCCATCATCTGGACTATCCACTCCTCCTATGATATGTAAAAGTGTTGATTTGCCAGACCCACTTGGTCCAACAATGGCCACAAATTCGCCTCTTCCAATTTCAAGGTTGACACCATCTAAAGCAATAACTTTGGAGTTTCCTACTCCATATTCTTTTCTTAAATTTTCTACTTTTAATATTTCCATACTTGCCTCCTTTTTATCAAAGAAAGCTTATTAAAGTAAAGTGATTTTTAGGTGACATTGTAAAATTTTATTTCAAATCTTGCTCCACTTCCAGTATTTGAAACAGAAATTTCCCCGTTGTTTTTTTCGACAATTGTCTTTGCCATGGCAAGGCCTATTCCAAAGCCATTTGAGTCGGGAGTTTTATAAAAGCGTTTAAAGATTTTTTTCATATTCTCTTTTTCTACCCCTCCGCCATTGTCTTCAATGATTAAGCTCGTATAGAGTGGATTTTTATAAGATGAAATTATGATTTCATCACAAGTCGGTCTACTATCAGCATTTTTCATAATATTGATCAGAGCTTCTGCCAGCCAATAAAAATCTCCACAAATACTATTTTCCTTTAAACTTTTCTCTATTTCTACATTGGTAAATCTATTTAAGTCCAAACTGTCCATAGCATAATCCACTAATTCATCTAAACGAATTTCTTCTTTTTTCATAAGATCTTTGTTGGCATCAAGGCTAGATAGTTTGAGTAAAATATCTGATAGAGAGTTTAATCTAAGGGTTTGTCTTTTTAAAATCTCTATGTCATCATTGTCCGGAAAGTTCATCTCCAAATTTTCTATGGAAAAAAGCATAGATGTAATGGGAGTTTTGATTTGATGGGCGATATCTTCTAGGTATTCGATTTGCTTTTCGCTATTTTTTCTACTTGTCTCTTTGGCTTCTACTATTTCTATAAAAAGCTTATAAATTTTATCTTCCAAAATTGAAAAATCATCTTGCTTCATAGGAATTTTGTAGTCCTGATTTTTCATATTTTCTACCAGATCTATAAGCTCATTTATTCTATTTTTCTTTCTTGATTCTAAAAAATAATAAAGAAGTCCCAGACTTATTATCCAAAATACATATATCATCATCTAATCCATCCTATATCCAATTCCTCTAACAGTAGAAATAACTCCCCTATCAAGCTTTTCTCTGATTCTCTTAATAGTTGATGTGAGGGTATTATCATTTACAAATTTATCCCTATCTTCCCAAAACATTTCTAACAGTTGACTTCTGGTATAAACTCGGTGAGGATTTTTAATAAATAAGACTAGGATTTCATACTCAAGTGGAGTTAGCTCTATTTGCTTACCTTTAAAATAAACTTTTGAATCATTTAAATCTATTTTTATATCCTTGTAAGTAATTATTTTGTCTTGACTTAGAGGTATTGTTCTTAAAACCGCATCAATTCTTGCCCTTAATATTGCAAGGGAAAATGGTTTAGTTAAATAGTCGTCTGCTCCTTGATCTAGAGATTCAATTATAAAATCTTCATCATTTCTTACAGTTGTTACAATAACTCTTATGTCCTTATCTTTTAATCTTTCTATCAAATGTTGACCGTCTTTATCTGGTAGATTTATATCAAGTAGTGCCACATCCATGTCTACATTCATCTTATAGGTCGCCTCATAAAAAGATGATGCAACCTTTACTTCATAACCATTAGTAACTAAATACTTTTCCATTTGTAAGGCAATTTCTTTATTATCTTCTATAATCAAAACACTCTTCATTCTAACCCTCTCATGTATCAACTTTTATATTAAAAACAGACCCTTCACGGTAGAGTGACCCCATAAAGTTGGACTTAATCGAGTAAGCATTTCGCTTGCTCGATTTTGTTTTACATAACATTCGTTCTATGCAGATTGCATCTGTTCACGGTATTGCTTCGGACTCAATCCTCCTAACTTTTCTTTGATTCGATCGTTGTTGTAGTAGTGGATAAAACGTTCGATGGAACGCACGAGTTCTTGTCGGCTCCGGTAGATGTGACCGTCGTAGATTTCTCTTCTCAGTACACTGAAGAAGTTTTCCATGGGTGCGTTGTGCCTTTTCTCGACATGCTTTGAAAGATGAGATGTTTTTTTAACATGGCTTGATAGGCGGTCATTTGGTAACCCCAACCGCGATCGGAGTGGAAGGTGCGGCGGTAGGGGCAGGTGTCGGTGCGCTTGATAGCTTCTTCTAAACCTTGCAGCATGGTGACGCCGTTGGGTTGATCGAAAGGATGTAGCTGATGATTTCAAGATTATACAGGTCCATGACCTGAACCAGTCGTTGAATTTTCTTTTTGCTCACCACCCCTCCCCGGTTCTTCAGCTCCAGATGGATCCTTCGATAGCCATAGTCTTTGTGTTCGCACCGAATAGCCAAAACTTCGTCTCTTAAGGCTTGATCCTTATCTGCTTCGCTCCGCTTTTTCTGCCCGTACATAAATGAGGGCAAGAATCTTTCTTAGTTGGAATTGTTCTCGGAGTTTGGCGACGATCCTCGCCTTTTTTTCATTGCTTCTTCCCTCTCCAAACTCCTTAACTGTTCCCAGAACTTCTTTTGAATGGTGGGTTTCCGGTTTTCCACTTCTAATTTTTTGATGCGGTTTTTCAATGCCTCCCGTGTGGATACATCAAGAGGCGCCTCCTTTGTTAGAGACTTCGATGCTTGATTGCGGTCATCTTTCTTCGTCACAGGTCTCCCTCGCTTGTGTGGTCGCAGACCCTCAATGCCCTTCTCTCGGTACTGTTTTCGCCAGTTCACAATCATGGATGGATTCAGCCGAGTTCAAGGGCAAGTTGGCTATAGCTGCATTCGCTCGTTTCGTAACGTGTGATGGCTTCTAACTTAAACTCTACACTGTACTCACGATTATTTCTAGAGCGTATTAACCCTTCATCGCCAAAATGTCTGTAATTATTCACCCATAGTCTAAGAACAGATTTTCAATTTGGTATTTCATTGCCAAGTCACGGTAACTTGACTTCCCGGACAAGTATTCCTCGACAATTTCCTTCTTCAATTCATAACTGTATTTTGTCATTAAAAGACCCCCAAAGGTTGGATTTCTTGGTCCAACTTTTGGGGGTCAGTTCACGAAGGACCTTTTTTTATTCCGGTTCCACCGGCGCATTTAATGTTTCGTTTTCGAAAAAGTCCGTGCCGTCTTCCACATTGCCTTGGAAGGCGCCGAAGGTGGAGATGTAGTTTTCTCCGTCGATCGTGTAATGGACTTCCACCTGCAGGTATTCCAGAAAGTCTTTTTCGTATTGGCGGCCGTAGCGCTTGGTGGTGTAGCTGTAGCCCAAGTCCCCTTCGTCCTTTACTTCGTCGGTGATAATCCGCGTCTTCTGAGGATCGTCATCGTCCGATGCGTGGGCGATGATTTTAATGCTTATCTTTTTAGGCTTTACGGGCTTTTCATTTTTCTCGAATTGGAAAAAGATCCGGGGCTTTTTATTTAATTTGATACAGGGGATGTCGCCTTCGATCTTTCCGTGGATTGTATCCCGCACCTTCGCCAATTGATTTTCCGTAAAAGCAAGATAGTCTTTTTCTTTAAAGGTGCGGACAATGGGCTTGCGCTCGTCCCATGCCACGACAGCATCCATGCGCACGCCGCCCACCGTTTCATTGCGCCGAAAGTCCGGCGTCGGCGACAAGGCATAAGACAAAAAGGCCGCAAAAGCCACCCCCGCCACAAAGAGAATCCCCAAGGCGATCAAAACTTTCTTTCTCATAGCCCACCTCCTTTCCCTTTATATACCCTTTTCGCCGCAATAAAAAACCGGCCCGAGGCCGGCATTTTACAGATTGATTAAGTGGATGGCCACTTCGAAGTAAATTAAGAGAGCGAAGGTGTCCACCAAGGTGGTGATGATGGGCCCTGCCATAACCGTCGGGTCCACGTGGACTTTGTCAGCAATCAAGGGCAGGATGCCGCCGATGATTTTCGACAAGGTCACCGTTAAAAGCAGAGTCGCCGATACGGTAAGGCTGATGGATAGATCGTGGTCGCCTAAAATGGTCATGCGAACAAAGTTTACCGCCACCAAAATGGTGCCGGTAATGAGGCCCACCTTCAGCTCTTTGCTCATGACGGAGAAAATATTTCTGAAGTGAACTTTCCCCGTGTAAAGGGCGCGGATCACCGTGGTGGAGGACTGGGTGCCGGCATTTCCGCCGGAGTCCATGAGCATGGGAATGTAGGCGGCGAGGGCCACGCTGGATGCCAGCAAGGACTCGTAGCGCTGAATAATAAAGCCCGTCATGGTGGCGGTAATGAGGCAGATAATGAGCCAAGTGGTGCGGTCTTTGGCGATGGCAAAACTGGAACGTTCCAAATAATCTTCGTCGGAGGTGTCCTGTACCCCGTGGATGTTGGACAAGTCCTCTTCGTACTCTTCGTGCATAATGTCGATGGCATCTTCCAAGGGAACCGTCCCGATGAGGCGCCCCTCGGAATCCGTGACGGGAATTTCCGACAAGTCGTAGCGGTAGGCGAGCTTCGCGACGATTTCCTGGTCGTCCGTAGCCAGGACGGTGCGAGGCAGAGGCCTGAGTATGTCCTCCACGGGCTGATCCATGTTGCGGAGCACATCGGCTAAAAAGACGTAGCCCAAAAGCACCAGGGAATCGTCGGTAACCCAAATTTGCTCCAGCTTGTCCCCATCCAAGGTGGATGCCATGACCCGCTGATAGATGTGCTCCATGCCGGAAGAAGCCTTGGCGGAGACAAA
This sequence comes from Peptoniphilus rachelemmaiella, assembly GCF_943169845.1. Taxonomy (GTDB): domain Bacteria; phylum Bacillota; class Clostridia; order Tissierellales; family Peptoniphilaceae; genus Aedoeadaptatus; species Aedoeadaptatus rachelemmaiella. The sequence continues at coordinate 52,212 of NZ_CALPBW010000007.1, forward strand.
CTCCACGGTCATAATGGCGCCGACGCTGTCTTCCGGATAGCCTAATAATTTATTGACGATGACCCGACGGTCGCCGGTGACGAATTCGTCCATAAGCCGGCGCACCATGTTGGCGGGCAGCTCCTGCAAGGTATCCACCAACTCGTCTTCGTCAAGCTCCTGAATCAGGGTTCGTATGGCATCGTCGGTGTAGCTGTCGATTAATAGACGCTTCGTCTCCCCGTCGAGCTCCGCGAAAGTATCTGCCGCCTTGTCCTTGTCCAAAAGCTTCAGCCACAAAGCCACGGACACGGGATCCATGTCCTGAAGGCGATCCGCCAAGTCCACCGGGTCCATTTGATTAATTTCTAATTTTAAGGATTTAATTGCATCCACGTCGTAATTACGCGTCATCTCATCCCCCTTTCTAAACAAAAAGGATCGAGCGCACTCAATCCTTTTTCTTTGTTTCTAATGAATAGCCAGATTATATCATAGGCCATGGAAAGAAGATAGTTTTCGCATATTTGCACAAAAAAGACAGACCGGTCTTTCCGATCTGCCTTTTGATTTTAGTGGCCGAATTGATAGATGACTTTTGCCAGTTGCGCGCGGGTGAAGTTTCCTTTCGGAGCGAAAGTTTTGTCTTCGTTTCCTTGTAGGATTTCGTAGCGGCTCATGTGCATGACCGCTTCTTGTGCCCACGAGGGAATGGTGTCAAAGTCGGTGTATTTCGGCACTTGTTTTGTTTCTTTCAATTGAATTTTTAAGGTGTTGGTGTATCGGTAGAGGATGGTCGCCATTTCGGCGCGATCCAGTGTTTTGTTCGGTGCAAAGCGATTGTCGCCTACGCCCAGGACGATTTTGTTTTCTGCTGCCCACGCGATGTAGGGGGCGGTGAAATCGCCTGCGTTCACGTCTTTGAATGGCGCAAATTGATATTTGCTTGTGTCCACGTTGGCGTAGCGTGCCAGGACGGTGACAAATTGTGCCCGTGTAACGGGGAGATCGGGCTTGAAGACGATGTCGCCTGCAATGTTGCTGAAGTAGCCTTTTGCCAAGGCGTCTCGTATAACGGCTTCCGCCCAGTGGCCGGTGAAATCGTCTTTAATTTGCGATGCTTGGTTTCCATTGGCAGAATCTTGGGAAGCAGATCCGCGGTTCGGTGTAGAGGGGAACCAATTATGACTCGATCCGCCACGGCCGGGCTTGGTGCCGGGATTGGGCTTGGTTCCGGGATCAGGCTTCGTTCCGGGATCGGGTTTCGTTCCGGGAGCGGGCTTCGTTCCGGGATCGGGGTTGCTTTCCGTGTCTTTCCATTGTGCCGTAATGGTCATATCGTCCTTAATGGTGACTTCTGTGCCGGGTTTCGTCAATGTGCCCGATACGAGCCAGCCGGCAAATTCCTTTCCTGCCGGTGCTTTAAAGCCGTTTTCCGGCAAGATAATGCTAGAGCCTTTTTCTACATCCTTGGATTGTGCCGTACCTTGTCCGCCTGCTCCTTCGAAGTTTACAGTTATTTTTTCTATAGGTTTGGCGTTTTTGAATACGGCGGTAATCTCGAGATCTTTTGTTGCATCAAGGACTTCGCCCGGTTGACGCAAGCCTTTAAGGTCTTCGCTTGTCGCTGCCCGTGTGCTGCCACTTGTCGCTGCACGTGTGCTGCCCTGTGATCTCGATACGCCATACATAAAGGCGTTGGCTTCTTTTACGCGCCATCCTGCAAAGACTTTGCCTTTCGGCGCCGTCAAAGTGCATTCCGGCAAGACGAAGTCTTCCCCTTGGACGACTGTAATGGGCGCCATGGTGCCTTCGCCACCATGGAATTGAATGGTGACCTTTGCGTTTGGCTTTTCCATAAGTTTGTCATCATCAGGATCGAAGCTCATAATTTTCACTGTCGTATTCCGCGCGTAGTCTTTTGCCACGACTTTGATTTCATAAGGAGCGTAGCCGTAATTTTCTAAGTCCGTGCCGGCGATATAGGGTTTGCCGTTAATGAAAATTTCTTTTTCTTGGATTTTTCCTTCTTTTTTACCTGTCCGTTCATCCGTAACGTTCACGTAAAGCTTTTTGTTGTTGCCATAGGGGATGGCCTGTGCATTGTCTTTGACTTCTTTTGTAATGGTAACCTCGGGTTTTACATCGTCTAAATAGATATAGTATTGGGTGGTGAGGGCACGTTGAATGATGTTGCCTTCGCTGTCTTTAATGTCGCCGGGCATGCCGTTTCCGGAGTAGTCTTTTGCCGCCCAATCCAGGCGATCGCCGTCTTCAAAGGGGACCTTCACTTCAAAGGGTCGGCTGTTGTCGCCCTTTAGATCGCCGTAGATCAAGTATTCGTCGACGATGCTTTCGTTAATACGCAGGTGCCAGTTAAAGCCGCCTTTATCGCCGACGACGCCTTTCATCACCAAGGGGCTCTTGCGAACGTAAAGTTTGCTGTCAGCAGTGGGGTTGAAGAAGTTTTTATCCATATCCAATTGCACGGCGTCTTTATCGAAGTAAACGCATTTGCCTTTTTCGGAAATGAGATTTTTCTCATTCAGTTCCACCTTGCCGTCCTTTGTAATCGCTTTACCATCTTTATCTAAGGCGATTTTGTAAACCTTGTAGTTTATGTGGTTAAAGCCTTGGAGAATATTGAAGCGGACATTTTCGTCTTTTCCAAAGTCCTCGCCCGGTTCGCAACGGGATGCGTCGCAGTAATATACGTCGGAGCTTAAGGGCTTTAAGCCGTTTTTGCCCGGGTTGAAGGCTGTGATCTTTACGGCGTAGCCTTTGTAGATCTTCAGTTCTTCCCGCATTTTAAAGACGGTGTTGCCGTTAACGTCTTTATCGGCGAAGACTTTGCTGTTTAAATCGCCGTTACTAAGTTCTTCAATACCGCCGACCTTGGATTCGACGGGGTGAAATGCTTTTTCGTCTTTTTTCTTCGTTTTGGGCATTCTAAAGAAAATGGGTTTGCTGTCGCCCTGTTGATCGACGACGAAGAGTTTAATATCCCGTTCGTAGTTGGTTCCCTTATCGTTATTGACATCGTCTTTGTTGCCGTAGAAATCGAAGGAAAGGGTATTCGCCTTGTCGTCGTAATTGAAGGTCATGACTTCGGCTCGTTTGCCGATTTTTATCATGGACGCCGATTGGTAATAAAGCTTGGCTTTTTTCGATACATTTTTCAGCGTACCGGATACGCGGAAGCCGCCGTCTTCATCGGGGGTGATTTTGCCGACATAGCCTTTCTTGTTCAGACCCTCCATGGTTTCCTTGGTGTATTCCATAGGATCTCCATTTTCATAGAAGAGGGGGTTGCCGTCGGCGTCCAGTTTGTTGTTGTAGTCGCCGTAATCGGTGTAGGGCTCTTCTTCGCCGCTAATAAAGTTGTATTTGTTATAGGTCTTGGGTTTCGGCATCTTCCGTAAATCGGAATCTTCTAATTTTCCTGTAGTGGAATGTGCTTTGTCCAAGACGATTTCAGGTGTGCCTTCGACTTTTTTGTCGTCTTCTTGTTTTTCTTCTTCCGGTTTGTTTTCAGGGGGTGCGGCAGTCTTTAGTTTGCTGCCGTCGATGGCGTACTTGTCATCTGCCGTGTAAGTCCCATCGTCCTTATTTGCCTTTGCGTTTACTTCGTATTTCAGCTTACCGTCGGTAAGGTTTTTGTCGAATTTCACGCGGAAGGTGTCGGAGAAGTTGGTGGCGCCGTCGAGGGCCGCCAATTCCAGGGTTTTGCCTAGAAGATCGCTGTTGGCGCCTTTAATGACGTAGCGCGTTTCCCCGGTCTTTTCGTCGTAGCCTTTGTTGAGAACTTTTAGGCTCGGCTCTTTAATTAAGTCGCCGTCTTCATCCACAAAGGATGCGCCTAAGAACCAAAGTTTGTTGGAAACTTCTTTAAAGGCTTCGGGATGTTGTTTTTGATCGTAATTAAACCACGTCTTCGATTTGTCCGGGTTTTGGTGATAGGTATCCTTCGCCACAACCTTAATTTCATCGGGATTTGAACAATCAATGGACAAAATCTTCGGCGCCGTATTGTCAACCTTTACGGGAACATAGGACACTTGATAAGAGTAATCCGGCGTGAGGCGGTATTGGAATTTGTAGAAGTATTGGCCTTCGGCAAGAGGGGTTAGGCCGGGTTCAATGTATTCTCCATTTAACTGCATTGCTTTCGGCGAATACACTTGGCCGTCCCATTGCATTTCGGGGAATACTTTCATCTTGGATTTTTTTAAGCCCTTTGCCGTGTTGCTCTTACAGTTTAAAATACCTTTTATAAATTGTTGTACGGAAAGGACTTTAAGGTTCCGTTGGCCCTCTTCTTTCTGTTGGTTGACGATGGCCACCTTCGCATCGTAGGCGGAGCGTAAAATAAGGGGGGTCGGCGTTACCATTTTATCGGTGGTGTAGTCCTTGATAATTTGACTGTCGCCTGAGGTTTGTTGCGAAAAATCCTTGCTGTTATTCAAGGAGAAAAAGGCGGGATCTTGTTCAAAGTTCGGGTTGCCGTCTTCGGTGTTTTGAATAACGCCTGCCGGGTTAAAGAGGTCGATTCCGTGTTCGCCGCCGCGTCCGCGGTTCATGGTGCCGGGGCGTTTTAAGTTACCTTCGTCGTCGTAACCGACGATGCCTTTGGATTTGGAGCCTTCTTCCCACGCCCATTTGTCGATAATGGTTTCTTTGTTCCAGTCTCCTGCAAAGCCCATGACCGGCATGGAAAGGGAAGGTTGTGCGTTTTCGTTTTTGCTGTCGGCGGCTTCTTTGGATTCAAAGCTCAAGAAGCTTTCCACAAATTGATCTTTCGCACTGCCAGTTTCCATTTTCGCCGCCAAATTGTAGCTGCTGTGGGCGGGGACGGTTATGGTTTCGGCGGCAAGATTCAGGCGGGCGCCTTCGACTTTTTTCGGGTGAATTTCCGCTACGATTTTTTGTCCGTCTTGGCTCTTTTCGTCTTTGTATTCTTCGTCCAGTTTTTTCACCGGCGTTTCCCCGTCGGTGGTGACCGGACTTGCGGACACGTTAAATGTCAAGTCACGATCGGAAATATTGCACAGGGTGACGGTGAAATCTTTCGATCCGTCTTTAATTTCTCTGAGGGATGCGGAGCCGTAATCGTTGGATTGGCCGTCGCCGCCTTTGGCTTTTACGGATACGATGACATTGTTTTTCAATGCTTTTTCCACGTCGATAATGCCTGCCCCTTGTTGACGCGGCGATGCGAAAAGCGTTTGATTTTGTTCATCTTTCGTCGTCGGGTCTTTCATGGGGCGCGCCGTATTTTGAAGCATGATCTTCGTCAAGGATACGAGGTCGATACCCGATCCTTTAATGAGAGGATCTTTTTCAATTTGTTTTAAGCGCGGGCGAATCAATACGGTAGATGCCGATACCACGGGGGTCGCCATGGAGGTACCGCTCATGTATTGATAGGTGCTTACGCCGTTAATGACATTCAGTGTGGAGTAAATGTTTTTACCGGGAGCGGATACGTCGGGTTTTAGGAGAAGGTCGGTACGGGGACCCCAGGATGTGGAGCCTGCCGGCACTTCTTCGTCGCCCCATTTGATTTTGTCATTTAAAAATTCCACGGAGAGACGCTTTTCCTGTCCGATGGCGGGTTTGTGTGCGTCGAATGCCTTCATGTCGATGCGGTAATCGCCTTTTTTGTTTTGCTTTTCATCGGCAGTCGTTTGTTTGCCGGTGATCATATCCCAAAGATCCCTGCCGTCGTTGCCGGATACAGAGAAGACTTGTACTTGTGTACGTTCATCTTGTTCGTAACCCATGGCAGGGACATTTTCCCAGTCGTCGCGGTTGTAATAGTTTACGGTGTTCACGACGATAACGCCGACGGCGCCTTTGTTTTTAACCTTTTGGAAGGCGTATTTCATGTCGGTGGAGAAAATCCGGTCCATGACGACGATTTTGCCTTTCACGTCTTTTCCGGCAATGTCTGCATCTTGGCATTTACCTAAGTAAATAAAGTCGTAATCTTTTTGGTTGAAGTGTTTTTTGTCGAAGAAGGCGCCGATTTGTGCATAGCGCATATCTTTTCCGCCGATCTTTACGCCGTTAAATTCCACGACAGTGTTTCTCGACGAGGCGACGGCGATGGCATCTTCGTGTGCCGCCGTACGGGTGACGTTCCCCGTGTCAGTCATTTTAAGGGCATTGTTGCTGTAGCGGTCCCATGAGGAGTCCGACGCAGATGTAGCGTAGTTCCCCGTGGCGACACAAACGGGAATGTCGGCTTTCCTCAAGCCGCGAATGGCTTGCCAGTATTTTTCGCCTACGAGGCCCGTGCCTGTAAAGCCCGACGAAATGGAAATAACGTCGGCGCCATGTTGGATACAGTCTTCAAAGGCGTGGAACATGGTTTCGTCGCCGGCAAAGCCGTCGCTGGCATCGGAGTACATTTTGTACGCCATTAATTGAGCATTGGGGGCAATGCCGCGGATCCCGTTTTTAGCCTGAAGATCCTGTTTCGTGGCGTTGGCTGCTAAAATCCCGGAAATGTGCATGCCGTGGGGATCGTGATAATCGCTGCCGTCGTCGTACATTTCCTTCGTAATCGTGCCGCCGCTTAAATAGTTGAAGCTGCGGGGCACTTTCGGCGACAAGTAAAAGGGCTTGTCCTCAGGTTTTAAATTCTTTTCCTGCATTTTGGCGGCAGACAAGGCATCGTCATCTAAACGCATGTCCTTGTGCTTATAGTCCATCCCCGTGTCGATGTTGGCGATAAGCATGCCGCGGCCGTCGTAATGTTTCCCGATTTCGGGATTGGTGGCATTAATGGCCTTTAAGTAATCGGTGGCTTTATCCACTTTGACGACTTTGCGCGCGTTTTCCATTAAAGGCTCGAGGGTTCCGCACCGCTCCACGCTCTTGACCCCCTGCAAGGTTCGGATAACTTCCGCCTGTTCGGGATAGGTCTCCACGGAAACCGCATTAAAAAGGATGTGATAATCGTATAGAATTTTCACATCTTTCATCTTTTTTAATTTTTCCTTCACCGGAGCACGCATCGCTTCCTGTGAAAATTCTACGATATAGGAAAATTTCTCGTTCTTCACTGCCACATTTTTCTGTGACGCTTCGAATTTTTTTACAATGGCACTGGCTTGCGGTGCTTTCTTATGAACCGTCGCCTCTTTAGTGCCGTCAACAGCTGCTGCAAGGGCGCTTTCAGCCGACGAAAAAATCATCGTCGCCGCCAAGAGCAAGCTAATTATCTTCTTCTGCATCCAAAACCTCCTATGGTGGACCGCTAAACTATTCTTGGGAACGATACCCATTATCGTCCATTTGGGATTATAAGCTTCTAACTATTTCACGTCAAGGGGCTTTTTACTTTATTGAAAACAAAGCAAGTCTTTCATTGGATGCGAATCATTATGATCGATTTTTTCGCGCGAACGGTATAGTTGATAATATTAATCGAAATTAATTTGTTCCTTTCTCGAAAATTCTTCGATTACTTTATCTTCTCTTAGAATAAAAAATGCCTCCTTATAAAGAAGGCATGCAAAAATTACACGTCAAGCACGATTGGTCGATGGCGAGGATTTCTCCAATACATCGATGGAATTAATTTCATCCGGAAAAAATAGAATAAGATGATTTCCCACACTCACATCGATGCTTTCTTCTCCCTCTGGATTATTATTGGAATCCGCATAGCCCTCCACAAAGCCGATCCACTCGCCATCATCAACGTCCACCAGCCTAATGGTTTTACCCCAATAGTTTATTAAATACGCCATCATTCACCTCATGCTTTTGCTCTATTAGGTTGATGTAGACTCTCTACTCGTCGTCACACATCCGAATTGCTTTTCTTAATGTGTCGTTTATTATTTCATCAATTCTTGAAGAAGCATCATATTCAACACCGATGTCCATAAATGATTCGTTCAGAAACTCCAAGATCGGTTTGTTCTCTCTATTTTTTTCCAGTCGTTCATAATCGTCTGCAAATTCGATTGCGAAGTATTCATTGATATTGTATGGCGATTTTGATATAAGGGATAACAAAATCTCTCGCAACGTTTTTTCCAATGTTCACTCTCCCTTTTTTCGCTATACATCACAAGCCAAGTTTCGGGCTCTGCCACACTTCTACCTCCGAAGCACAGCCCTTTTTTCTTCTATCCTCTACTGGGAAGATAAAAGCATCTTGTCCATAATGGAATGGATGATTTTTCTTCGTCACATGCAAAAAATCGGGATCGAAGTCGGGAAATGGGGATCAACGCCCAACAAAGAGATGGCGTCGGACAGTGAAGGAAAATGAAAAAACGGCTGATTTACGCCGTTAAACGTAATCAGCCGTTATCACAATTGGTCGAGATGACAGGATTTGAACCTGCGACCCCATGTCCCCCAGACATGTACGCTACCAAACTGCGCCACATCTCGATGCAATAATGGTATTATAACAACTTTGCCTCGCCTTTGCAAGTACATGATTCTATTTTTATTTTTCACATATTCACGCGGCTAAAGAATAGTCTTTTTATCCACGATGTTGTACAATAGTCGTGGTACATCTGATAGGAAAAAGAGGAGGGTACTATGAGTGAGAGAGTAGACGGAAAGGCCATTTTGGAATTGTTGGCCAAAAATGAACTGGAGGTGGCGAAAGTCTATCGCTACCTTGCCGAAGAGGCAAATTTCGGCGATCTGTTTTTTGAATTGATGGCAAAAGAGGAAGATCGCCACCACGATGTGTATTTGAATCTGGCGAAGCAGGCCGAAGCCGACGGCGGCTGGGTCGTAGAAAAAGACGACTACGACTACTTCCGCCTTCGCTTCGAGCGAAGTCTCTTGTCGAAACCGGAAGAGCTCGTGGAAAAGGCGAAGAAAATCCGCGACAAGATGGATGTTTTAGAATTGGCCGAGCGCATCGAGCGGGAAACCGTGGAAATCGTGCGGGAACTCCAAGACATCGTGCCTCGCTTTGCGCCAAAGGAATTAAAACTCATCGAACAACAGGAAAAGGCCCACTTGAAAAAAGTGACCCAGCGAATTCGCGACAATATGCTTAATGTAAGAGGCATGTAGTCGCACGAAAAGAGCGTCCCGAGGGACGCTTTTTTTATTAGCTGCGGTCACGCTCTTTTCTGTAGCGGACAAATTCGTCGAAATCGTCGATGACGAGGAAAGGATTCACCTGCTTTTCCTTTCCCATGGTGGTGGGGAGAGTGACGGCGCCCTCATCTCTCAGGCTCCGCACTCGCTCCAATTCGTTTTTCGTGGCGTCGTTTTTTAAATAGTTCACGCTCTGTTCAAGATTGGACAGGGAGTATTCGTGGGCGGAATAGATTTTTACTTCATCGTCCATGGCTTTTAAATCCTCCAGGGTCTTAAACATGGCTTCGTAATCGCCGCTGAAGACCCGCCCGCAGCTGGAGAGGAAGAGGGTGTCGCCGATAAAAAGATGCTCCTTCATTTTGTAGGCCACGTGCCCTTGAGTGTGGCCCGGCGTGGCGATGACATCAAAATTTTCTCCGAGAAGGTCGATTTTCTCGCCGCCTTTTACGATTTCCGTGGCCAGGCCCGTTTCCTCGGGGCCGTAGATCGGCGCCGGGTTAGATGCGATTAACTCTTTCACGCCGCCGATGTGATCCGGGTGCTTGTGGGTCAAGAGCACGGCATCGAGATCGTAGCCCTTCGTCGCCATAAGCTGCAGGAGGAGATCCGCTTCCGAGGGATCCACGACGACGATGTGCTTGTCTTTTTCGATGATCCAAATGTAATTATCCGACAGTGCCGGCAGGGGCATAATGTTCATTTTATTCACCTCATTCACCTTATACCCTATTTCCCTCATCTTTCAAAGACGTTGTTGTTTCCTTTGTTCCCGACGTGCGATCGGTATTCAACAAAAAAAGAGCCCTCGAGGCTCTTTCTTATTGCAAGCGTTCCACCACGCTCTTTAAATATTTTCCAACGACCACGGAGAAGCGCTCCAGGTCTTTGATGCGCACGAAGTCCGTGCCGAAGATGAGTCGTTCCTGATCCAATTCCTCGTCTTCGCCGGTAAAGACGCCTAAAACGGCGCGCTGCTTCAGTTTGCCCTGAAGCACTTCCGCCGCCGTGTCGTAGACCGCGTCTTCCCCTTCGTAGTCGACGACATCACCTTTGCCCGTATCCAGGCCGACGGAGAGCAAGTCGTTGGGCATGCCGTCGGAGAGGACGATGAGCACTTTCGTGTCCGACTCGATTTCTTCCATGGTTTCGAAGACGTAGCGCAGGGCGAAGCCGTCGCGATTGGATCCGCTGGCTTTGTAGGAGAAAATCTCGCGATTTTCTTTGCTGTCGTCTTTGTAGTCTCGGAAGATGCGAATAATTTGGTAATTAAAGAGATTGCAAAAGCCCATGACCCGCGTGGGAATGCGAAGTTGGGTTAATGCCTCGGCGATGAGAAAGCCCTGAATGGCCACTTCCGCCTGCCGATCCTGTTGGGAACCGCTCATGTCAAGAAGAATGTCCACGGCAAAGGAATTTTCCTGCTCGAAGGAGTTTTTCTTGAAAATGCGGTCGTCGCCTAAAATGACGTGGCGCCACAAAAGGCCCGTGTCGATGGCGCCGTTGGCGGCCCGCACGGATTCCTGGGAGGAGTCGTCCAGCAGGTTTTTACGAATGATTTCTCTTAATTCAAAGATGGATCGTTCGTAAATGTGGCGGTCTTTTTCGTAGATAGCTTCGGTTTCTTGCCTTTGGGCGAGGATTTGATCCTCGAAAAACCGCGCTCCCATGTCGTTTTCGAAATTGCCCTTCGTGACGTGCAGGCGCATGCCTTGGTGCAGGCCCGTGGCGATGGTTGACTCGATTTTTTTTGCCTTGGCGGGAGAAAGGGTCTCCTTGCCGTAGTGTTTGCGTACCCGAGCCAAGGTGCGGGCTTCGTTGTCGGCGCGGGTCCTGGTAATGGATGCGTCGGATTCCACCACCTTCGACGTGTCCCGAATGACGCCGGAAAATTCCGCCGACTCGATGATTTCCGTGTCCTTGTCTTCGATTTGCTCCGCCTTGGTCTCCACGATTTGGCGGCGCTTCTTTTTCGGTTCCGGCTCCTCCGGCGGAGGCGGCACGTCTTTAACCTCGATCTTTTTTTCCACTTCGAAGGTTAAAGTGGGATTCACGTGGAAATGTTCCCGCCAAAGTCGCGCCAAGTACTCGTAAAATTCGCCTTCGCTTTTTAATTTGTCCCCGGCGATGAGCTTGCGCATTAAGGGCTCCAGGAACGTACCGGCGCTCATGGGCTTGCCCATGCGGTAGGCGGCGTATTGCATTTCAATTTCCTGCGCCAAGTCCCTTTTGTTTAAAAAATCCAAGGTGCGGTAGCGGGTTTTGTAACTATCTTTGGCCATGGCCTTGATTCCGGGCCGCTCGCTGTACAAGGTATTTTTCGTATACTGCAGGGCCAAGATCCGCGCCACGGCATTCATGTCCTTACCGTTGGTGACATTTTGCGTGTTTTTTGCCACGAAGTTCACCAGGCGATTTTTCGGAAAAGCCCGATCGATCATTCCCGATTCCGCCGCGTCGAAGCCGTCGCCCTCGCCGCTGTAGCGCCGCTGATAATTGCCGCCGACGGTCCAGTACACATTTTGTCGCCGCTTGTCCGTCCAGGTCATCGGAAGAGTTCACCTTTCGTCACGCCTTTTGCAAAAAGGGTATCGATGACATCTTCCACCACTTCTTTTTCGAAGCGGTCGAAGGATTTATTGACGATGCCCATGTTCAGGGCCTCTTTCACATCAAGCCCCCGCTCGATCATGGTAAGGGCGCCGAAAAGGCCACGCATATCCACGGCCTTGGAGGAAATTTCGCCTTCCAAACTTTTGTTTTGCAGGTCCGTAAAGAGGCGGGCAAAGAGGAGCATGCCTTCTTCGTTTAAATGGGTTTCTTCCCGCAAAATTTGTTTCAGTCCTTCGCCTTCCAAAATCGGCATGTCGATGACCATAAAGCGGCTGATTAAGGCTTCGTTTAATTCACGAGTGCCCATGTAGCCGTAGTTCATGGTGCCGATGAAGCGGGTGGCATCGTCCAAAGGAATGCGGTCGTAGCCCGCCACATCGATCATGCGGCGAAAGTCCAGCGCCGAGTGCACCACGGAAAGGGATTCGTTTTTCGCCATGTTGATCTCATCGAAAATAGCGAAGCCGCCTTTTTCCGCCGCCAGGGTGACGGGGCCTTTTTTCAACACCACTTCCCCGTTTCTGAAAGTGTCCACGCCGATTAAAGAGGCGCTGTCTACATTGACATTAAGGGACATATTCCACATGGGGCGATTAAAAAGTTGGGCCAGGTTTTCGGAAAAGACGTTTTTCCCCGTGGCTTTCGGGCCGGAAAGCAAAATGTGGTAGCCGGATAAAATAGCGTAAATGGCTTTTTCCCAAATGCTTTTTCCGTAGTAGCGGTAAATGGATACGGGCACGCGATCCGCCACGGCGGGATCCACTTTGTGTTCTGCGACAAAATCTTCTACGTCTTTCAGCAAGGTGGCGTCGATGGCTTGTTTGTTTAAAAAATCTACCAGTTGTTCTCTCTTCATGCTCTTCCCTTCTCTATATGATTTATTAAATTTATAATCTCGCTCTAGTTTATACCTCTTTCTTCTTGGCATAAAGCAATTTTTTTATCTGTTCGATTTCATCAAATTTCATGACCAGGGCCAAGAGGAGGTAGCTTATTCCCGCCACGACCATGGCGCCCAAAAGGGCCACATTCGGCGAAAGAAAGCCCAGAAGGATTTTCTCCACGCCCTTGGCAATAAGGCCCATGACAATCGATGCCAAGGCGATTTTTGCGGGATTCTTCGCTCCGCAGGCGAGTTTCAAATCCATGGACGTGTTCTTTAAATGGATCAGCATGCCCACGGCCCCCACCCAAAGGGAGACGGAGGTGCCTATGGCCAGGCCACTTAGGCCCACGACTTTTCCGAGAATAAAACTTAAAGCCACGTTCACCGCCGCCATATAGGCCGCGTTAATTAAGGGAACTGCGGCGTCTTTTCGGCTGTAGAAAATCCGTACGCCGATTTCCCGAATACCGATGGCGAAAAGGCCCAGGGCGTAAAACAAAAGCACTTCCCCTGTGGCCCGCACATCTTCTGCGGAAAAGGCGCCGCTTAAAAACAAGAGCTGCACGATTTCTTTGTGAAAGCACAGGACGCCGACGGTGGCGGGCAAGACGAAGGCCGCCATCAAAGAGAGGCTCTCCCGCATCACACGAGACAGTTCCTCGCTGCTTTTATCTTCCACCAGCTTCGCCATGCGGGGATAGGTGACGGTAACGATGCTGGTCACCACAATGCCCGTAACGAAGCCCTGAATCTTTGTGGCGTAGTTAATCACCGCGACCCCGGTGGGGGCGATGACGGAGGCCATGGCCTTGCTAACGATGTTGTTCAGCTCCAAGACCGAAGTGGAGATTAATATGGGAAAAATTAAGCGCCACATATGCCCCATGGCCGCCCCTTTCAGGGGGTAGCCTCTACGCAGGTGAAAGCCGCTTTTTTTCAGATAGGGCAAAAAGATCACGTATTGAAAACAAAAAGCGAACAAAATTCCCAGGGCCAGAAGGCGCAAGTCGCCGGCGCGGCCCAAAAACATGGCCACGATTAAAATGCTGTTCATGACCACGGAGTGGAACATGGAGACGATAAAGTGTTCGTGAATTTGCAAATAGGCTTTAAAGATGGAAAAGACGGCGCTTACCGTCATGCTCAGTGCCGTCACTCGGCTCATGGCCACGGTTTTCTCGAAGGTGGCGCCTTGAAAGCCCGGCGCCATCACATGCACCAGTACCGGCGCAAAGATAATGGCGAGGACGCTGAGGATTAAGGCGATGACCGCCACGGCAAAGACCAAGGTGGTGGTGAAGCGATTCGCTTCCTCCTCGCCTCCTCTGTGGGCCATTTCCGTGTAGACGGGAATGAAGCCGCCGGCAATGGAACCTGAAAAAAGATTGGATAAGACCATAGGCAAAGTAAAGGCGATAAGAAATATATTCGCCACATCGGATGTACCAAAAAAATGGGCTAGGGCTTTTTCCCTAGCCAATCCAAAACATTTGGTCCCTATGGTAATGAGCATTAAAAGTAGGGATGTGTGCTGCATAATTCCCTACTTTAAGATACCGAAGCTGTAGCCGTCGTCCCGAAGGGCGTCGATGACGTGGGGCAAGGCGTCGGCGGAAAGCTGTTTCGTTTCCGCATCGTGCATTAAAATGACGATCACCGAAGCGTCGCCGTTTTTCGGCATGGACTTCTTCAAAAATTCCACGAGGCCTGCAGCCGTAGTGGGGCGGCGACTGGCCGGTTCCGCATCGCCGGTGAGGGCGTTCCAGTCGATCCAGGAAATGCCCATGTCTTTCAGCTTTTGATCGGCCGCATCCAGGCCCTTCCAGCTCATGTGCCCGCCGGGGTAACGCCAGGCGCCGGAATGAAAGTTTTTCCCTAAAATGCTTTGCAGGGCTTTTTGCGTTTTAATGGCTTCCCCTTCGATGGCCGCCGTATCGGCGATGCGTCCGGGATAAAGCTTGGTGTAATCGTGGCTGTAGGAGTGCAGGGCAATGGCGTTGCCTTCGACTAATTCCCGTAGCAAAATATCGCGATTTTTTTCATGGACGCTTTTTCCCACGACAAAGAAAGTTCCGTGGACACCTTTTTCTTTTAGCGTGTCCAAAATTTGGGGCGAAATCTTGTGATTCGGGCCGTCGTCGAAGGTTAAGAAGGCGATTTTTTTCTTGCCCGTATATTCCCGCTTGCCTTGAATGATTTCGGAAATTTCTCCCGCATCGTAGGCGTAACTCGAAGCGCGGGTAATGTGGTTTTCACCTTTGGCCAGGCGAATTTCAATGCGGTCGTTAATAATATTATTGGTTAAGTTGCCGATTTCTTGCGGCGTGTAGCTGCCCACGGTATGTAAGGCATCCATGTTTTTAAGGACAAACCATTCGATTTGGTTTCCGCCCCCATCCGATGCGCCCTCACCGGCGAGACGCTTTAATTTATGAAAGGCCCCGGCGAAGACGATTAAAATCACGGCCAAAAGCACGAGGCCGCGAAGGCGCGCCTGTCTCTTTCGCTTTTGAATGCGCATTTTTCTGCGCCGCCGTTGTCTTTCCATTTCTTCTTTATTCATAGCTCCTCCTTAAGGACGCACCGTAATGGTTTGCGCAATTTTTCTGCCGTCGCCGTAGACGTAGCCTTTCAGCACACTGCCGTTGTATAGCCACACCACGCGGCGGTCCTTTAATGTATCTTCAATATTGACCATGTCCAATAAATAGGTCGCATCGGAATCTAAATCCTTTAGCTGTACCAAGCGCCCCTGTCCGAAAGCCAGGTACCTGTCGCCCATGAGCTTGACGCTGTGGCCTTTGTTCTTGTCGTAGGCTGCAAAAGACACGGCCTGTAGCGTATCTCTATCGAGAATGGTGACAAGGCCTAAATCCCCGTCGTCCAGGAGAATGTAGGACGCACTGAGGCTGAAGTGGCCCGCCTTGGAATCCAAGGGCCTGTCCTCTCGGTCGTCTTCGTGTATAAACAAGGCGCCGCCTCTTCGGTAAATGATGCGTCCGTCTTGAACATCGAAGTCTTCCGTGTCCCGATCCACTACCCGCTTTAACACTTTCGATTTCGGCGAGTAGGCGTAGATGCCGCCGGGCCTTTGAAAGTACACGTGGCCGCGGTCGTAGCAGATTCTTTCTGCGCCTTCCATGGCGTAGGGCAAGGGATAGAATTTGCGGCTCATTTTATCGAGCGAATAAATGACTAGCCGCTGACCGTCCACAGCCAAGGCCGATTTCGTTTCGTCGTCGTAGTACACCGGCGCGTCTAAGGCCAAGTCGCCGATAAAGCGAATGGACTGTTTTTCGTTGATTTGAAAAAAGCTGCCCATGCCTCCGGGCACTTTTTCGCCCCAGCCCCTGATCTGCGTGGTGCTGATATCGTAAATTTCCGTGGCCATGGTGCCGTCGCGATAGGGGGAGATGCTTCCCACCTTCACGGCGCGATCGGGGACCACTTTCGCTTGATCCTCCGGCGGCAGAATCAACAGGCGGGATCCGTCGTCTGACAGATTGATTCCATAGCCCATTTCCTTCAGTGTAAAGACCAGGGGCACATAGAGTGCGTCGCCGTCAAATGTGGGATAAGACGCGGCCTCTGCCCGCCCCGATGGGCGAACCACCACGGCTTTATCCGCCGCCATGTAAATGCGATTGATTTGATTGATGGTAATGATTTTTTCTTCGGGAAAATAGCCCATGCGCTTTTCTCCCACCAATCGGATAAAATCCTTGTAGGCAAGGGCCCAATCGCCGTTTATTTTTTTTACGGGATAGGTGTAATGCACCGGGACCGCGCCCTTGGATCGCCGAAAGATAGAAAGCTCCGGCACATGGTTGGGCGTTTCCACCACCGGCTTTTTCGATGGTATGTCGCGAAAAAATTTCTCCTCCGGCGAATAAGGCTTCGCCGCCACTAGGAAGGCGAGAAGAAAACACGCCGCCAAAAGGGCTTTTCTTTTCATCATCTTTCGCCTCCGCCATTATTTTACCACAGCCCGAGGGCTTGAAATTCTAAGATAAATAGGATTTATCACTCAAAAGGTGCGATGACATTGTCCTTTTCCAAAAGGCCCAGATAACTAAACGCCGCCTCGCCGAAAGCCGTGGGACGGAAGATGATTTTCCCCTCGTCGTTTACGGCCATGTCGTATAAATCCAGGTCCCGACCCAGATCCATGATGCGTCTCAGAATCACGTCGTCTTTTTCACCGACCACTTCCCTGAAAAGCTTGGCGCCCGGCTTGAGGCATTGGGCATAAACATCTCGAAAAGGCCATTGGCGGAAATACATATCTGCGCCTTGGAATTTTTCGTTAAACAGAGTGCTTACCCAAAGCACCAACTTTTCTTCGTCTTCCATTTGCATGTATTGCTCCAGGCGAATGGTGGGAAGAAGCAGGCCCTCTTCCACAAAGACCAGGCTCTTTAAAAGGGCGAATTTTCTGAAAAACACCAGCTCCGGAAAGCTGCTCTCCCGATTGGCCTGGCTCTTTTGCAGAAAAATCGGCACATTTTGCCGCATGCGCGCCAAGCTCTTCTGGTTCAAGGCGCCGGTTTTCGTCACCATTAAATCTTCGTCGAGAATGGTTTCCATGTAGCGATCGAACTGATCGAGCCAGCGGGAGGAGCGCTTCATCTCGCCCCGGGCCTCTGCCAGGCTGTTTACCCGGTACATTCCCCGCACCGAGTGGGCGAGGCGCTTTTTATAGTCGAGAATTTTTTTATCCGCCGGCTCCAGGGAGCGAAGGCCCGCATCGTTTCCCCGCATGCGGCACCAGTGGCGAAAGAGGGCGTAAATCCGAAGCATTTGGGCGTCGTCAGCGAAATCCCCGTCGTTTGAGGCCGCCACCATAAGCTCGTCGTAGTGGGTGAAGCCATTGTCTTCCAGATTCACCCCTTCCGCCATAAGCACCGCCGAGTCCATGTGCTCGAGAAGGTACATATCCGCCACCACGGCGGCGTCGTCATCGGCAAATTCCGGTGCCAGGGCGAGAATGCCCTCGGAGACATCCAAAAGCGCTTCCTCCTCGTCGAAAGGCAAACTTTCCTCGTCCTCCGCCCGAGCATAGGCCAGGGCAAAGAGAAAGAGGATTTCCGGATTCCCGTTTTTTAAGGTGTCCTCATAGGCCTTTGTGTTTTCCTGCATCATGGGCTGACGCTTTTTCAGTTCCATGACCTGTTCTCCAAAGGCATCCCGTAATTTTTCAGGCACAACCTTCGCCTTGTTGAAGAGAAAATGGCCCACGGAAGTTTCCACGATGCGACCCAAAAAGAGATCTCCCTCTTTCAGCGCCTTCGCCTCTTCCGTGGCCTCGAGGATGACGGCAGGCTCGGGAAACAAAAGGCTTTGCACATAAATGCCCGCCTCGCTTTTGTAATTGACGCGGTAAATGGACAGATAGGAATCGAAAATCCGCTCCAAATAAGGCTCCACGCCGCGCATTTTGTGAATGTGGCGCCACAACTGGCCCACCAATTGGCTCGTCGTGGGGCGATTTTCCTCCGTGTCGAACATGAGCCAGGCGGCCAAGTCGAAATGAGGAATCGACACGCGCATGGGCGCATACATTTCCTCGTCTTTAAATAAGTCGTCCATGGGAATGTTGTGGCGAGTGGAATCCACAATGGCCACAATATCCTCCAGGGTTTTCAGCCAAAGCTGTGTATTAGACATGGGTTACTCCTTCGTCGTAAAGGGCTTTTGTGGCTTGGAGCTTTTCCAAAACCACATGGACGTGAAAATTCACAATGGGATCGGGAAGCACCTCGTCCATGCCCTCAAACAGTTCCGTGTAGTGGAACAGTTCTTGAATAATCAATTTATTTTCCGTCGTTAGTTTGCTTTCCATCAGATTCATATGAGACAAAACCCGCAGCGAAATAAAGCATTCGCTGAAATGATCCAGGAGATTTTCCACGCCGTAAAGGTCTACGTCTCGGGCAAAGGGCTCAGACATTTCTTTTTTGATGAGCTCAAAGGATTCCTGGGTTTTGGCGAGCTCTTTTTGCAGCGCATCGAGCCCGATCTTTTCGTCGGCGAGAATCACGGCCTCGGAAAGGCGGAAAATATCTTCGTATGTCTGCTCCAAGAGGTTTTCGAAACTGCGCTTCGGCGTGGGCCGAGCGATGAGGTAATTAATGACCAGGGAAACGAAAATCCCGAGAAAGGTCCCAATAAGGCGGTTGACGCCGTAAATTAATTGGGATTGCGTCGATGAAAAGCTGGCCACGAAAATAATATTCGTGAGATTAATAAAGCGGTTCATCTTAAATTTCAGCAGGGTTAAGATAATAATGACGATGCCCACGCCGGCGATAAAGGGACGAATGTAAATGTTGTCGGTGATCAGTGCCAAAACATAGCCCAGGACCACGCCCATGACGCAGGTAAACATTCTGAGTCTGACGGCTTTGTGGGTTTCGTGAACCGAAGGCTGCATGGTGGTCATGGCGGCGATGGCCACAAAAAGGGGCGTATGAAGCCCCAGTATATTCGATAAAAACAATCCGATGACGACGGCCAGAGCCGTTTTAAATGTACGCATGCCGACATGGGGCAAATGATCTTTTACCGGTGGAATGTTCAAATTCTGTTCTCCTTTTTGCACTTCTAGAAAAAGTATAGCAAACTGAAAAAAAACTGCAAGGGAGAGGCCCGTTTCAATCTCAGGAATCGGGGTATTATAATAAAAAGTAGTGAGAGGAGACATGACTATGCGTATTGAATTTTACGGAAAGAATATTGAAGTGACGTCGGCTTTAAAAAATCAAGCGGAAAAGAAACTGTCGAAACTGGACAAGTACTTTGCCGAAGAGGTAAAAGCGAAAGCCACATTCTCTGCCACCAAGGGCGATCACACCACTGAAATTACGGTGTTCTTACCGACCAGCATTGTCCGCGCAGAAGAAACGACTCAAGACATGTACGCCTCCATTGATTTGGCCGTGGACGCGCTGGAAAGGCAAGTCCGCAAGTACAAGACCCGCCTGAAACGGCGCCACCAAAATGCCGATACCATTCGCTTCGAAAATTTCGAACAGGCCATGCCGCAAAGCGAAGAAGACGAACAGGGCAAGATTATTTCCAAGCGGAAGCACTTTAAACTTCTGCCCATGCACGAAGAAGAAGCCATGCTTCAAATGGAACTGTTGAACCACAATTTCTTCGTCTTCTTAGATGCCGAAGACAGCGCACCGGCCCTGCTTTACAAGCGCCGCGACGGCAATTTCGGTCGCATCGACTTCGATATTTAATCTTAAACACGCCCTATAATAAAGAAACCGGACGCTCGTCCGGTTTTTTAATTGGATTCAATTTCTTTCGGTAGCTCGATAAAGACCTGGAAGTAGTCTCCGTCGATAATCATGCGAAATTCGCCGCCTAAAATTTCCACCAAGTTTTTGGCAATATAAAGACCCAGGCCGCTTCCTTCCGTGGTGCGGCTCTTGTCCCCCCGAATGAATTGATTGGACAATTCGGCGGTGGACTGGTTAATCTTGTTTTTCGACAGATTCTTCATATTGAAGTAGATCTTTTCCCCCACCACCGAGGTGTTGGCGGTGACGGTGGTATTTTCTTTCGCATACTTATAGCAATTACTAAAGAGGTTTTGAATGACGCGGCTCAAAACATTGCCGTCGGTGTAAATGGGAATGTCTTCCGCATCGGAGGTGTAGACGAAATTTAAATTCCTGGATTCATAATCGGCGGCAACGTCGCCGTAGATCTGGCTGACTAATTCATTGAAGTCGATAATCACCGGCTCCAGAGTGACATTGCCGCTTCCCGTCTTCGAGGCTTCGATCAGATTTATAATCATGCTCTTGAGCCGCTCGGAATTGCGCCCCAGAATATGAATGTAATTTTTCGCCTCGTCGTCCATGACGTCTTTTTTGCTTAATATGTCAGCGTAGTTAATGATGCTGGTCAAAGGCGTTTTTAAATCGTGGCTGATGTTGGTGATGAGCTCGGTCTTCATCTTTTGCGACTTCACCTGGGCCTGAGCCGCCTGATACATGCTGTCTTTGATCCGGGTCAGATCCATTAATGCCTCGTAGGTGGATTCCTTCATCATAGGCGAGAAGGCCGTAATGTCCACATAGCTTTGGGTCTCGGCAATGGCGGCGCGAAGGATGCGGTTTTGAACCACCTCGTCTTCCCCCATGAGCATGAGCCGCAAAACGGGCATAATTAACATGCCGTAGAGAACGGGAAAGCCTGTAAACACCATGAGAAAGTAGATAATTAAAAACAGATTCATGAAGCAAAAGAAGCCGTAGATGGTTTCTTTATTCATTTCTTTAATCATGCTCGCCGTGAGCCAGGTGCGGGTGGTGGCCCGCATAAAAAGCTTCACGCACCAAAAGACCAACAGAAGCACCAAGACCGTCAGGCTGTAGAAGGCGGAGCGGGAAGGATCGTAAACGTGTCCGCCGAAAAAAGACGCGAAAAGACTCATGCACCCCATGATAAACCACAGGTCCACCCAAATGATTTCCAGGTAATTGCCCCGGCAGTACTTATAGGCGCGGGCTTTGATCCCTTCGAAAAATTGCCGACTCTTGTCGGTCATTTAGTCCACGTCCTCGAATTTGTAGCCCATGCCGTAGACGGACTTAATGTAATCGGGCTTTCTCGGATTGATCTCCACTTTGTCCCGCAAATGGGAGATGTGTACGGAAATAACTTTTTTTACGTCGTGGGCCGATTCTTCCCACACAATTTCGTAAATTTCGTCGCTGGAGAAGACCCGCCCTTTGTTTTTCATGAGCAGACGCAGAATCTTGTACTCGTGGGGCGTTAAATTGGCCACTTCCCCGTCTACCCGTACTTCCTTGGCGTTGTCGTTTAAGCTGATGCGGCCCACGGTGTAATTGCCGTCGTCGATTTCCGCAGCACCTAAAGAGGTGTAGCGGCGAATGCCGGAGTTGACCCGGGCGATGAGTTCCACGGCGTTAAAGGGCTTGATGATGTAGTCGTCCGCCCCCATGTTCAAGCCGATGATCTTGTCTGTGATTTCACTTTTTGCGCTTAAGATAATAATGGGAATGTTGCTGGTTTCGCGGATTTTTAAAATGGCGGACATGCCATCCATATTAGGCATCATTAAATCCATTAAGACCAGGTGAATGTCCTCTTTTTTCATTACTTCCAGGGCCTCGAGGCCGTCGTAGGCGGGAAACACCCTGTATCCTTCCGCTTCCAAGTAGATTCTTATTGCCGAGACGATGTCCTTTTCGTCGTCGCAAACCAAAATATTGTATTGCATAAATCATCCTCCATCTTGGGTCTATTCTATCATAACTATGATATAATCGCCTTAGGAGGGAAGAAGGATTCTATGAATAAATTGAAAAGGAAACTCAAAGGTTTCGTTACAAAAAAGCCTTTCGCTTTTTTCGATATCCTTTTCTACAACATTTTGAAAAACGATTCGATACAAAAGGCGGCGAGCCTGTCCTACTTTTTTGTTTTGGCCATCTTCCCCTTTTTTATCGCCCTGTTAAATATTCTCAACGTGGTGAACCGAAGCTATCTTTCCAAAGTGTCGCAAATACTGGACAATTTGCCGCCGGAGATTCAAAGCATTGCCACGAGTTTTTTTAAAGACCTGCAGCTGAACTCGTCTTCGGCCCTTTTGTCGATTTCCTTAATCGGTACGATTTATGTGGCCAGCAAGGGCATTAAGCAGCTGATTAAGAGCATTAACGACAGCCTTTCCATTGCGGAAGATCGAAACATTTTGTCTCTCACCGTCCTGTCGTTTATTATTACCATCGCCCTTTTCGCCTTGGTGATTTTGCTCTTTGTCACCCAAGTCATCGGCTCCAATGCCCTGCGCTTTGTTTTTCAGTTTTTGCAGCTGCCCCCGAAGGCATTTACATTCATCCGCCGCATTACCACCTTCGTGCCCCTGGTGTATATGTTTTTGAGCTTCTACTGCCTCTACCGCTTCGCACCGAAGTGGCCTGAAGGCACGAAGCCGAAAGCCGGTGTACACTTGGCAGCGGCTTTATTTTCCACCGTAGGCATTTTACTTTCCAACGCGGTATTCGGCTATTATGTAGCGAATTTTTCCAATTATTCCAACACCTACGGATCCCTGGCGGGGATGATTATCTTTTTAGTATGGCTCTATCTGTTCGGCTTGATTCTGCTCGTCGGCAGTTCCGTTCAGGCGAGTCTTTATCTATTGAACACGAAAGGCGCCCAATGGCCACGGGAAGAAACCCTGCTTTCGGGCCTGATCTCGTCGCACACGCAAGTGCTCTGATTAGTATAGGAGTTATTTATGAAACAATTTATCGTCGATACCTTTACGGAAAAAGTATTTAAGGGCAATCCCGCGGCGGTCTGCCTGCCTGATCGCCTCTTAACCGATGAGCTCATGCTGGCCATTGCCAACGAAAACAATTTGTCGGAAACGGCCTTTGTCATTAAAAACGGAGATAAATACGTGCTCCGCTCCTTTACGCCGGAAGAGGAAGTGGATTTTTGCGGCCACGCCACCTTTGCCGCCGCTTACATCGTATTTTTGATTTTGGAGCGGGAAAAGGACACGATTTATTTCGAAACGAAATCCGGCACCATGCCCGTCTCCAGAAAGGGCGATCTCTTTACCATGGACTTGCCCACTTTCCCGCTGAAAAAAGTCCCCGTTACCGATGAAATGACAGCAACGGTGGGCGCCACGCCCAAGGAAGCTTACATGGGCAGGGATTTACTCCTGATCATGGAAGATGATTTTGATTTGGCGGGATACGATCCGGACATTTTAAAGATCAAGACCTTGGAAGGCTCCATGCTCCACTTGACCAAGGCAGGCGACGGGGATTACGACTGCATCTCCCGCTCCTTTGCGCCGAAGCTCGGCGTGGACGAAGACCCGGTCTGCGGTTCCGGCCACTGCCACATTTGCGTCTACTGGTCGGAAAAATTAAACAAGCCCGACATTTTGGCCTACCAAGCCAGTCGCCGCGGCGGCATTTTGGAAACCTACGTCACCCCGGGCCACGTCAACTTAACGGGCCACGCCGTCATGTTTTATCGAGGCGACATTCACATCTGATCCCCTGCACAAAAAAGCGATCCCTCTTTTTAGAGAGATCGCTCTTTTATTGCCTTTATTCGTAATCAACATCCCGGGCCTTCATGCACACGATGCCGGAAACAGACGCCGCCCCAGCGTCCATGCATGCTTTTTGCGCGGCCCTCATGGTGGCGCCGGTGGTGTAGGTGTCGTCGATTAACAAGAGGCGCTTCCCCGACACATGGCTTGCGGCGAAGGCGTTCTCGACATTCAATGCCCGAGCCTTGGCCCCGAGACCGATTTGATCCTTGACCTTTTTTGTGAGCACAAGCCCCTCTTCAAAGGGCAGATCCATCTGTGTCGCCACTTTGCGGGCGATGAGCCCCGGCGGATTGTAGCCCCGAATGCGCCGCTTCTTCGCCGAGGTGGGCACGCAGACGATGGCGTCGAAGGGTCCGAGGCCGCTGTGGCGCAAAAAATCCGCCGCCATTTCGCCGAAGACATCCGCCCAATACCGCTCTTCGCGAAATTTTAAGCCTTCGATCATAAAGGACGCCGCCTTATTTTCCCGAAGCAGAGCATAGACGGGAAAGGCCTTTTCGCTTAAAATTGCCTCCCCCATAAAAGAGAGAGTGTCTAAACAGCTTTCGCAGAGGTGAAATGTGCTCGCCGCCTCTTTTTTGCAGAGTGCGCAGTCTCCAGATGCGAAAAATCCTCTTACCATGCTCGCTTCTCCTTTAAAATGACATCCAAATCGGAATAGCGCCAGCGAATGCGGTTGTTTTCAACCATGCGCTTTAAGACCTGAAAGCTTCCGACGATGACCACGAGCTTCCGCGCCCGGGTGACGCCGGTGTAGAGCAGGTTTCTCGTATAAAGCATGGGCGGGCCGTTTAACAGGGGCATGACCACCACGGGAAATTCCGATCCCTGAGATTTATGCACGGTGCTGGCATAGGCGGGCATAAGCTCCGGCAAGTATTCGCTCGTGTAGGTGCAAAGCCTATCGTCGTAGAGGACCTTGATCCACCCGCCGGCGGGATCCACTGCCGTGACTCGGCCCAAATCGCCGTTAAAGACGCCTTCGCCCTCGTTGTCGAAGACTTTGTTTTGTGACTTCCAGGGCATTTGGTAATTGTTTTTCGTCTGCATCACCTTGTCGCCGACGCAGTAGGTGAAGCCCCGGCTTTCAAGGCCTTTCTTCCCGGGATTCAATGCCTTCTGCAGGGCTTCGTTTAAATGCTCGATGCCGCAAATGCCCTTTTTCATCGGCGCCAGAACCTGTATGTCTTCCATGGAATCCACGCCGTAGTAGGCGGGCAGGCGGTTTTTCACCAAATCGCAAATAAGCGCCAGGGCCTTGTCGGGATCGCTCTCTTCCATAAAAAAGAAATCCGTGCCCTTTTCATTGACCCGGGGCAGTTCCCCGTGATTGATGCGGTGGGCATTTTTTACGATGTAGGAGGTTTCCGCCTGGCGAAACACTTCGTCCAACTGCACGGAAGGCACTTCCCCGGAATCCAAAATGTCTTTCAACACATTTCCCGCCCCCACCGGCGGCAGCTGATCCACGTCGCCGACGAGTATGAGGCGGGTTTTTTCCTTTAAGGAGGTGAGCACGTCCCGCATCAGGAGCAAATCGATCATGCTGGCCTCGTCGATAATCAACACATCGGCATCGATGTCGTCGCCGGAGACGATGGAATCGGTGCCCTCTTCGTCGATGTAGTCATATTTTAAGAGGCGGTGGATCGTGGAGGCGCCTCGGCCCGTGGCCTCTTCCATGCGCTTCGCCGCCCGTCCCGTCGGCGCAGCCAGTGCGATGGAAAGATTCAGCCGATCCATGGCTTCCACAATGGCCCGAAGGGTGGTGGTCTTCCCCGTGCCGGGCCCGCCGGTAATGACGAGGAGGTGGGAATCCACGGCCCGCATGAGGGCCTCTTTTTGCTTCTCCGCCAAGGTCATGTCCAGCTTTTCGCACACGGCACTCACCATGTCTTCCGCCATGTGCTCGGCGAGATCCACTTTGCCCCGCTTTTTAATCTCCCGCGCCACCAATTGCTCGGCGCGAAAGTAGTTGAGGAAGTAGATTTTCACCACGCCGCCGCGCTGGGCCAGGTAAATGTCCGGATCCACAGCGAGGATTTGCAGAAACTCCTCCACAAATTCCACGTCCATGTTTAAAACCCGGGCCGCCTCTTCCATTAAAAGATCCTTGGGCAGGTAGCAGTTGCCGTCTAAGACGCCGTTGGTCAAGACGTATTTCATGGCGGCGACGATGCGCTTCGGGTCGTCTTCCGCCATGCCGATTTTTCTCGCAATCCCGTCGGCCTTTAAAAAGCCGAAGCCCCGCACCTTCCCCGCCAAGGCGTAGGGATTCTTTTCGATCATGGCCGGGGCATCTTTGCCGAAGACTTTGTAAATGGCCATGGCTTCTTTATTGGTGAGATCGAAGGCCGCCGCATCGAGAAAAAAATCCCGCATGCCCTTCTGCTCTTTCAGGGCGTCTAAGATCACGGCGAGCTTTTTCTTGCCGATCCCTTCCACCTCATTCAGCCGCTCCGGTTTCTCTTCGATAATCTGCAGGGTCTCCTCACCGAAGGTGTCCACAATGCGCTTCGCCGTCACTTTTCCCACATGGGGAATAAGGCCGCCGGAAAGGTAAGCGGTAATGGCTTCCTTCCCTCGCGGCCTTATTTTTTCCGCCCGGTCGAAGGCGAACTGCTCCCCATACTTCGGGTGATAAATCAGCTCGCCTTCCAGGCGCAAATGCTCTTTTTCATGAAAGGCGATGGACGTGCCTACAATGACGATATCCGTATCCTCCGTAATAAATTGGGCGACGGTATAGCCATTGCTTTCGTTTCGAAAAATAATATGATCCAAAACGCCTTCGATGATCACAAAGTCCCTACTTTCTGTTTTTCAATGCCTCTAAGATGGCTTCCACCTTATTCGTTTCTTCCCACGGTGCCGTCACATCTTCGCGGCCGAAGTGACCGTAGGCGGCGACATTTTTGTAAATGGGGCGCAAAAGATCCAAGTCGCGAATAATCGCTGCGGGACGCAGGTCGAATACTTCGTGGACCAAGTCTTCGATTTCGTTGTCGGTGAGATCCGAGGTGCCGTAGCTTTCCACGTAGACAGACAGGGGCTTGGCGATGCCGATGGCGTAGCTCAAGCCGATTTCGCATTTGTCGCAAACGCCTGCGGCCACGAGGTTTTTCGCCACGTAGCGGGCGGCGTAAGCGGCGGAGCGGTCAACTTTTGTCGGGTCTTTGCCGCTGAAGCAACCGCCGCCGTGGCGGGCATAGCCGCCGTAGGTGTCCACGATAATCTTGCGGCCCGTAAGCCCTGCATCGGCCACCGGTCCGCCTTCCACGAAGCGGCCCGTGGGATTGATGTAGATCTTCGTGTTCTCATCCATCCACTTGTCGGCGACCACGGGATCGATGACGTATTTTTCGATGTCCCCCCGAATGGTATCCAGATCCACCGCCGGATCGTGTTGGGTACTGACTACGATGTTTTCGAGGCGCACCGGCGTACCGTCGTGGTATTCCACGGTGACTTGGGTCTTGCCGTCGGGACGGAGATAGGTTAAGGTGCCGTCTTTGCGCACGTCGGAAAGCTTCTTCGCCATTTTGTGAGCGAGGGAAATGGGCAAGGGCATAAGCTCTTCCGTTTCTCGACAGGCGTAGCCGAACATAATCCCCTGATCCCCGGCGCCGAATGCGTCCAACTCCTCGGTGCCCGCTTCTTTAAAGCGGTCGACGCCCATGGCGATGTCCGGGCTTTGTTCTTTAATGGCGGAAATAACCGCCACGGATTCGGCTTCGAAGCCGTTTTGCACGCCGTGGACGTAGCCGATGTCCGTTAAAGTTTGGCGGACTACATTGGTAAAGTCCACATAGGCATTGGTGGAAATTTCACCGGTGATGACTACCATGCCCGTAGAAACCAAGCTTTCACACGCCACGCGGGCGTTTTTGTCTTTTGCGAGAATCGCATCTAAAATCCCGTCGGAAATTTGGTCGCACACCTTGTCCGGGTGGCCTTCGGTGACCGATTCCGAGGAAAATAACCATTTATTCATTTTTTCCTCCTTATGATTCAATAAAAAAAGCCTGCACGCGGCAGGCTTTCATTCTTATCTTTCAGACCTGTCGCGTCTGTAGGATTTAGCACCAAAAAGGGTTGCCGGGTTTCACAGTGCCTAGTCACTCCACCGCTCTTAATAAGAATGTTAAACAGTGATAACAGTATAGACGAATCAAAAGGAAAATGCAAGTCACGATTTCCAAAAACCTTTTTTCATAGCGGCCTTTATGAGTTCATCGCGAAAATCCGGATGGGCGATGGCGATTAACGCCTTGGCCCGCTCGTAAAGGCTCTTGCCCTTTAAATTGCAAATGCCGTATTCCGTGACCACATACTGGGTCACCGGGGCGGGCAAGGTGACGATGGTGCCCGTTAGAAAATCGGGGACGATGTTGGAATGGCGCAGGCCGTTTTTGTCCACGCGGGATGAGCGCAGGCAAATAAAGCCCTTGCCCTCCGGCGCCAAGTAGCTTCCCACGGCAAAATCGAATTGGCCGCCGGCGCCTGAGATTTGCCGCGTACCCACGCTTTCCGAGCTCACTTCGCCCCTGAGGTTCACCTGAATCGCCGTGTTAATGCTGGTCATTTTGTGTTGGGCGGCGATGGTGGCGGCACCGTTGACGTAATCCACCGGCCCCACGACGATGGAAGGATTTTCGTCGACGAAGTCGTAGAGGGCCTCGGTGCCCGCCAAAAAGGCACTCACCTGCCGACCGCGGTCCAGGGTCTTTTTCATACCGGTGATTTTTCCCGCCAAGGTCATTTTCATAAAGCTGTCCACGTACATTTCCGTGTGCACGCCTAAATCCTTTAAGCTGCTGCCTGCGATGACATCGCCGATGGCGTTAGGCAATGCGCCGATCCCCAGCTGCACCGTGGCTTCATTTTCCATGCGTTCCACCACGATTTCTGCAATTTTTCTGTCTAACTCGCCGTAGTCTCGATTGGGTAAGACGCCCATGGCGTGGGGCTTTGCCTCAATGATCACATCCACCTGATCGATGTGGAGTTCGCTCTCACAAAGGCCGAAAATCCGCGGCTGCTTTTCGTTGACCTCCACGATCACCCGCTTCGCCTTTTCCGCCAGTCGGAAAAAGTGGCTGCCGTCGATGCCGAAGTTAAAGTAGCCGTGCTTGTCCATGGGCGAGACGGAGATCACCAGGGCGTCCGTGTCTCTGTTTTCCGTAACGTAGCGAATGATTTCCGAGTAGCGCACGGGAATGTGGTTGGCCGTGCCCGCATCCATGGCGCGGCGCACTTGGCCGGTGCCGTGCCAGCTCTGCCACAAAAAGGGGCCGCCTGCATCTACCAAGCGGGAGGAATCCACGAGGACGCCGTTTCTGATGGCCACGTGATTCAGCTCATGGGCCCTCTCCGCCAGGGCCGCATCAAATTCCACGGGGAAGTTTGCGCCGAAACCAATTTCGATTTCATCGCCGTCTTGAATCAGGGCCGCCGCTTCTCGTGCCGTCTTCAGTTTTTCTTTGTAAATCTTCTCGTACATACTTTAAATTCCCTCACAAAAAAAGCCGACCGCAGTCGGCTCTTTCTTATCGTTTGTTGCTTCTGCGCCAAATACCCATTTCTTCAGCACTCTTAATGAGTTCATCTCTGAAGTCGGGATGTGCTAAGTTAATGAGTCCTTCGGCTCTTTCCCAGGTGCTGCGGCCTTTGACATTGAAGATGCCGTATTCCGTACAGATCATGTGGGTGTTGGGGCGTGCCACGGTAATGGCGGAGCCTGTTTGGAAATTGGGGAGAATCCGGGAGACGGTTTCGCCTTGTTTGTTGGTAAAGGTGGAGCTTAAGCAGATAATGCTCTTGCCGCCTTTAGCCAGGTAAGCACCTAAGGCGAAGTCTAATTGACCGCCGGCGCCGGAGATGTGGCGAAGGCCGGTGGATTCGGAGGATACTTGTCCCCACAGGTCCACGTTCAATGCGTTGTTAATGGAAATAAAGTTGTCGATTTCTGCGACGACGGCGGCGCTGTTGGTGTATTCAACCGGTGCAGCCATACATTCCGGGTTTTCGTCCAGGTAGTCGTATAATTCCTTGCTGCCTGCAGCGAAGGCGTAGACTTGACGGTATTTGTCGATGGTTTTCTTGGAGCCGTTGACTTTCCCTTTTTTCGCCATGTCCACAAAGGAATCGACATACATTTCGGAGTGAACGCCCAGGTCTTTTAAGTCGCTGTCTGCGATCAATGCGCCGACGGCGTTGGGCATCCCGCCGATCCCTAATTGAAGGGTGGCGCCGTTGGGAATTTCATCGACGATGAATTCAGCTACTTTTTTGTCGACATCGCCGTAACCCGAAGCGGGGAGTTCCACGGGAGCAATGGATCCCGCTTCAACGATGTAGTCGACATTGTCGATGTGGATTTCCGATTCGCATTTACCCGGGCAGTAGGGGAATGCTTCGTTGACTTCCACGATGACGGTTTTGGCTTTTTCCAAAATCGCCATTTGGTGAGATGTATTCAAACCGAAGTTGAAGTAACCATGTTTGTCCATGGGGGTGGTCATAACGACGGCGACGTCGATGTCCACTTCATCTCTGTAATATTTCGGAAGTTCCGAATAACGCAGGGGAATGTAGAATGCGCCGGGACCTGCATTAATGGCTTTTCTTTCGGATCCGCCTGCATGCCAGGAGTTCCAGGTAAAATGTTTGCCTTCCGGGTCTACTTTAAGTACTTCAGGTGCGGCGAATGCTAAACCGCCGTAAACCAATACGTCTTCTAATTCATCGACGCGTTTTGCCAGTTCTTTGTCCACTGCTTGACTGATCCCTGCAGCCCAGCCAAGTTCCACACGGTCGCCGGATTTTACCTTGGCGGCGGCCTCTTTTGCGGAAATCAATTTTTCACTGTATTTCTTTGAATAGTCCATGATAGTCCTCCCTGGTTTTTGATCATAAAAACGTTCGCTTGTTTAATAATACACGATATTGTATTGTTTTTCAATTTAAACTTGCCCAAGTTTGTTATTTTTTTATAAAACTTTTTTCGGTGCACGGAAAAAAGCCCTCATCTTTTTCGGATGAAGGCGTTTCATTTTTCTTATTGCTTAAAGGCCGTGTTTCCTGTATAAATCCCCGCGGCGGTCGTTTAAAAAGTGTTGCCAGCGCCGGGCTTCGTCCAGGTGCTTTTTTTCGAAGACGGCGGAATAAATTCCCTCGTCGCTTGCACCATAGACCAAGAGATCCCCTCTCGGGCTGACCAGGCCGCTGCCGCCGCTTCGCATATTCCCCGCCTTGTCGGATTTGCAAATGCCCGCCGCGGCGACGAAACATTGGTTTTCGATGGCCCGACTGCGAATCACAAGACTCATGTGTTCCAGCCACTTAGCGGGCCAGGCAAAGGCGGCAAACATAATGTCCACGCCTTTTAAAGCATAGCAGCGAATGTATTCGGGAAAATCCATGTCGTAGCAAATGGCCACGCCGCAGGGGATGCCGTCGATGGTCATAAAGCCCGGCCCGTCCCCCGCCGCGTAAAATTCCTGTTCGATGCCCGCCTGATACAAATGGGCCTTGTCGTAGACCAACACTTCTTCCCCGGCGCGGTCGAAGACGTGGCAGGTGTTGTAGAGCTTATTCTCCCGCACTTCCGCCACGCTGCCGCCGACGATGTTCACCTTGTATGCCTTCGCCAGGCGAGACAAGAGGGCCCGGGTTCTGTCGCCGTTTTTGTCCGCCCCGTCGAAATGGGTGGAGGGGGATGAAAACAGATTCCACTTTTCCGGCAGAAGAATCACGTCGGGCGCATCTTCCGCCGCCCGGTGAATCCACGCTTCCATGTAGCCGAAAGGATCCCGCCTTGCCATTCGCTCGTCGATTTGAACGCTGCTAACCTTTAAACGCCAGTCCATGTTTTCTCTCCTCGTCTGTCATTGAAAAAAGACCTTGCGTCAGCAAGGCCTTTGGTTTATTCTTCGTCGTTTTCGTCCCACGATTCGCTTTCCCCTTCGCCTAAGGGTTTCATGGTGGGGAAGAAGAGCACGTCGCGAATGCTGGATTGGTTGGTAAGAAGCATAATCATGCGGTCTACACCGATGCCCAAACCGCCGGTGGGGGGCAGGCCCACTTCGATGGCGTTAATGAAGTCGTAGTCCATGGGATGGGCTTCGTCGTCGCCTTTTTCCTGATCTGCCACTTGCTCTTCGAAACGGGCCCGTTGATCGATGGGGTCGTTTAACTCGCTGAAGGCATTGGCAAATTCCCAGGTGTTGATGAAAGCTTCGAAGCGGCGCGTCTTTCTAGGATCCTTGGGATCGCGCTTGGCCAGAGGGCTCACTTCCACCGGGTGGCCGGTGACGAAGGTGGGCTGAACCAGCTTTTCTTCGCAGAATTCTTCAAAGAGCTCGCTGATGACGTGGCCGCGGGTCCAGAAGGGTTGCACTTCCAGGCCCTTTTCCTTGGCGATGGCCAAAGCTTCTTCGTCGGTTTTTATAGCGGAGAAGTCTACGCCGGCGTATTCTTTTACCGCATCTTCCATGTCCACGCGGTTCCACGGCGGCGTCAGGTCGATTTCCGTGCCTTGGTAATTAATGACAGCCGAGCCCAATACTTTTTCCGCCGCATAGGCAAACATGTGCTCGGTAATGTGCATCATTTCGTCCATGTCCACATAAGCTTGGTACAATTCGATGTTGGTAAATTCCGGATTGTGACGGGTATCCATGCCTTCGTTTCTGAACATCTTGCCCATTTCGTACACTTTGTCAAAGCCGCCGACGATGAGGCGCTTCAGGAAAAGCTCGTTGGCAATACGCATTTGCAAATCGATGTCCAAGGCGTTGTGGTGGGTCAGGAAGGGACGGGCGTTGGCGCCGCCGGCTACATTGCCCAAAATCGGCGTTTCCACTTCCAAAAAGCCCTTGTTGTCTAAAAATTCCCGAATGGACTTAATAATGGCGGAACGCTTGAAGAAAACGTCTTTTACATCCGGATTCACGATAAGATCCACATAGCGTTGGCGATACCTGAGGTCCATGTCTTTGAGGCCGTGGTATTTTTCCGGCAACACCTGAATGCTCTTGGATAAGAGAGCCACTTCTTGTGCTTCCACGGAAATGGCGCCGGCTTCGGTTTTAATGACCTTGCCCTTGACGCCGAAAAAGTCGCCCACATCGGCGGCCTTCACCACTTCATAGGCCTCTTCCAAAATGTTTTTCTTGGCGAAAATTTGGATTTGACCGTAGGTGTCCTGTACGTCTAAAAAGGCGATTTTTCCGTGACGGCGCTTGGAAATAATGCGGCCTGCTACGGAGACGATCTTGCCTTCCATGGCATCGAAATTTTCGACGATGTCTTTGGTGTAGGTGTCCACGTCAAACTTTTCGACGATGTAGGGGCTGTTGCCTTCGTCGATTAAATTTTGGACTTTCTTCAGTTTTTGATCTCTTACTTCACTGCTCTTTTGGCCCTTCGCCATGGTCTACCTCCCTTATGCGATGGAAATCTTCAATACCTTGAGTCGGACTTTGCCTTGAGGCACGTCGATATCGGCCACTTCGCCGATGCTCATGCCCATGAGCCCGGCACCGATGGGGCTTTCGTTGGAAATTTTGCCTTCCAAAGGATCGGCCTCGGCGCTGCCCACGATGTGGTAGGTATCTTCTTCCTGTGTGTCTTCGTCTAAAACCGTCACCGCACTGCCTACATTGACGATTTGATCGTTCAGGTCGTTGCCCTTGACCACTTTGGCGTTTCTCGCCATGTATTCCAGCTTGGCGATGCGCTCTTCCACTTGAGCCTGTTCGTTTTTCGCCTCATCGTACTCGGAGTTTTCCGACAAGTCGCCGTAGCCCAGAGCCACTTTAATTCGCTCTGCCACTTCCTTGCGTCGTACGGTTTTTAAGTAGTCGATTTCGCTTTCGATTTTCTCTAAGCCTTCTTCTGTAATTAACACTTCATTATTATTTTCTGCCATAGTATCACTCCACTTCGTTTCTCGTCGTTTATGAAGAAAGGACCCGACGCCGGGTCCATGTAATCAAGTCGCCCTATTATATAAGAAATTACTCCCTCTGTCAATTACAGGCTTCCTTCGCCAACCGATCCAAGTAATCGTCGATGGCGTCTTTCTCCGACAGGGACAGGATTTCGTTGCGCCGCCTCTTCGCTTCGCTGAAGCCTTTTAAGTAGCCGATGAAGTGCTTGCGCATTTCGATGACGCCGAGGTGCTCGCCTTTTTCCGCCACGCTCAGCTCCAGATGATGCTTGGCCACGGCGATGATCTCCCTTTGGCTCGGCGCGTCGATGGCCTCACCTGAAAGGGCTCTTCGAATTTCCCGAAAGAGAAAGGGATGGCCCACGGCGCCACGCCCGATGGCCACGCCGGCCAACGGTGCATCCATATGGCGTAGCACATCTTCCGCCCGGTAAATGTCGCCGTTTCCCACGACGGGAACCTTCACCGCCTTCGCCAGGCGCGTGATAAAGTCCCAATCCGCCACGCCGCTGTAGTAGGCTTCCCGGCTTCTTCCGTGAACGGTAATTTCCCTTACCCCCGCAGCTTCGGCGATTTTTGCGATTTCCATGCCCTCTTCGTCCCCTTCGCTAAATCCCTTTCGGATCTTGACGGAGACGGGAATGGGTGAGCTTTCCACGCAGGCTTTTAAAATGGCGTCGGCTTTTTCCGGCGTCTTTAACAGGGCGCTTCCCGCCCCGGTCTTTACGATTTTCGGTGCGGGACAGCCCATGTTGATGTCCAGGCTGCGATAATTTTTCAATTCGTCGCCGAGCGCATCGAGGACGGCGCGAAAAATCTCCGCTTCGTCGCCGAAAAGCTGCAAACTCACCGGCGCCTCGTCTGCGGCCACAGCCATGAGGCGGCGAGTCTTTTTGTCCTTATAATAGAGGGCTTTGGCGCTTACCATTTCCGTGGTGGCATAATCCATGCCGTAGGCCGTGCAAATGCGTCGAAAACTTTGATCCGTGTAGCCCGCCATAGGGGCCAGGGCAATGGTAAAGGCCATTAGCTGTTCATCTCGTAAAGGATTCTGAGACCGTCCATGGTTAAATCCCGGTCGATAATAATATCGAAGCGGCTGTCGGAGACCAGGAGATTGGAAAAACCGCCGGTGGCGATGATTTTAATGGCTTCGCTTTCCATGCCCAGCTCGTCGCAAATATGGCCGAGAATGCCGTCGATCATGGTGGAGAAGCCGAAGTAAAGGCCGTTTTGCATGCTGCTCACCGTGTTTTTCCCGATGACTTTCTCCGGCCGAATGATTTCGATTTTCGGCAGCTTCGACGTGCGGGAGACCAAGGCGTCGGCGGAAATGGAAATCCCCGGCAAGATCAAGCCGCCCAGGTAGTTTTTCTTTCCGTCGACGACGCAGAAGGTAATGGCCGTGCCCAAGTCAATAATGATGCAGGGCCCGCCGTATTTTTCCACGGCGGCCACGGCATTGACGATGCGATCGGCGCCCACTTCCTTGGGATTGTCGTAACGAATATTGATCCCCGTCTTTACGCCGGCACCGACGATAATCGGGTAGCGATGAAAGTAGCGCACGATCATGTTTTGCAAGGTATGCATAATATTCGGCACCACCGACGACATAATGACCGCTTCAATGTTCACCGGCTTTAACTGCACGTTGTCCAACATTTCCGTGACCAACATACCGAACTCGTCGCTGGTCTTGTTTTGATCCGAAGAAATGCGCCAGTCGTGGATCAGTTCTTTTCCCTTGTACGCCCCGAAGACGATATTTGTATTTCCGACATCAATTGCTAATAACATAATGCACCTACTTGATTCTAACTTTATTTACTTGCCTTCCACGCCGTGACGACGCCGGTGGAGACGATGCCCGCGAGGATTCCTTCGGGCACACCCGATGTAATAATCGTACCGAATATAACTGAATTCACCAGCACCTCCGACGCCCCGACGGCCCGCACAAAGTCTTGGGCAAAGAAAATATAGATGCCGCCCATGACCATGACGGAGTGGAGGATGGTGGAGACGAAGGCCGAAAGCACCACGGCGCTTGCCTTGTTTTCCGAACGCAGAACCCAAATAAACAGGGCCACGGATAAGATGAGGAAGCCGCCGTTTAAAAGGGCGCCTGCGCCAAAGGCTTTCGCAGCCATGTTTTTGTAAAGGCCCACGGCTAAAAAGACGATGACCCCAAGCCATGCCGCCATGCCCATTTTCTTCAAGCCCTTGCCGTCGAAGGATTTAAAGAAGCGGAAAATATAGGCGGAAATCACACCTAAAAGGATGCGCGGCAGAATGGATATAAGGGGATTGTAAAAGACAAAGGAGATGGGGGTGGGGCGGGTGATGGCGTTAAAGAGGGAGCTGAGCCCGAAAATGAGCCCAACGAAACCGCCCACCACCGGCCCTTCGATAAAGGCGGCGATTAAGACGGGGATGTGCATGGTAGTGGCGTTTAAGGGGCCGATGGGCACAAAGCCCAAGGGCGTCATGCCCAAGACCACGGTAATGGCACCGAGAATGCCGATAATGACAATGTCCCGTGTGGTGAGAAAGGGCTTCTTCAATTTGTTATTCATAAAAACCTCCGATCC
The DNA here is from genome assembly GCF_943169845.1 of Peptoniphilus rachelemmaiella. GTDB lineage: Bacteria > Bacillota > Clostridia > Tissierellales > Peptoniphilaceae > Aedoeadaptatus > Aedoeadaptatus rachelemmaiella. Next base: position 88,451 of record NZ_CALPBW010000007.1, read on the forward strand.
GGCTCGCGAGGATGCCGGTCTGTTTCATGGAAAAATTATACGCTGTATAAACTGTTGGCCACGGCCCGCGCCATCACTTTCGGCAGGTAATGCTCCGCCAATTGCATGGAGCAGTCCACTTCATTGGTGGCCAGAGAAAAAATCGTGTCCCCGTCCAGGCCCGTGTGCACCGGGGTAATGGTTTTTGCGTAGCCGTTGTGGGCGACGGAGGCCAGTTTACAAAGCTGTGTCTTCGTAAAGCGCCCGTTGGTGGCTACCACGCCTAATGTGGTGTTTTGATGCTTGCCTTTTTCGAAATCCACGGCACCTTTCGACAGGGCCTCTTCCACGGAATAGGTGATCCCCTCGACTTCCGGTGCCGCCAAGATTTCGCCGGTTTCTGCATCTTGAATGTGGCCGAAGGCATTCACCACGACCAAAGCGGAAAACACCACGTCCCCCACGGTAATGGAGGCGCTTCCCACGCCGGATTTTTTCGCGTAGGCGGGGCCCATGGTCTTCGCCACCGTGGCGCCACATCCGGCACCGATTGCGCCCTGGCGCCTGTCCCCCGGGCTTGCGGCTTCGTAAGCCGCCCGGCCCATGGCTTTATCGGGCCAGACGTCGGCTTTTTTGTACGTCAAGTCGAACAACACGGCGGCGGGCACGATGGGCACCACGCCCACGCCCACATCGAAGCCGATTCCGTCGTCTCTTAAAGCTTCCATGACGCCGGTGGCGCTGTCGAGTCCGAAGGCCGATCCGCCGCTTAATACGAAGGCGTGCACTTCGCTCACGGCATAGGTCGGGCCCAAAAGCACACACTCGCGGGTGCCCGGAGCGCCGCCTCGTACATCCACGCCGGCGGTGGAGCCTTTCGGGGCGAGTATTACCGTCACGCCGGTGCCGGCTTCTGCATCTTCCTTGTGGCCGACAGCGATGTTCGCTACGTCCGTTAAATGTCCCGAATACATAATCCCTCCTTTTTTAACGAAACGATTATACCATATCTTCGCCTGCCTCACGGCAGGAAATGGCAATAGGGCGCCTTTCTTTCCCCGGAAAAGAAAATAAAAATCCATCTTTTTGTTAAGATGGTGAAATTCACGGAATTCCTGTCAATATGTGAGATCCTTTTGATATAATAGACAATTATGAAGGAGGTTTCTATGGGTAAACGATCCGGCCGGAATCAACATGAGGGCAATTCCCTTCGTTGGAGCTCGGCCTTTAAAATCCTATTCTTATTAATCGTCATCGCAGGCATTACCCTGGTGGGCATCGCCATGGCCTATGCCGTGACGGCGATCAGCCAGTCGCCGGCCATCGATCCGAAAAATATCCGCTCGGCTATTTCCGAGACCTCGGTGGTACGCGATAAAAACGGCGACAATGTGGAGCAATTGGTACAAAATGAATTCAGCGAGTGGGTGCCCATTAAGCGCATGCCCGATTACTTGCTGGATGCCGCCGTGGCCATTGAAGACCAACGGTTTTACGAACACCACGGCGTGGATTTCCGCCGCCTGGTTTCGGCCACTTTGCGCAATCTCCAAAGCATGGACTTCAGCCAAGGGGGCTCCACCATTACCATGCAGGTGGCAAAGAATCTTTACACCTCGCCGGTAAAAAGCTATGCCAGAAAATTTCAAGACATTTACTACGCCTTCCAATTGGAAAGCAATTTAAGTAAAAAACAAATTTTGGAGGCCTATTTAAATTCCGCCGCCTTCTCCAAAGGCACCAAGGGCGTGGAAGCCGCATCGAAAACGTTCTTCGACAAAGACGTCAGCGACCTCACCTTGGCCGAAGCGGCGATGATCGTAGGCATTACCAATCGTCCTTCGGAGTACACGCCTTTTAACGCCGTGCCCATCGAAGAAAGCGACGATTTAGATACCATCGAATTCAGCCTGGTTCCCGCCGAAAGCATTGGCGCGGAAGCCACGGAACGAGACAAGGAATTAGGCGATGCCCTGGCGGAAAAGGAATTAATCGATCCCTTCGAGCACAGTCAAATCGCATCCGGTGTTCTGGTGGCGAGAAAAGCCGTGGCCAATCCCGCCAGTAAAAAACGCCAGGAATTAATTCTTCACAAAATGAATTCCTTGGGCATGATCGACGAATCCACTATGAAGGAAGCCATTAACGAAGACATCCATCTGGACTTAGGCAGCCACACCACCAAGGGCATTTCGTCCTACTATGTGGATGCGGTGAAAGACGAAGTCCTCGATATTCTCAAAGAAAAGGGCTACAAAAAAGACGAAGCGCAAAAAATTCTCTACAACGGCGGCTTGGTCATCGACACGCCCTTGGATTTAAACATTCAGAAAATTTTGGAAGAGAAAGTATCCCAAAATAGCTTCTTCCCCGGTCGCCACACCAACAAAAAAGGCATTATTCAACCCCAAGTCGGCATTACCATTATGGATCACCACACCGGTGAAGTGGTGGCCATCGTCGGTGGCCGCGGCATCGGCGGCAACAATATTTTGAACCGGGCAAAAAACCCCCGTCAACCAGGTTCGTCCATTAAGCCCATCGGCCCCTACCTCGCCCTCTTAAACAAGGGCGGCACTGCCGGCGACGTCTACCGCGATCTTCCCCGACCCGGCGGCTGGCCCAAAAACTCCACGGGCTACCAAGGTTGGGCCACGGTGCGCAATTTGATTCGCAATTCTTCCAATGTGGGCGCCTATTTAGTCGGCAAGGGCCTGGCTCCGGGAGAAGACGAGGCGGCTCAAATGATGATCGACAATCTGGAAAAAATGCAGATCTCCAGTTTGGTTCTTCCCGACGATCAAAAGAAGTACCCCAACATCGATACGATGAAATACAACGACGTGAATTTGGCCTCCCTTACTTTGGGCGGCATGACCGTGGGGATCAGCCCCCTGGAAATGGCCGGGGCGTTCAGCACCTTCCCCAACGGCGGGAAATTCATTAAGCCCACCTTTATCGATAAAATTACCGATAAGAGCGGCAAGGTTATTTACGAAAATCCCAAAGAAGAAGTGGAAATCACGTCCCCGCAAAATGCCTACATTATGACCTCCATGCTGGAATCCGTCGTAAAAAGCGGCACGGGGACCTACGCCAACTTCTCCGGCATGCACATTGCCGGCAAGACCGGTACTACCAACCGCAAGCGGGACAGCTGGTTTGTCGGCTTCACCCCCTACTACACCGGCGCCGTTTGGATCGGCAACGACGACAACACGCCCCTGTGGGACTACTCCCGTATGGCGGCCAATTTGTGGCGCTCCATTATGCGCGACGTCCACAAGGACTTAGACGACAAGAATTTCGACGAACCGGAAGACGGCCTGTACAAGAAGTACATCCCCGTTTCGGGCTACACGGAAATCTTCGCCGAAGGCACTTCGCCCAAGGGCCTGAAAAATCTTTATCGCAACGTTCCTCCGAAACCGAAGGAAGAAGATAAGGATAAAGACAAGGACAAAGACAAAGATAAAGACAAACAAAACGGCAATTCCAATTCCCAATCCTCGAAAGGCGGCAACAAAGGCGGCCAACAGGGCGGAAATAACGGAAACTAATTGCCTAAAGAAAAGAGCAAGACTTCGGCCTTGCTCTTTTTTCATGGGATTTGAAATTTTTCAGCTCTATCCACAATTTATTCATAATAAAAACACCTTTCTTTTTTAGCACAGAGTGCAAGAAAGGTGTTTTTGTTGTTCTTACAGGATATCGACTTCTTCGCCGGCCAGGGCTTTGTTCATGCTTCTGACGGCGCAGAATTTACCGCACATGGAGCAGGTTTCTTCCACTTCCGGGGAGCGGTCGTCGCGAACGGCCTTGGCGTGTTCCGGATCCATGGCTTCTTTAAACATGGCGTCCCAATCCAATTCCCGACGGGCTTTGCCCATGCGGTCGTCGGCGTCTCGTGCGCCGGGAATGCCTTTGGCGATGTCGGCGGCGTGGGCGGCGATTTTCGATGCCATAATCCCCTCTTTCACGTCGTCGGCATTGGGCAGAGCCAAGTGTTCCGCCGGGGTGACGTAGCAGAGGAAGGCGGCGCCGCTCATGGCTGCCACGGCCCCGCCGATGGCGGCGGTAATGTGGTCGTAGCCCGGGGCGATGTCGGTAACGAGTGGCCCTAAAACATAGAAGGGTGCGCCTTTACAGAGGCTTTGTTGGATTTCCATATTGGCCTTGACTTGATTCAAGGGCACGTGACCCGGGCCTTCCACCATGACTTGAACATCCTTATCCCACGCCCGTTGAGTCAATTCCCCTAAGCGAACCAATTCTTCGATTTGAAGCAAGTCGCCTGCATCGGCCAAGCAGCCGGGGCGGGCGCCGTCGCCGAGGGAAATGGTCATGTCGTATTCACGGCAAATATCCAAAATGTCGTCGTAGTATTCGTAGAAGGGGTTTTCGTTGCCGGTCATGCTCATCCAGGCGAAGACCAAGGAGCCGCCGCGGCTTACGATATTGGTGGTGCGGCCGAAGCGCTTTAATTGTTCCACGGTGCGGCGAGTGAGGCCGCAGTGCAGGGTCACGAAGTCCACGCCGTCTTCCCCGTGGGCGCGGATGACTTCGAGAAAATCTTGTGCCGTCAATTGACCCAGGTCTTTTTTATGATAGATGACCGAGTCGTAAATAGGCACGGTGCCGATCATGGCCGGGCATTCCGAGGTGAGTTTCCGTCTGAAAATCTTCGTGTCCCCGTGGGTGGATAAGTCCATAATGGCATCGCCGCCCAGTTTAACCGCGTGGTTCACTTTTTCCAGCTCTTCGTCTAAATTTTCAACGTCTTTGGAAACGCCTAAATTGACATTGATCTTGGTCTTTAACATGGAGCCGATGCCTGTGGGATCCAAGCATTTGTGATTAATGTTGGCGGGAATGGCGACTTTACCTTCCGCCACCCATTGCCGGATTTCTTCCGCCGTGCGGTTTTCCTTTTCGGCGACGATTTTCATCTCGTCGGTAATGATGCCTTGTCGTGCAGCGTCCATTTGTGTTGCATATGCCATTATTTTCTTCTCCTAACCATGTGATTGATCGGTCCTCGTCCTCGTCCCAGGTCGAGACCGTCAGCGATTGCATCGTACACGTAATTTTTTGCTTCTTCCACGGCCCGCACCTCCTCAAGGCCCAGGGCCAAGTAGGAAGCGATGGCGGAAGACAGGGTGCAGCCTGTGCCGTGGGTGTTGGGATTGTCAAGCATGGGCTTTTCGAAGTGGTGAATCCCTCCGTCGTAAAAGACGTCCACCGCTCGACCGGTGCCGTGGCCGCCTTTCACCAAAACCGACACACCGTAGGCGTCGCGAAGGGCCTTGGCCGCTTTCTCCTGATCCGCCACCTTCTCGATGGCCATGCCCGTCAAAAGTTCCGCCTCGGGAATGTTCGGCGTAAGCAAGGTGGCGCAGGGAAAGAGGATGGTCTTTAAACTTTCCATGGCCGCCGCTTTCAACAGGGGCGATCCGGAGGTGGCCACCATGACCGGATCGAGGACCACGGGCCCTTCATAACCCGCCAGTTCCTCGCCGATGGTTTTTATTATTTCAGGGGATGAGACCATACCGATTTTCACGGCATCCGGCGGAATGTCTGTGAGGACAGAGCGGATCTCTTGTGCCACAATGGCAACGTCCAAATCGACGATGGCCTGCACCCCGGTGGTGTTTTGCGCCGTAATGGATGTAATGGCCGACGTGGCAAAGACCCCCAGGGCCGTGGCGGTTTTAATGTCCGCCTGGATCCCCGCGCCGCTGGAAGAATCGCTTCCGGCGATGGTCAGCATCGTCTTCACTTCGCCGCCTCCCACTTTTGTGCCAGTTCCACGGCTGCGGCTTTGGGATCTTCCGCCGAGGCGATGGCGGAAACGACGAAGAAGCCGTCGACGCCGGTTTCGGCCAAGGCCTCCATGTCCTCGGCCTTGACGCCGCCACCGATGGTAATGGGCAGAGGCGAAATGGCCACCAGGGCTTTAATTTCATCCAAGGTGCGGTAGATGATATTGCCCTCTTCATCCATGCCGCAGTCTTTTTTCGTGTCCGTTTCGTGCAGGGGCCCGGCGCCGAAGTAATCCACGTCTTTAAAATTGCCCTCTTGCACGTAGCGGGTCAAATCCCCTGTGGGCGCGGAAAGGCCGATGACCGCATCGGGCCCTAAGTATTTTCGACACACGGACACGGGAATGTCCGATTGGCCCACGTGGATGCCGTCTACTTTTGCCCCCGCATCCCTCGCCGCCAGCGCCACGTCCAGGCGGTCGTTGATGAGCAGGGTCACTTCATTTTCTTTGTTCATGGATGCGATAAGATCCGATGTGCCGCAGGCCAGGGCGATCATTTCCCGTGCCGATGCGGTTTTGGAGCGGAGCTGAATGCAGGTGAATCCCGCTTCGATGGCGTCTCGAATAATGGGAAGCACCGGGCGGTTCCAGGTGTTTTCCGGGCCGACGACGAAATATTTTTCAATGCTGAATGTCATTTAAATCGCCTCCATGGGGCAGGCGGCCAAATCGTCGCCGGTGAGATTGGACAGGGCGTCTAAAAAAGCCACCTTGAAGCTCGCCGTGCCTTCCGCCTTCTTTTCTGCTATGGCACCTGCCACATTGTAGGCATTAGTCGCCGCCACAGCCGCCGTAAAGGGATCGGTGACCGAATGATAAACGGCGCAAACGCCGCCTAAGGAGCAGCCGCTTCCCGTAATGCGGGCGAAGTATTCGCTGCCGCCGAAGGAGAGGATGGTGCGCTCGCCGTCGGTAATTAAATCCTCTTTTCCCGAGACGCACACGGCGCCTTTAATGAAGCGGGCCAAAATTTCAGCCGCTTCTCTCGCCGATTCCACGCTTTCCGTGGAATCCACGCCGCGAACCTTGCCCTCGTCGGTGTCGATTAGATCCCACATTTTCGCCAGGGTAATCACTTCCGATGCGTTGCCGCGAACGATGGCCGGCGGATAATTTTTCATCCCCTTTAAAAGGGTGGTTCTCAGCTCACCCATGCCTGCCGCCACGGGATCCAACACATAGGCACACAACTCGTGTGCAGCCTTTGCCGCATTGGGAATGGTTTCGGCGTGAACGGGAATCAAGGTGCCTACGTTAATGTAGAGGCATTTGGCGATCTGTGCCATGGTGCGCCCCTCATCGGGCATGTAAACCATGGCTGCGGAGCCGCCAACGGCGATTTGCGCGTTGGCGACAAAATCGATGGTGACGAAATTGGTAATGGAAGGTGCCATGGGGCAAATCTTCCGTACGTCGTCTTGTGCTTTTTTCAAGGCATTTTTTAAATCGTTCATTTTGTCCTTCCTTTCGAGACAAAAAAAGGTATCTTCCCGTGAGAAGATACCTAAAAAAAGGCCGCCCGAAAAGGCGGGCCATGCATTCCTACGCGAGTATTAACTCACAGGTTCAAAGGGTCAGGTTTTACCTTCTCAACTTACAAAGTTCCCCTTGCGCTATTCATTTAAAAAGACCTTACCATTCAGCAAGGTCTTTGTCAAATAGTCAACACGACAAATAAGCCGTCCCTTTCTTCCGAAAAGTCGAAAGGCGGCTTATTTACGCCCGTAGGCGCAGGTCGATTTTTTTGTCTTTTGTGGCATTGAGATCATCGGCCACTTACTTCTCAAGGACTTTTTCCAGCGTGTAGCGGAATTTTCCGGCGGATTTTTTTCCGTACTCGATGGCCTCCACGGGGCAGTAATTCATGCAAGCCATGCAGTGGGTGCAGCGGTCGTACCACACGGGCCGCCCCGCTTCAAGCTTTACATTGGCCAAAATGCAGCGCTTTTCGCATTCGCCGCAGCCGATGCAATTGTCTTTGGCGTAAAAGGGCCGGGCCTTTACAAACAGGGCGTAGTAGGCGCCGTTAATGGCGGTGAGCAGCCGGCCGAGAAGGCCCGCATTTTTCTGCCCTGCTTTTTTCTGTTCGATTGTGTCTGCGATTCTTTCGATTGTTTTATCGGCCTCGGCAATGATCCCCCGCGCCTCGGCTGCCTTCGGCGCATCGAACATGGCGATGTAGTTTTCCGGCATGATCACTTCAAAGACGCCGCCGTAGACCAGGTTTTTCTCCCGTGCCATTTTTTCTTCATAGACCGGGGCACCGCCGATGCCGGAGCCGCAGGTCATGACCAGGTAAAGAGTCTTTCCCTCCACCTCGATTTGATGCCAATAGTCTTCCACGATGCGGGGCAGGCGCCAGCAATAGGTAGGCGTCACCAAAATCACGGTGTCGTCATGGATAGCGTCCATAACCCCGTTTTTTATGCGCTCCCCTATGTCCACCGCGTCCATACCTAATTTGTCGGCCAGTTTCTTCGCCACATAAGCGCTGTTTCCCGTGCCGCTGTAGTAATAAATCATAAACCCCTCCTATGGGAGCAGTATAACATATTACAAGGTCTTCATTAGGCTGCGGAGGCTTTTTACCGCCGCTTCCGGATCGACCGCGTATTGAATGGCGGAGACCACGCAGATGCCGTCAAAGTCTTCTCCCTTGAGCTCGGGGAGCGTCTTTTCGTTGATGCCGCCGATGGCATAAACGGGCACCTTCGCACATTTTTTTATGGCGCGGAAGGTCTCCATGGAGGTGTGACGGGTAATGACTTTGGTCTGCGTGGGAAAGAGGGCGCCGGTGCCGAAGTAGCTTGCCCCTTCTTCTTCCGCCTCTTTGGCCCTCGCCACGGTTTTCACGGAAGCGCCGATGAGGGCCTCATCCCCTAAAATGGCCCGGGCCTCTTTAATGCTCATATCGTCGTCGCCCAAGTGGAGGCCGACACCTAATTTTTTCGCCACCTCCACCCGGTCGTCGATAATGAGGGGCGTGTTGTATTTATCCGCTTCTTTTTTTATGCGAAGGGCCCGAGCATAGACTGCCTCGTCGGAAAGCTCTTTTTCCCTGAGCTGGATCAAGTCCACGCCGCCTTTTAAGGCCGCGAAGACGTCTGCAAAAAAAGCCTCTTCGTCGTCGTATTTTGTGGAATCCGTAATGAAATAAAGGGTCTTCATAGGCGAATGTAGTCGTTTCTCAGGACGTAGAGGCCTTCTTCTTTCAAATCCTTTTCGATTTCATCCAAGGTGCGGGTATCGGCGATGACGAATTGTTCTTCCCCTTCGTCTTCATCGGGCTCTTCGCCGCGGCGACCGATGCCCGTGTCCACGGAAGCGGAAATCTTCGTGGCGGCATAGAGCATGGCCTGATCTCTGAATTCTTTTCTTTCCCGCGTGGAAATGGTAATGGATGCGAAGGGCAGGAAGATGCGCATGGCCGTAATAAATTGCATGAGCTTCTTTTCGCCGATGCGATTGGTATTGTCCACATCTTCCGCACCGTGGGTGGGGCGAATCCGAGGGAAGGACACGGCGATTTCCACATGGGGGTATTTCCGTTGCACCAAGTAGGCGTGAAGGCCCAGGCGGAAGCAATCGGCTACGGGATCGGCAAGGCCGAATAAGACACCGAAGCCAACGCCCCGCATACCGCCCATGGCGGCACGCTCTTGGGTGCCCATTCGGTAGATAATGCTCCGCTTGTTTCCCCGAGGATGGTAGTAATCGTAAACTTCCGGATCGTAGCTTTCCTGGAACACGGTGACAAAGTCGGCACCGGCCTTTTGCAGCCGTTCGTAATCGGCGACATTGGCGGGATAAATTTCAAGGCCTACGACGCGGAAGTATTTTCTCGCCAGCTTCACGGCTTCTTCGATGTATTCCACCGGCGAGTAGTGATTGCTTTCGCCAGTTAAGATCAGCACGTCTTCGATGCCGTCTTTGGCCAAAGCCCGCATTTCCACTTCGATTTCATCGGAATTCAGCGCCGCCCGCTTAATGTCGCTCTTGGCGTTAAATCCGCAGTAGCGGCAGCCGTTTTCGCAGTAATTAGCGATGTAAAGGGGCGAGAAGGAATACACATTGTCGCCGAAGTATTGCCGACGAAGGCCGCGGGATTTTTCCATCATACGTTCGAGATAGGGTTCCGCCGCGGGAGAAAGCAGGGTGTAGAAATCGTCGGGAGTAAGGCGATCTTTTCTGAGCACTTCCGCCACTTCCGCGCCGGTTACCGTCCTTTGGCTTTCCCGTTCGTAGGTGGAGGCAATTTCTTTGGGAATGGCTTCGGAGATTTGATCCATGCCCGGGGCGTAATCGAATACTGTTTTAATCATCGTACCCTCCTCAATCAAAGAAGTCTCTTAACGGAGACGAGGGATCGGCGCCTTTGTCCAGGATGCGGCCCGGTCCGGATAAATGGCCCAAGCGGCCCGCTTCAATGGCCAGCTTAAAGGCTTTGGCCATCATGGGAATGTCGTTGGCCGTGGCGATGCCCGTGTTGGCCATAATGGCGGCGGCGCCCATTTCCATGGCTTCGGCAGCTTGGGACGGGCGGCCGATGCCGGCATCGACGATAATGGGCAGGTCGATTTCGTCGATTAAAATTTGGATAAATGCCTTCGTGGCCAAGCCGCGATTGCTGCCGATGGGAGACGCCAAAGGCATAATGGCGGCGGCACCGGCATCACGCATATCCCGAGCATAGTTCAAATCGGGATACATATAGGGCATGACGACGAAGCCTTCCTTGGCCAAAATGTCCGTGGCCTTTAATGTTTGTTCGTTGTCGGGGAGTAAGTACTTGGAGTCCCGCATGATTTCGATTTTGACGAAATTGCCGCAGCCCATTTCCTTTGCCAGGCGGGCGATTCGAATGGCTTCATCGGCATTGCGGGCGCCGCTGGTGTTGGGAATCAAGGTGACGTGTTTCGGAATAAATTCCAAAATATTCGTCACATCCGCCGTGTTTGCCCGGCGAAGGGCCACGGTAATCATTTCCGCCCCGGCGTGGGTAATGGCGGCGTCGATTAATTCCGGCGCATACTTGCCCGATCCTAAAATAAAGCGAGACTCAAAGGTCTTGTCCCCTAATTTCCACGTATCTTTCATGCTAATCCTCCTATTATCAGTTCGAATACAACTTGACACTCCATGGCGGCGATGGTCATGACCTTGGGCAGGTAACAATCCCTGCGGTCCTCGCCGTTAAAATCCCCCACCATATGAATGTGACCGAAATCCTTGCGCTTCACAGCCCCTGAGGGCCCCGCTACGCCGGTGGTACAGACATAAGGTGTTCTGTGGTCTTGAAAAAAATCAAAGGCCTCTATTTTCGACTGAACGCCGTCATAGGCCTCCACAACAATATCCGCCTCGGCCTCGATGGCCTTCAGCACTTCGGCGTCCACAAATTCATCCCGCGCCTCCACACATACGTGGGGCAGCCAATCGGTGATCTTCTCCGCCGTGGCCTGTACCTTTTTCTTTCCTATATCTGAAACGCTGTAGTTTTGGCGATTTAAATTCGACGCCTCCACCACATCGAAATCGTACAAAATAAGTTTTCCTACGCCCAGGCGGGCCAAAATCCACGCCACTTGGGATCCTAAGCCGCCGCAACCTAATACGGCGACGGTAAAATCCTCCACGGCATCGTTGATCTCGGGCCTTTGACGCGCCAAGACGTCTTCTCGTTTAACCTCCACCGGTAAAAGAAAACACCTCCAACATATCATCGTCATCGACCATTGTCTTCGCCATGTCCGCCCGCTTCACCAGCTGCCCGTTCATTTCCAGGGCCACGCCACAAGCGTCGTAGCCTGCGCGAATCAACACGTCGATTAAAGGCGCGGGGCCGTCTAATGCCACGACCTTCCCGTTAATCTTCACGGTCACCTCCTCACAAAATAAAAAAAAGCACGAAGGAACTACACCCGCGGTGGTGTACCCCTTCGTGCCTTGCACTCTTTTTCGAGTATAACACGGTCGCCTTTCCCTGACAAGTCATATAGGTGTAAAAAAATCGTTCTTACCACCTTCTTTCATTCCCCGGCCTTTGATTCGGCTCACGCTGCGCCCAGCGGCATACCATTTTTAATGGCCTCCCCGCACTTTCTTAACAGGGTGGTGAAAGAAAAAGCGGATCCCCTCGCTTTTTTTCATCCGCTCCGCTAAAACTGTATCCCCTTCTGAAAGAAGCAAGATTTTCGGCGAAAACCCACCCTCTCCCACGGTCAATTAACTTATAGATCATTCATTATTTTGATATTTAATCTTATGTGGAGATGGCCTCCCCGATTTTAACGCATCCATCCGCCCCCCTTTTTTGCCTTAAATAATTTTCTCACAGCCTCTGTCGTTATAAATTTTAATTTTAACAACCTGCATTTCTTGATATTTTTATGACTGATGGTTTTCTGCGAAAAAACATTTTTAAAAAACGTCCGTTTTTTTGTAAAAAGAGGTTTAATTTTTTAAAAAGAGGTGTATAATGTATTCACAAGCAGTTATTCATACTTATTCGGAGGTGACTTATGAGTTTAGCAGATGTACTAGGTAAAATTGATGCGTTCCTATGGGGTGTTCCTTTAATCGTATTACTCGTCGGCGCAGGCATTATCCTATCCGTCCGCACCGGCTTCGTCCAAGCCCGTCGTTTCGGCTATATTATGAAAAATACGATGGGCAAAATGTTCGAAAAGCACGAAGTTGAAGAAGGCGCCATCTCGCCTTTCCAAGCCTTATCTACGGCACTGGCCGCTACGGTCGGTACCGGTAACATCGTCGGCGTATCGGTCGCCATCTTAGGCGGCGGTCCCGGCGCCGTATTCTGGATGTGGGTTGCCGCATTCTTCGGTATGTGTACGAAGTTCTCTGAAGTAAACTTGGCAGTCGCCTATCGCGTTAAAACCGAAGACGGCTATGCCGGCGGCCCCATGTACTACTTAGACCGCGGTTTAAAGAAACCCTGGTTAGGCAAGTGCTTCGCCTTCCTGGCAGGTGTTGCCTGCTTCGGTATCGGTTGTTCCGTACAATCCAACGCCATCGCCGGTACGTTGAAATCATCCTTTAACGTTCCGCCCATGATCACTGCCGTGGTCATCACCGTCGCCGCTTCCGTCGTTATTATCGGCGGGATCCAATCCATCTCCAAAGTTACAGAAAAGCTCGTTCCCTTTATGGCAGCCTTCTATATCGCAGGTGGTTTAATCATCATTATCTCTAACGCCCACATGCTTCCCTTCGCCATTCGCGCCATCTTCGTCGGTGCCTTCAATCCGTCGGCAGTCGGCGGCGGTGTCATCGGCTACACCATTATGTTGGCTATGCGTAACGGCGTCAGCCGCGGCGTCTTCACCAATGAAGCCGGCTTAGGTTCTTCGCCTATCGCCCACGCCACGGCATCTACCGACCACCCGACCCGTCAAGGGATGTGGGGTGTTACGGAAGTCTTCTTGGATACCTTCGTTGTCTGCTCCATTACCGCACTGGTTATTATTACATCCGGCGTTTTGGATAAAGGCATAACCGATGCATCGGCCCTCGTATCCACGGCATTCGATATGCACTTGGCCATCGGTCGTTACATCGTATCCTTAGGCTTATTGCTCTTCGCATTCTCCACCATTCTCGGTTGGGAATACTACGGCGAAACCTCCGCCCGCTACCTCTTGGGCGCAGGCATCGGCAAACCCTACAAGCTCGTTTATATCATCATGATCTTCGTCGGTTGCGTTATGAACTTAGACCTTGCATGGACCGTCGCTAATATTCTCAATGCTTTAATGGCAGTCCCGAACTTAATCGGCTTGATCGGACTTTCCGGCGTCGTCGTCGCTTTGGAAAAAGACTTCTTCAAAGACGACCGCAAACGGACGTCCCCTGCAGAATACGAACACTTATTGAAATAAAAATAACTCATACTGCTAAAGACCCCTCGGCAATTGCCGGGGGTTTTCTTTTTGGCTCTATAATATCCATTGGGGAGTAACCTCCTTAATGGATATTTTTGTGCAAAAAGATAGCACTTGTTTTCCTAATCACCTAAAATTAAATCACCACAAAATAATAAAGGGGGGCAAACAAGTGCAAAACAATATTACCACATTACTTTTAGGAATCCAAGATGTCGAGGTCACCGGTGTTTCAGAAGAAAGACGCCTGATTACCATTGATTGCAA
>NZ_CALPBW010000008.1 GCF_943169845.1 Peptoniphilus rachelemmaiella
GGATGGAAGAGGCAAAGAAAAGCGGGCTAAAGGAGTGGCGCCACTGCTTACGTGCCTACAACAACTGGTTCGAGGAGATCACCAACAGCTTTGATTACCCGTGGAGTAACGGCTACGTGGAAGGAACACACAACAAGATCAAGACGGTGAAGCGCGTGGCCTTTGGAATGCGTAACTTTCATCATTTCCGCACGAAACTGCTTTTCGTTTGTTCAAAAGATAAGTGAGTGAGGGTGTGTAGGAAAACAAAAAGGAGCCTAGTTTTCACTAGACTCCCCAATGGTTGACATAGAACCTTTTTTATTCTCCCCACAAAAAAAGACGCCCTTAGGCGTCTTCTCTTTCTCTCATTCTCTTATTATCCCTTTTGCTCAGTCTTCCAATACATACACGGTGACATTGCGTCGACCGAAGTTGTAGGCTTCTCTTCGGCTGTTGTAAAACAGGTCGATGCGATTGCCTTTGATGGCACCGCCGGTGTCTTCCGCCACGGCGAAGCCGTAGGTGGGGAAGCCGTCGGCGCTTTCGATGTAGAGTTTGGTGCCGAGGGGGATCACGCGGGGATCCACGGCCACGGCGCCGACGCGGGCACGGGTGCCGGAGGCGGTCCATTTGCCGGCGCTGGGATCGTAGGCGGTGCCTTTCATAAGAATTTTCTTTTTGTATTTCTTACCGTGAATCATGTTTTCCACGGGCTTTGTGCCCACTTCGACGATTTCGTTTTTGCCTTCACGAATGACGCGGGAGGAAAGGACGAGGCGGGCGGTTTCTTCCTCGTTGACGGTGCTGATGCGCACCACTTCTTCCACTTTTCCGGCCTCGCCTTTTTGAATGACGCGCTCGGTCCCCGCATCGATTTGAGGATTTTCCCGGCGCTCTGTGGCGTAAGCCACGTCGCGCACAACTTTTTCCGTGCGTTCTTTGTAGCGATTGATCCGAAGGATTTCGCCTTCGTTAACGCTGCCTTTCATGGGCGGGGTCACCGTGTCTTTTTCGCCGAGCTTGATGTTCAGCTCTTTTAAGATGTCGGCCACTTTGTTCGACGTGGCGGAGCGGGTGTAGCTGTGTTTGCCATCTTTTACGGTAATGGTGTAGCCCGACTTAATGGTTAATTCCGCCTGCTCGCTCAGCGCTTCCGAGGCGCTTGGGAAGGGGACGGTGCCTTTTTCAAGCTGAATGTCTTTCTCCAGGAGAAACTCGCCGACGGTGGCGGCGTCGGTTTCGTAGCGCACGGGGGCAATGCCCGGTCGATTGAGGGTAACGGTTTTTGCCTCCGCCTGTGCGGGCAGAATGAGGCTCACGGCCAATGCCGAGAGTAGGACGGTCTTTTTTATCACGATGACAACTCCTTTGTCCGAATAGTCCGAAATTAGTTACAGTTTGTAACTTTCACAGGCTTTATTGTATCAATTGACACATCCTGTGGCAAGGAATCGCCGTCGATGTCATCTTTTTGTAATTATAGGAGAGTTTTTAACAGTTTCGCCACGCCGTACATAATTTTTGCCGTCATGCCCCACACGATTTGTTCTTTCTTTTCGGCACCTTTGTAGAAGAAGATGCGGTCGATGTAGTTGCTAAAGGGGGCCACGGTGGTGGTGGGGATAAGTTCGTAGGGAAAGCCATCGTCTTTGTCTTTTTTAAATTCGATGGGATGCACCTCGGGCTCCGTTTCCAGGAACAGGGACAGGGGCACAGTGAAGACGTAGGCCACTTCCGCCGGCTCGGGATCGATGGCGGCCACGTCCACGCCGTGGAGCATGCCGATAAAGCAGTGCACGACGATGCTCTGGCGGGTGACTAAATAGTCGCTTTCGCCCAGGATTTCCAAACATGCGGGATCGATTCGGAGTTCTTCCACGGTTTCGCGAAAGGCCGCTTCTTCCGGCGTTTCGCCATCTTCGATGCGGCCGCCGGGAAGGGAGACTTCGCCGGTGTGGCGCTTCAGGCGGGCGGATCGCTTTTCAAAGAGCACGTGAAGGGCGCCGTCGATTTCGATCAAGGTGCACATGACGGCGTAGCGATGAACGAGCTCCAAGGGCTCGGGGCGATGGTTTTCTAAAAGGCGGGTGATTTTTTCTTTATTCAATGGCCAACCTCTTTCCGCAAAATAGTAAATAGAGCACGCGATCCAGGGTGGTGGTGACCCGGGGATGGACGTGGTTTTTTTCGTCTAATGCATTTAAAAAGCCATCCACGGTGTAAAAGGGATCTTTCGGCAGATGAAGCAAGCTGCCTCTCGCTTCCATGAGGCCGATAAACAGGGCTTTGTAGCTGTAGTCTTCGGGCAGATCCAGGGCCGAGGCCAGGGTGGGCCACAGATTTTCCACAATGCCCCGCTCGCCGCTTCCCTTGGCTTCCGCCAGGTAGCGAAAGTCTTCCGTGCGGGCGAAGAAGAGTTCGCTTAGTCGGCGGAAGGCTTCTTTTTCGGAGATGGGGTAGAAGGTGTAATCCAGGCCGTCGTAGCCCATAAGGATGCGCCGACCGTGGCGGTAGCCCTGCTGCATGCGGTAAGGCGCGAGATCGGCATCGAAGTGCATGGTGTCGGCGACGGGGCGGGCAGGCCCTAAGACAACGGCATCCTCGGGAAGGTGCTCCCCTTCTTTCGGCGGATTGGTCCTAAGGATGACGGGCTCGAGGCCTTTTTCCGAGACCATCTTATAGGGCAGATTGTCTCCCACGCCGCCGTCTACATAAAGTTTGCCGTCGATTCTAACGGGCGGAAAGACGGGGTAGGCGCAGCTGGCCAAAATGTATTGATGGAGTTTGCCCTTGGGAATGTCGTCAAGGTAAAGGTATTTCGTCTTTCCCTCGCTTAGGCTGTAGACCACGAGGCCGTAGTCTATTTCAGAGGCGCGAATTTTTTCTTCGTCGATGTGGCGGTGAATCAATTCTTTCAAGGGCGCCATGTCCATGTTCAGGGCGGCTCGGGCGGTTTTGGCCATGCGAACAATGTCCGGCGTCTTTTTCACTTCGTCCAAGGAAAGCATAAGCTCTCTGCTTCCGTCGAATGAAAATTTTTGCCAAATGTCCGCCAAAACATCGGTGTTTCCCTGAACAATAAAAGCGCCCGTTAAGGCGCCCATGGACGTGCCTACGACGAGGCGAATGTCCGGATGTGTTTCTTGAAGGGCGCGGTAGAGGCCCAATTGGTAGCTGCCTTTGGCGCCACCGCCCTCGAGGACCAAGCCTTTAGCCATTATTGATCCTCCAAAACAGCGGTGCAGTGGGGGCAGCGGGTGGCTTCGATGTGCACGGCTTCCTTGCAGTAGGGGCAGATTTTGGTGGTGGCCACTTCCTCTTCTGTGTGGATAAAGCGGGCTTTCATCTTGCCGATTTGTTTAATCACCATAAAGATCACGAAGGCGATGATTAAAAAGTCGATGATATTTTGCAGGAAGTCCCCATAGGCCAAAATGGGCGCGCCGCTTTCCGCCGCTTCCACGGGATTGGCGTAGGTCTTTCCGTCCAATGCCACGTAGAGTTTCGTGAGATCCACGCCGCCGATTAAGAGCCCGATTAAAGGCATAAGCATGTCGTTGACTAAGGATGTGACAATTTTTCCGAAGGCGCCGCCGACGATAACCCCGACGGCCATATCCATGACATTGCCTCTGGCAATAAAGTCTTTAAATTCATTTAATGTCTGTTTCATAATGACTCCTTTCGCCTCTCTCCTCTCTCGTGCTATACTAAATGGAAGGAGGTTTGCTGTGAGAAAATCTTGGGACACCTATTTTATGCAAATCACGGAAATCGTGGCCAGTCGCTCCACTTGCGACCGCGCTTTTGTGGGCTGCGTCCTGGTCAATAAAGACCACCGCATCGTCTCCACAGGCTATAACGGCTCTGTGGCAGGCAATCCCCATTGCGACGACGTGGGTCACACCATGCGTGACGGCCACTGCATCGCCACCATTCACGCGGAAATGAACGCGCTCTTGTACTGTGCCAAGGAGGGCATCCCCACCAAGGACACTATTTGTTATGTTACCCATTTCCCCTGCTTAAACTGCACAAAAGCACTAATCCAGGCGGGGATTCGGGAAGTGGTCTACAAAAACGCCTATCGGGTGGACGATTACGCCGTCAGTCTATTCGAAAAGAATCATATTACCCTTCGTCAGTTGCCCTAAAGGTCGCTTCCTTCGCCAAGGTATCGGCCCGCTCGTTGCCCTCCACGCCGGTGTGGGCTTCGATTTTCACGAAGGTAACGGCCAGGCGATCTTTTACGGAATCATAGAATGCTTTGTATTCTATGGTTCCTTTTTTATTGCATTGCCATTCGCCCTTGGCCCAATGTTCGATGCCGGCGTAGTCGTAGCAAAGCTTCATGGTGGAAAAGCCCAGGGCAAGGGCTTTTTTCATGGCCACGGTGGCGCCTAAAATTTCTCCCGCCACATTGCGCATGGCGGCTTCATCGCCTGTAAAGCGGCAGCTGTCTTCCCAACTGCCGCCTTCCCAAGCCATGGACACGCCGTAGCTGTAGGATCTGTCTTCGTGGCGATAGCTTCCATCCACATAGGCCACCGCGTCGTAGGCGGCATCGTCTTTTTCTTCCGCCACATCCCCCATGTATGCCAGGGCTTCTTCTTCTGTCTTGAAGGATTTGTACATGGCCCCTTTAAAACCATGGACCTGGGCCTTGCAGCTGTCCCAGTTGCGGTAGATTCCCGGCACTTTCCCCGTCTTCACGGCGTAATACTTTTTCATAAGCTCAGCTCCCATGCCCGGCGCACGGCTTCCACGGTGGTGTCGTGTTTCATGGCCAGGGCCTTCAGATCGTCGTATTCCGGAGAGATCTTTTCCACGTCTTTATAACGGGCCGTTTTCGTCCCCACAGGGCCGAGGACGGTCATGGTTTCTTTCGACCCTCGGGGCAACTCGATTTTTTCTAAGGGAATCTTTTTAACGCCCAAGGTGGTGGTGTGGGTAAAGAGCGCATCCAGCACCTTGCCTTCGCAGGCGGCGTCGGTGAGCACGTCCAGGCGATAGCCCGGGCGATTTTTCTTCATAAATATGGGCGTAAAGCTCACATCCCGCGCCCCGGCATCGAAGAGGCGCTCCATGCAAAAGCCCATGGCCTCGCCGGTCATGTCGTCTAAATTGCAGCTGTAGAAAATCGGCGCACGGGCTTCTTCTGTCTCGATGAAAAAGAGGCGGAGCACATTGGCCACGTCGTGATCCCTTGTGCCGGCGCCGTAAGCCACTTTCAAAACGCGCCCCTCGGGCCGAGGGCGGTAGGCGGCGCGAATGCCCTTTAAAATGGCGGCGCCTGTGGGGGTGGTGAGCTCTTCTTCCACGGCCTCGCCGCCTAAGGGCACATCCAGGGTGGATAAAATATGGGCCGTGGCCGGAGCGGGCACCGGGTAGGTGCCGTGGGCACAGGTCACCATGCCGCCGCCGGTGTTGATTTTGCCCACGTAAACGGCTTCCACGTCGCTTAAAATGGTGTAGTAGGCCGCGCCTAACACGTCGACCACGGCATCCAATTCGCCGACTTCGTGGAAATGCACTTCGTAAAGATCTTTGCCGTGAACGGCGGCTTCCGCTTTCGCCAGGGGCAAGTAAATGGCCTTGGCCAGCTCCTTCACCGCCTCATCGAAGCCGCTTTGGTCGATAAGGGCCAGCATGTGGTTGAGGCCGCGGTGATGATGATGGCTATGGTCATGGTCATGCTCGTGCTCGTGATGGTGATCGTGATGGTCGTGCTCGTGCTCCCAATGGCGGCTTTCTTCGCTTTTTAAATTAAAATAAGTGGCGAGGATCCCCGTCTTCTCCCGCTTTTCGAAAATCACATCCTCGGCGGCGATGCCCAGAGGCATGAGGCCCTCGATGAAGCCCTCAGGCGACAGGCCTCCGTCCACCATGGCGCCGATAAACATATTGCCGCTGATGCCGCTGAAGGGATCGATGTAAAGCACCCGCATTAGTCTTTCAACCCTTCGTTGCCGGAGCCGGAGCGGAAGCCCAACACGTCCAGTGCCGTGTAGGTCATGCCCAGCTCCTTGAAATAGGCCGCCACATCTTTCCGGTGATTAATGAGAAACTTTTGAAAATCCGCCACAGGAATTTCCACCCGCGCCACGCTTCCGTGAAGGCGCATGCGGCAGGTCATGTAGCCCAACTCGTGAAGATAAGCTTCCCCTTTTTCCGCTACGGCCAATGCCTCGATGGTAAGCGGCGTGCCGTAGGGAATCCGTGTGGCCAAACAGGAATCCGAGGGCTTGTTCCACGTGGGCAGGTCGTAGTATTTTTTCGAAAGAGACCGCACCAATTCCTTGGTAAGGCCCGCTTCCCGCAAGGGGCTCTTGACCCCTAATTCCTCAAGGGCCCGAAAGCCCGGCCGATGATCGGAAAGATCATCCAGATTTGTGCCGTCTAAAAGCACATGAAAGCCACGTTCCGCGGCGTATGCCTTCACCGCGAGAAAAGCCGATCGCTTGCAATAATAGCAGCGATTTACCCCATTGGCCATGACATCTTCGTCTTCTAAAATACTGGCGTTGATTACATCAATGTCCCAGCCCATCATCTCCGCCAAGACATGGGCGTCGAAGCGCTCGCGTCGGGGGTGGAGTTCGTTGACCACGTAAATCCCAATAACATTTTCGCGCCCCAATACTTCCGCGGCTACGGCCATTAAAAAGGACGAATCCACGCCGCCGGAATAGGCTACCGCCACCTTGTCGTAGGCGGCGAGATTTTCTTTCAATCGATTGAAGGCATCCATTTCCTCACCTTTTCATCATAGAAAAAAAGGCCCTTGCGGGCCGATTTTTTATTTTTCTTGTTCATCTCTCGCGATGCACGCTTGTACGGCTGTGATCAAAGACAATTGATAGGTTTCTTCTTTAGTACAACCACGACTCAGGTCGTTGACCGGCATATTCAAGCCTTGAAGAATCGGACCGATGGCGGTAAATCCACCGAGACGTTGAGCGATCTTGTAGCCGATGTTTCCGCATTCCAAGTTCGGGAAGATGAAGACATTGGCATTGCCGGCTACCTCGGAACCCGGTGCCTTTTTCTTGGCAACTTCAGGATCGATGGCGGCGTCGAATTGAAGTTCGCCGTCGACCTTAATTTCCGGATGGGATTCCTTTACCAAATAGGTAGCCACTTCCACCTTCTTAACCGAGTCGCTCTTTGCGGAGCCCTTGGTGGAGAAGGAAAGCATGGCGATTCTGGGATCGAAACCGAATTGTTTTGCGGCTTCGTCGGTGGTGACAGCCACTTCCGCCAAAGTCGGTGCGTCCATTTCCGTGTTAATGGCACAGTCGGCCATGAGGTAGCATTCTTTGCCTCTGAAGAGAATGAACACACCGGATACGCGGCTGACGCCTTTTTTCGTCTTGATAATTTGCAGGGCGGGAAGAATAGTTTGGCCCGTAGTGTGAACGGCACCGGAAACCATGCCGTCGGCATAGCCCGCATATACCATCATGGTACCCAGGTAGTTCGGGTCGTGAAGCTGTGCGCGGGCACGGGTTTCGTCGATTTTCCCTTTGCGGCGTTCGACGAACTTTTCAACCAATTCATCGATGTGTTCGAATTGGCCCACTTCCACGATTTCCAAACCGGAAATGTCGATGTTTTCTCTCTTGGCCGTGGCTTCAATTTCGTTTCTGAAACCGATGACGATGGGGTGGACTAAGCCTTCTTTTTGGTGCTCAACCGCTGCCCAAAGAACTCTGGGATCTTCACCTTCGGGGAAGACGATGCGAATCCCTTTATGGGTGACTCGAGTGTGTAAATATTGAATGAAAGCCATGTTATTCCTGTTCCTTTCTTTTCAATTAGAAAATCATTCTGTACATTGCCTTGGCCACAGAGGGCCACAGTCATAATAAATATACCACATAACCGGCCTGTGACAAAGCATTATTCGCGACAAAAACCTAAAAAAAGAGACTCGCCGAAGCGAATCTCGATCTGGTCGGAGTGAAAGGATTTGAACCTTCGACCTCATGCTCCCGAAGCATGCGCGCTACCAAACTGCGCTACACCCCGCTGTAAAGTAAGTAATTAGTGGTCGGGGTGAAAGGATTTGAACCTTCGACCCCATGGTCCCAAACCATGTGCGCTACCAAACTGCGCCACACCCCGCTGCAACTTACTTACCTATTATACAGGGATTGTCATTTTTTTACAAGCCCTTTTCTTCCGCGCCCTCTCTCGACGGTCCGTGCCATTAAAAAAAACAGCCATTGAGGACACACGCCCCAATGACTGTTTCAAATTCATTTTTACCAAAACTATGGTGATGCTCTTTTATAAATCTTGGCCCAGCTTGTCCGCCGTTTTCATGGCAGCGACCACATCGCCCGGAGTCACTTCAAAGGGCATATTCACCATGGTGTCGCCTTCTGCGCACGCCAGTTCGGCTGCTTCCAGAAGTTTTTCGTCGCTTACATTGTCCATGCCCATGTCTTTGAATGTCGTCGGCAGACCCAAGTCCCTGCAGAATTCCATGATCTCATAAATATCTTCAAGGTCGTCATTTTCAAGTACCATTTGGCAGATGGTGCCGAATGCTACTTTTTCACCGTGCAGCAAATCGTGGGTTTCTTCGATAACCGTGAGCCCGTTATGAATGGCATGGGCTGCCGCCAAACCGCTGGATTCAAAGCCTACACCGGATAAATAGGTGTTCGCTTCAATAATGTTTTCAAGTGCTTTGGTTACAACCTTGTTTTCAACTGCCGCCTTTGCCTTCAAGCCGTCTTCTAAAAGCGTATCCAAGCACAGGGTGGCAAGGGCAATGGAGGCCTTTGTGGAATGGCCGCCTGCCATGGTGACGGCATTGGATTTTTCACAAGCCATGGCTTCATAATAGGTGGCCAGGGCATCGCCGATACCGGCGACGAGAAGCTTCACCGGTGCATTGGCTATAACATCCGTATCCATGATGACCATGTCCGGATTTTTGTTAAGGGGCAGGTAATAATCGAATTCGTGATCTTCCGTGTAAACCACCGATAATCTTGAGCAAGGTGCGTCGGACGATGCCGCCGTGGGCACGATGACCATGGGAATCTTGCTGTAAAAAGCAATGGCCTTGGTCGTATCCAACGTCTTGCCGCCGCCGATGCCGAAAATGACATCCGCATCGCCTAATTGGTCTTGGTGCTTTTTAATTTCAACATCGGAACATTCTCCGCCGAAAAGAACGACGGTGCAAGTCATGCCATTGTCCTTAAAGGACTTTTCGATGTCCGCTTTATATTTACGGTTCGCAGAATTGCCTGTGATGATGTAGGCATTTTTTGCTCCGATTCCCTTGCAGTAGTCTGCCAACTTTTTAATGGCGCCCTTTTCTTGAATATAAGAACCCGGCGAACAGATTACTTTGCTCATTGAAATTCCTCTTTTCTATATTCTTTTGCAAGAAACTTTGACTGATTTCAAAGGTTCCTCCCCGTGATAACATCGGCGTGCCGCTTTTTCAATTGACATCCGTCGCCCAATCGGATGCCTCCTTCCCAATAAAAAAAGACAGCCAAATTGCCATTTAGCAACTTCGCTGCCTTTTTCCTATGGCGGACCCGATTGGATTCGAACCAACGATCTTTGCCTTCGGAGGGCAACATTCTATCCAGCTGAACTACGGGTCCATACCCGCCTATTGTATCAAGGGGGTATTTTTCTGTCAAGCGGCCTTCTCCATGGCGCGGAACACGTCGGCCATAAGGTCTCTGTAGGAGAGAACGGGATTGGGCTTTTTAATGTCTTCTTTGACATAGACCTTCGCCCGAGCGATTTCTTCGCCGTTACAGATGAAGCGCGCCTCGCCTACAGGTTCTTTTTTGGAGTAGGGCGCGACGATGGTTTTGTAGTCGATTTCCGTGCTTACCTCGGCGCCTTCTTTGACGCAGCGAACGACATTTTTATCCACAAAGACCGGGCTTGTTCTCGGGCTCACCGATTTCAGTGTCAGATAATCCAGCTCTTTGGATTTGTCGGCGAGGATTGTGTTTCGCCACGTCATGGCTTCTTTCGACAGGCGCAAGGAGGCGGCGTAGCGATCCATGTCGTTTTCCGCGCCCATGTAGACGCCGATGAAGCGGGTGTTCAGATAGGGCCCTTCCGCCGGTCGGGCACCGGTGGCGATGAGGCATCTGCCGGCGGCGCCGGTGTAGCCTGTCTTCAATCCGTCGATTCCGGGGAGAATCCCGAGAAGGGGATTGGTGGCGTAGCTAACGTAGGCTCTCTCCGGTTCGTCGATTTTCGCCCGGCGGGCGGCATCGAGGATCATGGGGTAGCGGGCCAAAAGGCTTCTGGAAAGCTGAAACATTTCCCGTGCCGTGGCTTTGTTGTAGTCGTTGGCGACATAATCGGTCAGGCCGTGAACATTGATAAAATGCATGTGGGTAAAGCCCATTTCCTTCGCCTTGGCGTTCATGCGGGCCACAAAGGCGGTCTCGCTTCCGGCGATGCGATCGGCCAGGGCGAGCATGGCGTCGTTTCCCGAGACGATCATGCCGGCATGAATGAGCTCTTCGACGGTGTAGACTTCCCCTTCTTTTGTCTTGTAGACGCTTCCGTGCATGGCTGCCGCCGCGTGGTCGATGGTCACCGGATCTTTCATGGCGATTTCGCCCTTGTCCACGGCGTCCATGACGCAGTAGATGGTCATGAGCTTCGTGGTGGAGGCGAGGCCCACCGGGGTGTCGGCGTTAAATTCTTTGTAGATGGTGCCTGTTTCGTAGTCGCCGATGATGTAGCTTTTTAAAAGGACGTTGTCGGGCTTGGCCATGGCGGCGTCGAATTCTTTTTTCTCCGTGGCGGTCATAGGCTGCACCCCTTGGCCCGTGCGGATTTTTTCTTTTTGATCCCGCGGCTCCGCCACTTTTTCCCCGGGCTTTTGCGGCGCGTTTTCCGCAGGCGCAGGGGCCGGTGCCGCACCTAAAAGCAGACACATTGCCAAAAGGGCGGGGAGGATGGGCTTCAATGCTTTCACCGACTGCACCCCGCTTTTTCGTTGTTCAGAATAATATCCACGATGCGCTCCGCCGCCTTGCCGTCGCCGTAGGGATTCAGCGCCTTGGCCATGGCGTCGTAGGCTTTTTTATCTTCGAGGAGCAGGCGGATGTTGTCGTACACCGCCGCTTCTTCCGTGCCCACTAATTTCGCCGTGCCGGCGATAATGCCTTCTTCCCGCTCCGTCTCTTCCCGCACCACGAGGACGGGGATGCCGAAGTGGGGCGCCTCTTCCTGAATGCCGCCGCTGTCGGTAACCACCAGGTAGCTTCTCGCCATAATGTTTGAGAAGGGCAGGTAGTCCATGGGCTCGATGCGGTGAATGTTTTTCGCACCGCCCAGTTCCGCTTCGGCGATTTCCCGCACTTTGGGATTTAAGTGGACGGGGAAGATCACTTCCACCTCGTCGTATTCGTCGGCGATGCGGCGAATGGCGGAGAAGATCCGCTTCATGGGTGCGCCCAAGTTTTCCCGGCGGTGGCAGGTCAGGAGAATGGTCTTTTTCTTTTTAAAGTCGATGGCATTTAAGGCCGCCTCGTCGAAGACGAAATCCTCACGCTCCGTGTAGGCCAAGGCGTCGATGACGGTGTTGCCTGTAATGTAAATGGTCTTGTCGTCGTAGCCTTCTCTTAAAAGGTTTTGGCGATTGGACTCCGTGGGGGCGAAGTGGTAATTGGCCAAGACCCCGGTAAGTTTGCGATTGGCTTCTTCCGGGAAGGGGGAATAGAGGTTGTGGCTTCTGAGCCCCGCTTCCACGTGGCCGATTTTTACGCCGTGGTAGAAGGCGGATAGGGCTGCGGCAAAGACGGTAGACGTATCGCCTTGCACGAGAAGGAGATCAGGCTTGGTGGTTTTAAATATGTCTTCCAATCCCCTTAAGGAGCGCACGGCGATGTCTGTTAAGCTTTGACCGGGGGTGAAGATATCTAAATCGTAGTCCGGGACGATGCCGAAGATGTCCAGCACCTGATCCAGCATTTCCCTATGTTGGCCGGTGACGGCGACCAAGCTTTCGACATCTTCTCGCTCTTGAAGGGCCAGAACGATGGGCGCCATTTTAATGGCTTCGGGCCGCGTGCCGAAGACGGACAGTACTTTCAATTCTCTTCCTCTCTTTCATTTAACAGACCCAAGAACAGGGCCATGATCCCTACCACGGCAATGATGAGAATTGACGTGATCAGGCCGTTTTTTTCGTGCATGGTGCTTACGATGTTTCCGATGATGCCGAAGATGATGCTCACGCCGTAAAGAGCGAAGACGGTCTGCTTTTGATTAAAGCCGTGGCGCAGGAGGCGGTGATGCAAATGGCCCTTGTCCGCCTCGGAAATGCTTTTTCCCGAAAGCTTTCTTCGAATCATGGCGAAGGTGGTGTCGAAGACCGGCACACCGAGTATTAAGACGGGAATTAAAATCGTAATCATGGCCACAGATTTCATAACCCCTTCGATGGCCAAATAACTCAGCGTAAAGCCCAAAAACAAGGCGCCGGTATCTCCCATAAAAATCTTCGCCGGATTAAAGTTGTAGGGCAAAAAGCCCAGGCAGCTTCCTGCCAAAATGGCGGCCAAAGCGGCCATTTCGTCGTGATGGAGCCGGTGGGCCACAAACATGAGGCTAATGGATGCGATGGCGCTAATGCCCCCGGCCAACCCGTCGAGGCCGTCGATTAAGTTAATGGTGTTGGTAATGCCCACGACCCAAAAGACGGTAATGGGTATGGCGAGCCAATCTAAATTGATGAGGAGATTGGTGCCGTAAAAGGGGTTTGTAAAGAAAGTGATCTTTACGCCGCCGAAGATTAAGATAATCGCCGCCAAAATTTCCATGGCAAACTTGGCCTTGGCGCTCATGGCGAATTTGTCGTCGTAAAGGCCCGTGGCCACGATAAGGGTAGCCCCTGCGAGAAAGGCCGCTTTTTCTCCGTTTACGGGCAGAAAGATCAACACGCTCACGAGGACGGCGAGGAAAATGGCCAGGCCCCCGCTTAAGGGAATGGCTTTTTTATGGACCCTGCGCTCGTCTTTCGGGATGTCCATTAAGCCGTAGCGAATGGCGCCTTTTCGAACGACGGGCGTGGCGATTAAGCTAATAAGGGCCGCGACGAGAAAGGGCCATAACAATGTCTTCATGCTTCACCTACTACTTCGTTCCGAAAATTCGATCTCCCGCATCGCCGAGGCCCGGCACAATATAGGCGTGCTCGTCTAGTTTTTCGTCGATGCACGAGACGTACAGATCCACGTCGGGATGGGCCTTTTGAAAAGCTTCCAGGCCTTCCGGTGCCGCTAAGAGGCACAGGGCGCGTACGGATGTGGCCCCCCGTTGTTTGACGAAATTTACCGCGGCGACCAAGGACCCGCCGGTGGCGAGCATGGGATCCACGACGATGACTTCCCGATCCGCAATTTCCTTGGGCAGCTTGCAGTAATATTCCACAGGCTCCAGGGTCTCAGGATCCCGGTAGAGGCCGATGTGGCCGACGCGGGCGCCAGGGATTAAGTTCAACAGGCCGTCGACCATGCCGAGGCCCGCCCGCAGGACGGGGACGATGACGGGCTTTTTGCCTGCCATTTCTTTGCCCACGGTACGACCCATAGGCGTTTCGATGAGCTTGTCTTGAATGGGAAGGTTGCGCGTCAGCTCATAGCCCATAAGCATGGTGATTTCTGTCAAAAGTTGTCTGAAGTCTTTACTTGATGTAGAGGCTTCTCTTAAAAGAGTGAGTTTATGTTGAATTAAAGGGTGTTCGGTTACCGTTACTTTTCCCATGTTTCCTCCTCGATCATGGCTACACGGCGGGCATGGCGTCCGCCTTCGAAAGCTGTTTCTAAAAATGCGTCGGCGATTTCTTTCATCATGTCGCCGCCGATGGTTCTCGCCCCCATGGAAATCATGTTGGCGTCGTTGTGGCGTCTGGAAAGCTCGGCCGAGTAGGGCTCGGACACCATGGCGCAGCGAATGCCCTTCACTTTATTGGCGGCCATGCCGATGCCGAGGCCGGAGCCGCAAATTAAAATGCCCCGCTCGCAACTGCCGTCAGCCACTTTTTTCGCCGCGGCTTTTCCGTAAATGGGGTAGTCCACGGAATCGGTGGAATCCGTGCCCACATCCACAATGGTGTGGCCCTTTTCTTCCAAATAGGCTTTCAGCATTTCTTTTCGTCTGTATCCGCCGTGATCGGCGCCCATGGCTATTTTCACGCCCATTCCCCCTCACATTTGTTTTTTATTTCTTCCAGTAAGCGGTCTTTGCTCAGCCGATAAATTTCCAAGGATCCGCCGAAGGGATCGATGATGTCTTTTTCGGCAAAGGGTTGAATTTTTTCCTTAAAGGCCGGGTAGCCCCGCTTTAAATTGGCGGTCATGGTGTGGGTCATGCCGTAGACTTTATCCGCCCACATAAGATCGTCTTCTGTCACGGTCTTCGCCTTGTGGAAGGTGGCGTTAATGCCTTCTTCCGCCATAACCTTCAGGGCGCCTACGCTCATGGCTTCGCCCTCGTGGGCGGCCATGCCCCGGGAGCGCACGGTCATATTCAGCCCCCGCTTGTCCGCTTCAAGCTCCGTCAAGAGCTTGGCCATAGGGCTTCTGCAGGTGTTTCCCGTGCAAATGTAAAGTATGTTCATAGTCCCAATACCACCTTTCCGCCACAGGCCTTTAAGAGCCGGTTCATAATGCCGGCGCCGATGCCGATAAAATCGAAGCCTTCGACAAACAGGATGTCGACGGCTTCTTCGTCGCAACGCCTCAAGCTGTCGAAGAGATTGTGGGCCACATCTTCCAAATGGTCGCGACTGCCCATGTCCACCAAAAGATCCATGCCTTCGTAGAGGTCTTTGGTTTCCGTCGTGCAGAGCACCGCCGTCTTCTTGCCGGGCGCCACGTCGGCGAGGCGCCGATTGATTTCTTTGGCGATGTTTTTTAAATCCCCGGCAAACAAGGTGCCGTCGCCTTTCGGCGCGTAGTGGCGATACTTTTGCCCCGGGCTCTTCGGCACGGCGTCGTTGTCCGCGTCGATGGTGGTTTCGTCAATGGCCACCTCGCCGATAATGGCTTCCAGATCTTCTTTCGTGATGCCGCCGGGGCGATAGATCATGGGGGGATCCACGGTCACGTCCAAGACCGTGGACTCGATGCCCACATTGGTGTCCCCGGAATCCACGATCATGGGCACCTTGCCCTCCATGTCTTCCAATACATGGGAAAGGCGAGTAGGCGACGGGCGACCCGAGGTGTTGGCGCTTGGCGCCGCCACGGGAATGGCCGCCGCCTTTAAAAGGGCGTGGGCAATGGGGTGCGAGGGCATGCGAATGGCCACCGTGTCCGCTCCGGCGGTGACGCTGTCGGAGACTTTTTCCGATCGCTCAAAGATCAATGTCAAAGGTCCGGGCCAGAAAACGTCCATGCAATCCTTGCCTTTCGGCGGAATCACCTTGACCAGATCCAATACCTGTTCCGGATCGGCGACGTGTAGGATCAGGGGATTATCTTTCGGGCGCCCTTTGGCCTGAAAAATTTTATCCACGGCCGATTCGTTTAAGCCGTCGGCCCCTAAGCCGTAGACAGTCTCCGTGGGAAAGATCACCAGCTCCCCTTCTCGCAAGAGGCGCGCGGCTTCTTCGATTTGCTCCCTATCCTTTTCATCCGTTATGTGTAAGACTTTCGTTTCCATGGCTTCCTCCTCAACAGATCATTATATCATAGAGGGATTCTCCTTACATTTGCTCTAAAAAATCCAAGGTCATGGCCATCATATTGGTGGTCACCACATGGGAGGTTCCTTCAATGATTTCAAAGACCAGGGGTGCGTCGCCCCGGTGTTGTTTTTTTATTTTTTCGTAGTAATTTTTTTGATAGGCGGGGTTTACCACATCGTCCAACTCGCCGTTTAACATGCAAATGCCTTTGTCTTCGTGCTTTTCGATGTGATTCATGGGATCGTAGGCCTGTGCCCCTTCTTTGTAAGGGCCGATGGCCAAAGGTGCCCAGTCGCCTAAGCCGTTTAAGGCGATGCCCCCTGCCACTTCATCGCGGGCCAAGAGCCCCATGGCGGTCATGCCGCCCATGGAGTGGCCCGCCACCACGATTTTTTTCTCCGGGAAGCGGCCGCGAACGCAGGCGAGGATGGCGTCGAATTCCTTCATGTTTTCGATAACCACTTCCGGAAGCTTTTGAATGTCTTCGTAATCCCAGCTGCCCCGCGCCCCGTGAAGAGCCTCTTCCACGACGAGGACGGGATAATCCGCCGCCGCCCAAATGCTCGCGCGGAAGCGGGAGCTTTCGATGTCGGAGCCCCAGCCGTGGTAGTAGATGATGACTTTATCTTTCGCTTCGGCCTCCGGCAAAACCCAGAGGACGGGAATGGCGCCTGCAAAGGACGCTTCTTCTTTTACGTGTAAGTACATATTACCTCCAGTCCACAGGCGCCTCGCCCATGGCGATTAAATACTCATTGGTTCTTGAAAAACATTTGGAACCGAAAAAGCCCCGGTAGGCGGATAGGGGCGAGGGATGGGGCGATTCGATGATGGCGTGGGCGGAATTTTTTATGAGCCGCTTTTTGCTCCTGGCGTGGGCGCCCCACAAGATAAACACCATGGGCTTTTCCCTCGCGCCTAAAAGCTCCACGATTTTGTCCGTAAAGATTTCCCAACCGATTTTTCCGTGGCTCATGGGCTGGGATTTTCTGACGGTGAGGGTGGTGTTTAAAAGAAGCACCCCTTCTTTCGCCCAGGAAGTTAAATCGCCGCTTTCTCGTGTAATGCCCAGGTCGTCTTTTAATTCTTTGTAAATATTCACCAAGGACGGCGGCAGGGGAAAGTCCGCCGGCACGGAAAAGCTCATGCCCTGGGCCTGTCCCGGCCCATGGTAGGGATCCTGGCCCAAGAGAAGCACCTTCGTGTCCTCGAAGGAAGTGAGGCGCATGGCGCGGAAAATCGCCTCGGCCTCGGGATATATGGTTTGCGTCTTGTATTCTTCGATTAAGAGGCGGCGCAAGTCCTTGTAATAGGGCTTTTGCATTTCCTCTTTCAATAAATCGTCCCAGTCGTTTGAAAAGGTCACTCTATCCTCTTTCTTCGCTACATGGAAAACAGTTCCGTCAGGAAGCGCTTAGCCTTCCTGCGAATAAACTTCTGTAAATCTCCGGCACGTTCCGGCAAGAGGAAGAGGATTAAATGGTCCCCTTCTTTTAAGACCGTCTGCCCTTTGGCCAAGACGCTTTTTCCCTCCCGCTCGATGCCGCCGATTAAGAAACCTTCGGAAAGTCCCAAAGACTCGATGGTTTTTCCCGTGGCGTAAACATCTTCGCTTAAGACGATTTCGTAGATTTCCAAGGTGCCCGGGAACAGGTGCAGGGAGATTTCCGGCGGGCCGAAGAGATTGTTTTTAATCTGTTGGGACACGAGGAGCTCGCCGGAGAAAATGCCCCCGGTGTGCGCCACGTCCACCACCCGCATGTAGCGTTCATCTTTCAAACACAGGGCGATGTGCTCTTGCCCCGCATCTCGCGCCGCCGTGGCCACGAGGAAATTGTCCGCATCGTCGTCGGAAGCGGCAACGACACCGTCGTAGGCGGCGATGTCGATGTCTTCCATGGCTTCGGTGACGGGCCGGTCGATGACGTAGTTGACGCCGTAGGGATAGTGTCTGCCCCTGGAAAGCAGAAGCGTGTCCGCTTCTTTGGCCAGTGCCGCCTCAATGCTTTGGGCGCCTTTGCCGTCGCCGAAAACCAAAAAGCGCCGCTTGCGCTCAAGGCCTTCGAAGACATCCACTTTGGCGTAGCGCCGGCGGAAGCGACGCACGGCTTCGGTGCTACCTACCATACGCAGCACATCGTCGGCTTCAATGACGGTGCTTCCTTTGGGCACGATGATTTTTCCGCCGCGGCGGATGGTAACCAGAACCAATTCTTCCAAGGGACCGATGTTTTTTACCCGCCGCCCCACAAAGGCCGGATTGTCCGCCACGTCGATTTTTACCATGGCGGAGTCGAAGTTTTCGAAAATTTCCGTCTGCATGCCCGCCTCTTCATAAAAGAAGTGGTGCACGCGTCCCGCCAAAATGCTGCCGTAGTCGTAGACATAGTCGATGCCGAAGGTGGACTTGGTTTTTTCCAAGAGACGCCCCAGGGCGCTGTCATAAGCGATGAAGTGAATGGACCCGCCTCGCTTTGATAAAAGATTCGCCAGAGCCAAGGTGCGATTGGAATCGTCGCAAAAGACGAAGGCATCGGTTTTGTCGAAATCCATGGCCAAAACATCCTCTTCGTCTTCGTAATAATGGGCGTGAAAATCCCTGAGGGCTTTTTTCACTTGTTTCTCCCGGCGAATAAAAAATTCCACCGTATGATGTTCCCGAACCAAAGCATTCGCCAAGAGACGCGCTCCGGCGCCGGTTCCGATCATGGTAATGTGCATAGTGTTCTCCTAATTCATGTAACGATTGCCCCGTTGCGGCGCAAAGAGGGCGAGGATGGTGAAAAATTCCAAACGTCCCAAAAGCATGAGGGCCGAAAAGAGCAGTTTATACCCCGGCGCAAATTCCACAAAGGTGTTGGTAGGCCCGACGCCGGAAAAGCCCGGCCCCACATTGGACAAGCAGGTTAAACAGCCGGAAAAGGCCGTGAGAAAATCCACGCCTGAAAGGGCCGTGACCGCCGTCGAGGCGCCTAAAAGAATGATGTAGACGCAGACGAAGGCCACGATGCCGAAGATAACTTGGTCTTCCACGATTTTTCCGTTGACGCGAACGGGCATAATGGCGTTGGGGTGAATGCTCTTCACGATTTCCCGCTTCACAATTTTCCACAGGACCAAGATCCGAATCACCTTCATGCCCCCGGCGGTTGAGCCGGCGCAGGAACCGAAAAAGTACAGGGCGAGCAAAATGCATTTACTGAAGCCCGGCCATTGATCGTAGTCGGAAGAAGCGAAGCCCGATGTGGAAATAATGCTGGTCACTTGAAAAAGGGATTCTCTCAGCCCCAGGCCCGGGGTCATCTTCTTCGACAAAATTAAATTTAAAGCGATTAAAATCACGGCACCGGCCACGATTTTTAAATAGAGGCGGTATTCTTCATCTAAAAACATCTCCCGCCAGCGGCCGCCGACGGCCCGGGAGTAGAGGCTGAAGTTGGTGCCGCAGATCACCATAAAAACGGACATGATGATTAAAATGGCGGAATTGTCGATGTAGGCGGCGCAGGAATTGGCATGGGAGGAAAAGCCCCCGGTGCCTACGACGCCCAGAGTATGTACCACCGCGTCAAAAACATTCATGCCGGCAATAACCAAAAGCACGAAGAGCACGAGGGTAATCAGTAAATAGATTTTGTACAGGGCCTTGGCCGTGTCTTTCATGCGGGGCTCCACTTTCCCCGCCACGGGACCTGGGGTCTCCGCCTTGAAGATGCGAAAGCCGTTGCTTCCCACTCTGGGCAAAAGGGCCAGGGTGAAGACCAAAATCCCCATGCCGCCGATCCAGTGGGTCATGCTGCGCCACAGGACGATGCTCTTGTCGACGGCCTCCACATTGGGAATGACCGAGGCTCCGGTGGTGGTAAAGCCCGACACCGTTTCAAAGAGGGCGTCGATGTAGTTGGGGGTGCCGCCGCCTAAGTAAATGGGCACGGCGCCGATGAGGGAGGCGCAGATCCATCCCACGGCCACGATAAACAGGCCGTCGCGGCCGCGAATGCGTTCATGTTTTCGCGGCATGAAAAACAACACCGCGCCGACGACGAGCGCCACGGCGATGGCGATGAGAAAGGCTTGGATGCTGCCCTCTCCCCGGTAAATGCCGTAGAGAAGGGGCGGCATGAGAAACGCCCCTTCCACCATTAAAAGGGCGCCTAAAACATTAAACGCCGCTCCAAAGTTCATTAAATAGGCCTCCTGATTCCGCATTGTAGAAGTAATTTTTCATGACGTGGACACTTTCATGCTTGCAGAAGACGATGATCCGGTCGCCCTTTCTCAAGCAGGAGCGACCGTTTGGAATAATCACATCTTGGCCGCGGACGATGACGGCAATTAAAATGCCCTTGGGCAGAGACAGCTCGGCCAGCGGCGTATCCAACACCTTTAAATCCTCGTCCAGCTGAATTTCCGCCACTTCCATGTTGCCGTCGTACATGAGATTAATGGCCAGGGCGTCTTTTCCGCGAATCAATTTTAAGATCAACGACGCGGTAATAAAGCTGGGATTAAAGGTGGCATCGAGATTCAAGCGGTCCAAGACGCCGATGAAATTCACCCGGGAAATTTTGGCCACGGATTTTGTAATGCCCTCTTCTTTCATGGACAGGGCCATTAAAATATTGGTTTCGTCAATGCCCGTGGCGCCGATAAAGGCGTCGTAGGAATGAATCACTTCTTCTTCCAGCACATTAAAGTCCGTGCCGTCGCCGTGAATAACCACGGCATCGGGATGGCGCTCTTTCAAAGAAATGGCCTTGCCGTGATCTTTTTCGATGACCAAGACGTCGATGTTGTCTTTTAACAAAAGGCTGCACAAATAGTCCCCGAGCTTGCCGCCTCCTAAGATCATGACGCTTTTCGTGGGCTTCACCGCCGTCACCTTGGAGTGATCCCGGTCGAAGGCGTCGATGTTTTTCCGCGCGCCGATGACCAAAATCACGTCATTTTCCTTGAGCATGGTGTCCCCGGCGGGGATAAAGGTGTAGCCCCTGCGGGAGACGGCGGCGATGAGGAGATTGTCTAAATTGTTTAAGTCCATGAGCTTTTTGTTCACGAACTCTTTTTCCTGACCCACGTTAAATTCCACGAGCTTTACCTTGCCGCCGGCAAATTCGTCGGTCATGAGAGAGTATTTTTTCAGCAAATACTTTTCGATGGCCATGGCCGCCGCCCGCTCCGGATTGATGACATAGTCGATGTCCAGCTCCTCTTTAATGAGGCGGATTTGGGAGTGATACTTCGGGTTTCGAATGCGGGCGATGGCCTTTTTGCAGCCCAGCTTTTTGGCGATGCTCGTTACCAATACATTGGACTCGTCGCTGGTGACCGTGCCGATGATTAAATCGTAGTTTTGAATGTCCAATTCCCTGAGAATAGTAAAGTCCAGGGCATTGCCCAACACCGTCAACACGTCCAACTCGTTGTTGATCTTTTGAATCACCCGCGGGTCGTTGTCCAGCACGGTAATCTCGATGTTTTCTTCCACTAAAGAGCGGGCGAGGCGCATGCCTAATTTGCCGCCGCCCACGATAAGTGCGCGCATGTCATTGACCGTCCTTTTCCTCGGAAGATTTTTGTGCCGCTTTGGCTCGCTTTAATTTTTCCGGGGTAATGTCGTTGCCCTCTTCATCTAAAACGGTCGTATTTAAAAGCTGTTGTCGAAAGCCTTCGCGAAAGAGCTTTAAATAGGCTTTTCTCAAGCGATCTCTCTCCGCCACCTCTTCTTCGGTGAGCTCCCGTACTTTGGCTTCTCGCGCCAATTCATTAATACGCTTTAAAAGTTCATCCATCTTTTCCAAGGCGACCTCCTTATACAGATTCTTGTTTTTTCGATGCGGTATAGTACAATAAACGGGAAGGATGTGACACCATGATTCGATGCACTATGCGAGCTACCGCCGGTCCGCCGGCTGCCATGGCCTACGCTTTTTACGACGCGGACGGCCTAATGATTTTACAAAACAAGGACGATGCTCTCGTCGATCAATTCGACTACATCCTCCGCGAACTTCCCATGATACCCTATACTCTATCACTAATTGATGCCGATGGAAACGAGCGATTTCGCCTGGAGCGAAAAACGCCGCCTCCCTTTCAAACCCATGCCTTCCGCCTGTCTTTCGGCGGCGAGGTGGTGGACTTTTTCGAAGATAAAACCCGCTTTTCGCTTCCCAACCTCAGCTTTAACTACAGGGAAAAGAAATACGACATCGTGGGCTTTATAAGGAACAGGGAATTTTTCATCGAAGCAGATGAATTAAAGCTTATGTCTATGAAGGCGAGCCCCATTGCCGGCGGTAAAGAATACGCCGTAGCCATTTACGAGGACGCCCTTCCCCTGGCGGTGTATTTCGCCGCCGTCATCGTCATGGACATTTGCTTTCATAATTACTAAAGAAACGAGGCTGGAATGACAGATATGGAAAAAGACCGCATCATCATTAAAACAGGGGCCGTAGTGGATCCCGCGGCGAAAATTACGGCCACAGCAGATTTTCCCGCCGTCATCGGCGAATACACCATCGTCGCGGCCGGTGCGGAAATTAAGGGCGCATCCATCGGCGCCTACGCCACCGTGAAAAGCGGTGCATCCGTCGGCGAAGGGGTCTATGTAGGCGACTTTGCCGTGCTTAACGAAAACACCCGCCTCCCCGACGGCGCCAAGGTGCCTTCCCGCGCCGTAGCCGAGGGCGATCCCTTTTCCATCGTGCGGGGCCTCACCAAAGAAGAATTGGATGCGGCCAAGGCACGGGCTAGCGAAGGTCTTTAAAAAAAGATTGCATCAGCGCCCGGCACGCTTCGCCTAACACGCCCTCTTCCACCTTGACTCGGTGGTTAAAGGCGCGAAAGGCCGCAAGGTTTACCACGCTGCCTGCCGCACCGAAGCGGGGATTGTCCGTGCCGATTATAAGCCTGTCGATGCGACTGTTTAATATGGCGCCCATGCACATGGGGCAGGGCTCCACGGTGACGTAAAGGTCGCCGCCGATGCGCCAGCCTTCTGTGGCTTTGTCGGCCTCTTTCAGAGCCAGAATCTCTGCGTGATGCGTGGCGCTTTCGTCGGTCTCCGTGCGGTTGTGGCTACGGCCGATAATCACGCCGTCTCTTACGATGACGCAACCGATGGGCACTTCCCCAATAGCGTAGGCCTTCTTCGCCTCTTTCAAGGCTTCGTTCATGTAATACGAATCCATTCCCATTCCCCTTTCTTTCTTCTATCCTACCACGGAAAGGAGCCTTTAATGAATATCTATATTTCCTTCGACATGGAAGGCATCGGCGGCATCGACCGCTTCAGCGACGAATTCAAACGCACCGCCGCCTATTCGCAGGCCATTCACGCCCACTTTAAGGCGGTCATCGACGGCATTCACCAAAGCCGGAAAAATAAAGACATCGAAACCATTACCGTCGCCGACAGCCACGGAGACGGCAAAAATCTGGATTACCTCGCCCTTTCGGAGATGGACGAGCGCATCGAGCTGATCTCCGGCTACCCCCGTGGCGAATACATGATGAGCGGTTTGGATCGCCACGACGTGGTGATTTTTCTCGGCTACCACGCCTCCTGCGGCCAGCACCGGGCCAATATGGACCACTGCTATTCCACGGCCTTTCACCGGGTGAGCATTAACGGCATTAAATGCTCCGAAGCTATGATTAATCAAATTTACGCCAAGGAAAAGCACATTCCCGTGGGCCTGATTATCGGCGACAGCGGCCTTTACAGCCAATTGATTCTCGAAGGCTATATGCCCTATGTGGAATACGTGGTGACGAAAGAAAGCCTGGGGCACAATGCCGTCGTCCACCGCAATTTTCAAAAGGTGCGGGCGGAAATTACGGAAAAGGTGGCCCTGGTTTTGGACAAGGATCTCTCTACCTTGCCCCTCGGCGATTTAACCGCCCCCTACAATGTCACCATCGAAACAGACACCACCCTCACGGCGGACATGGCGGAAATGCTCCCCGGCGTGGTGCGCCTGGACGGCTACCGCATCGGCATGAGTTTCGATTCGGGCAAGGATTTACTCAACGGCCTTATGGCGCTGGAAGTGCTCGCACGCAAATAAATGCAACAAACAGAAAGGAACGCTATGAAAGCCATCGCATTCGACTTCGACGGAACCTTAATCGACTCCATGGGGATGTGGCGCAATTTAGGCCGCAATTTCGTGGAGTCCAAGGGCAAGGAATACACCGACGCCATTCACGATCAAATTACCACCATGAGCTTAAACCAATCCAGCGCCTTTTTTAAGCGGGAGCTGGAGCTTGAGGAGACGCCGGAGGAAATTTTTAACGAAATGGGCGCCATTTTGCTGGACGGCTACGGCAAAACCCTTCCCTTAAAAGAAGGCGCCTTAGAAGCCATTGAAAAGGCGCGGCGCCTGGGCCCGGTGGTTCTTGCCACGGCCACAAACGAAGAGCTTTTAATGCCCGCCTTGCATCGCTTTAAATTGGATCGTGCCTTCGATTTCATCCAAACCTGCGACGGCGTGGGCATAGAGAAAAGCGACATCACCTACTACCACATCTTGGCGAAGCGCCTCGAGGTGGCGCCCAATGAAATCATCCTCGTGGACGACGCCCACTACGCGCTGGCCGCCGCCAAAGAAGCGGGGCTTTACGTCGTGGCCGTAAAAGACACCTACAACCTTCCCTACCGGGATGCCATCGTCAAAGAAAGCGACGTGCTCCTGGACAGCTTACTGGATTTTGAACCGGAGAGGTATTTTTGATTTACTATGTACTGAAGATGACCCCTGTGGTGGTCTTCCTTTCCTTCTGTTCCTTTTCACTGATTCGCGCCCAACTTTTTTCCAGACAAAAAAAGAAGAGCAATCGCAAACGGGAGCGACTGCTCATCGCCTTTTCCACCTACTGTTTGTGGCTGTTGTCTTTTCTTTTCGTCGGCAACGAGCGCCTGGAAATGGGCGGCGTGATCTTGGGCATCGACACAGCCCTCGCCGATTGGAAGCTGAATTTAATTCCCTTCGCCACCATCAAGGCCTTTTGGCGCTACGGCTCCTTTACGGGCATGTTTTTAAATATTTTCGGCAACATTCTCATCGCCGTGCCCCTGGGCTTTTTTACCCCGGTGCTCTTTCGGCGAATGAGGGGCCGCCGATCCACCCTCTTGCTTTACGCCGGAGTCTTTCTCCTCGTGGAAACCTTGCAGTATTTCACCGGCAGAAGCGCCGACATCGACGATTGGCTCTTAAATATGCTCGGGGTCTTTTTGGGCTTTCTGCTTTCTGAAAAACCGCACCGCTTTCCCCCGACGATCTACCGCCGCTAGCACCTGAGGGTGCTTTTTTTCTTGCTTCTTGTTTCTTTTACGTCCTTTTTTTATAATAAGGGCGAGGAGGTTTCTATGCGAACCCTATTGACAAAAGTGCGGGTGAATCCGGCCAATCGTGTGCAGGTGGTGAATGCCTACTTGGCCCAGGCGGACACGGATTTCGCCCTGGTCATCGACGTAATCAATAACACCGACAAAACCGTCACCCTCTTAAAGGTGGACGTGCTTTTTATTAATGCCTTCGGCAAATTTATTTTCGACGAAACCGTCTTTCACCACAGCTACGAGCATCTGGCCTTAAAGCCCAAGTCCCTGTCTTACCTTCCCTACTGGATTTTAGACGAGCGCCACCACACGGCCAGGGGCGTGCGCATTCGCATATCGGAAGTGCATTTTCAAGACGGCACGAGAAATTACTACGACCGCACCAAGGAAATGTCCTATACCGTGCCCACGGTGCCCAAGGAAAAAAAGGACGAGCTGAAAAAGCTCTTCGGGCCGGACTTTTACACCTACGGCGAAAAAAACGGCACCATGTGGCGCTGCATCTGCGGCTTTACCAATGGCGAGGAAGACAACATCTGTCGCCACTGCAGCCGCTCCAAGGACTTCGTGCTCTCGGCGGTGACCGAGCGGCAGGTCAACAAAAAGCTCTTTCAGCTTTACGTCAACAAGGACCGAGATTTCGCCAATCGGGCCACGGCCTATGAGGAGACCATTCCCATTCGCCCCTTGGATGAAATCGATTTGGAGCGGGGCCTGGCCTCGGCGGAAAGGCCGTCGAAGAGAAAAGGCGCCGCCCTCTTTCTCGTCGCCGCCGCGGCGGCCATTGCCCTCACCCTCTTCGCCTTTCGCATTTACGACGGGGTGAACACGAAGCGCAATTACGACAAGGCCCAAAGCTGTATCGCCATGGGCGATTACGCCGCCGCCGAAGCCATTTACGACGATCTGCCGCCCACGGTGGACAATGTGGACATGGCCTTAAAGATTCAGGAGCTTGAAACCTTAAAGGCCTCCGACGCGTCCTACAAAAAGGCACTGGCCCTTTCCCGCGCAGGGGACAGCCTGGCCGCCTACGGTGCCTACAAGGAAGTGGTGAAGGAAGACCGCACCAATTACGCCAACGCCAAGGCCATGATCGAGAGCATCCAATCGGA
The DNA here is from genome assembly GCF_943169845.1 of Peptoniphilus rachelemmaiella. Classification (GTDB taxonomy): domain Bacteria; phylum Bacillota; class Clostridia; order Tissierellales; family Peptoniphilaceae; genus Aedoeadaptatus; species Aedoeadaptatus rachelemmaiella. The sequence goes on from NZ_CALPBW010000008.1 coordinate 26,150, forward strand.
AGCCATCGCCCGAGCCAATCGCTACGTGGAAGAGGGCAACAAAAAAGACGCCGAGGAACTCCTCGACGCCTTCCTGACGTTGGATCCGAAAAATGTGCGGCTCTTGCAAGCGAAAGACGCTGTCCTTACCAAGTCGCTTCTTCGGGAATCAACAGCGCGCAAATAATGTAGACCAACAGGCCGCTCCCGCCGCCTAAGGCGAAGAGAACCCATAGAACCCGCACAATGTTGGAGTCGATGCCGAAATACTCGCCTAAGCCGCCGCATACGCCGGCGAAAACGCGATCGGTGGTGCTTCGTCTCAATTCTTTTTTCATAATATCCTCCTGTCTCAATCACTATGTGTATTATACCCGAAAAGGCGGTGAATCATGAATACAAAGCAATACAAAGTCCCCGAAAAAACAAAGATCCATCTAAAAGATTACGCCACAACCTACGACGGGCCGCTGGATAAAAAAGAAGTGAAGAATAAACTTCTGCCCGATAATCTTCGTGCCATGGCCGCGTTGCAAGACGCCCTCTACGCCGAAAACACCCGGGGCATCGTCGTGGTCCTTCAGGCCATGGACGCCGCGGGAAAAGACGGCCTCATTAAACACGTCTTTACGGCCCTTAATCCCCAAGGCGTAACGGTAACGCCCTTTAAAGTCCCCAACAGCGAAGAGCTGGATCACGATTACCTGTGGCGCATCGCGAAAGCCTTGCCTCGCCGCGGCGAAATCGCCATTTTCAACCGCAGCCACTACGAAGACGTATTGGTCACTCGCGTCCACGATTTATTGAAAGAATCCCCCATGCCGAAGGACTTGGTGGACGAAAACATTTGGGCTCGCCGCTTTAAGGAGATCCGCGCCTTCGAAGATTACTTAAACGACAACGGCTTTGCCGTGGTGAAGTTTTTTCTCCATCTGTCCAAGGACGAGCAGAAAGCGCGGCTTTTGGAGCGAATCAATCGCCCGGAAAAGCACTGGAAATTTTCCGCCGCCGATGTGAACGAGCGGGCCTATTGGGAGGATTACCAAAGGGCCTACGAGGATTTAATCGCCCACACCGCCACGGAAAAATCCCCCTGGTACATTATTCCCGCCGACCGCAAGTGGTATGCCCGCTACGCGGTGTCGGAGATTATGCTTCGCCTTATGAAAGAGATGAACCCAACCTATCCGGAATTGGCACGGGAGGAAAAGGAAAATTTGGCCAAGTGGAAAAAGATTTTAGAAGAAGAATAAAAAAGGCGGCCCGCGGGCCGTCTTTTTCTGTGCTATTTCGCTAAGTCTTCTTTAAAAAAGCTATTGTCGATGAGGCGCGTTTTTCCGATGTAGACAGCCATGGCAATAAAACTGTCTTCCACCAAGGCCGCATCCCGTTCGAAATGGGGGAAGCGAAGAATTTCCACGTAGTCGATTTTCACCAGAGGCTCGCCTTGAATTTCTTTCGTTACCGCATCCAAGAGGGCGGCCACATTTTTTTCGCCTTCCCGAACCATGGCCTTGGCCTTTTTGATTGAGCGGGAGAGGACCACGGCGGCCTTTCGCTCCTTAGCATTTAAGTAGCGGTTTCTGGAGCTTTTCGCCAAGCCGTCGTCTTCCCGCACGATGGGGCAGGGCACGATGGTAAGGTCCATATTCAGATCGCGAACCATGGCTTCCACAATGGCCACCTGTTGCACGTCTTTTTGGCCGAAATAGGCCTTATCCGGCGTTACCAAATTGAATAGCTTGGTGAGCACCGTGGCGACGCCTGCAAAGTGAATGGGGCGGGTAATGCCGCAGAGAATGTGGGTCATGGACTCGGGGGGCGTCACGCGGAAGCCGAAGTTTTCCGGATACATTTCTTCCGGTTCCGGGTGAAAGACGATGTCCGCCCCTAAGCTTTCACAAAAGGCGCCGTCTTTGTCGATGTCCCGGGGGTATTCTTCGTAATCTTCCCCCGGTGCAAATTGTAGGGGATTAACAAACACCGACACCACCACCGTGTCATTTTCTTCGCGGCATTTTTTAATCAGGGAGCCGTGGCCTTCGTGTAAGGCGCCCATGGTGGGCACGAGGCCCACACTACCTTTGGCTTTTGCCGCTTCACAGGCGGCTTTTAATTCGTCTACGCGGGTAATAATCTTCATCGTCTTATTTGTCCTCCAGTAATCGTTCATCCATGGTAAATTCGTGTTCCTTTGTGGGGAAACTGCCCTCTTTCACCGCATCGTTGTAATCTTTAAATCCTTGCACCATGGCTTCGCCGATGTGGGCAAATTGATGCACGAATTTCGGCACGAAATCGTCGAACATGCCCAGCATGTCTTGATAGACCAAAACCTGCCCGTCGCAGTCCACGCCGGCGCCGATGCCGATGGTGGGTATGGAAAGCATTTCCGTGAGCTTCTTCGCAAGGGCCGCGGGCACACATTCCATAACTACGGCAAAGGCCCCCGCTTCTTCCACGGCTTTGGCATCGGCAAAGAGCTTGGCCACGGTGGCTTCGTCTTTTCCTTGAACGCGGAAGCCGCCGAAGGTGTTCACCGATTGAGGCGTGAGGCCGATGTGGGCGCAGACGGGGATCTTCGCATCCACAATGGCTTTAATGACCTCTTTCACTTCCGTGCCCCCTTCGAGCTTCACGGCGTGGGCATGGCCTTCTGAAATGAGGCGGCCGGCGTTGATGACGCTGTCGCGAATGCCGGTGGAGTAGGTTAAAAAGGGCATGTCGCAAATAATCAAAGGATGTTTTGCACCTCGTGCCACGGCGGCGGAGTGGTGGATCATGTCCTCCAGGGTGACGGACAGGGTGTCTTCATAGCCCAACATGGTCATGCCCAAGCTGTCGCCGACTAAAATGGAGTCGATCCCCGATTGATCCACCAGCTTCGCCGTGGAATAATCGTAGCAGGTAATCATGGTGAGCTTTTCGCCCGTCTCCTTGGCCTCTTTAAATGTGCGTACCGTTGCTTTTTTCATGCTTCTTCTCCTTTCAACAATCGACGCAAGTCGTCGTAGGGTCGATCCCCGTGTTTTTCCTCGGCGATGTCGGCCAAAATCAAGCTGGCCGCCCGGTAAAGGGCGTCTTCCTTTTCGTCGCCCTTTCGCGCCAAGGCGTCTAAGTGGCGGCGAATGGTGGTCATGTCACAACGCTCCACCGGCCCCGTAAGGGCGGCGGAGGGGCCCACATCGAAAATCTTCGCCAGATTTTTCTCGGCGAGGGGCTTTAATGCCGCCTTCGCTTCGGCTTCACTAAAGCCTACGTCCTTCATGAGGTCGAAGGCCATGGCGCTTACGGCCACGACTAAATTGCTCATAACCGCCGTGGCCAAATGGTAGGTGGCCTTGTCCGCACTTGTCATGACTTTATAAGGGATCTTGTGGGCATCGAGGCAGTCTTTTAAAACCGCCACCGCCTTCTCATCGCCCTCTAAAGTAAAAAACGCACGACCGACGGATGCGTATCCCGATTCCTTGTCGGCAAAGGCCAATAAGGGATGCATGGATGCGGCAGAAACGTCTTTGGTAGTACGATGGAAGAAAAGGGAAGAAGACAAACTGCCCGCCGTGTGGCAGAGAATCTTTCCCGAAATATTCAATTGTAAAAGGTCGCGCCACACACCTTCGATCACGTCGTCGGGGGTGGCGATTAGTATGACGTCGCTGGCTTCGACCAATTCATTTAAGGTCTCAAAGCACGCGCTCGCTGTCCTTTCTGCGCCGTAGGCTGCGCTTGAAAGGCTGCGGCTGTAGTAGCCGCTGATTTTTAGGGGCCCCGATGTAAACAGGGCGATGCCTAAGCTGACGCCGACTTTTCCGGCGCCGATAATGCCTACTCGCTTCATGTTATCACCTCGTTTGAGTGCAATACACATTGTTTCGATGGTTCATGTAAAAGTAAGTGTATAGTTTCCTTCGAATACTACCACAACCATTGTACGTTTCATTTTGCGGATTGACAAGGTTTTTTCAGAAAACGCTTGTCTGCGCAAACAAAAAACGAGAGGGCTTCCTCTCGCTTAGTTGTCTAATTGCCGCTTTAAATCTTCCAGTTTTTTCTTGTTCTCTTCGTCCATGGCGAGGTAGGCGCCTTTTTTCGTGCGAATGCGATTGGCTTCTTTTCGCGTCAAGGTTTTCGAACGCTTCACCAAAAGCTCCAGCTCACGGGCGCTGATGCGCTTGCCCCCGCGGGCGAGGATGATCTGTTGCTCCACATAATCGCTGGTGGCCACGGTGACATCCCGCACCCGGCCCATGGCGGCGATTTCGCTTTCGATGTAGCGATCGGCGGTGACGGTTTCTTTCGTAAAGACGATGTCCATGTGGGGCTTTTTTTCCAAGCTGCCTCCGTTGCCCTTTACCCGATAGGCATCGAAGACGAGGATGATGAAAATATGCTCCGTGGCGGCGTATTCTTCCAAGAGATCCACCAAAAGGGCCCGCGCCTCTTCCAGGTGCTCGTCGATGAGCCCTTCGAAATCGGACCAATAGTTGATGATGTTGTAGCCGTCGACGAATAAATAGCGGCCGTCTCGTCTATAGCGCCGATGCCTTGCCATGTCGCTGTCTCTTGATGTCGTAGAGGAAAATCGAGGCGGCCACGGAGGCGTTTAGGGAATCGAAGCCCCCGTCCATGGGAATGGAGAGCAGGCTGTCCACGTGTTCCTTCGTTTTCTCCGCCAGGCCCTTGCCCTCGTTTCCGATGACCACGGCGATGGGGCCGGTGAGATCCGCATCGTAGAGGGGGCCCTTTCCGCCGTCGGCGCCGTAGACCCAAATGTTTTTCGCCTTTAAATCGTCGATGGTGCGGTTCATGTTTGTGACCTTCGCCACGATCATGTGGTCCACCGCCCCGGCGGAGGTCTTATACACCGTGGCGTTTACGGCGGCGGCCCGATGTTTCGGAATCACCACGCCGTGGGCGCCCATGGCGTAGGCGGAGCGAATAATGGCGCCGAGGTTGTGGGGATCTTCGATGCCGTCTAAGAGCACGATCAGTGGATCCTCGCTTTTTTCTTCGGCCAGGGCCAACATAGCCTCCACGCTGCCGTAGGTGAAGTCGGAAATAAAGGCCACGACGCCTTGGTGATTTTGGCCTCCCGTCATTTCATCGAGGCGGGATTTTTCCCGCTCCTGAACGTAGATGCCCAGCTCCTTGGCGCGGCCGCGAATTTTTTTCATGGAGCCGTCTTTGGCGCCCTTTTGAATGTAAACTTTATCGGGCATTTTATCCAGGGCTTCCAAGACCGGGTTTCGGCCGTAGATCATGGTCGTTTCCATAGTTCCTCCTTGTAAAAGGCGCGGATTTCCTTGATTTTTCCGCAGGTCATGGCCCCTTCCGGGCAGGGCCCCGTGACACAGGCAGGCCCCGCTTGTCTGAACACTTCAGGGGCCACGGCGATGACTTCTTTTAACATGGCGAGGGCCATGTCGCGAATTTCCCACTGAGCCCGCATACACAGCCGCATGGTGAAAAAGTGCATCAGGCTTCTGGCATTCATGGTGACGACGATTTTCGTCTCGCAGGCATTGGGAAGCACGTAGCGGGCATCTTCGATGGCGCGCTTTTCCGCTGTGCGGGCCGCTTTCTTCTCGTCCATGCCCCCGGCGACAAGCTCTTTGATATAGGTCGTCTTCAACTGATCGCTTAACGCTTCGTAGGCCTTGTGGGCATCTTCCATGCTTTGGATGAAGCGGGCTTTGGCGGCTTCGTCTTTTTCGATGGCCTTGGGAATAATGTACTCAAACTGATCCAGACGCACGTAGCGCTGGGATTGTTGGGAGTAGCTGGCCAGGCGGTGGCGCACCAGTTGATGGGTCAAAACCCGACTCACCCCTTCTACGGCAAAGGTGAAGCTGATGTGTTCCATGGGCGAGGCGTGGCCCATGTCGGCGAGCATGGCGACGAAGCGAGCAATTTCCGCCTCGTCTAATTTCTCTTCGATGCCGTCGACCCCCACCGGGGAGTAGCAAAGTTTGGCCGCTTTGGCGATGGTGGCCGCCCCGTCCGGGGTGTATGCAATGAGTTTAACCTTCATTTTCCCATATCCTCTCAATTTCTTTAAAGTATTCCAAAAGCCGCACCGTGTTTCCCGAACTGTACAAATAGCCGATTAAACACTCAAATCCCGTGGCCCGTCGGTAATCGGCCACGGAGGCATTTTTCGCCGTGGTCTTCGGATGGGCGTTGCGCCCGCGGCGAAAGACGGCGGCCTCTTCTTCCGTGAAAAAATCCTGCAATTCTTCGGCAAGGGCGGACTGAGCCGACGCCTTGGCCCGCTTCGCGCTCGCCCGATGGAGGCGGGCCACCTTTTCGTTTCGGTGAAGGATACGGCTTCTGATAAAGAGTTCGTAAACGCAATCCCCTATGTACGCAAGAACGAGGGGATTTTGCCCCCTCGCCTCGTCTTCCGTCCACATGGGTGCGGAAAAATATCCTCTTAAATCCTCTTCCACAAAGTGCCCTCTCTCGTATCTTCGATGGCAATGCCTTTTTCGAAGAGTTCGTCGCGAATGGCATCGGCCCGGGCGAAATCTTTGTTGGCGCGGGCGGCCTTCCTTTCTTCTAACAGGGCTTCGATTGCACTGTCTTCGTCGGCTTCTTCCCGGCGATACAAAATGCCCAAGACCCCTGCCAGTTCCATAAAGGTGTCGTAGGCCAATTGCAAGCTGTCTTTCTTCGGCCCTTTGGCGATAAAGGTGTTAATCTCTCTCGCCAAGGTGAAGAGGGCGCCGGTGGCGCGGGCCGTGTTCAGGTCGTCTTCCATGGCCGCCATAAATTCTTCTTTTTCGCGGCTGACGACGCCGTCGAAATCGGCGTCTTTCCCCGCTTCCATGTCGCCCTTTAAAAGCTGTTCCATGTGGTCCCTGACGCCGTAGAGCCGGTCCAGACCCGCCTTGGTTTGTTCCATGGCGTCGTAGGAGTAGTTAATGGGGCTGCGGTAGTGGGCGCTTAAAAGGAAGAAGCGCAGCACTTCCAAGTCGAAGACATTGGCCACTTCACGCACCGTAAAGAAATTGCCCAAGGACTTGCTCATCTTCGTGCCGTCGACGGTAATCATGCCGTTGTGGAGCCAGTAATTGGCAAAGGTCTTGCCCGTTAATGTTTCCGATTGGGCGATTTCATTTTCGTGGTGCGGAAATTGCAAGTCTTCCCCGCCGGAGTGGATATCGATGGTTTCGCCCAGCAGGGTCTTGGCCATGACGGAGCATTCAAGGTGCCAACCGGGACGGCCGTCGCCCCAGGGGCTCGCCCAGAAGGGTTCCCCTTCTTTTTTGCCCTTCCACAGGACAAAGTCGCCGGGATTTTTCTTCGCGCTGTTGACTTCGATACGGGCGCCGCTTTGCAGCTCGTCGATGTTTTTTCCGGAGAGCTTGCCGTAGCCCTTGGCCTTGGTAATGTCAAAGTACACGTCGCCGTCGGCGGGATAGGCCGCGCCTTTTTCCACGAGGCCCGAGACAAATTCCAACATGGGCTCGATAAATTCCGTGGCCCGGGGATTAATGGTCTTGTAGGTGTAGAGATTCAACCCGTTGGCATCTTGCATAAACTCGCCGATGTAGCGATCGGCCACGTCGAAGACCGTGGTATTCTCGTCCTTGGCCCGATTAATCAACTTGTCGTCGATGTCCGTAAAGTTGACGACGAAATCCACGTCGTAGCCTTTATATATAAAGTAGCGGCGCAAGGTATCGAAAACCACCAAGGGGCGGGCATTGCCCACGTGAATGAAATTGTAGACCGTGGGGCCGCAGTTGTACATGCGTACCTTTTTTTCTTCGAGGGACTTGAATTCCTCTTTTTGTCGCGTCATGGAATTAAATAATTTCACGTCTATCCCCTTTCTTTCGCCTTAAATGTCGAAGTAATAGCTGTTTTCCAATTTGTCGTGAATGGCGGCCAACAGATTATCGTAGTCCTCGTCTTGAATAAAGAGGACGTCCAGATCGCGCTTTCTTACGCCGTCGCGAATACGCTTCACATCCGCAGGTTGCACGGAATTCAGATACACCAGCGCCAAATCCGCGCCGTCTAAATTGCTTTCGATGCTTTCCTTGGATACCTCGCCGACATGGACCACGTCACTTCCCGCATCCTTCAGGGCATTGATTTGCTCCGTCACCACATCGCCTTTGCCGAAGACGCTGAGCTGAAGGTGTTCGAGAAATTCATCGTCGTCCACCGGCGCCAGATCGTTGTCGTAATCCGTGGTGAGCACATTCTCGCCGTCCATATTGTGGATCCAAATGACCCGGCCCCCTTGGGGATCCCGTTGCCAATAAGCGTAGTCCACAATGTCGCCTTCGCCTACATTTAAATTGCCCAGGCTCACGTCTTCCAAATTGATGCGCAGGCTGCCTCCTTCTCCTTCGCCTTCGATGTAGAGGCCGCGGAAGTCGGGATCGTAGAGCACCCGTGCGTAGGGAATCACCCGCCGTTCGCTTTCCGGGGTTTCTTCGGCTTTTTGCACAAGTTCGTAATTATAAATGTTTTTCAGATGGTTGTTGTTATACACCTGTTTCACTACTTTGGCGCGAACTTCATCGCCTTCGCCGATGTTTTGCAGGCGCAAGACTTTTTCCGGAATAAACACATTGTCGTCGCCTAAGGTGCCGCCGCCGAGGCGGAGGCGAACACGGCCCACGTAGTAGTCGTCGTCATTTGCGGAAATTTGCGGCGCTTCCGAGTAGGTGGTGTCCGATTCGATGTCGTAGAGAAGCTCCATGAGGTCGAAGAGCTTTTCTATGCGGCCCCGGCGCTCGAAGAGATTCTCGCCGGTCATGCCGTCGATGCAGGTTTTCATTTCACTTTTGATTTCGTTTACCATATAGTTTTTGTTCATTTGTTCTTTCTCCATTTCTACATTTTATCTTTTCTATTTTATCACGTCCCGCCCTTTATCTCCACCGCAGGGAGCATTGTCTATGCTTTTTATGGGAATTCACAAATTTATAATGGTTTATAAAAAAATCCCCTTACCGCGGTGGTAAAGGGATTTTGTGATTGAGCTGATTACATCATGCCCATGCCGCCGCCCATGCCGGCTGCGCCTAAATCGGGCATATCTTCTTTAATGTTGGCCACAGCGGCTTCCGTGGTGAGAAGCATGCTGGCCACGCTGGCTGCATTTTGCAGGGCGCTTCTCGTAACCTTGGTGGGATCCACGATGCCTTTTTCGATCATGTTCACGTACGTGCCGTTGTACGCATCGTAGCCGACGCCGGGTTTTTCGCCCTTGACGTGTTCGACGATGACGGAGCCTTCGGCACCGGCGTTTTCTGCGATTTGACGAAGGGGTTCTTCCAGTGCGCGGAGAATAATCATCATGCCGGTTTTTTCGTCGCCTTCGCCTGCCTCGGCCAATGCTTCCACGCAGCTGATGCAGTCGACGAGGACCACGCCGCCGCCGGGAACGATGCCTTCTTCGACGGCGGCACGGGTGGCTGCCAGGGCATCTTCGATGCGGAGCTTGCGTTCTTTCAATTCGATTTCCGTGGCTGCACCGACTTGAATGACGGCGACGCCGCCGGAAAGTTTGGCCAGGCGTTCTTGCAATTTTTCCCGATCGAATTCGCTTTCCGTTTCTTCCACTTGGGCGCGAATTTGGCCGATGCGTTCGTCGATGGCGCTTCGATCGCCGGCGCCGCTGACGATGACGGTCTTGTCTTTTTCCACGCGGACTTTTTGTGCCCGGCCCAGCATATCCACGGTGGCTTCTTTAATGTCCAAGCCCAAGTCTTCGGTGATCACCGTGCCGCCGGTTAAAATGGCGATGTCTTGGAGCATGTCTTTTCTTCGGTCGCCATAGCCCGGTGCTTTGACACCGACCACATTTAAGGTGCCGCGAAGTTTGTTGACCACCAAAGTTGCCAAGGCTTCTCCTTCGATGTCGTCAGCGATTAAGAGGACGGGGCGGGATTCTTGAAGCACTTGTTCCAAGACGGGGAGAATGTCTTGAATGTTGGTGATTTTCTTATCGGTAATTAAAATGTAGGGATCGTCCAATTCGGCGACGCGCTTTTCCGGATCGGTGACCATGTAGGGGCTCAGGTAGCCGCGGTCGAATTGCATCCCTTCCACGACATCCAATTGGGTGCCCATGGAGCGGCTTTCTTCCACGGTGATGACGCCGTCTTTGCCTACTTTTTCCATGGCTTCGGCGATGAGCTCGCCGATGCGTTCGTCAGCAGCGGAAATAGCGGCCACGCTTGCGATGGCATCGGAGTTGTCTACGGGCACGGAGAATTTCTTTAATTCGTCCACAATGGCGTCTACGGCCTTTTTAATGCCCTTTTGAAGGACCATGGGGTTGGCACCGGCGGCCAGGTTCTTCAAGCCTTCGCGAATAATGGCTTGGGCAAGAAGGGTGGCGGTGGTGGTGCCGTCGCCGGCCACGTCGTTGGTCTTGGTGGCCACTTCTTTTACCAGTTGTGCCCCCATGTTTTCGAAGCGATCTTCCAATTCGATTTCACGGGCGATGGTTACGCCGTCGTTGGTAATGAGGGGTGCGCCGAATTCTTTATCGAGGACGACGTTTCTGCCCTTGGGCCCCAAGGTAACTTTTACCGTATCCGCTAATTTGTTAATGCCGCCGACGAGACCTTCACGGGCGTCTGCGCTGAATTTAATTTCTTTTGCCATAGTATCTCCTACTTTCTATTACTTAGTTTAATTTTGCCAGCAGGTCTTGGTATTTTAATACGATGACGGTTTCGCCGTCCATTTCCACTTCGTTGCCTGCGTATTTACTGTAGATGACTTTGTCCCCTTCGGCGACATCGCAGTGAATGTCTTCGGAATTTTTTAATTCCTCGCTCACGGCGATGACCGTGGCCACATTGGACTCTTCTTTTGCCGTATCGGGCAAGACGATGCCGCTTGCCGTGACGTTTTCTTTCTCTATTTTTTGAATTACAACACGTTCACCTAATGGTTTAATGGTCATGATGTGCCTCCTGAAATAATATTAGCACTTGCACTAATCGAGTGCCAGCTTTCTCTATTATGATACCACAATTTTAAAACTTGTAAACCATCTCAGGTGATTATTTCTCCTGACCGTCGAGCGTCCGGCCGGTTGGCACCCATTTTCACATTCTCAAGTACACACTACATATAGATAATTTTGCCAAACATCTTCCATTTATCTCCCATATGTAGTATAATCGTCTCGCTTGGGCGACAGCGCCCACTAATCGTAAATGAACACCCGAAGGGGGTGTCGAAAAAGCAACAGTGATCTTATTCGGAGGAAAAAATGAGCAATTTAAGGATTATTAAGCGCAACGGCGAATCCGTGGATTTCGACGGATCGAAAATTGTCGTGGCCATTGAAAAGGCCATGCACTCACCTACGGGCTATTTCGTGGAAAATCAGGCCGACTTGGTGGCAAAGGAAATCGAAGAGGAAATTTTACACCACGATTTATCTTCCACGGTGCTTCAAGTGGAAAAGCGTGTCTTCGAAAAATTAATCGAGAAAAACAACATCGCCACGGCCAAGGCCTATGAGTCCTACCGTTCGGTGCAATCCTTTAAACGGGAAAACAACTCCACCGACTCCTCCATCGAAAGCCTTTTAACTTATTCCGATGCGGATTTAATGGACGAAAATTCCAATAAAAATGCCGTGGTGGTCTCCACCCAGCGGGACCTCATCGCCGGGGAAGTGTCGAAAGACATCGCCCGCCGCCGCATCCTGCCCACAGACATCGTCACCGCCCACGACTCCGGCGCCATTCACGTCCACGACATGGACTACTACATTCAACCCATGTTCAATTGCTGCTTGATTAATCTTGAAGATATGCTGAAAAACGGCACGGTGGTCAACGGCAAGATGATCGAATCGCCGAAGAGCTTCCAAACGGCCTGCACCATTACCACGCAAATCATCGCCCAAGTGGCATCGGGCCAATTCGGCGGCCAATCCATTAACGGCATCGACCGCATCTTGGCGCCCTATGTGCGCCGAAGCTACGAAAAATACTTAAGCGCTACCATTTCCGAGCAGCTGGACATTTACGGCATGGAAAAAGCGGACATGGCCATGGCGGAAAAGGTGGCGTGGAACCGCACGAAGCGGGAAATTAAATCGGGTGTGCAAACCATTCAATACCAAATCAACACCCTCATGACCACCAACGGCCAAGCGCCTTTCGTTACCCTGTTTATGTACTTCGATCCCGAAAGCGACTACGCCTACGAGGCCTCCCTCATTACGGAAGAAATCCTTCGCCAACGAATCGACGGCATTAAAAACAAACAAGGGGTCAAGGTCACGCCGGCTTTCCCGAAACTGATCTACGTCTTAGACGAACACAACATCCACGAAGACAGCCCCTACTACTACCTTACCCGCCTCGCCGCCACCTGCACGGCAAAGCGCATGTACCCCGACTACATTTCCGCCAAGAAAATGAAGGAAATCTACGAAGGCAATGTGTTCTCCCCCATGGGCTGCCGCTCCTTCCTCTCTCCCTGGAAAGACGAAGATGGCAATTACAAATTCGACGGCCGCTTTAACATGGGCGTCGTGAGCGTGAACCTGGCACAAATCGGCATCTTGGCAGGCCACGACGAAGAGGCTTACTTCGAGCTGTTAAACAAGCGATTGGAGCTGGTGAAAAAAGCCCTTTTGATTCGCTACGAACGCCTGAAGGAAGTCACCAGCGACGTCTCCCCCATTCACTGGCAAGACGGCGCCATCGCCCGCTTAGAGCCCGGCGAAAAAATCGCCGATTATTTGGAAGGCGGCTACTCCACCTTATCTTTGGGCTACATTGGCCTTTACGAAGCCACCAAATGCGTCGTCGGCACCTCCCACACCACGAAAGAAGGCCACGCCTTCGCCATGCGCGTCATGCACGCCATGCGTGATGCCGTGGACAGCTGGAAAGCGGAATCCGGCCTTGGCTTCGCCCTCTACGGCACGCCGGCGGAATCTTTGACCCACCGCTTCTGCTCCATCGACAAAGCCACCTTCGGCGACATCGAAGACATTACGGACAAGGGCTACTACACCAACAGCTACCACGTGGACGTACGGGAAGAGATCAACGCCTTCGACAAATTCGATTTCGAAAGCGAATTCCAAAAAATCTCCACCGGCGGCTGCATCAGCTATGTAGAAATTCCCAACATGACCAACAATATCGACGCCGTCATGACCATGATCGGCTACATTTACGATCACATTTCCTACGCGGAATTTAACACGAAATCCGACTACTGCCACGAATGCGGCTTCGACGGCGAAATCACTGTGAACGACGACGGCGATTGGGAGTGCCCCCAATGCGGCAACAAAGATCGCACCAAGCTTACCGTCATTCGCAGAACCTGCGGCTATTTAGGCGAAAACTTCTGGAATGAAGGCCGCACCAAAGAAATCGACGCCCGCGTCCTGCATATTTAAATGGACTACGGCAATTATGCACAAATTCGGCCCCTGGATGTGGCAAACGGCCCGGGCATCCGCGTGTCGGTCTTCGTCACCGGCTGCAGTCGAAAATGCAAAAACTGTTTCAACGAACTCTATCAGGATCCCGCCTACGGCGAGGTTTGGACTGACGAGACCACTGAAACATTAATCAAATATTTAAGCCGCCCGGAGGTTGCGGGCCTCACCCTTTTAGGCGGCGAACCCATGGAAAACACCTGGCTACGACGGGTTTTAGCGGATGTAAAAAAACAAATCCCGACCTCCGTGTGGATTTACTCCGGCTACACCTTCGAAGAGATCCTCGACGATCCTGAAAAAGTGAAGCTCCTCGAATCCTGTGACGTTCTCGTGGACGGGCCCTTTGTGGAGGCGAAGAAAAATTTGAAACTCGCCTTTCGGGGCAGCGAAAACCAACGCATCTTGGACATCCCCAAGAGCCTGAAAGCCCATACAGCCATAAAAAAAGAGAGAGACGAGTAAGTCCCTCTCTTTTCTTATGGAAAAAATTGGTTCTATGTCAACCATTGGGGAGTCTAGTGAAAACTAGGCTCCTTTTTGTTTTCCTAAAAGCCATTCATCACCGGTCGTTTGAACAAACGAAGAGTAATTTGGTTTGAAAATGATGAAAGTTGCACATCCCAAAGGCGACACGCTTCGTCATCTGTTTGCCCTTGGCGGCAAAGGAAAGGGGGGCTTCAAAGCGCACCCCCCAATCCTTGCAATCATAGCGTGTCTTCTTAATCCGCAGAAGCACGTGCTTTCGGCGCATCGGTGCATCCCGAAGCACCTGCTCCCGGTGATCATGGACCCAGGCATGGGACGAACCGCAGTGTGGACAAACCAAATCATGAACGGGCTTACAATCAATGGTAATCAGGCGCTTTTCTTCTGAAGCGCCGGTCACCTCGACATCTTGGATTCCTAAAAGTAATGTGGTAATATTGTTTTGCACTTGTTTGGCCCCCTTTATTTTATTGTGGTGATTTAATTTTAGGCGATAGGGAAAACAAGTGCTATCTTTTTGCATAAAAATATCCATTGAGGAGGTTACTCCCCAATGGATGTTATAGAGCCAATTTATACAATTATTTTAAAGAAAATGATATTGAGAAAGTTTCTCTTGCATTTGGCGCATCAATTGGCGGAGTCGTGTTATTGGAATTATTAAAATACAAGGATATAAAGATAGCTAAAGCCTTATTTGAGGGATGTAGCCTATGTCAAAATGCGAGTGTTTTAGAGTTTATTATAAGAAGTATTTTTCTTTATGAACGGGAAAAAGCAATTAAAAATAATGACTCAGCTAATAGAAAAATTATAAGCATATACAGAGAAACAATGGGTCGAATGATGGTTGAAACTTTAATCAGAATAGATAAACAAAGCATTAAAAACATCTGTCATGATTGTGCATTTGTGGATCTTCCAAAGTTATCAGAAGCCGAACAAAAGATGTGCATATTCTGTTATGGTTTTAAAGAAATTAATTTAAAATATGCGAAGAAACTGACTTTTAACGAATATCCATACGCAACATTAAAAATATGGGATGGGCAAAACCATTGTACAAAGATGACAACGAATATAGAATAGTATTGCCAAATGATAAAATCTGAGATTGATTAAAACATGTTGTTGAAAGGGATGTTAGCAGTGAATGATAAAAGCAATAAAAAGTTTTGGGATAAATTCGCCAAGCTGTACGCTCCTTTTATGAAGAAGGATAAAGGAGTTTATGATAAAGTTTGTGAGTATATTCGTCCTTACTTGAATAGAAATATGAACGTACTTGAACTTGCTTGCGGTTCAGGTCAATTATCCTTTAACCTTTCAAAATATACGAAAAGTTGGAATGGGACTGATTTTTCGGAACAAATGATTTTAGAAGCAAGGAAGCGTGGAGAATACGAAAACCTTACCTTTGAAGTAGCCGATGCAACATCATTAAATTTTGTAGATGGAGAATTTGATTGTGTGGTCATTGCTAATGCACTTCATATAATGCCAAATCCTGATAAGGCAATGATAGAAATATACAGAGTATTAAAACCTAATGGTATTTTGTTTGCTCCTACTTTTTTATGGAAAGAGGGAAAGCAAAGTAAATTCAAGAAATGGCTAATGTCCGTTGCGGGATTTAAGATGTATCAAGAATGGAATAAAAAACAATTTAAAGATTTTATTGAGAAGCATGGATTTTCAGTAGTTGAAATGAATTTGATACATGGAGGGCTTGCACCCATAGGCGTTATGATTGCTTATAAAAAGTAATATTAAAATTGGGATTTTGGAGGAGAGTTAGTGAACATACATGAGTTTGGAGCTGATAAAAATAAAATAATTGTGTTGATTCATCCTTCATTAGTCATGTGGGACTATTTTGAATACATTTTATCTATACTTAAAGAAGAGTATCATATTATTGTTCCTGCACTTCCCGGATATGATGAGGAAAATCCAAACGAAAATTTTACAAGTGTAGAAGAAATTGCCGATAATTTATTAGGATGGCTGAAAGAACATAAAATTGAGAAAGTTGATCTTTTGTATGGTTGCTCTATGGGCGGCTCTATCGCTTTAAAAATGTTCTCCAATCACGGAATTAAAATAAGGAACATTATTTGCGATGGAGCAATAACACCATATCAGCTTCCTTGGATTGTTACAAGAATGATTGCCATAAGAGATTTTCTTATGATTTCTATAGGTAAAATTGGAGGACTAAAGCTTCTTGAAAAATCATTTTCTACAGATGAATACAGCGAAGAGGAATTGAAGTATGTTGCTAAAGTCCTTAATTTTATTAGTTATAAAACGATATGGAGAACATTTGAATCTTGCAACAACTATGTTATGCCAAAGAACGTGTCAGAACATAGCGGTCGTATTCAATATTGGTATGGTGATAAAGAGTCTAAAGCCCGTGCATGGGATATCAAATATATGAAAACTTACTTTCCAAATACTGAGTTTATTAAATTTGAAAACATGGGACATGGTAGCATGGCAAGTCTTTATCCTGTGAAAATGGCTAATCAATTCAGAGATTTAATGGAAGTTAAGAAATAAAATAATTTGCCATTTTTGGAATTAAGGAGGTATGCATTGTGAGTGTTAAATATAAATTAACGGAATTTTTATTTCGTCATACTGTAAAACCTATGATGAAAAAAGCAATAAAAAATCCGGATGAATATTTTGCTAAACAAGAAAAGAAACAGAAATCTAAACTCCCTCTTGAAAAACTTCATAAATCTTATGATTTTGAAGAAAAGTGTATAAGCGGAACTTTGTATTATGTCGTCAAACCAAAAAATAAAGTGGCAAATAGGCTTGTATTATATTTCTTTGGTGGTGGATATACCATTCCGGGAGATTCCGGTGATTTTGAGTTTGCTCAAGATATGGCTAATCAAAGTCAGGCTGAAGTTTGGCTTGTATGGTATCCGCTTTTTCCAAAAGCAACCGGCTTGCAAATTATCGACGCAGGTCTAAACGTTTATAGCGAGGCACTTAAGGTGTTTAATGCAGATGATATCACATTTTTTGGCTTATCAAGCGGAGCAAGCCTTGCACAAAATATATGTTTGCATATTCTTGAAAACGACATGAGATTATCAATGCCAAAAAGATTGATTATGCACTCGCCAACCTTTCGTATTCCTCCAACTAAAGAACAGATGAAAGAGATGGAGAGACTTGATAAGTTTGATTGCATTATTCCGGCTTGCTACATGAAAGAACAAGATCAAGCAATGCAAAGAATAAATTTAAATAATGTGGAATATATGAAATCGCCAATTGAGTATTCATGGAAAGGGCTACCTGACATGTATATTATTTATGGTTCTCATGAAGTATTGATAGCAGAACTGCCTGAAGCAAAAGAAAAAGCTAAAATGGATGGCGTGGTTATGAAAACATACATAGGAGAAAGAATGATGCATACTTGGGCGGCGGCAGGATTTTTACCTGAGGCAAAGGAAGTAAGAAGAAATATATATGCCGTAATAAGGGGAGATAGAAATGACGGCTTTCTCTTGTAATATTCTACAGGTAGTTTTCAGAAGAAAAGTGGATATTGTGTGGTGATTGATAATTATGTATATGACGATACTGCTTGCCGTTATTATGATGATTGGATTGTTTTTATTGCTGTGGGCAGGTGTTGGATTTATTCAAAATAAAAAATTCTTTTCTTCGTGTCCGAAAGAAGTGTTTGATGTTATTAAACCAAAGAAAAAACGCTTTCGTGGTCAAAATTTAGTTGGATGGGTATTAGCTATTATTGCAATACTATTCATGGGAAGTCCAATTGTCATTGGTGCATTGGATGGTATTCAAAACAACTTTACTTTCATTCAGTTTTTTAATAGATTTCTAATGATGCTTCTTTTGCTGAAAGCCTTTGATATTGTATTTTTTGATTGGATACTTTTGTGCAATCGAGGTTTTAGTTTTTTTGAACATTATTATCCGGAAGTGGTAGATAAGCTTAGTCCTAAACTCTTTGGATATAACAAAAAGGAACACATTATTCAAGTGTTATTTATGATTATCGGATCGTTAGTCATTGCATGGATATGCACATTATTTTAAAAACTAAAATCAAATTAGTAGGAGGTGTTTATACTTGGAAAAAATAGAAATGCAAGAAAAAATAAAACCTGTTTTGAACGGTGCTGCGGAAACAATGCTTCAGAGTTTTTATGCAAGAGCACAATATTCCAAGAGCAAAAGACATAAATTTTATGATGCCAAAGCGGTGGAATTGGTTGAAAAAATTGATTACGATTTTACTGCCGCCACAAATGATTCCCTTATGAGTTATGGCGTGATTGCAAGAACACTTGTATTTGATGAACTGGTAAAAGAGTTTATTGACGAAAATCCAAATTGTACAGTCGTAAATATTGCTTGTGGACTTGACACGAGATTTTATCGAATGGATAACGGAAAAATCACATGGTACAACCTTGATTTGCCTGAAACCATTGAAGTAAGGAATCAGATTTTTGCAGAATCCGGCAGAGTTTCAAATATCGGTATTTCAGTAACGGATTCGGCGTGGGCAAAAGAAATAAAAGCAGATGGGAACATTCTGTTTATCATTGAGGGCTTGTCAATGTACTTGACAAGGGAAGACAATGCCAAAATGCTCAGAATTATTCGAGAGAATTTTGACAATGCTTATGTTCTTATGGAGTGTCTGTCAAAAAGGTGGGTGGCGAAAGAAAATGTTGAAAAGTCCATACAAAAAACAGGAGCAAAATTTATATTTGGAGCGGATTCCTTTGATGATATTAAGGATATTGCAAGAGGCTTCCGTAGTGTAAAGGATGATGATATTACGAGAGGGATGTCTGCTATATTTCCAGTGCTTAAGCTTATTAACTGGTTGCCAATTGCTCACAAGCTATCACAGAAAATCTTGATATTTGAGAAAGTGTGATGTTGTCGTTTTGGTTGCCATCATGAAGTACACGCTGCGATAGGGAAAACAAGTGCTATCTTTTTGCATAAAATTATCCATTGAGGAGTTACTCCCCAATGGATATTATAGAGCCTTAAAAAACAGACCCTTTCGGATCTGTCCGATGAATCGAGGAAGGTTTGTCGATTTTTTACATGAAAAAGCCCACGAAGCCATGAATGACGATGACGACGACAAAGGCGGGGAGCATATTGGCCACTTTCAGATCTTTGATTTCCAAAATGCCGAAGCCGATGGCGAGAATCATAATGCCTCCGACGGAGGTTAAATCGGCAAGCAAAACATCGCTGATGAAGGGTTCCAAAAAACCGGACATGAGGACCAGGGCGCCTTCGTATAAAAAGACGGGAATGGCCGACAGGGCGACGCCGATGCCCAAGGTGGAGCCGAAGACCAAGGAGGTCATGCCGTCCAACACGCTCTTGATCATGAAGGTTTCGGTACTTCCGTTCATCCCCGCCTCTATGGCGCCGATAATGGCCATGGAGCCGACGCAAAATAGAATCGACGCTTGAATGGCGGCGGTCATGGGCCCTTCTCCCGTCACCTCGCCGCCGGATCGCGCCGCCAGGCGGCTATCGATTTTTTCACCGAAGCGATTAAATGCGCCGTCGATATCCATGGCGGCGCCGATGCCCGTGCCGATGGCAAGGGACATCATGACGATGATGAATTCATGGGCCTTTAGGGCCATTTGAATCCCCATAATCATGACGCTTAAGGGAAGCACCAATAATACCTGCTCCTGAACGCGGGTAGGGATTCGATTGCCTATGAATTTACCCAGTATCGCCATGATGGCAATGGCCAGGGCATTGGTAATGACACCGATCATAACTTCCTCTTTTCTCTTTCGCTTAGAAATAACAATTGCTGAATGTAGCCGGCATCGTCGCCGAAGCGGCTCGTGGCATAATCCGATGCCGCTTGTCCGTTTTTGAAATCGCCGAAGCGCGCCATGGCTCTGGCGATCCACACGTCCACGGGAAAGGCGTCTTTTTTTCCGTAGCCAAAGAGCAAAATGCAATCCGCCACCTTGGGCCCCACCCCTGAAAGCTGCATCAGGTAGGTCTTGGCTTCATTATACGCTAATTCGCGGGGCCGATGTAAGTCGAATTTTCCCGCGGCTACCAAGCGGGCCGTTTCGATTAAATACTTGTCCCGATAGCCCGCCCCGAGGGCGCGCATCTCATCCGAAGACAGGCCTGCCATCACTTCCGGTGCAGGCAAGCTGTAGGCGGTGAGGCCTTCCGCCTCCGCCAGTTTCTCGCCGTAGTTTTTCGACAGATCCAAGACGCTTTTTTGAATGCGAAAGAGATTGTTGTTGGATGAGAGGATAAAGCCCACAATGGCTTCCCAGGGATCCTGTTTTAGAATCCGAAGGGACAAATAGGGCGCGAGGTCCTTTAAATCGTCGGCACTTTGCACCAATCGGGCGGCCCTCTCGTAATCGTGGCCTTCGTCGAAAAAGATGCCGCAGGCCTTTTCATCGCCTCGGGTCAGCTCGCCTTCTTTAAGAAAAAATGCGTCACTTCCGTTGACGGCACAGAGCGTGCCCTCGGCCTCTTCCCAGTGGTGGAACTGGCCGCTTTTTATGGTCATGACCGGATCAAACACAGGCGCCTCCTTTCAAAAAAATAAGAGCGAGGCATTTGCCCGCTCATAAAATCGTCGACCTAACGCTCGCTTTCGGTCAGGTAGTAGCTTAATGTTAAAAGGCTGTCGGTGAGACGAATGTTTTCCACAACCACGGTGTCCGGCGCTTCCAAATCTTCCGGTGCGAAATTCCAAATGCCGCGGATTCCCGCCTCGATCAGGCGATCGGCAATGGCTTGGGCGCCTTCTTTCGGTACGGTTAAAATGGCGACTTCCACTTCTTTATGGGCTTCCATAAATTGTTCCAGCTCGTCGACGGAGCGAACTTCGTGATTGCCCACGGTGGTGCCGATGACATGCTCGTCTCGGTCGAACATGGCCACGATTTCAAAGCCGCTTTTCAAAAAGCCCTTGTAATTGCTGATAACCGAGCCCAATCGACCGGAACCGATAAGGATGGTTTTGTAAATTCTTGGAATTCCCAATATGTTTTCTAATTCCGTCTTTAAAACGGCCACTTTGTATCCGTAGCCTTGTTGACCGAAGCCGCCGAAATTATTTAAGTCTTGACGAATTTGCGACGCCGTAAATCCCGTTAAATCACTTAATTCTTGGGAGGAGATGCGATCTTCGCCACGATCGTCTAATTCGATTAAGTATCTATAATATTTCGGAAGCCTTCTTATGACGGTTTCTGAAACCTTACCTTTACGCATAGCCAATAGTATCACCTTTCGCTCTTTCTATTTTTAAGAATGTTACGAATTTATCTAATTCTATGAACTAGTATACAAAAAAAACCATCGCTTGAAAAGCCTTATTCCACGATTTTCCCGACTTTTTCTCCCCGTCCTTTTCTGCTATGATGTTTTTATGAAGGAGGAGAGGCACTTGGCAATCGTATCGGCACAAGGTTTGGAGAAGACTTTTTACATCGACCCTATTTTAAAGGACGTGGGGTTTTTAATCGAAGCAGGCGAAAAAATCGGCCTCATCGGAAACAACGGCAGCGGAAAAACCACCCTCATGGCCATGTTGGCTGGAGAACTCACGCCGGACGGGGGAAGTATTTCCACCACCAAGGATTTGGAGGTGGGCTATTTGGCCCAACACGTGGCCGTGACCGAAGGGGCCAGCATATACGACGAGTGCATGGCCTCCTTTCAAGCGGTAATCGAACTTGAAGAAAAGCTCCGCGCCATGGAGGTGGAAATGGCCCATCTGGAAGGCGAGGCCCTGGAAGAGCACATCGCCCGCTACCAGGTGTTGGTTGATCGCTACGAAAAAAGCGGCGGCTACAGCCGGGAGAGTGCCGTCACCGGCGCCCTGCGCGGCCTGGGTTTTTCCGAAGAGGAAATGCATATGCCGGCGGAAAATCTTTCCGGGGGCCAAAAATCTCGCCTGGCTCTCGCCAAACTCCTTCTCCACGAGCCGGATCTCCTTCTTTTAGACGAGCCCACCAACCACCTGGACATGGATTCCATCGCCTGGTTGGAAAAGTTTTTAAAGGCCTTTAAAGGCGCCGTGGTGGTCATCAGCCACGACCGCTACTTTTTAGACGCCATTGTGGATCGCATTCTCTTTTTAAAAGACGCTGCCCTGAAAAGCTATCAGGGAGACTACACCAATTTCGTCCGCCGCAGACAGGAAGAGGAAGATCAAATGCGCCACGCCTACGTCATGCAGCAAAAGGAAATTAAGCGCCAAGAAGAAATGATCAAGCGCTACGCCTCCTGGAACCGGGAAAAAAGTGTTCGGGCCGCAAGAAGCAAGCAAAAGCAATTGGACAAAATGGAGCGTCTGGACGATGTGAAGGGCGAAAAAAATCTTCTCCTCTCCTTCGCCCCGGCCACGGAAAGCGGCCGCGACGTGCTCCATATCGAGCATCTCTCGAAGTCCTTTCCCACAAAGCCCTTGTTCGACGACGTCACCTTTCCCATTTACAAAGGGGAACGGGTAGGGCTTATCGGCCCCAACGGCATCGGAAAGAGTACCCTCTTTAAAATCATCATGAATGAACTTGCCCCCACATCCGGCGAGGTGCAAA
The DNA here is from genome assembly GCF_943169845.1 of Peptoniphilus rachelemmaiella. Lineage (GTDB taxonomy): Bacteria > Bacillota > Clostridia > Tissierellales > Peptoniphilaceae > Aedoeadaptatus > Aedoeadaptatus rachelemmaiella. The sequence continues at coordinate 48,707 of NZ_CALPBW010000008.1, forward strand.
TGGGAAAGGGCGTGACCATCGCCTATTTCGATCAGGAAATGAAGACCCTGGACGAAAACAAAACCGTGGCGGAAGAGCTCTGGGACCGCTACCCGAAGCTGGACCGCTTTCAAATTCACGCCTACCTGGCCCGCTTCCTCTTTACCGGCGACGATTTGGACAAGCGCATCGGCGATCTTTCCGGCGGGGAAAAGGGGCGTTTGTCTCTTTTAATCATTATGCTCTCAGGCGCCAATTTCCTTCTCCTCGACGAGCCCACCAATCACCTGGACATTGAAAGCAAGGAATCCTTGGAGGCGGCGCTGAAGGACTACACGGGCACCATCCTTACCATTAGCCACGACCGCTACTTCCTGGACCGGGTGGCTACGAAAATCGTCTGCCTCTCCGAGGAGGGCACCTTTATGGTGGACGGCGACTACACCTATTTCCTGAAGAAGTGGGAAGATGCCCACAAAGTGGAGGAAGAGGAAGAGGAGATTACCAAGACCCAAATCGTAAAGGAAAAGAAGCGGTCGCGGGAGGAACAAAAAGAAGCCCGCCGGCGAAAAAAAGCCCTGCGAGACACGGAGGCCGAGATCCACGCCCTGGAGGCGGAAATCGAAGCCATGGACGCCACCTTAGCGGATCCCGCCACCTACGACGACCACCGGGAAGCACTGGCGCTTTCCCAAAAGCGGGACAGCGCCCAAGAGGAATTAGACGCCCTTTACGACGAATGGTTTGCCCTCTCGGCGGAAGAGGAATAAAACGGCACAGATGTGTCGTTTTTTTATTTAAATCGAAAAAACAGACCCTGAGCAGGAGAAAAGAGAAAAAATTTATTTTAATGGTATTCACTTTCCCTTTCTTCCCTTTTTCTTCCCGTTCTCATTTTCAACATCCCGCTATTTTCACGCTTCGCCTTTTTAATCCACATTTCCTTCACAGTATACACAGATCTATCCACACGCCACCGCCCTTATTCACGGGATTTTGAAAAGTTATCCACCTTATCCACAGGCTTATGCACGTTTTCCCGAAATCACCTTCCGGAATGGACATAATCTCTAAGATCTGTCTATTTTGTGGGATTTGTCACCATTCTGCCTCTTTATGCACTATTTTTCGCTTTCCTTACTTATTCTCATTCCCGACTTTACATGGGCAAAACAAAACCGCAGCCTGTTTCGCTGCGGTCATTTTTTTATTCCAGACCCAAATTGGGATCGGCAAACACCGAGCCCGCCTCGCCTTTTAAGTGGCTGTAGTAGCCCACCGAGGCGATCATGGCGGCGTTGTCGGTGCAGAGGACAGGATCCGGGTAGTAAATGGCCACGCCCTCTTTCTCGCCCCGGCTTTCCATGGCACCGCGAAGGCCGGAATTGGCGCTGACCCCGCCGGCGAGGACGATGGTCTTCTCCCCGAGCTTTCTTGCCAGACGGAAGGATTTTTCCACGAGGACGTCGATGACGGCGGCCTGGAAGGAGGCAGCCATGTCCGCCACGCGGATTTCTTCGCCCTTTTGCTTCGCCTGATTTAATTCGTTTAACACGGCGGTCTTAAGGCCCGAGAAGCTGAAGTCGTAGCTGCCCGCCTCAAGCATGACCCTTGGAAGGTCGTAGGTCTCCTCGCCTTCTTTGGCCAGCTTGTCGATAATTGGCCCGCCGGGGTAGCCGATGCCCATGGCCCGGGCCACTTTGTCGAAGGCCTCGCCTGCGGCGTCGTCCCGCGTCTTGCCGTAGAGGGTAAAGTCCACGTAGTCGGTGACGTGAATCAAATAGCTGTGGCCCCCGGAGACGATGAGCCCGACAAAGGGCGGCTCCAGATCCTTGTGGGTCAGGTAATTGGCGCAGATGTGGCCGCGAATGTGGTTCACCCCCACAAAGGGCTTGTGGTTCGCCAGGGCCAGCCCCCGCGCCGCCGTGAGCCCGACGAGGAGAGCGCCGATGAGCCCGGGGCCGCGAGTGGCGCAGATCAGGTCCACATCCTCCATGGTAATTCCCGCCTCTTCCAAGGCCAGATCCAGCATGGGCAAAATGGCGGAGACGTGTTTTCTGGATGCGATCTCCGGCACCACGCCGCCGAAAAGCCTGTGAATTTCAATTTGTGATGAAATCATATTGGACAAAATCTCTCGTCCGTCTCGCACGACGGCCACGGAGGTTTCGTCGCAGGAAGATTCCACGCCCAGTGTCAACATATTACCACCTCTTCCAATAAATCAGCCCGTCGCGCTTCACGTGGGCGTAGTAATTCTTTCGTACCCCTTCCAATTGAAAGCCCAAGGATTCATAGAGCTTAATGGCGGGAACATTGTCGTCTCTCACTTCCAGAGTGGCGGAGGTCATGTCCTTTTCGTAGACGGCGAAAAGGTAATGATTCATCATGTAGCGGCCGTAGCCGTTTCCGCGAAATTCACCGCCGATGGCCACATTGCCGATGTGGGCCTGATCCCCTAAAAGCCATGCCCCCACATAGCCGATGATGACGTCGTGGTAGAGGAGCACTTCGTAATAGGTGAGGGGATTGTTAAGCTCCCGCTTCCAACTGTCTCGGGACCAGGGCACGGTAAAGCTTTCCTCCTCAATGGCCATGATGTCGTCTAAATCCTCAACTGTCGCTTCTCGCGTCGAGAGATTCTCCATGTTTCCTCCTGTATTCTCGCATGGCCTGTGTGGGCCGTAGGTAATTGGGCTCCAGGGCATAGGGATTGGAGGGCCCTTCTGCTTCAAACTGCTGAGCGCCTTCAAAGGCAATGGCCGCCGCCGACACCCGGGACAGGTGATCGGGATAGAGGATAAAATCCTCCCGCGCAGAAAATGCCTCCCGATACTTCTTTAAGCCGTCGCCGATTAAAATGGCGCCTTCAGGCGCTTCTTCCAGAATAGATGATACCGGATAGGCATCGTCTTTTTTCAGGCGCACCAGTTCCTCGCCTTTTTTTTCGAAGACGCCGGCATAGACCCGCTCCCTCCGCGCATCGAAGAGGGGGATCACCACGCCCTCGGTGGCCACTTCCCGGGCCAGGGCCTTTAAGGTGGAGACGCCGACGACGGGAACATTTAAGGTGTGACCGAAGACCTTTGCCAAAACCACGGAGATCCTGAGTCCGGTGAAGGAGCCGGGGCCTACGCCGGTGGCGATGAGATCCACATCTTCCATGGCCCAATCCGCCGAATCGAGCATATGTTGAATCATGGCAATGAGCCCTTCAGAATGGCTCGCTTTGCTATTGACCGACGCTTCCGCCACGACCTTTTCATCTTCCACCAGGGCGCAGGTGGTTTCCATGGTGGCCGTATCAAAGGCGAGAATTTTCATAAGCCAGCACCTCCTCTTCCAGTTCCTTTCCCCGCGGGCCGAAGCCTGTGGCTATCACATCCCGCGTGACTTCGTCGATGCGCCTAAATTCCAGGCGTAACACATCCTCGGGAAGGCTGTCTGCAATGATATCTGCCCATTCCACGGCACAGACGGCGCCGGAATCCAGCATGTCTTCGCCGCCCATGTCGAAAAATTCATCTTCATCTTTCAGTCGATAAACGTCGAAATGGTAAAGGGGCAGTTCCCCTTCGTATATATTTAAAATGGCGAAGGTGGCGCTGGTCACCTCCGAGGAAAGGCCCATGCCCTTGGCCAGCGCCTTGACAAAAGTGGTCTTTCCCGTGCCCAAATCCCCGACGAGGGCCAAAACGTCGTAGGCTTTTAATTTTTTTCCTAAATACAAACCGAAGGCTTCGGTTTGTGCGGTGGTTTTCAGTCTCATAGCTTCCTCCTGCTTCTTATTATAGTCAATCTATGGAAAAGAGAAAAGCGGCTACGGCTCCGGACTTTGCAAAATCGAAATAACGCTCTCATTGTTTCTCAATTTGTTCATACTTAATTGCACGAAAAATCGAGTAAGCAAAATGCTTACTCGATTTTAAAGAACTACACTAAATGCTGATTTCGATTTCGTGAAATTTAATGTCAATTTTTGTGCCAAGTCATTAAAAACTAGCGTCGTGTGATAATGACATCCTCGTCAAAGCTTCCATACCCGGATCCTTCTGTAATCACAGTATGTGACGGTAATTCTACGCTTTTCAATCTCTTATTTAGTTTAAAGGCACCATCCCCAATTTTTGTTACAGAATCGGGAATTCGCAAAACCCATAGGTCATTGTCATAAAATGCAGTTTCTCCAATCTCAGTTACCGTGTTCGGTATGGTTAATTCACTTAATATATTAGTACTGAATGCACCTCTCTCAATAACTTCGAGATTGCTCGGCAATCTTAGTTCGACAAGACTGTTCTTCCAAAATGCGAATTCCCCTATACGGGTAACTGAATCCGAAATGTCCAGACTTCTCATTCTTTTATTAAAGGCAAAGGCTCTATCCCCAATCGTTACGATTGATCTGGGAATATACAACTCTGTTAGATCATTCAACTCAAATGCGTAGGCACCGATCGCGAGCTCTTTCCCTTCCATCTCCGCATCGTAGTCAGGCAGTGTTAACTTCGTTATTCCGCTCTGATAGAATGCCTCCGACTCGATTCTTTCAACGGAATCAGGGATGGTCAGTTCTCCTATTGTCGTGTCAGAATAATCATCTCCCTTAAAGGTGTATTTTTCAATTACCGTCATCCGATTTGAAATTTTTACCTTTCTTAACGGGTTATAACTGAAGGCGCTATCGCCCACTCTTTCAACGGAATCAGGAAGAATCGCCTGCGCCAGTTTATTTTGTCGGAATGCACCGTCTCCAATCTCAATAACCGATTCGGGGATATTAACCCGTATCAATTGATTTCCTGCAAAGGCATCCTCTCCAATGGTATGAAGGCCATTAGGCAATCCAATCGATTGCAACTTATTCTGCCTAAATGCATCCTTTTGTATTTCTTCAACTGTTTCAGGGATGGTCACTGATGTCAACACAGGTCTCTCCGTGTTCCACGGAGAAAATGCACTGTCGCCGATGATCCTGACCTCTACACCTGCTATTTGACTCGGGATGTTCACCCTTGTCTTTTCGCCTATATATTGAACGATGGTTCCCGTTGAACGATCAAATCTATAATCGCCTACAGTGACCACGTCCGGCTCTTTAGGTTCATCCGGATTAGGTGCGGGCGGATTCGGCGGTTTAGGTTCGCCCGGATCAGGTACGGGCGGTGTCGGTGGGTTCGGCGGCGTGGGTTCATCTTCTTGTTTGTCTTGAATTTTTTGAATAATACTTTCCAAGCTTTCAATCCATGTATTGACCTTTTTATTTGATGCTGCCGCCTTTTCGTCGTTTGACCAATCCCCATAATTGTTTCCTATGGCATACACGCGGGACTGCGTTTCTATTTCTTTTAAAGCATCCTTATCCGTCTGATCAATCTTTTGGTATGCGGCCGTCCGTCTCAGCGCCTTTGCTTGCTCTAACAGCCGAACAAGTTCATTTAGTTTTGAAGTTAATTGATTGTATAAACCCTTTACTTGATCCAGAGAAACGTCCAGTTTTTTCATGGTCGCTTGGTATTTGCTCGGCGTTCTGTTTGCCTTATTTTTTGCATAAAGCACTGTGTCTTTTGCTCTGGCTTTTAACGTATCGATTTGCTTGATCGACGGAGACTTTTGTGTCTGTTTAAAATCCGCTCTCTCTTCAATCGCTTCGATTTTAGCCAAGTACTCTTCTATCGCCTTGATCTTCTTGTCCAGTTGTTCTGCCTTATCGGCCGTTAACGCCGTTTCTCTTTTTAGCTCATAGATTTGTTCTTCCAACAATGTGTGGTGACCCTGATAAAGTCCTGCAAGATCGAAATCCGCATACATGTAAACCCAAGCCCCGTGGCTCATCATTCCATACATATCAAGATCATTCAATTTTTCTTTTCCATTTTGGTAGCTTTGTTTTATATCGATGTGTCCACGATAGATGGCTTTATGGCGTAAGCCTCCATCAAGCCATACCGGACGTGTTCCTAGCAATAATAGGGAGAATTCCGCACCGAGATCAGCATTTGTTTCTAATTGACCCTCTAATCTTTTGTGCTTCTTTTCCTCTAAATCCTTTTTTGTAATAGCGATCATTTTAAATCGCTTACCGACATCTCGATTGCTTATATGCACATCTTTTTCTTGTTGAACCTGTTGGATTAGATAGACTGTCTCGTTCTCAAACTTTTTATCGAAAACATTGACATTTACAGATGAACTGTCCGTTAACTGACTTTCACTAATCAGTTCCACTTCTAATTCTCCGTAAACATTGATATAAACTGCTGCCAATAATGCCAGCATATCGCTAACTTCGCCAATAGAACCTTTTGTAGATTGCTCAATTGCCACCTGCCCTCCGGGGTACAAGGGAATTTTAGCATAACCTAAAAAGTATTTATCCTTAGAAAAATTATTCGTTTGTTTTAATTTCTTCGTTATAAAGTCATTTGATTTTTCTTGACCCAAACTCCTGAGAAAGCGCGTAAAATTAACCTTTTCATTGAACTTTAGATTCAACTTCATGTCCATTTGTTGCCGTTCCGCCAAACCGGCATGAAGTAATTTTAGTCCTTCCCTCGAATGCTGAATTTTTACATCGGCAAGTGTTTGCGCCAAATAGTTATAAAAGATCTCCCCATTTAAAGTCGTTTGGGCTGAGTCTCCGTCCATCGCGTTGTTGATGTTTGTGCCGCCGGCTACATTCAGCGCCACCTCGGAATAAGCCTCATGGCTGACGTCTTTTCCCATCACCCAATTGAATGCTTTTTGTGCCCATTCCCAGTATTCCTTTGGCAATTCTTTTAATTTTACCGAATTGGCCATTCCACCATGGATCGATCCCCAGTAGCTAACTTTGGTGTCATTCAGTTTTTTCTCGTGTTCAAAACCTTTTCCTTTTAATTGCAGTTTGCCACCGTGCAGAGAATTGACATCAATAGTTTCTTTTCCCTTAGGAGACGGCGGCAATTGGATGAAATCTTCTGCGTTACTCTTTTCCACGAGCTGTGCTGTCTTTTGACCTTCCGCGTCCATTAACTTATCAGCGGGGCTACCCACTAGCTGGTTGCTTGCAAAGTCAACATGTGCCAAGGCCTCCTGAATGCCTTCTTGATCAATAAAAAGCTCAATCTCTCCGGCATTAGTATTGGAAGTAGCGCTAATGTTTAGCGCTTTATCCGCTAACAACTCGTCAAACTTGGCGTCCGTCACCGCATAAAATACTTTGTCAACTTGGATCGGATCGTTGTACTTATTATCGTTCTTAACATCCCGGTGCGCGACGGTATTTTTATCCGAAATCTTAAATGACTGTTTCACGCCAAAATCTACCATGACAATGGGGTGGGCGTCTGTTTTTAAAGATTCCTGAATCTTCTTAAAAACATCCGATGTCTGGTTAACACCCAAATAATATTTTCCTTTAGTTTTAGAAAATATCATCTGAATATCTTTCGGTTGATTGCTTCCTTTCTCTTTTGGAACAACGACCAAGCTGTCTTTTACCGTAATTTTTTTCGACTCTTTTTCTAAGAAGAAGGTTTTCCGAACAAGTTCATTGCGGTCTGTAACAGCATAAACATCGACTTTGTTTGAACCGATGGCGTAATCCTTAAGATTCAAAGTAAAGTTTTTCCCGTTTACCGTTACATCGACCTCTTTCGCCTCTTTTTTTGACGGATCGATGATTCTTGCTCGAACCGACTTTAATTCGTCTCTGGAAATTAACTTCCCTTTCGCCTGAACGGCATCTTCTTGCGTCTTCAAAGTGTATGAAGTATCGAGATTTTCAATAACGATCTGCGACTCATTCAACTTTTTACCAATGTCTTTTAAGCTATCGGGTTCTTTTTCTCGTTTAATCTCTTCTTCAATTTTTTGTTCAGGTGAGCCCGGCTTTTTCCCCGGATTCGGTTGAGGATTTGGAGTATTTCTCCCATTGGATTCATCACCCGGAGTAATTATTACATTAGGCACAAATTCAGGAACCTTCGATGTGCCCTTTCCGTAGCGACTTAAAGCATTGTAAAGTGCCACAAAAGCATCTTGTCTTGTTGCCGGCTCATTAGGAAGTATGCTCTTGTTAATTCCACTATTATATCCAATGATTTTTAACTCCAGCGCCCATCGAATCCAATCAAAAGGCCATTGTGCCTTGGCGACATCTTCGGGTTTTAGATCTTCCTTCGTTAAAGCAACCAACATCTTCAATACTTCAGCATTGGATATGTTCTTTTCAGGCTTGAATGTTTTGTCCGGATACCCATTCACCATGGTGACATCATTCTTTGCATTCTTATTTTTAGCTGCAAATTGAATAACACCTTTTGCCCAATGGTTTTCGATATCACTGAAGAGAGCAGGTTCTTGCTCCATGAGCTTAGCTGCATCTTTTTTTCCTAAGCTATAAACGATGATCTTAGTAATTTCACTCCGCTTAATCGGGCGTTCCAAAGCCAAATCGCCATTTTCATAGCCCTCAATAATGCCTTCATGTTTCAAATAGTTAATTTTTTCCTGAACGCTTTTCTGCTCACTATCCGAAGGGAAAGCTAAAGCCAGTGCATTGCTTGACGAGACCGCAAGCATGAGAAAAGCTAAAAACAATGAAAGTATTTTTTTCATTTCATACTCCTTTCTTTAATTTAGATAACGAAAATACCCACGCTCTTTTAACATCCTGATTAACTTTTTGGTCAATTCATGGGCAAAGAGCGCTTTTTTATTCCCTCTTTCGCTTAGCGTAGCACATTACCCCCCCTCGTCAATACTTTAACGTAATACAGCAGGCTTCTTTTTAATTTGTCTGCTTATCCGAACGATGACATGAAAAAAGACCTTGCCGAAACAAGGTCTCTTGCTTAGTTGTTCAGTCCGGGTATGAGTCGCCGCAGGCCTTCTTCTTGGCCCACCACGGGGACACGATAGTCCGTAAAGGTGAGCTTCAGGCTTTCCTTCTTGCCGTTTCTCGACACGACGACGTCCACGGTGTCGCCGGCTTTGTATTTGTAAAGCTCCCGCCGGAGTTGGCTCATGCTTTGAATGTCCGCATCCCCCATTTTCAAAATAATGTCGTTGACCTTCAGGCCCGCTGCGGCAGCCGGGGATTCGGCTTCCACGCCGCCGACGATGACGCCTTTTCCGCCGGTGCCTAAATCGTAGCCGCTCCGTTCCACGGCGCTCACGGTGTAGCCGCTCATCCCCAGGGCCACGGATTTAAAGTCGCCGGTCTTCATGACCTGTTCCACAATGGGTTTCGCCGTGTTAATGGGAATGGAAAAGCCCAGCCCTTCCGCCGAGGAGATCTTCACGGAGTTAATGCCGATGACTTGCCCTTCGCTGTTTAAAAGGGGCCCGCCGGAGTTGCCCGCGTTAATGGAGGCGTCGGTTTGGATCAGGCCGTCCATGTATTTGCCCTGCACTTCGCCGATGTTTCGGTTCAGACCGGAGATGACGCCGGAGGTGACGGAGCGTTGGAAATCAAGGCCCAGGGGATTACCGATGGCCACGGCGGTTTCGCCGATATTGATGCTGTCGCTATCACCCATAGGAAGGGGCGTAAGGCCCTTTTTGTCGATCTTTACCAGACCCAGGTCCAAGGTTTCGTCGGACCAGACCACTTTGCCCTCGGCTTCCGATTGATCGTTTAAAAGCACCTTAACCTTGTTGCCCTTGGCGCCGACCACGTGGGCATTTGAAAGAATGTAGCCGTCTTCGGAAATAATAAAGCCGCTGCCGCTTCCCTGAACGGCCATAGGGCCCATTAAGGTGTTTTTCGTCGTGGAGGTGGTAATGCCTACCACAGAAGGCATGGCGTATCGAGCCACGCTTTCCACGACGCCTGCTTCGTGTTTTCTCGTCTTGTCCGCCGGCGCCTCAATTTGGGGCCTAAGGCCCGCAGACACCGCGGGCTTGGGCATGAATTTATAGGTGACGACACTGCCCACTGTCCCGCCGATCAAAGAAAAGATCAGCGCCCACAGGATGAGAAAGCCGCCCCGTTTCTTTTTTCTTCTGTCGCGATAGGTTTCGGGGATTTCACCGCCGTAATCTCTATTTGGTTCCATGGTGTTCCTTTCTATTTTCAACTGTTCATTTTTACATCCTTTAGTTACTACGACTATACCCACTTAATTTGAACTTCTTGTGAAACCTTTACAAAGATATTTATTGGGTATAAGTAAGAAAGATAGAAACTATTATTTACGCGAGCTTTTTCGCGAAAAGGAGGTTATACTATGGATTTTAAAGAAATGGTGAAGAAAAGACGCTCCATGCGCAAGTACAAACAAGATCAAAAAATGGACGACGAGGCTTTATTGGAACTGTTTACCTACGCGTCCATGGGTCCGAGTAAATCCAACGCCCATCCGGTAGAATTTCTCGTGGTGGAAGATCCCGAAAAGAAAAAAGCCCTGGCGGAATTAAAACGCTACGGCACGAAGTATTTGGCCGATGCGCCGCAAATCATTGTGGTCATGGGCAACGACACCTCGGAACCCACCTGGATCGAAGAAGCCACCATTACCTCGGCTTATTTGGGCCTCTTGCTCCATTCCGAAGGCTACGCGTCCAGCTGGATCAACATTCGCGAACAAACCAATTCGGCAGGGGAAAGCTCCGAAGAAATCGTGAAAAAGCTCTTCAATATTCCCGAAAACTACGGCATTTTGTGTTTGATTCCCTTCGGCATTCCCGACGAATGGATTCAAAGCAGAAAATACTTCGATATCTCCTCCAAGGTACACAAAGACACTTTCTAAAGAAAAAGCGGCCACGAAGCCTTTCGCTTCCGGCCGCTATTTTAATGCCCTTCTTTAAAGGTGATCTGTTGACTTTCCGAATCGATGGCTGCGATGCGCACAATGGAATAGACATCAAGCCCCGCCTCTTCAAGCCGTGCCCTGCCCGGCTGAAAGGATTTTTCCACGCAAATGCCAACGCCTGCTACCGTGGCTCCGGCCTGTCTTACAATATCCACCAGGCCCAGGGAGGCTTCGCCGTTGGCGAGAAAATCGTCGATAATCAAGACGGAATCCTCCGCCGTTAAATAGGATTTATTCACCATGACCTTGGATGTGATTTTTTTCGTGTAGGAATACACGTCGGTAATAAAGGCATCTTCGGCCAATAATGTGGCGGGCCGCGCCTTTTTGGCAAAGAGCATGGGCACGTCGAAATGGGCCGCCACCATAATGGCCGGCGCAATGCCCGAAGCCTCCACGGTGAGCACCTTCGTCACCTTTCGGTCCTTAAAATAATCGTAAAATTCCGCCTCGATTTCCTTCATCACCTTCGGATCGATTTGATGATTGAGAAAAGAATCGATCTTCAACACATTCCCCGGGTAGATCACCCCGTCGGCTTCGATACGCTTTTGTAAATAACCCATGGCTCCTCCTCGAAAGTATTTATTAAACAGTGTAACACATGCGGGGCTTCATCCACAAAAAAATCACGGCCCGTCGGAAAAATTTTTTATCAGCGACTTTAAGGTGGCGAGCCCCTCTCTCAGCTTCTCCACGCTCATATTTCCGTAGCCCACGATGAGGCGGGGATCGCCTTCCTGTGCTTGGTCTTTCGAAAAATCCGAAAGCCCCTTCATGTAGATGCGATGTTCTTTTAAATAGGCCAGAAGATCCGCCTCGCTTCCATTCACCTTGCAGGTCAGAATAAAGTGCATCCCGGCCCGCTTGTCGTCTACGGAAAAAAGGTCGTCGCCTAAAAAGGCCTCCACGGCGATTTTTCTTCGCTCGTCGTAAATTTTCCGTTGGCGATTGAGCCGGCGCTCCAAGTGGCCCTCCCGCATATACTTGGCCAGCGCCAGCTGCACGAGATTGGGGATGGGGCAGTTCATCACCGGGCTCAGGCGGCGGTAGCGGGCCATCAAAGGCCGCGGCAGCACCATAAAAGACACCCGCAACGTCGGCGAAAGGGATTTAGAGAAATTGGACATATAGATCACCCGGTCCACGCCGTCTAAGCTCTTTAAGGCGGGAATGGGCCGGCCGTAATACTTGTATTCGCTGTCGTAATCGTCTTCGATAATGTAGCTGTCCGTGGCCTTGACGTGGTTTAAAAGCTTCACGCGCCGGTCCACCCGCAAAATGCTCCCCGTGGGAAATTGATGGGAGGGCGTCACGAGGTAAATGCTCTTTTCATCGGCCAGGGCGTCGGGATCCACGCCGGATGCATCCACGTCCATGAAATCGTAAGGGATGTTGTTCTGCTCAAAAATCTTCTTCAGGCGAATGTAGCCCGGGTTTTCCAGGCGAAAGACGGCGTCTGTCGGCAAAAGGGCAAAGAGAATCAAGAGCAAATACTCCATGCCCGCACTTAAAATAATGTCCTCCGCCGCCACGTCCACGCCGCGAGAGGCCTTAAGGTAATCGGCCACGGCACTTCTCAGCTCCTGAAGCCCTTCCTTTTCCCTTCGATTCAAAGGCGCCTCCTCTTCCGCCGCCCACTGAAGGCATTTTTTAAAATGATTGTCGGGGAAGCGGTAGTCGGCATTTTTATTTAAGTCGAAATCATAATCGTAAGCCGGCGCCTCTTCGACGGGAACCGCCGATGTCGAGGCGATTTTTTTGTGGAGATTTTCTATCTCCGCTACGAAATAGCCCACTCGCTCCTTGGCGATAAGGTAGCCCTCATCCACCAATTGATCGTAGGCGGCGGTCACCGTGTTCACGGACAAGCCCAAGTGGCGGGCCAAATTCCGCTTCGACGGCAGCTTCTCCCCCTCCTTCATGGCGCCTGTGGCCACAGCCTCTTTCATATATTCGTACAGGGCCTCGTAAAGGGGCGCCTCCCCGTTAAAATGCATGGTAAACAATCTGGTCCCTCCAAATTTTATTTGTTTGATCCTTTTGATGATACCAAATTCAACGTACAATGTCACTGTAAAGATGACACGAATCACAAGGAGGAAACATGAACGACGCATTTATTAAGCTCACCGATTCCCTGAAAGGCGGCGTCATTATGGACGTCACCACCCCCGAACAAGCGAAGATCGCAGAAGAAGCCGGCGCCGTCGCCGTTATGGCCCTGGAGCGAATCCCCGCCGACATTCGCGCCGCCGGCGGCGTGAGCCGCATGAGCGATCCGAAAATGATTAAAGAAATTCAAAAGACGGTGAAGATCCCCGTCATGGCCAAAGTGCGCATCGGCCACTTTGTAGAAGCTTCGGTCCTGGAAGCCATCGGCATCGACTACATCGACGAATCGGAAGTCCTTACCCCGGCAGACAATAGCCACCACATCGAAAAGAAAACATTTAACACCCCCTTCGTCTGCGGCGCCAGGAACCTCTCCGAAGCCTTAAGGCGGATTCAAGAGGGGGCAGCCATGATCCGCACCAAGGGCGAAGCCGGCACCGGCGACGTGTCCCAAGCCGTGGATCACATGCGGGCCATTATGGGCGAAATCGCCTACGTGAAAAGTGCGAAAACCGACGAGCTCTACACCCTGGCCAAGGACATGGGCGTAAGCTACGAGCTGCTCCTCTACGTCCACGAAAACGGCAAGCTCCCCGTGGCCAACTTCTCCGCCGGCGGCGTCGCCACCCCCGCCGATGCCGCCCTTATGCGCCGCCTCGGTGTCGAAGGCGTCTTCGTGGGAAGCGGTATCTTTAAATCCAACAATCCCGAAAAGCGAGCCAAGGCCATTGTGCGGGCCGTGGAAAACTACATGGACGATCGCGTCATCGCCGAAGTGAGTGAAGACATCGGCGAAGCCATGGTAGGCATCAATCCCGACGAAATCGAAACCATTATGGCGGAACGGTAAGACGAAACCTTACTCTCTATTACACGATGAAACAGAAAAAGACAAACCCCGCTTTCGAGGTTTGTCTTTTTTAATTACAGGGCTTTAAATACTGCTTCTTTTTCACTATTCGGACCGGAGATGGGTTTTAAATCCACCACTTTAAAGCGCAGGGCCGGCCATCCTTCCACTTCAAAGCTGATGACTTCATTCAGTTTTAAATGTCTGAAGCTCACCCGCAAATACTTTTCAGGGTTTTCCAAATAGTAACCCCGCTCGTCGCCGCTAGATTTCTCCTTGCGCAGGAGCACTTCGCCGTTTGCCTTGACGACGCCTTTCTCGTACAGGGCCTTGTACCATGCAAGGGTGTTGGCGTCGGGGGATGTGTTATTCAGGACATTGGCCTGTCCGTTAAAAGGCGTGCCCAGTTTCGGCATGGGCTTCTCTTGAGGGACCGGGGCCTCGGATTCGGAGAAGTCTTTGATTTGTACGAGCTTGCAGGCATTCCCTCCGGCGGCTTCCGCCTTCAGGTACAGGTCTTCAAAGCCGGGAACGGAAATCTTTACCTTATCGCCCGCCTTTAGACCGGTAAAGGTGAGAGATTTCGTCGAGTTCTTATTGTAGACGCTGACTGAATTTTTGTCCATGTCCGTGACTTTCTCACCCTGTTTCTTTTGGATGGTTCCCTTTTCTGTGAAGCCTTCCATCCACAGCTTGCTGTCGGGATCCTTGGGATCGATGCGCATCTTTGTGCCTAGGATCTCCGTGATCCGCACTTTCTTCAAAATCATTTTGTCTTTAAAGCAGGCCTCGATCTTCAGCCCATGGTTTTCGCCTAAGGCAGCTTTCGTAATCACCATTTCTTTTAAGTCCGCGGTTTTTACGAGATCGCCTTTTCCGTTGATCTTCCAGCCCAGAAATTCTTTGTTTTCCACCACGGGATCGGCAAAGACATAGGCTTGATCGCCTTTTTTCAACTGACTCAGCTTATCTCCTATGGCAGCTTTCAGCGTGTCTACGGCGCCGCCTTTATGGACGCTTACGGTCACTTCGATGAGCTTAAGTCCCTTTACGGCCTCGTCCACGGCCCGGGTTGCCGCTTCCAGGGCTTCTTTCGTGGCGTCGGCGTAGTCGTAGTTTTCGTACTTTTTCAAGAGGTTCAGAAGAGCTTCTTTGCTTTCGTCGGTGTAGCGATCATCGGCGGCCTTCTGCTTGGCTTCGTCGATTTTTGCCTTCAGAGCCGCTCCGTCGCCCTTAGGCGTGAGGTTTTTCATCGCCGCCTTCAGCGCATCCAATGCCCCCTTCAGCTCCGCCTTGTCCTTTGATTTTTGCTTCGCCTTCGCCTCTTTCAGGGCAAGGTTCAACGCGTCGACACTGCTTTTCGTGTAGGCGGCGGTATCCTTTGCCTCGGCTTCTTTTATGCTTTCGGCGAGGTCCTTTTGCAATTGCATGAGCTCCTCTTGAGGGGCCGGGGCCTCGGATTCGGAGAAGTCTTTGATTTGTACGAGCTTGCAGGCATTCCCTCCGGCGGCTTCCGCCTTCAGGTACAGGTCTTCAAAGCCGGGAACGGAAATCTTTACCTTATCGCCCGCCTTTAGACCGGTAAAGGTGAGAGATTTCGTCGAGTTCTTATTGTAGACGCTGACTGAATTTTTGTCCATGTCCGTGACTTTCTCACCCTGTTTCTTTTGGATGGTTCCCTTTTCTGTGAAGCCTTCCATCCACAGCTTGCTGTCGGGATCCTTGGGATCGATGCGCATCTTTGTGCCTAGGATCTCCGTGATCCGCACTTTCTTCAAAATCATTTTGTCTTTAAAGCAGGCCTCGATCTTCAGCCCATGGTTTTCGCCTAAGGCAGCTTTCGTAATCACCATTTCTTTTAAGTCCGCGGTTTTTACGAGATCGCCTTTTCCGTTGATCTTCCAGCCCAGAAATTCTTTGTTTTCCACCACGGGATCGGCAAAGACATAGGTTTGATCGCCTTTTTTCAACTGACTCAGCTTATCTCCTATGGCAGCTTTCAGCGTGTCTACGGCGCCGCCTTTATGGACGCTTACAGTCACTTCGATGAGCTTAAGTCCCTTTACGGCCTCGTCCACGGCCCGGGTTGCCGCTTCCAGGGCTTCTTTCGTGGCGTCGGCGTAGTCGTAGTTTTCGTACTTTTTCAAGAGGTTCAGAAGAGCTTCTTTGCTTTCGTCGGTGTAGCGATCATCGGCGGCCTTCTGCTTGGCTTCGTCGATTTTTGCCTTCAGAGCCGCTCCGTCGCCCTTAGGCGTGAGGTTTTTCATCGCCGCCTTCAGCGCATCCAATGCCCCCTTCAGCTCCGCCTTGTCCTTTGATTTTTGCTTCGCCTTCGCCTCTTTCAGGGCAAGGTTCAACGCGTCGACACTGCTTTTCGTGTAGGCGGCGGTATCCTTTGCCTCGGCTTCTTTTATGCTTTCGGCGAGGTCCTTTTGCAATTGAAGGAGGGCTTCGTCTACCTTGTCTCTTTCAACAATCACCGCAAAGGGAGAAAGGCTCTTTACTTTGCACGTCACCCGGCCACTCTCTACTGTGGCCTTATAGGTCTTTACACCTTCCGCCGTCAAGTGCTTGATCAGGGCAGGGCGGCCATTAAAGACGGCATCCACGGGCAGGCTTAATTCCAACTCGCCCTCGAACTCGCCTATGAGCTTCACGTCGTAGGAGGCGACGATGTCGTAGGATTTTCCTTCCGGCGGCACCAGTTTTTTGTAGTCTTTCAAAATGCTTTCGGCGACGATGATCTGTAGTACGCCGTCTTTTATTTTCGTCTTATTCGTGACTTCCAGGCGAGCGCCTTTGGTCAATTTTCCCTTTAGAGAGATCTTTGTATCCTTGCCTTCGAGGGACTGCGAAGTAAATTCTTTTTTCGCCTCCGGCTTTTTTTCGGGGGTCTTTTTGTCTTCTACCCACACTCTGTCCCATTGGCTTTCGTAGCGGGTCTGTATCCAATCGAAGGTTTCCACCCGCTTTTTCAAATCGGGATAGTTGACGGCGGACATGATTTCCAAATAAGCCCAATGGCTTTCGGGTACGTCGCGGAAGCTTTTAATCTTCTCTCTGTGAGCCGCCAGTTCGCCTCGGGTCAGATAGTGTTTATAGAGACGATTCATCATGGCGACGGCTTCGGCCCTGGTGATTTTGTTTTCGGGCTTAAAGCTCTTGTCGGGATAACCGACGACGATGCCGTTGAGATAGGCTTGCTCGATGGCCGCCTCAAAGGGATGCTTCGCCGCATCGGCAAAGGAATGCTTGCCTTCTTTTTTCGGAAGAATCGGGGCGAGCATGCGAGCAAATTCGCCGCGAGTCATAGGCTCGTCGGGGCGAATGGCGCCGTTTTTCGAAAGGAGCATGTCTTTTTTTACGGCGAAGTTAATGGCTTCGTTGTACCACGCGTCTTTCGCGTCCTTAAAGGCCGGCCGATCCTTCGATGCGGATCCGGCTTCCATCTTAAATACCATTTGCGCCGATTCCGCCCGCGTCACCCATGCCGAGGGTTTGAAGCTTCCGTCGGGATAGCCTTCCACAAAGCGTTGAGGGGCGACGGTTCTTTCGCCCTTGTTCCGGTAGGAAACTGGGCGCTTGGTAAGGCGGTATTCGTAATGGCCCTTGGGCTTTTCTTTTTGCTCGGGGTCTTTTTGCTTGGGATCTTTTCCTTCC
Organism: Peptoniphilus rachelemmaiella; assembly: GCF_943169845.1. Classification (GTDB taxonomy): domain Bacteria; phylum Bacillota; class Clostridia; order Tissierellales; family Peptoniphilaceae; genus Aedoeadaptatus; species Aedoeadaptatus rachelemmaiella. The sequence continues at coordinate 66,113 of NZ_CALPBW010000008.1, forward strand.
GGATCCTTTTCGCCCACCAAATCCTTGTCTTTTTTCTTGGGCTTGTTGGTTTCTTTGCCCAGGAAGACGAAGTCCGCGTTTTCCACGGCTACGCCATTGGCCACTTCCATGGAAAAGACGATTTTTACCAGAGCCGTATTCGGAAAAGCTTTCTTCAGCTCCTTTTCCTTTACGGAAACATGATAGCAGCCATCCACTTGCTTCACGTCGTAATACTTTTCGTCCAAGGGTGCTTCTTCAAATTTCGGCGTGGCGCCGGTTTGGGCATCGGCCTCGTATTTTTCTTTGTCGATGCGATAGAGCTTGACCTTGGGATTGCCCGCTTTCGATAAATTTTCCAAAGCGGAAGTGTAGACGACTTCTCCGCCGGAGAGGACGGCGTGGAGGCGTGTGTCGTCGTGGCGATTGGCCACGGTTTTCGACGACTCCAATTTCATGTCGACTAGGATGTTTTTGGTGTAGTCTTTAAATTTGCTTTCGGCGAGCTTGACCAAGACGTTCTTCTCCGCCGGGCTCAGATTCCCTTTCGCCGCCAGGGCCTTGGCATCCTTTACGGCCTTTTTAAATTCAGTAATAGTGGATGAGTTGCGACCTGTGTTGACGCCGGGGGCAGCCAAGGCGCTTTCGTCCAAGACCAGTTCCTTTATGAATTTTTTTGCCGCTTCTACGCGTTCTTCCGTGATTTCTTTTTCATCCTCGGGGACATAGGGCTTGTCTTCTTCTTCGGCCCCCGCCTTTTCCAGGCGATAGAGCACTCGGGGATTGTCCGTAGCTACGGCCTTAAGCTTTACCGGAACAAATCCTTCGACTTTTATATCCGCTTCATCCCCTACCTTGAGTCCGTAGATGTAAAGGGTGGTACCTTCGACTTTAAAGCCCTTGCTTTCGTCGGCGACGGGCTTGAAGGCTTCGCCTTTGACCGTGACGGTGCCTTGGCCCTGTTTCAGCTTTTCGAGCCACAGCTTCGAATCGTCGCTCTTGCCCTCTACTTGGATGGAGTAGCGATGGAATTGATTGGTCACGAACTCGACCCGCTTGGTTTTATTTTTCGGTTTCTCCTCCTCGGGCAGAGGCGACGGTCTGCCTTCTTCCGGTTTGGCACCGGCGGGATCGATACACTCGCTGCCGATGGTTTTTTTATCTAATTTTTTCGGAATGGAGGAATGGCTCCAATACTCGGGATAGTCGCCTCGGCCGCCGTCGATGGTTTTTCCCACCACATTGTTGGCGATGGCGACGCTTCTTTCTTTTGCCGGGGTTTCACCGGCGCCGTTTCCGCCTCTTAGGTAGGCGACGGCAGTGGAAATAAGTCCCTTGCCCGAAACGGCCATGCCGCCTTCTTGGGAATGGCCGCTGCCGCCCAGGGCGATGAGCTCGCCTTTGCCGAGAACTTTCCCGTCGTTTGCCAAGGTGAGGGCGTGGCCGCCGCGGGATGTGGTGGCCGAGGTACCCCCGCCATAGAGGTAAATTGCGGAGCGATCCAACACCGTCAGGGAGCCGCCGTCGATGGTCATGGCGTTTTGCCCGCGGTAAGGCTTGCCGTCGGCTTCATTGCCTGTCGGCGATTCATCGCCTTTGACAAAGACATTCCCTTTGATAAAGGCGTGGCCCTTGACGAGAACCACGGGCCGCGTGTTTTGTATGGCGCGACCGGCGTCGGTTAGGTTATTGGTGTTGGAATAGATGTAGGAATCTTCCAAGACGGCACCGTCATTTAAAATGATTTGCCCCTGTATCGACGAGCCGGAGACCACTTTTTCTCCCGTAGGCTTTTTAAAATCGCCGATCATTTTTCCCTCGGGGTCGTAATTGATGCGCAGTCGCCCGCCGTTGACAGTGATTTTCCCGTAAATCGAGGAATCGTGAACGGTGAGGGTGGCTCCTTTGTTGACGACGATGTTCACGCCGGAAAAGACCTTCATGTTGACCAGGGTCAGATTCGTGCCTTCGTTTAAAACGAGATTCTGTATGGGCAGGCGGTCTTCGTCGGGTCTGTACTCGTGCTTTTGTCGATTGGGTCGATCCTTTACGGGGAGGACCAAGCCTAATTGACCGTAGGTCCCGCTTTCGTGGGATCCTTGCCACAGATTGATATTTTTCGGCACCGTATAGGATTGGCCGGCGCCGCGATTCTTCTCGTTAAAGTAGGCGATGTACCAGGGCTCTTGATTAAAGAGCACCTTCCCGTTGGCAGTGGTCTTCAGCCGCGTGTTTACATTTTTCATAATCGAATCCAGATAGACCGACTCGATATCCGAAACGGAGAACCACGCCTCGTTACTGGTGGCCTTTCGTCCGTAAATATCCACCAGTTCCACGCGAACCGGGTATTCACCTACCTTATCCGGCGTACCCGCCAAGGTAATGGATGAATCCGAGGCGTTAAAGGACGCCTTCATGCCCGACTTCGGGTCCAGGGTGATTTTCGTCTTGCCCTTGTCCACTTCCACATCGGACTTCGAGAGTTCTTTCCAGGCCGAGGCCTTGGGCTTTTCTCCCTCTTCCGTCACTTGGGCGTATACTTTAATATCGGAATTTTTATTGTCCGTCACGGAGCCGGTGGCGCCGCTGGTGGCGTCGTATTTTCTCTGGCCCACCAAGGCCCCTTCGAAATAGCCTTCCAGCTTGACGTGGATTTTTCCCTTAGGCGGATGGGCCACATCGATGGGTTCAAATTTTCCGTCCTTGAAAATGTAGTGGAGGGTCTTGTCCTTGAACTGTAGGCTCAAGGTATGTTTATTTTTCAGAGGATTGATCGCAAGCTTTCCGTTTTCAACTGAAAACTGCTTCCCCTGCACCCATCCGATTTGATTCTTGCTTCCGATTTTGTCGTGTTTAAAAACGGAATCCGTGGTGACGCCGATGATGTTTCCGGCCTCTTCCTTGGGTTCGACGGCAATCTCTATGTAACTCCCTGTCGTATTTTCCAATTGTAGCTTCAGACCGCCTGTCTCGGCAGTCATGGCAAAGGCCGCTGATCCGTTAAAGATCATCAGCAGACTTAAGAGCAATGCTCCCAATCGTTTGATCATTCAAATACCTCCTTTTAATTGATACTGCTTATTATTTTATTATAGCAACGTCTTTTCTCAGACACAATTATTTTTTCAGGGGGAATATGGCAACAAAAAAAGCGGCTCTCCCTCCATGGAAATCCGCTTTTTCTTGTTTTATCGTCCCGCGGCGCTTTCTTTGTGTTTCTTCGCCAGGGCGTCGTTTTCGAATTTATTTTTCTCCGCTTGGGCCATCATGAGCTTGATGCGGTTGGTTTGGTTTACCGCCGAGGCGGAGGCGTCGTAGTCGATGGGGATGATGTTGGCCGTGGGGTAGGCTTCCCGCACGGATTTTATCACGCCTTTGCCCGTAATGTGATTGGGCAAACAGCCGAAGGGCTGCACGCAGACGATGTTGCCGGCGCCGGAGCGAATGAGTTCCACCATTTCCGCCGTCAGCAGCCAGCCTTCGCCGTATTGATTCCCCAGATCCACAAATTCTTCCGCATAGGCCATGAGGGTTTCCACGGTTTCGGGCCCGTCGAAGGGGGAATCCGCCAGGGCGTCTCGAATGATGCGGCGATAGCTTTCCACGTAGCGGATCATGAGTTCCGCGAGGAATCTGCCTTTTTTCGACGTGCCGTAGCGTTGTTCCTTAATGCCGGCGTTTTTAAAGGAATAGATCATAAAGTCGGTGAGATCCGGCACCACCACTTCCGCCCCTTCTTCTTCCAGTTGGCGTTGGACGTGGTTGTTGGCCTCGGGCAAATACTTCACGAGGATTTCCCCGACGATGCCCACCTTGGGCCGCACTTCATCCCGCGTTTCCACGGCAGTGAAGTCGGCGATCATGTGGCGGACATTTTCCCTGAATTCTTTTCGGGCGTAGCGGCGAGCTCCCTCGTTTAGCTTGTCGAGCCACTTCGCCGTCAAGGCCGCTGACGTGCCTGCCACCACTTCGTAGGGCCGGGTGGCGTTCGCGAGGCGCATAATTAAATCGCCGTAGAGCATATTTTGCACAGCTTTTTTGCCGAGGCGCACCATTTGCGCTTTGGTGAGATTGAATCCCGGGTGTCGCTCGATGCCCTGAAGGGATGCACCTAAGACGGGAATGTGGCCGTAGCCCGCATCTTTTAAGGCCTTACGAATAAAGCCCACGTAGTTGCTCGCCCGACAGGCGCCGCCGGTTTGGCTCATAAGCAGGGTCAAGTTGTCGGTATCGTAGCGGCCGCTTTTCACCGCTTCCATAAATTGGCCCACGACAAAGATGGAAGGGTAGCAGGCGTCGTTGTTGACATACTTAAGCCCTTCATCCACCACGTGATTGGAAAGATCCGGCAACACCTCCACATTGAAGCCCTCGCTCTTCATCATGGGCGCCAGAAGACTGAAGTGGATCGGCGCCATTTGGGGAATGAGGATGGTGTGGGTCTTGCGCATGGCTTCCGTAAAGAGGACGGGATCTTTGTACATGGACTCCGCTTCTTTGTCCAAGGTGCGGTTTTCGACGGCTTGAATCAAGGAGCGCAGGCGGATTTTCGCCGCCCCTAAATTGTTGACCTCGTCGATTTTTAAGACGGTGTAGATCTTGTGGTAGGCCTCCAGGATTTCGTTGACCTGATCCGTGGTGACGGCATCCAGGCCGCAGCCGAAGGAATTGAGCTGCACCATTTCCAGATGCTCGCTTTCTCCCACAATTTTCGCCGCCCGGTACAGACGGGAGTGGTAGTTCCACTGATCCAGCACCCGAAGCGTGCCGTCGATATTTTCTTCATCGACGATGGCATCTTCCGACAAGACGGCAAGGCCCAGGCCCGTAATCATCTCCGCCATGCCGTGATTGATCTCGGGATCCACGTGGTAGGGGCGCCCGGCGAGGACGATGCCCACGGTGTCCGTTTCCTCGAGAAAATCCATGGCGCGCTTGCCTGCCGCCCGCACGTCGTCGCGATAGCGGGCCTGTTCGTCGTAGGCGGCGGCCACGGCTTCTTTCACCGCCTTTTTGTCCTGCTCGGGAAAGACTTCCGAAAGCCGCTGGGCAAGTTTCTCCCGATTGTCGAAGGAGAGGAAGGGATTCAGGTAGCGAATGCCGCTTTTTTCTATGCTCTCCACATTGTTTTTAATGACTTCGCTGTAGCCCGCCACCACCGGGCAGTTTAAGGTGTTGTCCGCATGGGCCATTTTCTTTTCTTCGTAGAAGATGGCCGGGTAGAAGATCGTGTCCACGCCTTTTTCCACCAGGTTTTCGATGTGGCCGTGGGTGATCTTCGCCGGATAACAGGCCGTCTCCGAGGTGATCGACTCCAGTCCTTTTTCGTAGAGGGCGCGGGAAGACCTATCGGAGAGGACGACGCGGTAGCCCAGCTTCGTAAAGAAGGTGTGCCAGAAGGGGTAGTTTTCGTACATATTCAACACCCGGGGAATGCCCACGGTGGGCGCACCTTCGGGAAGGCTTTCGTAATCGAAGATGCGCTTTAGTTTATAGGCGTAGAGATTGGGCAGGGCTTCGTCTTCGCCACGCACAATGCCCGCGCCTCGCTCGCAGCGATTGCCGGTAATGTAGCGGCTGCCGTCTTTAAAGATATTCACGGAAAGGGCGCAGTTGTTGGCGCATTGGCCGCAGCGGGCGTGTTTTGTGGTGTAGGTAAATTCGTCCAGTGCCTCGCGGGAAAGAAGGGTGCTCGCATCGCCCCCTTCTTCCTTGGCGATAAGGGCCATGCCGATGGCGCCCATGGTGCCGCTCATTTTCGGCCGCACCACGTCTCTGCCCGTAATCTTTTCGAAGGCCCGGAGCACGGCGTCGCTGTAGAAGGTGCCCCCTTGTACCACGATGTGCTCGCCTAATTTTTTCGGGTCGCGAATTTTTATGACTTTTTGAATGGCGTTTCGAATGACGGAATAGGCGAGGCCCGCGGAAATATCCGCCACACTCGCCCCTTCTTTTTGAGCCTGCTTCACCTTGGAATTCATAAACACGGTGCAGCGGCTGCCCAGATCCACCGGCGCAGCGCTTTCGAGGGCCACGGCGGCAAAATCCTGTACGCTCAAGTCCACGCCGCCGGCGAAGGTTTGAAGGAAGGAGCCACAGCCCGAAGAACAGGCTTCATTAAGAAGAATGGATTCGATGACATCGCCCTTCACCTTCATGGCCTTCATGTCTTGGCCGCCGATGTCCAAAATAAAGTCTACATTGGGCTCGAAGTAGCGGGCGGCGCGGAAGTGGGCGATGGTTTCCACTTCCCCCCGGTCCACCTTGAGAGCCGCTTTAATAAAGTCTTCGCCGTAGCCCGTTACCCCCGATGACGCCACGTAGGCATCGGCTCCCATGGCATCGTAAAGATCCATGAGGTAGGCCTTCACCCTGTCCAGAGGCGAGCCGTTGTTAGGGCCGTAAGCTTCGTACAAGACCTCGCCTTTATCGGAAAGGGCCACCATTTTCGTCGTGGTGCTTCCGGCGTCGATTCCCACGTAAAGGGGACCGGCGTAGGTTTCAAGATCCCGCCTGGGCAAATCGCAGCCGGCGTGGCGGGCGCGAAAGGCTTCAAGTTCCGCCTCGTCTTTAAAAAGGGGCGCCAGAAGGTCGTCGGCCTCTACATGCACTTCTTCTTTCTTCTCCAGCCGACGGTATAGGTCTTCCACCTTAACGGGCTCGTGATCCACGCTCTTTAAGGCGGCGCCTAAGGCCACGAAGATCTGGCCGTTTTCCGGCGCCAAAATCTCGTCGTCTGTGAGGCCCAAGGTTTCGATGAAGCGCTTTTTCAATTCATCCAGGAACGTAAGAGGGCCGCCTAAAAAGGCGACCTTCCCCCGAATGGGGCGTCCGCAGGCCAAATTGGAAATGGTCTGATTGACCACGGATTGAAACACCGACACGGCGATGTCCGCTTTCGTGGCCCCTTGATTTAACAGGGCCTGCACGTCGGTTTTCGCAAAGACACCGCAGCGGGATGCGATGGGATAGATTTTCGTGTGTTCCTTGGCCAGTTCATTGAGGCCCGAGGCATCGGTCTTCAAGAGCGAGGCCATTTGATCGATAAAGGCCCCGGTGCCGCCGGCGCAAATGCTGTTCATGCGCTGTTCCAAACTGCCGCGCAGGTAGGTGATTTTCGAATCCTCCCCGCCCAGCTCGATGGCCACGTCCGTATCGGGCAAATAGGCCTCGATGGCGGCGGTGCCTGCCACCACTTCCTGAACAAAAGGTACCTCTAAAAATTCCGCCACGGCAATGCCGCCGGAACCGGTGACGCTAATGGTGGTCTCGTCTTTTTTAAACTGATGGTAGACCGTCGTCAAAATTTCGGTGACGGTTTTTTTCATATCGGAAAAATGTCGTCGATAAGTGGAGTACAAGATCTCCTTCTTATCGTTGAGTGCCACAAGTTTTACCGTGGTGGAGCCCACGTCCAAGCCCATGTGCAGCAACATTTTACTACCTTCTTTCTTATATATATACTGTTCGCTTTTGTCGTTGGAGTAAATTATAACATCTTTTTTATGAAAAGGCAGTAATTGTTTTGATCTCAGTCCACATTCTTTTTCACCCTAAATTACGCTTCATCTCCCACGGTAATGCCGATACCGTAGGCCCCTACGCCTGTATGGGCGCCGACGCTGGCGGGCAGGGAATCGTAGCGCACATTGGCCAAAGGAAAGGCATTGGTCGCAAGTTCCAGCCACCGTTCTTTTTCCTCCTCGTCGATGCCGAAGCCCGCCACGCCGATGCGAATGTGCTTCGGATCCACGTTGGCATAACGGCGATCCACATCCTTGTGCAGGGCGTCGATCATCTTTAGTTGCGCCCGGTACATGCTCCCCCGCACCTTGTCGTATGCGTCAAACTTTTCGCCACGGTAGGTAAGCACCGGCTTAATGCTCAGCACCGTGGCAATGGTTGCCGCCGAGGCGCTGATTCTTCCGCCTCTTTTCAGCTGTTCTAAGGTGGAGACGGAAAGGTAGATAGTGCAGTTCATGCTGTCTTCTTCCAGGATGCGGGCAATCTTCTTTCCGCTCGCTTTCTTCTTCGCCAGGCGAAGGGCATCCATGACGGAATCTTTTTGCGTCACGGAAATGCGATGATTGTCCACCACGTGCACTTTCCCCCCGTATTCCTTTGCCACCATGATCGCCGAGTGGCAGGAGCTGCTTAAGCTGGAAGACATGGGAATGTAGACCACTTCATCAAATCCTTCCGCCAAAATCGTGTCCAGCTTATCCATTAAAAGGCCGATGGGCGGTTGGGAGGTCGTGACTTTTTCCCCGCTTTCCAAAAATCGGCAAAGTTCCTTTTCGGTTAAATTTTCTCCTTCGTAATAGGTTTTGTCTCCGATGACAATGGGCATGGGCAACGTGAAAAGGCCGGCACGTTCATCGGGGGTCATGATGCCGCTATTGGTATCGGTTAAAATGGCAACTTTCATCTTTCACTCCTTTTTATTTGCTGATTTTCTTTTTTATTTAAACACGCTACGGCGCCGACGGATGATCCCAAAAGGGATGCCCCGAGGTAGACGGGATGGGGCGTCGCCCCGGCACCGAAGTAAAAACTTAGTATATCACAAGGAACCTCTCATAGGCCGAACAATAAAATTAGAGAAAATTCGTTTTTCTCCACGGCCTTGCGCTTTTCCTCTTTGGGGTCCGCGTCAAAATAGTCGATGCCTGCGCCTGTCTTCCTCTTTATACCCTTTCATCGCAAATCCCTTTCCATTCTTCTTCCTCTTCGGTCAATTTCAAATGGAGCAAGCTTTTTTGCGTACCTTGTGTTCCGAATCGCCCCCAAGCCACGGCGATGGCCTTGATCTGCACGTCCGCCTTCCTCATTTTCCGACAAACAAAAAAGCAATAAGGCCGCGCCCTATTGCTTCTGTTTGCGTAATGTCTCGAGGGATCGTCGCTCCCGTCGATTAGCTTTCGCTTACGGCGGCGCTCACTTTCGGCACCAATTGCTTCTTTCGGGACAAAAGGCCCTCTGCCGTAAATTTGTCTCCGTGAAGGTCTTTTCCGAATTGGCGGGCCAGGGCTTCTTTAAAGTCCCCGACGACGATCACTTCCGAGCGTTCTCTGAAAATATCGGTAATCATTAAAATAAACGACGCCACCGGTTCTTTTTCCAGGTAGGCTTCCATGGCCTCTTTCAGGGATGCTTCCACGGCGGCAATGCTGTCTGTATCCATGGTGAAGATCTGACAAATACGCACGGCGCGCCCGTCGAAGGTAAAGTTTTTTACATCGGTGTTTAAAAGCTCTTCCGGCTTCTTCCCTTCCAGACTGGTGCCGGCTTTAAACATTTTTGCGGCGAAATCCTCCACGTCCATGGCGGCGATTTTGCTCATTTTGTCCAAGATGTAGCGATCCGTGGCCGTGGATGTAGGGGAGCGGAACAGGAGCGTGTCGGAAATAATGGCGGCGCACAAAAGCCCGGCCACATTTTTCGAGGGCATAATGCCGCTTTCGAAATACATTTTTGACACAATGGTGGCCGTGGAGCCCACCGGTTCGTTTCTGAAATAAATCGGCGATGAGGTGGCCACATTGGCGACCCGGTGATGGTCCACAATTTGCAGGATTTCCGCGCTGTCCAAATCCTCGATGGATTGGTTGCGCTCGTTGTGATCCACGAGAATGATTTTCTTCTTAATGTCCGTAATCAGGTGGTAGCGGGAGATGCTCCCCACGACCCGGTCCTTGTCGTCTAAGACAGGATAGGAGCGGAAGCGGGATTCCGCCATTTTCTCTCGCACCTCGTCGATTAAATCGTCTTTGTGAAAGACCACCAGGTTTTCCTTCGTCATGACGTGGCCGACGGGCACGGCTTGAGGCAGAATCCGCGCCACCATAAAGGTGGACAGGCCCGTGGAGATCACCGTCACGTTTCGTTCTTTGGCAAGCTTCAGCAAGCGATCGTCTAATTGGGTGGTCATGGTAAGGATCAGGAGAGAGACATTTTTCTTAATCGTCGCCTCCTGATCGTCCACGTCGTCGCCGACGATGACCACGTCCCCTTCTTCGATGAGGTTTTGGTTTTTTATGGCTTTAATCGCCATTTTTCCCGAGAGAGGCCGAGGCGATGCCGGCAAGTGGATCCATTGGCCTCGCAACACATCTTTAATGTTTTCCAAACCGGTGTCGGAGCGGCCCATGATACGGTCGTCCCAAATTTCCATATAGGACGCGGCGATGTTTGAAAGGCTCACAATGCCGATTATTTTTTCCTCCCCGTTGACCACAGGCAGGGACGTGATGTTGTTTTTCTGCATGATCTCCATGGCCCCCGCCATGGAAAGCTCCGGGTTCACGCAGTAGGCGCCGTCGATTTCCAAATCGCGGATTTGCGGCGTAATGGATGTCTTAAGCCGCGGCACCTCCATACCGAAATAATTCAGCACAAATTCCGTTTCCCGATTGATTTCCCCTAAGCGAATGGCTTCCGCGTGAAAGCCCGTTTTGTTTTTTAATTCGGCCAAGGCGATGGCTGAGCAGATGCTGTCCGTGTCCGGATTCTTGTGTCCGGTAATGTAAATCTTATTCTTCATAAACCCTCCAAGCTCGGCTATTATACCACGATTTTTTCTCCCTTCGCCGCAAAAATCCCCTTGGCGGGAAAAATTTCCCCAACAAAAAAGCCCGACCCGGCACCGGGAGCGCGTGATCAATAAAGCCGTTATTCGTTAATGTATAGTATAATTGAAAAATAAGGATGTATATCACCCGTTAAATTAGCGTCCCGTCAACTTTTCATGGAACATTCGGAGGTTTTCGATGAAAAAAAAGTTTTTTCTTGCCGGCGTCATTCTTTCTGCCCTTTTATTGATCCTCGTGGAAAGTAATCCAAATAAAAGAGTGCGCATGAAAGAGGTCAGGCAATTTACAGAGACCATGTGCCGTTCCGATGAACATATAAAAGATTTAAAGTTCTACTTTCAAAGACCCGGTTTGAGAGCGGAGATGGTCTATGAGGGTCCCTTGGAAAAAGAAAAACTGATTTCCATCACGGAAGATTTTAAGGCATTGGTCGATGTGGAATTTATGCAAAAAATCGGCGATAACTATTGGGGCGGCGCTCGACCCAGCGGTTTTGAGTTATACATTTATTGCGATAGGGATAAAGAGGGAAATAATTACGATTATCTGATTGACAGTCGATACAATAAGACGTACATAGTCGATGAAAATCCCGACAATATTGACGGCTACAAGACTTGGACGATCTCCGGTGCAGAAAATGAAGGGGTACTATATAAGGATTAAGTAATCAGAACCACCGCCATCCGGTGGTTTTTTCATGGAAAAGTGCACTAAAAAAGCCCGACCCCGAAGGATCGGACTTTTAATCTAAAATTTATGCTTTGGCTTGTTCCTTTTCTTCTTTAATTTTTTCGAAGGATTCGATAATGGAATCGGCCAGAGCGTCTAATTCTTTTTCCGTGGAGTCGTTCAGGGAAGAAGTCACGGTGACTTCGCCGCCCAGGACGTCCATGAGTTTCATGTTGTCGTCCAGGAATTCTTCCATGCGGGTGCCGGCTTGGGGTGCCCAGGTGCCGTTTTCGATAATGCCCACGGTGCGGTTTTGCAAATTCAGCATGCGAATTTCGTTTAAGAATTGATGCATGACGGGATAGATTTCCAGATTATAGGTTACCGAAGCCAATACAATGTGGCTCAGGCGGAAAGCTTCCGATACCAGGTAGCTGACGTGGGTTTTGGACACGTCGTACATGTGGACATTGGTCATGCCCCGTTCGCAAAGCTTGGTGGCCAAGCATTGTGCGGCGTATTCCGTGTTGCCGTACATGGAGGCGTAAACCAAGAGCACGCCGTCTTCTTCCGGTTCGTAGCGAGACCATTTGTCGTATTTTTCGATGAAGTAGCCCAGATCTTTTCTCCAGACCGGTCCGTGCAAGGGGCAGATCATCTTAATGTCGATGGTGCCGGCTTTTTTCAGAAGGTCTTGAACGTGGGGGCCGTATTTGCCAACGATGTTGGTCAGGTAGCGGCGGGCGTCGTCGAGCCAATCGCGATCGAAGTTCACTTCATCGGCAAAGAGCTTGCCGTCTAATGCGCCGAAGGAACCGAAAGCGTCGGCGGAGAAGAGAACGCCGTTTGTAACATCGAAGCTGACCATGGCTTCAGGCCAGTGAACCATGGGGGCTTCTACCCAGGTGATTTCGTGTTTACCGAAGCTCATGGCGTCGCCTTCAGCCACTTCGATTTCTCTGCCGTCGACGTGAAAACCGAATTGGTGCATCATCATGAAGGCGCGGTTGTTGGAAATGACTTTGGCATTGGGGTAGCGAATCAACACTTCGTCTAAGGAAGCGGCGTGGTCCGGTTCTAAGTGATTGATAATGACATAGTCCAGATCCCGGCCGCCTAAGACGTGTTCAATGTTGTTCAGGAATTCACGGCATACAGCCCAGTCCACCGTATCGAAGAGGACGGTTTTTTCGTCCATCAACAGATAGGAGTTGTAGCTGACGCCACGGGGAATCGGGTGAATATTTTCAAACAGGTGCAGGCGGTGTTCGTTGGCACCTACCCAGTATAAATCATCGGTTACTTTTCTTACGGTATACATTACTTACCTCCTAAGGCTTATTTAAAGGTACGGTCTTCAGGGAAATCGACTTTAATGAAATTGTCTTTTTCTTCGCCGCATTTCGGGCAGATGTATTCTTCAGGCAATTTGTCGAAAGGTGTTCCTTCTTCGATTTCGCTTTCTTCGTCGCCCCGTTCGGGATTGTATTCGTAGCCGCAGCCTTGGCAGACGTAGATGTCTTCTTTCGGTGCGGTCTTTCTCGGTTTGGAGCGTTTCATCTTGACCATTTCAGGTGCTTCGCCCTTACCTTCCGTACCTAATGCTTCAATAATCAGAGGTGCAACTTCTTCGATGTCGCCGACAATACCGTAGTCACAGTTTTTGAAGATCATGGCATTGGGCGCATTGTTAATGGCCACGATGGTGGCTGCATCTTTAATGCCCTTTAAGTGTTGGCCGGCACCGGAGATACCGCAGGCGACGTAGAGATTGCCGCGGAATTTTTGACCGGACATACCGACGTAGCGTTCAATGGGAAGGACCTTGTCCGTTTCTGCAACGGGACGAGAAGAACCGATGGCGGCGCCGAAAGCACGTGCCAATTCTTCGGCCAAATCTCTGTTGCCGTTAAAGCCTTTACCCATGGAAACGACGCGTTCCGCATCGACGATGGGCGTCAATAAATCGATGCCGACGCTGAAGTCGTAGCCGTCTTTTTGAAGGGCGGCGATGAGGTTCTTGACATTTTCTTCTTGATTGTCGCTGTCGAAGATTTCTCTCTTGCGAATGCCGGTGATGGGTCCTTTACCCGCTTTCTTCTTGCTGCCGCCGGTGGAGCGAGCGGCCTTGCCGATAATATTGGCTGCGATGACGACCCGTTGAATTTCGTTGGTGCCTTCGTAGATCGTGGTGATCTTTGCATCTCTGTAGGCGCGTTCCACTTCCATGCCCTTCATGTAGCCGCTGCCGCCGTAAATTTGCAGGGCGTCGTTGACGACTTCAAGGGCCATGTCGGATGCAAACATCTTTGCTTCCGCTGCTTGCAGACCGTAGCGTTCGCCGTTGGTCTTCATTTCCGCTGCACGATAAACTAAGAGGCGTGCGGCGTCGATCTTAGTGTACATATCGGCGAGCTTAAAGGAAATGCCTTGATTGGCTGCCAAGGGTTGGCCGAATTGAATCCGTTCCTTTGCATAAGCCAGGGCATGTTCATAAGCCCCTTGTGCGATACCTAAAGCTTGTGCGGCGATGCCGATGCGGCCGCCGTCCAAGGTGGACATGGCGATGTTAAAGCCCTTGCCTTCTTTGCCCAAGAGGTTTTCTTTCGGAACGCGAACATTGTTGAAGTGGAGTTCCGCCGTAGTGGAGGAACGGATGCCCAATTTGTCGTAGTGATCGGAGAAGGTGAAGCCTTCGAAATCTTTTTCTACGATAAAAGCACTAATGCCGTGGGTACCGATGTCCGGCGTGGTGACGGCAAATACGACATAAGTGTCTGCCGCCGGTGCATTGGTGATGAAAATCTTTTGTCCGTTTAAAATGTAGTGATCCCCGTCTAAAACAGCGGTGGTTTCCGTTTCACCGGCGTCGGAACCGGCGTTGGTTTCCGTCAAACCGAAGGCGCCGAGATTTTCGCCCTTGGCCAAGGGAATCAGGTATTTTTGTTTTTGTTCTTCCGTACCGAAGTGATCGATGGGATAAGTGCCCAAGGAGGTGTGCGCCGATAAAATAACGCCGACGCCGCCGTCCACGCGGGCCAACTCTTCTACGGCAATGGCGTAAGAGATAACATCCGCCCCTGCGCCGCCGTATTCTTCGGCAGTGGGAAGGCCCATAATACCTAAATCAGCCATTTGCGCGACGATATCTTCCGGGAATTTGTTTTCGCGGTCGAGTTCAAAAGCGACCGGCGCGACAACGGTTTCCGCGAACTCGCGAACTTTCTTTCTAAGCGCCTCGTGCGCTTCGGTGGTTTTAAATAACATATTTCCTCCTTGCAATCAATGATACAGACTACAATGCATATGAACGGCCGACAGTGAAGCCGGTACAACAATCTACACCTCTCGTGTATAGATTTACTATAGCACAGGCTTTTATCGTTGTAAAGGCATCAGGTCTTTTGTTTTTTCGAAAAAATACAAAATTTCTCGATTATTTTCGCCCGTCCTCATTTGATACATTAAGATGTTACCCCGACCCATTGAATTTATGCGACTTTTTTAAATAAAAACAAAAAGAATACACAATCTACGAGAAAACTTTTTTCACACCCCCAAGCTTTCCTTTCACCTTGATTGCACTTTCTCCGCCCGCACATTGCGATTTTTTAAAAATACCTGCTTTTGTATTTTGCATTTTTCCTTTATCTTGCGACATTATTACCCATTTTTTATTTATTATTTTGTCGACCTTATTCTTTCGCCTGAAAAGCAAATATTTATGTTTTTCACTTCCCTTTTTGCCTTTCACCGTCTATAATAAGAATCGTTTGAATAGATAATAACGATTCTGGAGGTAACACAATGAGCAATATGATTCAAAACCCGAATGCAAAAGTCATTCTCGTCGGCGACGGTTCCGTCGGCTCTTCTTTCGCCTTTGCCATGACCTTAAAAGGTTTAGGCCGCGAACTGGGCATTATCGACGTAAACACCCGCAAGGCACAAGGCGACGCCATGGACTTAACCGCCGCTTTGACCTACAACTCCGCAAAAACCATTTACGCTGCCGAATACAGCGACTGCTCCGATGCTGACATCGTCGTCATCACCGCAGGCGCACCCCAAAAGCCCGGCGAAAGCCGCTTAGACTTGGTTCATAAAAACCTGGCCATCGTCAAAGACGTCGTCGAACAAATCATGGAATCCGGCTTCAACGGCATCTTCCTCGTCGCCGCCAACCCGGTAGACATCCTGACCTACGCCGTATTAAAAATCTCCGGCTTCCCGAAAGAACGGGTCATCTCTTCCGGTACGTCCTTAGACTCCGCGCGCTTCTGCGACGAAATCTCCCGCTACCTGGATTTGGATCCCCGCGACGTTTCCGCCAGCATCATGGGCGAACACGGTGATACCTCCTTCCCCGTATGGAGCCAAGCTTCCATCGGCGGCCGCCACATCGACGAATGGCTCGCCGAAAGAACCGATGACATCGAACGCGCAAAAGAAAAAATCTACACCGATGTCCGCGACAAGGCTTACCACATCATCGACGCCAAAGGCGCAACCTACTACGGCGTCGCCACGGTCCTCGCAAAAATCTGCCGCATCATCATCGAAGACTCCCACTCCATTATTACCGTGGGCGCATTCCTCGACGGCGAATACGGCTGCCACGACATCTACATGGGCACCCCCGTTGTCTTGAGCCGCAGCGGCATCCAAAAAGTCATCGAAGTACCCTTGAACGAAAAAGAAAAAGAACAAATGGAAATTTCCTACAAAGCATTGAAGGAAGTTCAAGATCAAGGTATGGCGAAGCTCGGTTTCTAATCGAGCCACATACAACTCCTTAGAAAATGAAAAAAGCGTCCCGCGGGGCGCTTTTTTTGCGTGCAATCATGCCAAATAAAAATGCGCACCCGCAGGTACGCATTTTCTTTAAAAGTCCCAAAGCCTAACGGCGCGCATCGCCATTTAGCTGAATCCATGTTTCGCTTTTGCCGTCGGAATTTCTCGTGTAGTCGTGGCCGTTGGTGGCCTCTACAACGGGATAGAACGCCCAGTGGCTTTCGTCTATATCCGTAAAGTTCACGATGACTTGGCGGTGGGCTTGAACCCATTTTTCGTCGGCGTAGCGATTCAACACCCGATTGGTCATGGTCGCCACTTCCGAGCGCTTAATCTTTTCAGCGGGACGGAAGGTGTTGTCTTCGTAGCCTGTGATCCATCCCTTGCCGAAGGCGGCAGCGATGGCGTCATAAGCCCAGTAATCCCTCGCTACGTCGGTAAAGGTGATGGGCGCCGGGTTAAGCTTGTCGAATCGTGTGGCGATGGCCGCAAATTCCGCCCGGGTGATTTCGCCTTGGGGACGGAAGCTGCCGTCTTCGTAGCCCTTTAATATGCCCGCCGCTTCTGCCTTGGCGATGTAGTCGTAATACCAAGCGTCGGGGGCCACGTCATTAAAGGACGCGGCGGAGGCATTGGGCGCCTTTTCCATGAGGCGAACAAACATGGCCGCCACTTCTGCCCGCGTCATGGATTTGTCGGGACGGAAGGTGCTGTCCGGATAGCCGAAGAGGTAGGCGAAGTGATCCTCGGTGTTCAGCTTAACTTCAGGCATAATCATGGATCCGCCTTTGTAATGAGTTCCCGGCGTAGGAGGCGTGGGTTTTTTGATCAACAGGTTGTCGCCGAGCATTGCTGTAATGGCTTTTTTGCTTTCATCTTTTTCTTCGATAAAGCCAAAGCTCTTCTTCTGCTCTTTCAGCTTTCTGCCGTAGGAGAGGAAGTTCAGCTTCATGGGCGCATCTTTGGCGTAAAGCTTATAGCCCGCCACGTCGATGGGCGTCGCTCCGTCCACCGTGGCGTCTACATAATTATCTCCGTCTTGATAGAAAACGCGGTAGAGGGGCGTGGACTTGTCGTTGTAGCGAAGGCCACGGCTATCGTCTGCTTTATCGACGGGCGTGAAGGTGTTCACTTCGTTATCCTTAAAGATGTCCACGTGGTAACGACCGCCTTCCACTAAGTTCGAAAGAGGCGTTGCCGCTTCCACCTTTCCTTTTCCTAAAATAAACGTTCCGTTGTCTCCCTCGAGCTTCACTGCCGGAGCTGATAACGCAATATAATCAGAGAAATGTGATTTCAATACCGGCTGTTTGTCCGTTCCGTCGACGAGGACCAAGCCCTTGGCGTGAATAGCTACGGCATCAGAAGAAATGCCGGGGAAATTCTTGTCCTGGGTAAAAGGATGCATCCTATTTTTCATGTAGGGATAGTCGTTTTGAAAGACGTGGTTCCCCGCTTCTACGATGCCGCCGGTGACGGTAACGTCGGTACCATCGTAAATGCCGCTCCCTGCAGGTGCACCGTCAACCAGTTCTCGGCAAGCACCGCCGGAAATATGGGCGTTTTCAGCGACTTCAATCTTATCCGAACCGACAATGCCGTGGCCGCCTTTCTTTCCACTGTTGCCGCCGTAAACCTTGGCAGAGTCGGAGATATTAACGACGTCATTTTGTATGCCACTATTGTCAATGCCGTGACCCGCTTCGAGTCGACCGAAAAAGTTGATACCTCTCCAGGTTTTTTCGGAACCGGAGCCGCCGGTGACAAGGCTATCGCCTTTGATTACAACTTTTGGTACATTTTTAATTCCGCTACCCGCCGTACCATTACCTACTAAGCAGACAATATTTGGGCCACAGTAAGTGCCTGTAGCACTGGTATCGCCGCCGTGAACGTAGCCGCCGTCGACGATAAGTTCTTCAACTTTTTCCACACCGTGTCCACAAGAAAGATTGGTGGCGAAATATTTATAGTCTTCTTCTAATGCGCCCGTTTTGTAGGTCCATTGGCCATCCCCCTGGACGATAGCACCATTGGAAATGGTAACCTTCTTGGCACCGACGATGCCGGAGCCGGTGCGGTAGCGGTCTTTTTTAGACGCGTCATTCACCTGTACATTGGAAATGGTTCCTCCCTTGACGCGAGCGCCATCGGTGACAATGACCTCAGTCGATGTCTTAATGCCTGCAGCACCACTCTCGGGTCCATCGGCTTTGGCGTAACCGTCTGAAGGCTGTATGTTCCCAAAATTCGGTCCTTCTACGGAGACCTTATTACCTGAAAGATAGACGTCACCTTGAGAGAGAATCATGGCTTCTAAATTTCCGAAGGTCACATTTCCGCCATCTACTTTAGTCTCGGCCTTTTTCGATTGAATCGTCAACTTTCCCGTTCCCATTTCGATGACGGCGCGAGGCGCGAGGTGGTATTGGCCTTTTCCCGGGTTCCCCAAGGACCCTATCACGGTGCCGCCGTAAATATTTACCTGGGCATTTCCCTTGGCGAGAATGGTGGGCCCGTAAAAGAAACTTTGATCGAAGCCCCCCAAATTGCTTTGCTTGCTGTCGTCGATTCCCTCACCAAGGTCCAGCTTACCACCTTCATTGACCTCCACGACGCCGACGTAATGGTCGCTTCCCGGTTCAATGCCGGGATTTGGCTTAGTGCCTGCACCGGGGCGAATGCCGGTAGTATAATCAGGGCTTCCGCTACCGACGATGTCTAATTTTGTCCCTCGAATGGCCCCTCCCGGGTAGCGTCCGTCGCCACCTTTTATAAGAAGATTCGGAACGGTCCGTTGTGCTTGGCGAATATCTATTTTGACATTGTCGGCGAGAATGGCAAAGGCGCCTTCGCCATCCTTACTACTTCCGCCTTTGATCTGAAAACCTTGGTTGTTCGTATCGTCCATCACAAAGCTCTTGGCGATAATGGCTTCGCCGCCCTTGGTGTTTCCGTCGCCGGCGCCGCCGAGGATTTTATTGACATTCTCTATATTTTTTCTGTTGACATAAAGATAGCCAAAATTCGTCACACCACTTTCTTTGACCTTATCTATTATCTCTTTGTAATCTGTGCGTTCATTCTTTATCCCCTTAATTTCCTTCACCTCTACGGTGCCGGCGGGAAGGTCGACGGCAGCCTTGCCCTTTGCGGCAAAGATTCCGGAAAGGTTGGTGACTGTCAGATTCCCTTGTCCATGAATAGGTGACACCCCTTCATTTCCGTAAAGCCTTACGGCAGACAGAGCTAATGTCTTTCCCTCGGCGACATTAAAGCTAAGGTTTCTTAATATCGCTACCTCCCACACCTGGATATTTGTTTTGATAGGTCTAACCATACTTTTTTCAGTCTTGTACTCCAACTCTGCCTTAATGGTCAGATTCTTATCAATTGTGATTTTCTCATTTTTAAAGTCTTTTTCCTGCTTTAAGCCCTTCACGACGATGGTATCCCCATCTGCCGCAGCTTTGACGGCCTGTTTAAATTCATCGACCGTGCTTACCGTATGACTCGTTGCAAACACCACACGAGGTGCCATGACAAATAAAGACAGGCAGATCACCGCGAGCAATCTCCACTTTCTCATTTTTACCTCCTTTACTGTTCACTTCATTCCATGTATCTAGTATAGTAAATAATTTTGGTATTTACTATGATTCTTATAATTTCTTTTCCATCAAAAAACGGACACCCGTCGATGTCCGTTTATCCTTCTTTTCTATTCCAAGGCTTCGTATTTGCTGTTGCCTAAAAAGTCTGTGCTACGCTTGATTTTTCCCTCCTCCGCCAATTGATCCAAGGCGCTGATGAGGCCTTCTCGCGTAAAGGACAAGCCCCGTTTTTCCAGCTCCGGCAAGACGGAGAGAATATTGCTCGCCGCGGAGATGGGGAAGAAATCTGCCGCCGCTTTCAGGAGCTGATCTTGGGAGGCGGTCTTCACTTTTTTCAGCTCGTCGAAGGGGTTTTCCGTGTGAGGGGAGGTGGTTCTCGCCATGCGTATGCGAGCGAAGGTGGTGCGGCCCAGATGGGAGGAGGAGATGAACACGTCGCCGGTTTGCAAATAGGGCAGGCGGCGGGATTCTTCCACGCTAATATCCGTCTCGCCCTGAATGGTGTCGATGTCCTGGGCCCGCACGGTGCGGTAGATCATTTTGCAGTTGAGCTGGGCGGTGATGGTGTCGTCTAAAAGGGTGGGCCGCTGGGTGGCGAGGATTAAAAACACGCCGTACTTCCGCCCTTCCTGGGCGATTTCACGAAGCACGCTCTTGGACGGGGCGGGGATGCCCTTGGGGGCGAAGGTGTGGCTTTCGTCGGTGACGACGAAAAAGGGCGGGAAGTAATCGCCGCCTGCGGGCTGCACGAATTGGGCGTCTTTAAAGTCTCGGCGCTTTTTGTAGAGATTGCGAATGAGGTAGGTGGCATACATTTGAATAAGCTTCACCGAGCCTTGGATCACGGCGAGCTTGCCTTCAAAGATCGCATCTTCCACGGGCCTCGAATCGCCGCGGAAAAGGCCGTCTCGCTCCACGCTTTTGAGCCGCCACAAAATTCCCCGCAGAGAGGAAATGTTGGTGGCTTTGCCGAAGCGCTCATAGCGACCTTGAATCCGCTGCCATTTTTTCTGATCCGGCGAGGGCACCATGGTCATTTCCCGAATTTTATCCACGGAGCCGGCTTCGTGTCCCTCGATTAAATCTTCGAGCACCGTCGTAAAACCCGTAAGGCCTTTGTCGATTTTAAACAAGAGATCCACAGTGCTCTTCATGGCTTCGGAAAGTTCCGATACGGCGTTTAGGATGGTTTTTAAATCGCCGCCGTTTAAGGACGAAAAGTCGATGCCGATGTCCACGCCGATTTGAAAGCGTCGGTGGCTTTTCTCGTAGCTCTTGCCCCCTTCCGCAGGGTTTGAAAAGTCCATTTCGTAGTGGGGATCCAGTACCACGCCGGGGACGTTTTTCTCCATAAGCTCTTCTAAAAGCACCCGCATGCCGAAGGATTTCCCGCTGCCGCTGCCGCCGAAGATCCCCATGTGGGGGTACTGATGCATGGCCCGAAGGTCCAGAACATAGGGCACGTCTTTTTGAGGCGATTGCGCCCCCTCTTCGTAAAGGGCAAAAAGGCCCTTGAGATTGTCTTCCATGGCATCGTAAAGGTAATCCGTATGGCGAATGGCGCCGAGGACTAAGCCTTCATCGGGAGATGTGGGCACGAGAAGGCTCTTGATTTCTGTAAATTCCGGCCGCCGTGCGTCGGAGCCCGTCAGCGGCGGATAGGGGGTCTCGTGCAAAAAGCGCACCTTGGCCACGTAAATGGTTTCGTTGTGAATGTCGTAGCCCAATTGGCGCAAGGAGGCCAACACACCGTCGTCGACGAAATCGCCGCCTACATCCATGGGAATAAAGCGGTTGTAGGTTTCGGCTTCCACCACTTCCCCGAGAATCGCCCCCTGCACGGGATCTTCGATCATTAAAAATTCCGCCACGCGAAAATTGTGGTCCCTGCTGCCGACGGTGACCTCTCTGGGATTGGTCAGTCCCACTACTTTTATTTGCATTACACTCTCCGATCTCTTTCCGATACGAAAAATCGCTCCATCATCTCACGGTCCATGGCCTCTTCCAGTATCAGGCGCACTTCCTTTTGCCTGACTTTCACTTCCCTGTCTACGATGTCGATCCAAAAGGGCACGCCGCGGCCGTTTTTCGGCGTCAGGGTATAGAGCAGGCGGGCGAGGAAATTCAGCGCCTCTTTTTGCTGAGAAAGCACGTCCATCCCCACCACCTCCCAGTGGCGGGTGGGGCGGTAAAATGCCCCCACGAGGCCTGCGGCGGTCTTGCCCTTTTCCTCCTCGTCTTCATCTTCTGCGAGAATCAAGAGCTCCCCTACATCCAGCTTTCCGGCTAAGTATTCCCGGTCGTAGAAATCGTGGCCGCGGCCCATGCGCCGGGCGATGTCTCGGGTCTTTATGTCTTTAATGGCGCCGACGAGGAGGGTATTCTCGGCGAGGCACAGGTCTCTGAGCGCCTCCCACTTGGCGGGGGAGTTAATGGCGTAGCGCAAAAGGCCCCCGTCCATCATGAGGACCGCCACCTCTTCCTCTTCCACCAAGGCCGTGGCGGCCTCCAGCTCCACTTCGGCCAGGTAGCGGTCGTGGAGCTTTTCCGCGCTCGCGGCGTCGTCGCCTGCGAGAAAGGGGGTGTAGATGCGGCGAATGCGCCGCTCCTTTTTCTCCATGCTAAGCGCCAGTCCCTGATAAAATTCCACATAGTGGGGATAGGCGCCGCCCTGGCGAATCACCGAGCCGTCTACGCCTGCCACAGCGCCCACCGCCCTGAGCTCCTCCTCGCTTAAGGGCATCAGTTGTTCCACGGTCCCCACATCTTCGGTGAGGGCTTTTTTAAACTCCAGCCCCGACTTTTGAAACAGGGGATCGTACTTCGTCTTTAATGCCTCGTTCAGCGCGCCGATTTCCCGGCGAAAGGCCAGCAGATCTTCTTGATTCAAAGCTTCAAACTCTCCTTATACACCACATTCTTCGGCAAATTCCACTCCTTGGCCACCACCTTCGCCGCCTTGGAGGGGCTCATGCCTTCGTCGATTTTTTCCTTCAGGGCGGAGAGAATGTCCACGATCTCTTCCTCTTTTTTAGGCAGAAGCACCACGGCAAATTCCCCTTTAATCGTGTAGTCCTCGATATTGGCGAGGAAATCTTCGGCGGTGGTTTCGATGCGCTCCTCGTACATCTTGGAAATCTCCCGCACAAAAATCAGCCCCCGATTGCCCAAAGCTTCCATAACATCTTGGCAGAATTTTTCGATGCGGTGGGGCGCTTCGTAGAAAATCACGGGGACGGGAAGGTCCTTTAAACTTTCCAGAGTCTTCACCCGGGCGCCGTGTTTTTGCGGCAAAAAGCCCCAAAAAAGGTAGCGCCCTTCTTCTATATTGGCGATGACCGACGCGCTTACGTGGGCGCAGGCGCCGGGGAGAACCTCGTAGGGCCTGCCTTCTTTTAAAAGGGCCGCGAGAAGCACGGCACCGGGGTCGGACACCCCGGGCATCCCCGCATCGGATATAACCGCCACATCTTCCCCCGCATCGAGCCGCGCCAAGACGGCGGCGATTTTTTCCGCCTCGTTAAACTTGTGGTAGCTTTCCATGGCCGTGGCAATGGCGTAGTGATTCAATAGGGGCCGGGAGTGGCGAGTGTCCTCCGCCAAAATCACGTCCGCTTCCTTCAGCACCCTGAGGGTTCTTAATGTAATATCTTCCAAATTGCCGATGGGCGTGGGACAAAAATATACCTTACCTGCCATAATAGCCTGCCACCTCCTCGCTGTAGGCGCCCTTCTCGTAAACATAAAGGGCCGCCTCAAGAACCATAAAACAGCCGCCGCCTGAGACGCCTTCAAAAAGAATGCGGCGGGCCGCCTCGCCTTTTTTCCAATACACGGGCCGCATCCGCTTCACTGCCACCTTCGCCGCGGTCAGATCCGCCACGACCTCCTGAAAGCGGGCCACGTCCACGATGCCGTAGATCTTTCCGCCGGGCTTTAAAAAGCGGGCAGCTTCGTAAAACCAGTGCATGTCCGAATCCAAATGCTTCGCCGCGGATATAGACGGGTCGTCGTTTTTTATGCCGTCTCTGTAAAAGGGCGGGTTCGTAAAAATCACATCACATGGCGCGAGATCCAAGTCTCTGAAATCCCCTACCACTGTTTTGATTTCGACGCCGTTTGCCGCGGCGCTTTTTTCCACCAGCTCCACGGCCTCCTTGGATCGATCCACGGCCACCACCTCGTCGGCATCCTTCGCAGCCATTAAAGCCAGATAGCCGCTGCCGCAGCCCAGATCCAGCACGCGGCCCCTGCTCTTTCCGTATGCGGCGAGAAGCACGGAATCCATGCTGAAAGAAAAGACGCCTTTCTTCTGAAAAATACGCATCCCGTTTGCGGGAATATAATCACTGCCCATAAGCCCTCCTTACTTGTATTATACCCTATGTGGCATGAAGAGGGCGTCACACCCAACCAAGAAAAAAGCCGTGAGCAGCTCGCGCCGATCACAGCTTTTATTTGGCTCTATAATATCCGTTGGGGAGTAACTCCTTAATGGATATTTTTATGCAAAAAGATAGCACTTGTTTTCCCAATCACCTAAAATTAAATCACCACAAATTAATAAAGGGGGCAAACAAGTGCAAAACAATATTACCACATTACTTTTAGGAATCCAAGATGTCGAGGTCACCGGTGTTTCAGAAGAAAGACGCCTGATTACCATTGATTGTAAGCCCGTTCATGATCGGGTATGTCCTCACTGTGGCTCATCCCACGCCTGGGTCCACGATCACCGGGAGCAAGTCCTTCGGGACGCACCGATGCGGCGCAAGCACGTGTTTCTTCGCGTCAAGAAGACACGCTATGATTGCAAGGATTGCGGCGCGCGCTTTGAAGCACCTCTCTCCTTTGCCGCCAAGGGCAAGCAGATGACAAAGCGCTTAATTGCCTATGTAGTGG
>NZ_CALPBW010000009.1 GCF_943169845.1 Peptoniphilus rachelemmaiella
TGTCATTATTCCCTCCTGATTGTGATTGGTTGGCAGACCTTTCTTATCATACCATTCTGGGAATAACGGGTGATTATCGCTAAAGCTAAACGGAACCCCCGGTCTAACCGGGGGTTTTCTAATGCAACAAAATCGAGTAAGCGAAATGCTTACTCGATTAAGTCCAACTTTATGGGGTCACTCTACCATTGTCGCGAGGGCTTTTTCATGGAATCAAATCGACTCCACAAACATATTGTCCAGCAATAATAAATTGGTCAGGCTTCCGACGCCGCCGGGCACGGAAGTCACGAGATGTGCCTTGTCCACCACCTCATCGAAATCCACATCGCCGGTTAATTTCCCCTTCTCGTCAAAGGCGATGCCGCAGTCGATGATGCATTGTCCTTCGCCGACAAAATCCGCCGTTACCCAGCGAGACTGCCCGGTGCCGTAAACCACCACGTCGTAATCCTTCGCCAGTTGAGGGATGTTTTTCGTACGAGAATGACCCAAGGTCACCGTGGCGTTTTTATCTAGAAGCATCATGGCCAGAGGCTTTCCGATGACCATGGAGCGGTTAATAATCAACACCCGCTTGCCTTCTAAATCCCCCATGGCTTCGGCGATCATTAAAGCGCTTTTCGCCGTGGCAGGCATCATTTTACCCTGCCCCGTGAAAATCTTCCATTGATTCAAGGGGCTCAAGCAGTCGATGTCTTTTTCCGACACAATGGCGCGGTCAATGGCCTCGGCGTCAAAATGCTTCGGCAGCGGATGAAAGATCAGAATTCCGCCGATGCGCCCATCCTTGTTGCCTCGTTCCACTTCCCGTAGGAGATCGCCCTCCGAAGCGCCTTCGTCGAATACGGTCACCGCCACATCCATGCCGACACTATCCGCCGATTTCTTAATGGCGTTTTCGTAACTGATGTCCGCCTTTTTATCGCCGATGCGAAGAATCAAAAGTTTATCGCCGATTTCTCTTTCTTTGGCAAGGGCCACTTTTTTCTTTAAATCCTCGAGAAGCTTCTCCCGCAAGGGGCTCACGTCAAATTTCATTAGTTCCTCCTCATTAAAAAAGAGCGGCGAACCGCTCTTCGTGTTTCCGACTTATTATAACACGCGCGTTGCATTGACAAAACGGGAGTCATAATATTTTTCAGATAATTTATTTTGTTTAACCCGTCCGCTGCCGCTGTTGGCGTGGATGAAGGTATCGTTGCCGATGTAAATGCCTACGTGGCTAACGCCCTTGCCCGTGGTGTTGAAGAAGATCAGATCACCCGGTTGCAATTGCGAACGATCCACTTGATTGCCCACTTGGGATTGTGCGGAAGACGTTCTGGGAAGGGAGATGCCCAATTCGTTGACATAAATGGCATAGACGAGACCGGAGCAGTCGTAACCGCCGTTGCCGGTAGCGCCCCATACATAGGGGGAGCCCATTTTGCCAAATGCCGAGTCGATTACGCGTTGCGCCTTGGCGCCGTCTACTTTCGGCGGTGCGGCAATGGGTTCGACCACTTTTTTGACCGGTGCTTGCTTTTGAATCACTTCGCGTTTTACGGCCTTCACGCCGCCTTCGCCGAAGTCTAAGTAGTTGGGATCGATTTGGAAATCCTTGCCTTCATCGTTAAGAATAATGAAGAGGCCGTCTTTATAGCTGACGACATTTACCGTTTGATCTTTGGCCAATTGGTAAGCGCCGTTGGCATTTTCAAGTCTTAAGTTTTGCTTTACCTTCGCCGGGGTCGTGTGGGGCCCTTCGATGGCTTCGATGTAAGCATTTTCTACGGATCCGAAAAGACCGTCTTCCGTATTTACCGCCACGGTGTTGGGGTAGTGTTTCACTGTTTGAAGTGTTTCACCGATAAAAAGGTTTCTGACAACCTTGCCGTCTTTTTTCAGGATGGCATTTTTCTTTACCGTGTAATATTGGGGCTTGCTTTCGGTTACCAGGATCTTTTCCTTGGGAACGGTGACCTTGGCATTGCCCTTTTGGACTATGTAGCCGCGATCATTGGTATCTACGATGTTCGCTTGTTCTTCTACGGCGAATTTCAATTCGCTGCCGCTGTACAATGTGGTGTTATGATCCTGCACGAAAACGCCGGTATCTCGAAGACCTACTACCGAAATGATTGCCAATGCAGTCGTTCCGATGGCAAGCTTGAACTTTTGATTCATGTAAAAACAACACTCCTTATTAATACTTCTCCTCGAACGATCCCTAAGGATCATTCCATTCGAAATTAGATTTTTCTTAATGATCTTTTGAAATTATAACACAGATGGTTACAGAATGTAACAATTTGAGAGGTCATTTATGTTACTTCTCTGTTACAGTTCTATGACTTATTATTTCTTTTTTAACAACCCACCTTCCACCTCGGGCTGACTTTTAATTGATTTCAATGGTATACTGTTAATGTAATCGAATCGGAGGTGACGGCCATTGGAATATGAAACCGACTATGACTTATTAAAAGAGAAAATCGATGCCTGCATTGCAAACGGCAGCATCAATGACGGCAAGGAGATCTTCAATACCTATCACTCCGTGGACATCGACGATGTGCTGGAGGATTTGGATACGACGGATCTGCAGTATTTCCTTTTTATGCTGGATCCGGAGGAGATTGCCAATCTCATCGAAAATGCCCGAGAAGAGCTTCAAGTTCGAATGGCTCATTTCTATTCGACAAAAGAATTAATCGATATTTTCAGTTACATGACCAACGCGGATGTGGCGGACTTGTTGGGGCTGTTGCCTACCAGCAAGCGCAAAGACGTCCTGAATTACATGAAGAAAAGCGAATCGAATATTCTTCAAATGATCTTGTCTTACGACGACGACAGCGCCGCAGGGATCATGACAACGGAATTTATTTCCCTGAAACAGTCCCTCACCGTGCGTGAAGCCCTGTTAAAGATCAAAGAAATCGCGCCGACGACGGAAATCATCGAATCGATTTTTATTACGGACAATTTGCACCGCTTGCAGGGGATCGTCGACTTAAGGGAAATTCTCGTGGCCCCGGGCTTTAAGCCTTTGGCGGATCTCGTGGAAAGCCATCCTTTCTTCGTCTATGCGGATCAGGACCAGGAAGAGGCCGCCAATTTAATTTATAAATACGACTTAAAGTATTTGCCCGTCGTGAACAAAAACGAAGCCATTCTCGGCGTTATTACCTCAGACGACATTATCGACGTTATGGAAGAGGAACATAACGAAGATATCTTGGCCATTGGTGGGGTTTCCAAAGACGAAGAATACGACTCCAACTTCCTTCACTCCGTGAAAAGCCGCCTGCCTTGGC
Source organism: Peptoniphilus rachelemmaiella (assembly GCF_943169845.1). GTDB lineage: Bacteria > Bacillota > Clostridia > Tissierellales > Peptoniphilaceae > Aedoeadaptatus > Aedoeadaptatus rachelemmaiella. The sequence goes on from NZ_CALPBW010000009.1 coordinate 3,303, forward strand.
TCGTTATCAATCTCTTTACGGCCTTTATGGCTTCGGCGGTAGTTGCCATGTTTGAAGACACCATCAGCCAAGTGGTGGCCCTTGCCGCCGCCATGCCCATTGTAACGGGCATGGGCGGAAACGCCGGCAATCAGGCACTTTCCATCGTCTTAACCAGTTTAGCCCGAGACGAAATCAGTTTGGAAGAAGACCTGCCTTTGGTTTTAAAAGAGATCGGTCTCGGCATTTTCGACGGCGCCGTCATCGGCTTTTTCGCCGGCATCGTCTTGTATCTGAAGTACCACAATGTGTATTTGGGGCTGATTATTTTTGCCGCCATGATTTTAAACATGGTTATCGCAGGCATCGTGGGCTTTTTACTGCCCCTTTTATTCGACAAGTTAAAGATCGACCCGGCCATTTCATCGCCGATTTTTCTCACCACATTTACCGATGTGTGCGGGTTCTTTATTTTTCTCGGCTTGGCCTCTGCCCTCTTGGCAAAATTAGTTTAATCCCTACAAACGACATAGATGCAAAAACCGAAGGTTATGTGCCTTCGGTTTTCTTTTTCCCTAAACAGGTTTATTTTGCAATTGTCGTATAGATGCGCTGAGCCAGTACCACGGCCTGTTCTCTGGAGGCGTGGGTCTTGGGCCTAAACGCATTGTCTTGATACCCGTCCATCAGTCCCATGGATCGGAGTGTGTAGACGGATTCACGTGCATAGGGGCTGATTTTATTGTGATCGCCAAAGGGCGCGCCGCTTGTTGCGTTTTCTTTCACGCCTACGCTCTTAATAAAGCGCGCCAGAATCGTCGCCATATCTTCCCGAGTAATCTTGGCATTCGGCGCAAATTTTCCGTTGCCTACGCCGTTGACCAGGCCTAAACGGGATGCGATGACCACGGATTCGTTTTTCGTGTCTTTAAAGGGGCTCTTGCCCGCCACCAAATGGACCCGTTCCACTTTTTCATAGAGGCGAACCATGACTTCCGTAAACTCTTCCCGGGTAATGTCTTTTTTCATGTCAGCCTTCACCGAAGGCGGAATCAATCCGTTTTTCCCGGCATCCCTTAATTCCTCTACAGACCAATTGCTGGAATTGTTAAATACCGGGCGATAGCCTACGGATACCGCATTGGTGTACCCGCTTTCGCCCGCACCGATGTAGCGGACGCGGAAGCTGTAGAGATTGCTCTCCAAAGCGGGATTCGCTAAATTCGAAAATTGCGCTCCGGAAAGCTTCACTTCCGCGCGGTCCTTGTCCTTTGCCGTGAGTTCGCCTTTAAAGCTTTGGCCCTTTGTTGAAGACCAGGGATTTTGATTGACTGAGCTGTCGATTTCAAAGGCCACGGTCTTGCCCGATGCCAATTGCTTCTTCACCCAATCGGGATTGATCCAACTGAGCGTAAAGGCATCGTAATTTCCGCTTTCACTTTGTGCCAAGGCCAAGGCCAAATTTTTCGGGCTTTCGACGCCTTGGGCGAAGACGCCTGTTGCGGGGAGTAAGATGGACGCACATAAAAAAAGTGCCAATAACCGTTTCAATGTGTATTTCAATGGTAACATCCTTTCTTTGCTTCTAAAGCTCCTAAAACTATAGCAAAAGGATGGGGCCCCTTGAAGACTTCCACCGGATTTGTAACGGAATTGTCACTTTTATTTGATTTCTATGATTTGAAAATTGTCCAACTTGTATTGGAAAAAGGACCGGACGTCGCCTTTTATGGCCGAAAGCACCAAGCGCATGAAGCCGTCGTGGCTCACGTAGAGGGTGTCGTCTTTTGCCCTCTTTAAAAAGGTTTCAGCCCGCACAAAGGCCTCTTTCAGGCTTTCGCCCCGAGGCGGCCCGTAATTAAAGGGATCGTCGATCCAAGGCGCGAGAGCTTCGCCGTATAAATCGTAGGCATCGTAAAAGCTGCGGCCTTCCAAAACGCCCAGATTCACTTCCCGAATCAGCGCCTCTTCTGCCACCGGCCCTCGATCCCATACCAGGGCCGCCGTCGCCTTTGCCCGCAAATAGGGGCTGGAGACGACGGATGTTACGCAAAGGGCGCCCACCGCTTCCTTCAATTTCTTCGCCGTGGCAGGATCCACGGGAAGCAAGGGTTCCGTCGACGTGGCGTAGTATTTCTTTTCATTGGCCAAGGTCTTTCCGTGGCGCATCATATAAATGCTCATGAGAAAAACACCCCGAAGAGGAGCAACATGAAAAGCTCCCCAGTCTCTGTTATGGCGCCGTAAACATCGCCCGTAAGGCCGCCGATTTTTCTTACGGAGAGTCGAGAGAAGACCACGCCCCATAGGCAGCCGGCCACGGGAAAGAGAAGAAAGGATTTGCCCCTCGTAAAGAGAATGATCGCAGAAAGGATCAGCCACTGCAGGTAGTAGCTGTTTTTCGACGCGCCATGTTTAAAGAAATTTCCCATGGACGAGGCGGGTGCCGAAGGGAAAAAGTGAATGGCGGTCAGTACGCCCATGCGCGCCGAGGCGAAGAATATTCCCATCTCCAAAGGCTGAATGGCCACCGATGCCAGCACGGAAAATTTCCCCAAGAGCACCAGCACCAAGGCCAAGACGGCAAAGACGCCGATGGTGGAATCGTGCATGATTTCCACGACCCGATCTCTGTCTCGATTAGACAAAAAGCCGTCCGCCGTGTCCATGAGCCCGTCCATGTGCAGGCCGCCGTTTAATAAGTACCAGGTGAGCAGACCGAAAAAGGCGGCGAAAAGAGGGCCGACGTCGTAGAAGAAATTGTTGACGAAACCGACGACCACCCCCATGAAAAGCGCAATCCAGGGAAACCAGAAAAGGCTCTTCCCCGCTTCTTTTTCGTTAAATTCCGTCTCCTGCGGAAGGGGCAGTCGCGTTAAAAATTGGATGGCTAAAAGTAAACTGTTCATTTGATCTTCACCGGAATTCCCGAAATACAGGCGTAGACTTCATCGGCCGCCAGTGCCAGTCGCTGATTCACGCGCCCCTGAATGTCTCTAAATGCCCTGGAGACGGGATGCATGGGTACGATGCCGCTTCCCACCTCGTTGGTGACGATCCACAGATCGCAGGACGTGCGCCGCGCCGCGGCAATTAAAGCCCCAAGCTCCTTCATGCAGGCCTCTTCGATTTTCTCCTCGTCCACTGCATCCTCCGCTGCGGAATACTTCCACAGGTAATTGGAAAGCATCACCGTGACGCAGTCCAAGAGGGCGGCGTCCGCTCCCTCGATCGCTTCCGCCAAGCGGTGATCCCGCTCCACCGTGCGCCATGAGGCGGGCCGCCTCTTTTTATGGGCTTCGATGCGGCGAATCATTTCCCCATCATCTGCGGTCTGCGCCGTGGCGATGTAGACGACGCGCTCGTAGCGACTCAATCGAGATTCCGCATAGCCGCTTTTTCCGCTCCTGGCGCCGCCGGTCACTAATGTAATCATAGAGACTCCTTTTCTATATTCACTAACAGGCCCGGATCGATGGCATTGTCTTCCATGGAGCCCATGTTTTTCATGGCGTAAAGAGCTCCCTCCATCAATTGAAAAAAGAGAGGACAGCCGCTCCCTTCCCCCAGTCGCATGGCGAGATCCAGTGGTGGTGTCATGCCTAAATGTGTGTTTACACGTTCCGATGCTTTCTCACAACTCTTATGGGAGAGAAAAATATAGTCGCTTGCATTCGGTGCCAATTGTACCGCCGCAAGGGCCGCCACGCCGGTGACGAAGCCGTCAACCACCGCCGCCACCTTTTCTTCTCCGCATGCCAAAAACACGCCGACGAGGCCTGCGAGATCCAACCCGCCCACTTGGGCGATTTTGTGAATCACATCGCCGTCTCCGGCGCGGGCCACGGCTTTTTTCACCACCGCCACTTTTTTCGCCAGCTGCGCTTTGGTAATGCCGGCGCCGTAGCCTACGCAATCTTCGGCGGACTCCCCGGTTAATGCGCTGAGCAGGGCCGCCGAGGTGGTGGTGTTTCCGATGCCCAGCTCCCCGGTGCCGATCATGGAGGCGCCATTTTTTATGGCCGCCTTCGCCACCGCCATGCCCCGCTTTATGGCTTCTATGGCCTCTTCCCGGCTCATGGCAGCCTCTTCGGCAATATTGCCAGTGCCGCAGCGAATGGGCGCATCGATAATCGATGCCTCCCGCGCCACATCTTTCTTCATGCCTATGTCTACGATATAAAGCTCTGAATCCGCCCAACGACTCAATGTCGCCACGCCGGTTTCCCCTCGGGCCATGGCATTGGCGAGCATTTGCGTAAAGACCTGAGGCGAGGAGCTCACATCTTCCGCCACCACGCCGTTGTCGGCACAAAAGACGACGATGGCCTTTTTCTCCACAGAAGGAATGACCCGCCGCTGAATCCCCGCCAGGCGAATGGTCATTCCTTCCAAGGCGCCGAAGGAGCCCGTAGGGTGGGTGCGATTGTCCCAATATTCCTTGGCCCGTTTCATGTACGCCTTATCCGCCCCTTCAATGGATCCAACAAGCTTATCCTTCATGGCGTTCTTTCCTTTTATTTATTTCTTCCCGAAGGCGATTGTTAATGTAATCGTAGCCCTTGGGGCGATGGGGAATGGTGCAATTGGAGCAGTCTTTTACGCCGCCTGCGTAGGAAAAATTTCCGCCGCAGTCCTCGTCCAGCAAATAAAGGGGGCAGTAACAGAACATGCAGTTAAAATCCCCTTCCATGGTGTGGCAGGGAAAGTATTTGCAATCTTTATTGGTGTAAAAGCGATAAGAGAATTCCATTCGATATCCTTTCTACGACGGCCTTGGTTTCGGAAAAATTCAGCCCCTCTTCGCCTTCTGTGCGAATCACCAGACTCGTCATGCCCAAACGGCGGGCGGCGTCGATTTTTTCGTGAAAGCCCGAGCCGGCGCCGCTGTTTTTCGTCACCAGAAAGTCGGCTTTGGCATGTTTAAAAAGCGCCAGGTTCATATCCAAATCAAAGGGCCCGAGCATGGCCACCATGTCTTCCATGGCGACACCGGCATCGTGCAACGTATCGATGCTTTTCGACGAGGGAATAATCCGATAGATGTGGCGGCTTTCTCCCTTTACCGACTCAAAAAGATCGCAATGTTTCGATCCCGTGGTAAAGAAAAAGGTGCCGTTTTTTTCTTTTATATACTCGGCGCAAGATGGGTAATCGTCGAAGATCACATCCCCCGCCTCATCCTCCACGGGCCGGTTAAAGCGGTAGTAGTCGATGCCCGCATCCGCGGCGGCCCCTTTCGCCTCTTTGGAGACGATCTTCGCGAAAGGATGGCTCATGTCCACGACGGCGACGATGCTTTTCTTGCGAATAAAATCCACCATGGCTCCGCGATCCATGGGCCCCACGTGAACTTCCGTATCTTCCGGCAGGCGGTCTTTGCCTTCTTCCCCGGCGACGCTCACGACGAGGGCGCGTCGATCCACGCTTTTTACGAGCCGCACCGATTCCGAGGTGCCGCCGATGATCCAGAGCTTCATAATTTATAGCCCCTGGGCGTAATTATGAAGCCGTTTTTTACATAGGTCTCTTTGTTTCCCACGATGACCATGGTGTTCATGTCGCAGAAGTTGTCGTCCAGAGCCCCGATTGTGGTGAGGATTTTTTCTTCCCCGTCTCGCCGGGCGTGTTTCACCAAAGCCACGGGCCTGGTATCCTCGTAGCCTTCTTCTTTTAAAATCCCCATGGCTTTTTTTAAATAATCGGGTCGCCCCTTGGAGCGGGGATTGTAAAAGCAAATGACGAAATCCCCCTGTGCCGCGAGGCGTATCCGCTTTTTAATTAAATCCAAGGGCGTCATTAAATCGGAGAGGCTGATGGTGGCCATATCGTGCATGATCGGCGCACCGACGCACGATGCGGCGGCGAAATTGGCGCTGATGCCAGGAATGACTTCAATGGCAATGTCTTTGTCTGCCGCCAGTTCCAACAAGGGCCCTGCCATGCCGTAGAGGCCCGCATCGCCGGTGGAGACCATGGCCGTGGTCTTTCCCGCCTCCGCCGAGGTCAGTGCCATTTTGCACCGCTCGATCTCCGACTTCATGCCCGTGGTGTGGATTTCTTTTCCCTTTGTGTAATTTTTAATGTAGTTTAAATAGGGCTTGTAGCCCACGATCACTTCCGAGGCCTCCAAAGCCCGAATCATGCCCAGGGTGAAATCCTCTTCGCCACCGGGGCCGATGCCAATAATAAATAATTTCTTCATCTTGTTTCCTTTGTTATGCTCAGGGTTAAACCCGCTTCAGCAATTTTTTCCGCAATCATCTCTTCCCCGCCCATAAAGGCCGCCGTGCAGGAGACGCTGGAGACGCCGACGGTGGCTTTGACAAAGTCGCTGCCCGAACAGCGATCGTCGTTTTTCGATAATTCCTCCGCGGTGTAAATCTTCAGGGGAAGGTTAAGCTGCTTCGCCGCATAAAGGATAGCGGCCTCCTCTTTTTTTATGTCGATGGTGTGGATGGCAGAAAGAGCCATGGGATGAATGGCATAAGTTTTCAATGTCTTTTTTATTAAAGCCACCAAAGCCTCCGGATCCGTGTTCTTTTTTGAACCGATACCCAAGTGAATCCGCCGAGGCACCAGTTGAAGGCCCCTTTTAATTTCCACGTCTTTTGTCGTAACCACGACGCCCTCTTTTACATCCGCCGCCTCGATGGATTCCACCCGCTTTATATGGGGGTAGCTCGGCAATGCATCTTCTTCGGAGTACCAAGGGATCTCCCGCCCGGCCACCATGGCGGCGGCCACTTCTTTCATGGCCACCATATCCTCGAATGCGTAGTTTTCTTTCTGCGCAAAAACGTCGATGGCTTCGAAGCCCAAGCTGTCTGACGCCGTGGTGAGTACCGCTTCGGCGCCCATGGCCTTCGCCAGCTTTACGGCATAACCATTACCGCCGCCTAAGTGGCCGCTTAAGATAGGAATCACGTAGCGCCCCGTGGGATCGATGACCACCACGGCGGGATCCTTTCGCTTGTCCTCAACAAAGGGCGCCATGTAGCGCACGGCGATGCCTGCGGCGCCGATAAAGACGATGCGATCGTATCCGCTAAAAATGGATCCGAACTCCTCTTTCTTCGCCGGCCGTTGAAAATCCTTGCCGAAGAGATCCGCATCGGAAAAATACTGCTTCGCCAACGCGGCCCCCTGAGGCGAAAAACACAATACCGCCGTCTTCACCGCTCCGCCTTTCTGTATTCCGTGGAGAAATGTTTGTCGTAGAGCTTGCTCTTTTCGTAATCGCTATCGAGAAAATCTCCCACGAGGATTTGGGCGTGTTTATAAATATCCCGCCCCTCCATGTCTTTAACAATGTCTTTCAATGTGGAGCGCACGACGATTTCATCGGCCCAAGTGGCCTTATAAACCACGGCCATGGGCGTATCGTCGGAATAGCCCTTTTTCAAATCTTCCACCAAGGCCTCCAATTGCCCGGCGGATAAAAAGATGGCCATGGAGGCGCCGTGGGCCGCCAGCTTGTCTATGGACTCGCCCTCCGGCACCGGGGTGCGACCGGCGCGGCGGGTGAGGATTACCGTTTGGCTCACGCCGGGTAGGGTGAATTCCCGCTTCAAGCTTGCCGCCGCCGCGGAAAAAGAGCTTACGCCGGGGATCACTTCGTAGTCGATGCCCCATTCATCCAAGGCGTCCATTTGCTCCTGAATGGCTCCATAAACGGAGGGATCGCCGGTATGGAGGCGCACCAGATTTTTCCCCGCCTCGGCGCTTTTTTTCATCACATCCAGCACGTCGTCTAAATGCATGGTGGCGCTGTTGTAGATCTCGGCGCCTTCTTTCGCCGAATCCATGTGGCGCGCATCCACCAAACTGCCGGCGTAAATAATCACGTCAGCTTCTTCCAAAAGCCGCCTGCCCTTTACCGTAATTAAGTCCACATCCCCGGGACCGGCGCCGACAAATGAAATCATCTTTTTCTCCCCTTTAATATAAACACGCCGTTTTCCGCCCGCAACAGGCCCAGTCGATCTTCCCTCGAGACGGCCACATACTTCAGGCTCCGGTCGTAGCCTTCTTTCTTCAAAAAAGCCTTCATGGCTTCGGCGTGGCTCATGGTAATGAAATTACCTGCCAAGATGCCGCCGGGCTTTAAATGATCGTGAGCATAACGTAATATACCGTCCAACTGCCCTCTGCTGCCGCCGATAAAAATGCGGTCGTAGCTTTCATCTTTCAAGCAATCCGGTGCCTTTCCCCGGATTACGTCGATGCCTACACCAAAGGCTTCGGCGTTTTTCTCGATTAATCCCACGGCCTCGTCCTTCACTTCCGCCGCAGTAACCGCACAGCCCAAGGCCGCCGCGGCAACGGAAATGGACCCGGTGCCTGCGCCGATGTCGAGAAATGAAAGGCCAGGGGCTAATTCAAGGCCCGCCACGGTTAAAATACGCACGTCTTCTTTTGTCATGGGCACGTCGCCGCGAATAAAATCGGAATCATTCATCCAGTTCAAGTTCAATCACCGCCAATGCTAATTCTTCGTCGATGGAAATTTCCTCGCCGATGGATGCGGAGAGGATCTTTTCTTTCTCGTAGGAAAGGTAGCTCGCACCGTGGATCCGGCCCTTGGCCCCCTTCGCCGCCAAAGCTTTCGACAGATCACTCGCCGTGAAGTGTTTGTCTAAAAGCACGCAGCTTAAGGGTTCTTTTAAAAGGAGCTCCACCTCCGGTTCTCTGCCGTGAAAGGAAAAGGCACACATCTTCTGCCAAGGAAGATTCAGCACCGCCGCCGCACATTGCATGCTGCTCAAGCCGGGAATCACTTTATCCACGTGAATGCCCCTTTCACGAAAGGTGCCTGCCAGTCCGAAGAACAGGGGATCGCCGCTCACGACAACGGCCACATGAAGGGCAGGATCCATGTTCTCCTCCGCCTCGCTCAGGCGCTTTACCGCCACAATATCTTCTCGAATGGGCGTTAGCTTTTCCGCCAAGCGCGAGAAGGCCACGACGCGATCCGCCCCTTTGATGGCTTCCACGGCTTCGTAGGTCATTTTCTTTAAATCGCCGGGTCCGGCGCCGACTATGGTAATCATCGCTCCTCCTACATGGTGTAAATAATGGCGTGGATTTTTATATCCTCGGTTTTTAAGTACAGGGGCACTCGCTTTTCAATGCCCCGCTCCATGGCTTCCATAAGATTTTCATAGCCCATGGCCGCCGCTTTTTTTATGGCCTGATCGGCGGTTTTTTCCGCCTCCACCGCGTCCATTTCCGCCACACTCGCCCCCGCCTTAGCCATGTAATAGACGATGGCTTCCATGCGCCCGTCGGCAGTGGCTGAGTGGGTTTGGTAAATGCCGATAGCCACCTTGGCCATTTTGCCCACATGGCCCATTAAGGTGATTTCCTGAAAACCTAAATCCCTCGCAAGACACAGGGCGTCGCCGAAGTAATTGGATACCTTCACCACGGCCACGTCCAGGCCCAATGCCGCCGCCCGCTCTTCGCCGTAATTGCCCGGCGTTAAAATCACGGCATCGGCGCCGGATCTTCTCAGTTTCTTTAATTCCAAATCGATGGTGGCCACATAGGCGCTTTTGCTCATGGGAACCACGAGGCCCGAGGTCCCTAAAATAGACAGGCCGCCGACGATGCCCAGGCGGGGATTAAAGGTTCTTTTCGCCAATGACTCCCCTTCGGGAATGTCGATTCTAATGGCGATGCCTTCATCCATATTGGCGCGAAGCAAGTTCTCGATCTCCCGACGGGGCACGGGATTGACGGCCAGCTCCCCGGCCTTGCCCATAAGCCCGTCTTCGGTGAAGGTGCCTACGCCGACGCCCTTCTCCCAGCGCACATCCCCTGTGTCGGTCTTTGTAATGGTGACGAAAATTTCCATGCCGTTCGTAATGTCGGGATCGTCGCCGCTGTCTTTAATGACGCTGTAGGTGGCCGCCTTCTCGCTCCGCTTCTGTTCATAGACGTCGATGATGAGCACGTCCCCCGCCGGCACCCTGACCTCGACGACATGGATCGTCTCTCTTCTTTTCAGGGCTTCAATGGCCGCCTTCGTCGCCGCCACCACACAGGTCCCGGTGGTAAAGCCCAATCGCATGTGCTTGCCGTCCACGACGGTGGTCTTGTTCATCGTCTGAAGTCCTCGTACAAAAGGGCGTTAAAAATCGATGCCGCCACATTGCTTCCACCCTTGGTGCCGATGGTGCGAATGTAGGGCACGGCGTATTCCGCCACTTTTTCCTTGGACTCCGCCGCGCCGACAAAGCCCACGGGAACGGCGATGATAAATTTCGGATCCGCCTTCTTCTCGTCCACAAGTTCCAACAGGCGGAAGAGGGCTGTGGGGGCATTGCCGATAATAAATCCTTCGCATCCCCTTTTGACGGCCTCTTCCATGGCCACAATGGAGCGGGTGGTCTTTCGCTCGGCGGCGGTTTTCGCCACTTCGTCGTCTGAGATCAAGGTGATGAGTTCCACCCCCGATGCCGCCAGGGCTTTTTTGTTGATCCCCGCCCGCACCATGTTCGTGTCCGTGTACACTTTGCCGCCGCTTTTTATCACGGCCCGGGCCGCCGCCATGAAATCGTCGTGAATGTCGATAATGTGGCGGTATTCCACGTCGCCGGTGGTGTGAATCATGCGGCGCACCACGGGCAACTCGTCCTTTTTGAAATCCACATCGTCTAAATATTCGTCGATGATTTCCATGGACGTCTTTTCAATGGCCATGGGCTTTTTTTCATACATGCCGGCAACTCCTTTCAAATTGTGTCCATCGTTCTCGAAACCGTGCGTTTTCTTTTTCGTCGCGAATGGCCATACGGAAGTAATGATCTTTTAAGGGCGCTTCCGAAAACGTTCTGAGCAAAATGCCTTCTCTTAAAAAGAAATCAAAACAAGCTTCGACATGGATATCTTTCAGGCGAATCAAAAGAAAATTCGCCTTCCCGGGCAGGGCCTCGGCGATCGTCGATTCTTCAAAAAGGGCCAGTAGTTTCTCACGCTCCGACGCGATAAATTCGCGGGACTTCGCCATGTACTCGTCGCAGTCCTTTAAGCGCAGACCGCAGGCTTCCGCCACGGCGTTCACCGACCAGGGCAGCTGCCGCTTTAAAAAGCGCTCCCGTATTCCGTCGTTTATCACCGCCCAGCCCAAGCGCAAGCCGGGAAGGGCGTGGCTCTTCGTGGCGGCCCGCACGGTGATCTGCTTCGGACGATACAGCCCCTTCTTCTGCGCCGCTTCCCCGCCCGTTACAAAAGAGAGGAAGGTCTCATCGGCGAGCAAATACCCGCCCCGGGCGACGCAGGCTTCGTAAATTGCCGCCACCTCATCTCCCGAAAGGGTATAGCCCGTGGGATTGTGGGGATTGGTGATAATGATGAGGGCGCCCTCAGGCATGTGGGCGATAAAATCGTCGACATTCAACCGAAAGGGATGGCTCATGGGATAAGTGACGATTTCTTTCTTCAGATCCTTTGCAATACTTTCGTATTCGCCGAAGGCCGGCGTAGGCAAATAAATTGTCTCAAAGAGAGAAATGCAGATAGCGATGATTTCCATGGCGCCGTTTCCCACGACGAGGCGATCTGCCTCAACGCCCATCCAATCACCTAACGACCGGCGCAGATCCCGGTAAAAGCGATCCGGATAGCGAGGCGCCCCTTCGAGCCCTCGTGTCATGGCGTCCTTCAAAATTTCAGGCACACCCAAGGGGTTGATGTTGGCGCTGAAATCCGCTAAAGGATGCGCACTCTTCCCTTCGTATGTTTTTGTATCGCCGCCATGTTCCAAGGCCGTCTCCTTCCCACAATCATGCTCATGTACTGCTTTCTGCCGGCGAAACGGGCGGGATCTGAAGCGACCACCCAGCGATCCGTTTCAATCGCTTCGAAATAAAGCAGGTGATACCCCGCCGCTTGCAAACGGGCGGCGCTCTCCTCGGCGCGGGTGGTCTTTAAAAGGGCGATGGTGTCCGCCGTTGGAATGGCCTCGTCTAAATGATCCGTCAAAAGAAAGGACTCGCCCTTTTTCGTCAAACTCTCCACGACGCCGTTTATGCCCGCAACAAAGGCGGGTATGCCCGGCACCAATTCTACGACAAAATCCGACTCACCTGCCTCCAATACCTCGATTAAGGTGGCGTAGATGGTGCCGTCGCCTAAAGTCAGAACGCAGGTCAACTCTCCCTCTTGCGTCACGGCGTCAATCTGTTCAAAGGCCTTTTGGTAGCGGCCGGTCATGTCCTCGGTCATAGGGAAGTCGAGAAAAATCACCTTTTCGTCATCGACAAATGTTTTTACCGCCTCATAGGCCCGTGATTTTCCCTTGTTCAGGGGAATGAAAATGTGATCCGCTTCCTGCAAATAGCGCAAAGCCCGCAGGGTTAAAAGATCTTCCGCACCGGGGCCCACGCCGATGCCCACTAATTTTCGCATGGTCTCGCCTCCAAATAGGTGCGGAGTTTTTCCGCATAAATGGCGCGGACAAAATCCCAGCTGCCCATGCCGCCTGCCACCGGCGCGACGGAGATGCCCGCCGCCTCGAAGCGAGTCTTTACGGAATCGTCGTCGCCGAAAATATCGTTTTTCGCGTGATCCCCGGCAAGAAGCAATAAGGGCGCCAGCTGCACCTCTTTATAGCCCCGCCCTTTCATGTAATCCAGGGGCAGACTGTCGTCGACGGATCCTTCGATGGTACACACCCGGTGGGGCAGATTATTTTCTTCAAACAAGCGGTTTAGCTCGTCGTAATCCTTATCCGCTGCCGTGTGGCTGCCGTGGCCCACGAAGACCGTGGGCTCGTCGAACCGCTCGCCTGCTTCATTAACGAAGCGAATCAAATCCGCCTCCTCGTGGAAAAGGGCTTCGCCCACGGCCACGCCGCGGCTTCTTAGATCGGCAAGCTTGTCGTATTCAAAGCCTTCGATGATGTGAAGGGGTTGAATAAAAATCTCTTCCGGCTGAAACCCTTCATTTAAAAACCCTTCCACCGCTTCCACTTCGTTTTCGTAGCGAATGCCGGTCTTTTTCTCGTAGCGGCCGATGACCATGCGGGAAGTAAATGCCACCCGCACAGGCACAACGGCCAACGCTTTTAATTCATCCACAACGGGATCCAAATCCCGACGAAGGGCATCTTCGTGGGTGGAGCCGAAGGTGGCGATAATCAATGCTTTCATGCACTCTCCTAAACTAAAAAATCAATGATGATGTAAATAACTAAATAAAAAACCGTGCTGCGCCACATGAGCGTTGTCACATCGTCGATGGCACCGGGCGCTACGGGATGAATCCCCCGTCCGATGGTGGGCTTATAAACATACTCGCCGAAGTAATCGTGGCCGCCGCCGAGGGCGATACCTAAAATGCCCGCCGCCGCCGCTTCGCACCAGCCCGCGTTGGGGCTTAAATGGGCGCCGTGAAATTCCTTTACCGTTAAAAAAGCCCGCTTCATAAGGGAGACCGAGCCCGCCGAAAGACACATGAGTAGGGCCGTAAGGCGGGCGGGGATCAAATTCGCCAAGTCGTCCAGCTTCGCCGCCCCGTAGCCCGCCAACAGATAGGTTTCGTTGCGATAGCCCACCATGGAATCCATGGTGTTGATCATTTTATAGGCCATGGCCCCGGCGGGACCGAAGAGGGCGCCGTAAAACAGCGGCGCGATAATGCCGTCGGAGGTGTTTTCCGCCACGGTCTCCACCGTCGCCTTAATGATCGCCTCTTCATCTAAAGACGCCGTGTCCCTTCCCACAATGCGAGACAACTGTTTTCTTCCCTTTTCCACAGATGTGGCCAAGGCCCTTTTCACGCCATGGGCTTCTTTGTGCAAGGTCTTTGCCGCCACGGCGGTGTAAAGCAAATAGACGGACAGGATTGCTTTCACAGGCCCGCTGAAAAGCCCTAAAAGGCCGCGAATCAAAAGAAACACCGCCGCCGTATTCGCCAGGGCGCAGGCGATGCCCAAGGGCTTTTTCCACCCATCCCTCACTTTTAAAATCATTTTATATTCCGCTGCGATGATCTTTCCCATGCCCACCACGGGATGGGGCAGCCACTCAGGATCCGCAAAGATAAAATCCAGCACACAAGCGATTAATAATTCCATGGCCCGTCCTTTCTGTTTTCAGTTTATCATGGGCGATGGTACGAAACAATAGAACCGAAAGAACTCCCGTAAAAACCTGTTTCTTCATGGATTTTCCTCGACTAAAGCGGTATAATAGAGCCATTATAATTACCAAGGAGGTCATTATGGAGAAAAGAAAGTTTAAGCGCATTCTCGTCGCCAACCGCGGCGAAATCGCCATCCGTATTTTCCGAGCTTGTCGTGAACTCGGCATACGATCCGTTGCTATATATTCGAAAGAAGACAGCCTTTCCCTGTTCCGAACAAAGGCCGACGAATCCTATGAAATCGGCAAAGGGAAAAATCCCGTCGACGCCTATTTGGACATCGACGAGATCATTCATCTCGCCAAGAACAAAGGCGTCGACGCCATTCACCCGGGCTACGGCTTTTTAGCTGAAAACCCCGATTTCGCTCAAAAGTGCGAAGAAGCGGGCATCGCCTTTATCGGCCCGAGAGCGGAAACCATGCGCCAATTAGGGGATAAAATTTCCTCGAAGATCATCGCCAGAGAAGCCGGCGTTCAAACCATTCCCGGCGTCGACGATGCCATTCACTCCGACGCAGAGGCTCTGGAATTTGCCGAAGAAGCGGGCTATCCCGTCATGATTAAGGCGGCAGCCGGCGGCGGCGGACGCGGCATGCGCGTGGTCAACAGCAAAGAAGAGCTTTTGGATCAATTCCACTCCGCCAAGAGCGAAGCGAAAAAAGCCTTCGGCAACGACTCCATGTTTATTGAAAAATATTTGGACCGCCCGAAGCACATCGAAGTCCAAGTATTAGGCGATGTCTACGGCAATGTGGTACACCTCTTTGAACGGGACTGCTCCATTCAACGACGCCACCAAAAGGTCATCGAGTTTACGCCGGCCTTCTCCATTTCCGACAAACTGCGCCAAGACATTTGTAACGACGCATTGAAGATCACAAAAAATCTTGGCTACCGCTCCGCCGGTACCGTGGAATTTCTCGTCGACAGCGCCGGCAACCACTACTTCATCGAGGTCAACCCCCGTATTCAAGTAGAACACACGGTTACCGAAATGGTTACAGGCATCGACATCATTCAAGCCCAAATCCAAATCGCCCAAGGCTACGCCCTTTCCGATGCGCCCATCGACATTCCGTCTCAAGAAAGCATCGAACGCCGCGGCTTCTCGATTCAATGCCGCGTCACCACCGAAGACCCGCTGAACAATTTTGCACCGGACACGGGACAAATCACCTTGTACCGCTCCTCCTCCGGCTTCGGCGTGCGTCTTGACGGCGGCAACGGCTTCCAAGGTGCCGTCATCAGCCCCTACTACGATTCCCTCCTGGTCAAGGTCATTACCCAAGGCCGCACCTGGGAAGACACGGTAAACAAATCCATTCGCTCCCTTCGTGAATTAAAAGTCGGCGGCGTCAAAACCAATATCGGCTTTTTGCTCAATGTATTGAACACGAAGGAATTCAGAGAAGGCACCTGCGACACGGGCTTTATCGCCGAACATCCGGAGCTCTTCGACATTAACACGTCTACGGACAAAGAACTCCGCGTTATGGAACACATCGGAAACATCGTGGTCAACGATAATTCCGACGCGAAAAAATCTTTCGACGTGCCGGTGGTTCCCCCGTTTAAAGAAGAAAGCTACAAAGGCTCCAAACAAATCTTCGACGAACTTGGCGCCAAGAAGCTTTCCCAATGGATTTTGGATCAAGACCGCCTGCTCTTAACGGACACCACCATGCGGGATGCACACCAATCCTTAATGGCCACCCGCATGCGCACCATCGACCTTTTGAAGGTCGCCAAGTCCATGAACTACAACATTCGCGAAATCTTCAGTATGGAAATGTGGGGCGGGGCCACCTTCGACGTCGCCTATCGCTTCCTCCACGAAGATCCCTGGGAACGGTTGGATCTCTTGCGCGAAGCCATGCCCAACCTTCTCATGCAAATGTTGGTTCGCGGCAACAACACCGTCGGCTACAAAAACTACCCCGACAATGTGGTCAAAAAATTCATTAAAGAATCGGCGGAAGGCGGCATCGACCTGTTCCGCATCTTCGACTCCCTGAACTGGATCGAAGGCATGCGCCTGGCCATCGAAGAAACCATTGCCAACGGCAAAATCGCCGAAGGCACCATGTGCTACACCGGCGACATCTTAGACGAAAGCCGCGACAAGTACACCTTGGAATACTATGTCAAGCTGGCAAAACAATTAGAAGATGTGGGCTGCCACATTATCGGCATCAAGGACATGAGCGGCCTCTTAAAACCCTACGCCGCCAGCAAATTAGTCCGCGCACTGAAAAATGAAATCTCCATCCCCATCCATCTCCACACCCACGACACCACCGGCAACGGCGTCGCCACCGTCTTAATGGCGGCAGAAGCCGGCGTAGACATTGCCGATACGGCCATTAACTCCATGAGCGGACTGACCTCGCAACCGGCCTTAAACTCCGTCGTGGCGGCGCTGGAAAACACCTCCAGAAGCACAGGCATCGACCTGGATGCCATTGACCGCATCTCCGCCTACTGGGCTGCCGTTCGCCCCGTTTACGAACAATTCGAATCGGATCTTAAGAGCGGTACCACGGAAATTTACAAATACGAAATTCCCGGCGGCCAATACTCCAACTTGAAACCCCAAGTCGAAAGCTTCGGCCTGGGCCACAAGTTCAAGGAAGTAAAGGAAATGTACAAAGACGTCAACCAAATGGTCGGCGACATCATTAAGGTTACCCCTTCCTCGAAAATGGTCGGCGATATGTCGATTTTCATGGTTCAAAACGATTTGACCCCTGAAAATATTTACGAAAAAGGCGCCAATCTGGACTACCCCGATTCCGTCGTCACCTACTTTAAAGGCATGATGGGCCAACCCTACGGCGGCTTCCCGGAAAAACTGCAAAAGATCGTCTTAAAAGACGAAAAACCCATTACCGTTCGCCCGGGCAAACTTCTGGATCCGGAAGACTACGAAGCGGACAGAGCCCACTTAAAAGACATTATGGATCGCGAACCTACAGAGCGCGACATTACCAGCTACGCCCTCTACCCCAAGGTATTTGACGAATACGCCAAGAATTTCAGCAAATACGATCAACTCTGGCGCATGGGCTCGGACATTTTCTTCCACGGCTTACAAGAAGGCGAAACCGCCGAAGTGGCCGTCGGCGAAGGCAAGAAAATGATCGTCACCTTAGTCGAAGTGGGCCGTTTGAAAGAAGACGGCACCCGCAACGTGACCTTCGACATTAACGGCTCCAGACGCAGCATCGACATTACGGACAACACCCGCCCCATGCCCACCACCGGCGGCAGCGGCACCTTAATGGCCGATGAAAACAATCCGCTGGAAGTCGGCGCTTCCATCCCCGGCACCGTGGCGAAAATCAACGTGGCCGTCGGCGACGAAGTAAAAGAATCCCAACCCCTCTTGGTTCTTGAAGCCATGAAAATGGAAACCAACATTATCTCCCCCATGGACGGCATTGTGGAACACATCTCCGTCAAAGAAGGCGACAGCGTGGAAAGCGGCCAATTGGTTTTGGAATTAAAAGAAAAATAACATCGGATAGAAGAAATGCAACAAGCCCCCGTAAAACCGGGGGCTTTTCATATGAAAAAGCAGCGACGATTCAGCCGCTGCTTTTTTATACTTCTTCGTTTCTCTTCGGGCACTTAAAGTAGAAGGTGCTGCCTTCGCCAAGTTTCGACTTCACGCCGTAGGAAAAGCCGTGTAACTCTAAAATGTTTTTACAGATAAACAGACCCAGGCCCGTGCCCACCACTTGCCGCTCGTGATTGTCGCGGCCGCGGTAGAATCTTTCCCAAATCTTGTCCCGATCCCCATCGGCCATGCCTCGTCCGTAGTCGCGGACGCAGTAGGTGATTTTATCTTTCTGCTCGATAATGTAAATATCGATCTGTTTTTTGTCCGTGGAGTAGTTCACGGCATTGGTGATGAAATTATAAATAACCTGGCGAATTTTATTTTCGTCGCATACCGCCCGCCCCTCGCCGTGAATGGCGAAGGTGTAGCCGGTGCGCTCCAGATTTTTAAAGCGGCAAAGCACATCTTCCGTGAGCGCCTTTAGATCCACCGCATCTAAATTCAACTGCCCCAGCCCCGATTCCACGCGGGATAGATCCAACAGGTCGTTGACGAAGTGGGTGAGGTAATCCGCTTCTTCGATAATGGTCTGCACGTGTTTGTCCCGCAAGGTTTTGTTGTCGCCGGAAATATCCCGAATCATTTCGCCGTAGGATTTAATGACCGTCAGGGGCGTTTTAAAATCGTGGCTCACATTGGCGATGAGGTCTTTTCGCATTTCCAGGGCGTCGGTTAATTCGCCGGTGGCGTAGTTTAAGGTGCGGGCCAAATCGTTGATCTCCGTGTAGTCCTGCTCCTTAAATTGTACATCGTAATTGCCCTGGCCTAGGGCTCTCGCCGTTTTCGCCATGTCCGACAAGGGGCGGGCCAGGCGGGAGCTTAGGTACAGCGACAGAATAAATGCCAGTATGAGGGAAATAATGCTTACGATGATAAGCTGATCTTTCAGTATTTCCACCGTGGAATCCACGGGATCCACATTGGTGGACACGGCGAGGAAATACTTCTGCCCCGCCTCTTCCCCTAAGTACGACACATATAAAATCGTGGAGGCATTTTCGTTTTTGTAATCCGCCACATAGGTTTCCTCTGTCTTATTGTCTTTTAACAGAGGCTGAAAATAAGTAAAAAAGTCGTCGCCGCTAATGGCGGGTTGGTAAATGTAATCCAGTGGATTCAAGGGAAAGACCAATCCGCCCCGCTCGTTGTAGACCTGAAGGCTCAGATTTTTCTCGAAGCTGTAGCGCAGGAGCGTATCTTCGAAATCGTCTTTGCCGAACAGGCGGGTCACGGCGCGGCCGACTTTTTCCGTGTCGCGAATTTTCATGGATTTGTAAAAGGAGTTGATGAACACGATTTGCAAAAGCCATAAAAGAAGCAAGATAAATAAGGCCATGACGGAAAAGTACAGCCAAAATTTCACGCGTATGCTCTTTTGATCCACGATACTCTCCCGGGTCACGATTGATCCTCGCCGACAAATTTATAGCCCACGCCGCGCACGGTGACGATGTAGTGGCGGTAAGGCTCGATGCTGTTTCTCAGCATTTTAATGTGGGTATCCACGGTGCGGTCGTCGCCGTAAAAATCGTAGCCCCATACTTTATTGAGGAGCTTTTCACGACTCAAGGCGATGTTTTCGTTTTCGGCAATAAAGACCAACAGATCGAATTCCTTCGGCGTCATATCCACCGGCTTGCCGTCTACATAGACTTCCCTGCCGTCGAGATCCACGGAAAGCCCCTTAAATTCCAGCACGTGATTTTCCTTGACGCTGCTGTTTCGCTTGGCGATAACCGAGAGGCGGGCCATGAGCTCTTTCGGCGAAAAGGGCTTCACCACGTAATCGTCGATGCCGATTTCAAAGCCGTAAAGCTTATCGTACTCTTCTCCTCGGGCACTGAGCATTAAAACCGGAATGTCTTTGTCTTTTTTTATTTCTTTATAGGCGCTGAAACCGTCTAATCGGGGCATCATCACGTCCATGACGATGACGTCGAAATCTTCGCGCTTGCAAATTTCCACAGCCTCCATGCCGTCGACGGCTTCCGCTACTTCGTAGCCTTCAAATTCCGCGTAGGTTCGAATCACTTCCCGAATCTTTGCTTCGTCGTCTACGATTAATAGTTTATACATAGGCACCTCTTTCCGATACCTATTATACTATAGATCCACCTTTATGACTTTGCGGAATAGATGCCCTTTTTCGGAAAGCTGAGGCGGAAGGTGCTGCCGTGATGAAGCTGGCTCTTCACCTCGATGGTGCCCTTTAGGCTGTCCACATTGTGCTTGACAATGGCGAGACCCAGCCCCGTGGATTTTTCGTTGTAGCTGCGGGATTTATCCGCCATGTAAAAGCGCTCGAAGATGCGCCGTTGATCGTCGTAGGAGATGCCGATGCCCGTGTCCTGTATGGTGACGACGAAAGTCGATGCATCGTCTCCGTCTAAGACGATGCGCACATTGCCGCCTTTTACATTGTAGGCGATGGCGTTGTCCACCAAATTGCTTATAAGCTCCCGCATAAGGTCCGGATGGGTGTAGAGGCGATTGTCCCGATCCGGTTGAAAGCCCAAATGGATCGCCTTCTGAGCAGCATCGGGCGCGTAGGATTTCAACACATCCGTCAACAAGGCCTCCATGTCCACGACGCGGTATTCTTCCGGCCGATTCTTCTCTTCCAATCGGCTCATGCTGATCACGGCGTCGATAAGTTCAAAAAGCTTTTTCGATTCGTCGAGAATAATATCCAGAAACTTCTCCTGATCCTCCTCCGCCACCATGCCCGAACGCAAAAGCTCCGCGTAGCCGGAGATGGAGGTGAGGGGCGTTTTTAACTCGTGGGTCACATTGGATGTAAATTCCCGGCGGCTGCGCTCGGCCAAACTCTGTTGGGTTTCATCGATCATTAGAATCAGCATGCCGTAAAAGGCTCCGGCGTCGTTAAATATGGGATCGAAGAAAAACTTAATGACCACGCCGTCCATGGCGATTTTCTGTACATCGTCTTTTTGATTGTCGAAGGCGCGGGAAAAGGCGTCGTAAAAATCCCGTTCCCGACACAAGTAAAGGAGGTCCTTGCCCTGAAAATGAATGTAGAGGGAAGCGTTTAAGAGCTTCACCGCCGCCTCGTTTATGGAGACGATCTTTCGATCTTCGCCGACGAGGATCACTCCCTCGGTCATGTTCTCCACCATGTCGTTTAAGCCCGTGAGCCTTGAGGTTAAGCTTTCCAGTTGATGGCGCTGGCGCAAGGCTTCTTTTTTCAGGGCCTCTTCGTAGGTTTTGTGGAGGGGGCTCAGCGCCATCTTGTATTCCGGATCCCGAATGTAGCGGCGAAAGTTTTGTATGAGAAAAACCCCTTCCTCTTCTTCCCGCTCCATCCAATAGATCAAAAGCAAATAAAGAGCCATACCTCCTGCCGCCGCGGCGATGACTGCGTAGGGCAGGTAGTGGAAGGTGGAGGCCATCATGCTGTCGTGGGCCATGACCTCGATCAACATGCTACCGCCTTCAAATACCGTGGTGCGAATGTATTGGGTTTCGAGAAAGCCTTTCGAATACACCGCCCAGCCGGCGCTCTCCTGCTCCTTGAGGGAGCTTTGTTTCGCATAGTCGACCAAGGCATCGGTGCGCTCGGAAAGGCTGTTGGTATAAAGCACCTTTCCTTCGCCGCTTAGGTAGACGATGCCGTCGTCTTTGTCGACGCTTCGGTTTTTTAAAAGGCGGAGGCGTTCGGATTCATCTGCCGTATGTATCAGGCGATTTGCCAATAGGTCGAGGCGATTGACATTAGAACGAATCCCTCGATTATGGTAGTCGAGGGATGCGGCTATTTGAAATATAAAGGCGATCATAAACGCCATGAAAAAACTGAATCGACGTATCTTTTTGTTCATTCCTTATATCCTACTTTGTAACCGATGTTTCGAACGGTTTCAATCAGCGAGGCCTTCTCCTTCAACTTGTGACGCAAAGAAGCGATGTGCACATCCACGGTGCGGGACTCCCCTTCGAAATCGTAGCCCCATACTCGGGCCATAATACTCTCCCGATTTAAGACGATATCTTTGTTCCTGAAAAGGTAGTAAAGAAGCTCAAATTCCTTGTAGGTCAGGTTAATGGGCTCGCCGTCTACAAGCACCGTGCGCTTCTTCTTGTCGATGACAACGCCGTCGATGGCGATGGACCCGTCGTCCTCTTCCTTCGGGGTGGTGCGGCGCAAAACGGCCTTCACCCGCGCCACCAATTCCAGCACGCTGAAGGGCTTGACGATGTAATCATCCGCCCCCTTGTCCAGACCCACGATTTTGTCCAGCTCCGAAGACTTCGCCGTCAGCATAATGACGGGGATCTTTTCCGTGGCGGGATTTCGGCGGATCTTGCTCAATAGTGAGAGCCCGTCTTCTCCGGGAAGCATAATGTCCAGAAGCACGAGAGACGGCACTTTTTCGCCCATGGCTTCAAAGAGTTCCTCGCCGGAAGCGAATCCCTGCACATCGAAATCGCTGTTTTTCAGGGCATAGACGATTAAATCGCGAATGTTGCCCTCGTCTTCCACACAATAAATCATATTACACCCCGAAAGTTTCTACGCCTAGGTAATCTTTGTGGTGACCGGTCAGGGAGAATATGACCCACTCGCCGATGTTTTGCGCGTGATCCCCGACCCGCTCCAGGTACTTAGCGATTTGCAAAAGGTCCACCAATTCCTCGGGATCTTCTTTTCCACTTTGCAAATTGCCGATGAGTTTTTTCCGCACTTGCACAAAGAGATCGTCTACCACGTCGTCGTGATTGATGCACTGGGTGGCCAAGTCTTCGTCTTTTGTGATGAAGGCGTCTACCGCCATTTTAATCATGGCCGTGGATTCTTCAAACATACGAGTGATTAAATCCGTGGTTACGGAAAGGGGCTTATCGTCCATGGTAAGAGAAATTTCGCAGATGTCCTGAGCGTGATCGCCGATGCGTTCCAAGTCCGTAATAATCTTTAAAGCCGCGGAGATAAAGCGTAAATCCCCGGCCACAGGCTGTTGCTTCAAAAGTAGCATGAGGCACATATCCTCGATCTGCCGCTCCATGCGATCCACGTCACGGTCGTTTTCGGATACGGCATCGGCAAGCTTTTTGTCTCGCTCTTTTAATGCCTTCATGGCATCGGCCACGGCTTGTTCCACCGCAGCAGCCATTTTTATCAACTGGGTATTTAATTCGTTTAATTCCAAATCGTATTGTTTTCTCATGCCATCCCCCTATTAACCGAAACGACCGGTAATGTAATCTTCCGTGCGCGTATCTTGCGGATTAGAAAACATTCTTTCCGTCGTATCCATTTCAATGACTTCTCCCGTAAGGAAAAATGCCGTCTTGTCCGATACCCGCGCCGCCTGTTGCATATTGTGCGTGACCATAACAATAGTATAATCCTTTTTCAAATCCTGTACCAGTTCCTCAATTTTTAATGTGGAAATCGGGTCCAGCGCCGAGGTGGGCTCATCCATTAAAAGCACTTCCGGTTCCACGGCCAAGGCTCGGGCGATGCAAATCCGCTGTTGCTGTCCACCGGATACCTCCGTGGCCCGTTGGTGGAGCTTGTCTTTCACTTCATCCCAAATGGCGGCGCCCTTTAAGGATCGCTCCACAATTTCGTTCAAATCGTTTTTATTTTTTATGCCGTGGGTCCTGGGACCATAGGCGATGTTGTCGTAAATGCTCATGGGAAAGGGGTTGGGGCTTTGAAATACCATGCCCACCCGCTTCCTCAGAAGGTTCACATCGTAGCCGGGCGCGTAAATATCTTCCCCGTCTAAGAGCATATGGCCTTCGATGCGGCAATCTTCCACCAAATCGTTCATGCGGTTAAGGCTCTTTAACATGGTGGATTTCCCGCAACCCGACGGGCCGATAAACGCCGTGATTTCATTACTCTTTATATCCAAATTGATCTTTTTTAACGCTTGAAAGTCGCCATACCACAAATCCACGTCGCTGACGAATAGTTTTGTCTCACTCATTTAATTGCCTCCTGCTAATTTCGATCCGATAAAGGAACTGAACGCGTTAATTAATAGGGTTAATACGATTAGAATAAAGCCCGTGGCAAATGCCTGATCCACAAACAGCCCTTCCGTGGAAAGGACGTACATGTGAAGGGACAAGGTGCGGCCCGAGGATAAAAGGCTTTTGGGCATGTCGGTGGTCGTCCCTAAGGTAAACATGAGGGCCGCCGTCTCGCCGACGCAGCGGCCGATGGCCAAAATGACGCCGGACAAAATCCCCGGCACGGCCACGGGAAGGACGACGCGAATAATGGTGCGAAGTTTTCCCGCCCCTAAGGCGAGGGAGCCGCTACGTAAACTGTCGTTGACGGCCATTAAGGCTTCTTCCGTGGAGCGGATGATTAAGGGCAGGATCATAATGGACAGAGTAAAGACCCCGGAAAGAATGGAATAACCCAGCTTCAAAGCGATGGAGAAAAACAACATACCGAAGAGTCCGTAGAGAATGGAGGGAATTCCGGAGAGGGTTTCCGTGGTGAGGCGAATCACTTCCACGATGCGGCTGCCTTTTTTTGCATATTCCACCAAATAAAAGCCGGTGAAGACGCCGAGCGGCGTGGCAATTAAAAGAGAGAGTGCCACGACGATGAGGGTGGTAATAATGGCGGGAAACATGGACACGTTCTCCGTGGTGTAGGTTTTTTCAAACATGGCTCCGTTTAAATGGGGTGCCCCTTTGAATACGATATAGCCGACGAGAATCATTAAGACGGCGAAGGTCGTAAAGGCCGCCGCGAGGATAAGGCCGCGAACAATGGCCGAGCGCGTTTTCATCAGTCCATCCTCCTTTTTACAACATTAAAGACAAGATTAATCAGCAAGATAAATATGAAGAGCACCACGCCGGTTGCGATTAAGGCTTCTCGGTGGGCGCCGCTCGCGTAGGCCATTTCCAAGACGATGTTGGCCGTCATGGTCCGGGTGCCCATTTTTATGCTCTCGGGCACGATGGGCTGATTGCCTGCAATCATAATGACCGCCATGGTTTCGCCGATGGAGCGGCCGATGCCGAGAATGATCGCCGCCAAAATCCCCGACTTCGCCGCCGGCACCACCACCCGCATCAAGCTGCGTTCGTGGGTCGCCCCGAGGGCGATGGAGCCTTGATAGTAGGATGTGGGCACGGAACGCAGAGACGACTCAGAGAGGCCGATGATCGTGGGAAGAATCATGATCCCCAAAAGCACCGACGCCGTAAAGACCGTCATCCCCGTGCCGCCCCACCAACCGCGCACCATGGGCACGAAGACCATGAGGCCGAAGAAACCGTAGATAATCGAAGGGATCCCTGCCATGAGGTTCACAGCGGGCTTCAAAATTTTGTAAAGCCGACTCGGGCAATAAAATGCCATGAACACGGCAGTTAAGACCCCGATGGGCACGCCGACGATAATCGATCCGATGGTGACGTAAACAGAGCCTACGATCATGGGCAGAATTCCGAAAGACGGCGGCGAGGCCGTGGGCTTCCAATCCGTTCCCATTAAAAACTTCGCAATCCCCGTCTGTAAAATAAAGGGCAGGCCGTTTTTAAAAATAAAGTAACAAATAACAATAATCGAGAAAACCGAGATGAGGGAGCAAAGCAGAAATATATACTCCCACGTCTTTTCAAAACCTTTTGAATGCATTCTCCTCCTCCTTTTCACGGCTACTTTATCAAGGTATTCTTAGGAAAAGATATGGCTTATGTAAAATCCATGTAAACAAAAAACAGGCGTCCGAAGACACCTGCTTTGATTTGTTTATTTTGCCAGATCGCCCCATGCGGTCATGTCGCCTTTAAAGATGCTTTTGATTTGTTCCAAGGTAATGTCTTTCGCCGGATTGTCTTTGTTGACGATGACGGCGATGCCGTCTTGTGCCAAGACCGTTCCTTGAACTTTGCCTTTTTCTTCATCTTTGAGTTCGCGGGAGCTCATGCCGATTTGTGCCGTTCCTTCGGCGGCTGCGGTGATCCCTGCAGACGAACCGTTGGATTGAATTTGAATATTGGCGCCGCTGTTCACTTTCTTGTAGGCTTCAACTAATTTTTCCATTAAGGGGGTGACGGAGGTGGAGCCTGCCACGGTGATTTCGCCGCTGACATTGCCGGGGGTGTAATCGCCCGCTTGTTCGTTCTTTACATAGCCTGCTTCTTCGGCAATGGCTTGGCCGTCTTTCGACAGAGCAAACTTGATAAAGTCGGCTTCTAAGGAGCCTTCCTTCGGTTCGCCTTTGGTGACCAAGAGGAAAGGACGAGCCAATTTGTAGTCGCCGCTTAAAATATTGGCCGGCGTCGCTTCCACGCCTTCCAAAGTGAGGGCCTTGACCGTGTCGTTTAAAGAGCCAAGGGAAATGTAGCCGATGGCCGAGGGGTTGCCTGCTACGGTGGTCATAACGCCGTTGGTGGAGTTTTGTACCGTCGCCGATGCCGTGGTGTTGTCCACTTCTTGTTCGCCGTTCTTTTCCAAAAGACCGGTAATTTCAGTAAAGGCGCCGCGGGTACCGGAGCCGTCTTCCCGGGTGATGACGGCGATTTGACCCAGCTTATCCAAGTCGCCGCTTTCCGCGCCCTTGGACGCGTTGGCGGTGTTTTTAGAATTATTTGTCGCCTGATCGTTGCCGCCCTTACCATTGTTGCCGGAGCCTGCGCATGCGACAAGACTCAGTGCCAAGAGGGAGGCCCCGATGGCCAGTTTTACATTTTTAAATTTCATCCTTTGATTCCTCCTATAAAAATCTTCATCAACTAAATGCATTGTATCGGCCACCTATTAAACCGATATGATTTCAATGTAAAGAGGATGTAAATCTTTTCGGAGCAGGATTTACAATAGCTCGTCGATATCGTGGATCATGTCTCGCGGTTCCCGATCCGATGGGAAATGGCTACGCAAGTGGCCGTCGCGATCGATGAGAAATTTCTCAAAATTCCAATGAATGGGATCGTCGCCTTCGTTTAAGGCGACAAACAGCGGATGGGCCTCCTCTCCTATGACCTTGACCTTTGAAAACATGGGAAAGGTGACGCCGAATTGAGATTGTACAAATTCCTCGATTGCCGCCTCATCTTCCGGCTCCTGGCCCCCGAATTGATTGCAGGGAAAGCCCAAGACGACAAAGCCGTCGTCATTGTAGCGCTCGTAAATGCGCTGAAGCCCTTCATACTGATGGGTGCATCCACAAAGACTGGCCGTGTTTACCACAAGCACCACTTTGCCCTCGTAGTCGCTGAAATCGACGGTGTGTCCGTGAATGTCTTTGGCGGAAAATTCGTAAAAATTCATCTAATCCCTCCCTTTCCATTAGTATACGATAAAATAATATCTTTCTCAATTAAAACGGCAAACATTTTCCGGATAAGCGTCTCCATTGAAACGCCCATGGCGAAACATAGCGGAAACGCGATTTCGCCCATCAAAAAAGGACCAAGTCAATGACCTGGTCCTTTGTTTGTTTTAAGAAATTAGCCGTTTAAACGTTCGTAGTTTTCGAAGCGTTCTTTGGCGTTTCTTTCTGCTGCTTCGTAAAGTGCTTCTGCACGTTCGGGGAACAGCTTCTTCAAGGACGTGTAACGAACTTCGCCTTCGAGGAATTCTCTGTAGGGTTTCGTCGGAGCCTTGGAGTCTAAGCTGAAGGGGTTCTTGCCTTCATCTTTGAGGGTCGGGTTGTATCTGTACAGGTGCCAGTAACCGGTATCCACTGCTTTCTTTTCTTCAGCGATGGAAACGCCCATACCTTGGCGAATGCCGTGGTTGATACAGGGAGCGTAAGCGATTACTAAGGAAGGTCCGTTGTAAGCTTCAGCTTCTTTAATGGCCTTGAGGGCTTGGTTCTTGTCGGCGCCGATGGCGATTTGTGCGACGTAAACGTAGCCGTAGCTGGTCATCATGAGACCTAAGTCTTTCTTGCGAACTTCCTTACCGTTGGATGCGAATTTTGCAACTGCAGCCGTCGGGGTAGCCTTGGACGATTGACCACCGGTGTTGGAGTAAACTTCGGTATCGACAACCATGACGTTGATGTTTTCGCCGCTGGCCAATACGTGGTCTAATCCGCCGTAGCCGATGTCGTATGCCCAACCGTCACCGCCGAAGATCCATTGCGACGGTTTGATTAAGACGCGTTTCATGCTGTTGATGGAAGCCAAGAGCTTGTCAGCTTCAGCATTGCCGGTCTTCTTGTCGAGCAAGGGAAGAATCTTGGCCGTAGCAGCCTTGGTAACTTCGTAGCTGTCGGAGTCTTCCAACCAAGCGTCGAATGCTTTGGCGATTTCTTCGTCAGCACCTAATTCCTTGAATTCTTCCATGTGTTTCTTAATGGTTGCTCTTTGTTGATCAACTGCAACCTTCATGCCGTAGCCGTATTCTGCGTTATCTTCGAACAAGGAGTTAGCCCAAGAGGGACCTTGGCCCTTGTCGTTGGTGCAGTAAGGCATACTCGGTGCGGAACCGCCCCAGATCGAGCTACAACCCGTTGCGTTTGCAATCATCATGTGATCACCGAAGAGTTGCGTAACTAATTTGATGTAGGGGGTTTCACCACAGCCTGCACAAGCGCCGGAGAATTCCAGGTGAGGCATGTGGAATTGCGAGTTCTTAACATTGTCTGCAGGAATTTGATCTTGCTTGGAAGATACGGTTTCTGCAAACTTCCAGTTGTCAGCTTGTTTTTCGAATTCGTTTTCGAAAGGTACCATGACAAGTGCTTTTTCCTTTGCGGGGCAAACTTGTGCACAGTTACCGCAACCGGTACAGTCGAGGGGAGAAACTTGAATGCGGTATTCAAAGCCTTCCAAGCCTTTACCGTTGGGTTTCTTCGTTTCGAAGGATGCCGGTTTCTTCGCTGCTTCTTCTTCGTCTAACAAGAATGGACGAATAACAGCGTGGGGGCAAACGAAGGAACATTGGTTACATTGGATACAGTTTTCAATTTTCCATTCGGGAATGTTAACTGCGATACCACGTTTTTCGTATCTGGAAGTACCGGACATGAAGGTACCGTCTTCCATGCCGACGAATGCGCTGACGGGAAGGTCATTACCTTCTTGGCGAGTCATGGGAACGAGGATGTCGTTAATGAATGCCGGTGCGCCTTCGATTTCGTGGGATTCGGTTTCGCTTAAGTTTGCCCATGCCTTCGGGTAGTCAACCTTGTGAGCAGCGTTCATACCTGCGTCAACTGCAGCGTAGTTCATGTTGACGATGTCTTCGCCCTTGTGACCGTAGTCTTTAACGATGGCTTCTTTTAATTTTTCTGCTGCAACTTCTTCGGGAAGAACTTCGGAAAGTTTGAAGAATGCTGCTTGCATAACCATGTTGGTACGGTTACCTAAGCCGACTTCGCCTGCGATCTTCGTTGCGTTGATGATGTAGAAGTCTACGTCGTTTGCAGCGATGGAACGCTTCAAGCTTGCGGGAAGATTTTCTTCTAATTCAGCTTCATCCCAGGTGGTGTTCAATAAGAAGGTACCGCCTTTTTTGATGCCGCGAAGCAAGTCGTATTGGTGTACGTAGGATTGCTTGGAGCAGGAGATGAAGTTTGCGGAAGTTAACAAGTAGGTAGAAGTAATCTTGTTGTGACCGAAACGCAAGTGAGACATGGTAACGCCGCCGGATTTCTTCGAGTCATAGTCGAAGTAACCTTGTGCATACATGTCGGTGCCGTCGCCGATGATCTTAATGGCGCTCTTGTTTGCACCGACGGTACCGTCGGAACCGAAGCCCCAGAATTTACAACCGATGGTTCCTTCCGGTTCGGTGAGAATTTCTTCATCGATGGAAAGGGACAGGTTGGTAACATCATCGACAATACCGATGGTGAATCCGTTTTTCGGTTCGCTTGCACGCAGGTTCTTGAAGACTGCGAGAATTTGAGACGGGGTGGTGTCCTTGCTGCCTAAGCCGTAGCGGCCGCCGATAATAACGGGACGATCGTCGCGGTCATAGTACATGTCTTTGACGTCGAGCATTAAGGGTTCAGCAGTTGCGCCTTTTTCCTTGGTGCGGTCTAAGACAGCCACTCTCTTGACACTCTTCGGCATGGCGTCGAGGAAGTGTTTCTTGGAGAAGGGACGATAGAGGTGAACTTTCAGTAAACCGACTTTTTCGCCCTTAGCGTTTAAGTAGTCTACAACTTCTTCAATGGTTTCGGTTACAGAACCCATAGCTACGATGACGTCTTCTGCATTTTCGTCGCCATAGTAGTTAAACAGTTCGTAGTTTCTGCCGGTTAATTCGGAGATTTGCTTCATGTAATCTTCGGTGATACCGATGATGTCGGTGTAGAAGTGGTTGGCAGCTTCTACTTCTTGGAAGTAAATGTCCGGGTTTTGTGCAGTACCGCGAACTTCGGGATCTTGGGGAGCCAAAGCGCGTGCTCTAAATGCATTCACTGCGTCCATGTCGACGAGTTTTGCCAAGTCGTCGTATTCGAGGACTTCGATCTTTTGGATTTCGTGGGAAGTACGGAAACCGTCGAAGAAGTGAACGAAGGGAACGCGGCCTTTAATGGCGGCTAAGTGAGCAACACCGGCTAAGTCCATGGCCTCTTGTACGGAACCGGAAGCGAGTAATGCAAAACCGGATGCACGAGCGGCCATAACGTCTTGGTGGTCACCGAAAATGCTCAGTGCGTGGCTAGCTAATGCACGAGCTGCAACGTGGAATACGCCGGGAAGTAATTCCCCTGCGATCTTGTACATGTTCGGGAGCATCAAGAGGAGACCTTGAGATGCGGTGTAGGTCGTGGTCAAAGCACCTGCTTGAAGTGCACCGTGTACGGCACCTGCGGCGCCGGCTTCGGATTGCATTTCCTTTACAGATACTTCGTTGCCGAAAATATTCTTTCTGTGATTACTGGCCCAGGCATCAATATGTTCTGCCATCGGGGATGAGGGCGTGATCGGGTAGATGCACGCTAAGTCAGAGAACGCATAAGCCACGTGCGCGGCGGCTGTGTTCCCGTCCATTGTTTTCATCGTCTTTGCCATTTCAACCTCCTAATATAACAACATTATCCTATGACTCAATTATATCAGTCATTAATTGAATTTCAAGTCGTTGACCGAAGTATTCAATATTTCAATCTGTTAAAAAACGAACATGCTACTGCCACGGATTTTTTTGTCGTTATGGCGCACAATCTTTAATGGTTGAGTTTATTTCTTTCGATGGATTCCAGCACCCGTTGGTTCAATGCCTCCGCCGCGTTGTAGCCCATTAATTTCTGTTTAAAGTTTCTGGTGGCGATTTCAATAATCATGGAGGTGTTCCTGCCGGTGCGCATGGGAATTTCGATCTTGGGCACAGACTTTCCGAGGATGTCGATTTTATCGTCTTCCATGCCCAAGCGGTTGTAGTCGGCAAAGTCGTCCCATTGTGTTAACTCGATGACCAGTTCCACTTCTTTTTCTTCCATAATGCAGCCGATGCCGAAGAGGCGCTCCACGTCGATGATGCCGATGCCGCGAATTTCCATAAAGTGGCGGGTGATGCTCGGCGAGGTGCCGATAAGGCGATTGTCCAACATGCGGATCAGGACGGAATCGTCGGCGATGAGTTTGTGGCCGCTGACGATAAGATCCAAGGCCGTCTCCGATTTACCGATGCCGCTTTCCCCGGTGATTAAGACCCCGACGCCGTAGATGTCGAGTAGGATGCCGTGTTTTCTGATGGAGGGGGCCAATGCCCGTTGCATGTACGTAATGAGTTTGTACAGGGCGACGCTTGTGGAATCGGGGGTGCGCAGGATGGTGCAGTTGTTTTCTTTGGCGTACGTGCGCATTTCCGGGAAGATCTCTTGATTTTTCGTAATGATCAGCACCGTAATCAAGTGTTCAAAAAAGGTCTTCAGCCGCAAGTCCCGCACTTTCGGATCCAGCCCTTTTAAATAGCACCACTCGGCGCCGCCGATGACTTGGATGCGGTCGGCGACAAATTTTGTGTAAAAGCCACAAAGTTGAAGGCCCGGTCGATTGCATTCCGACGAGTAGAGGCGAACGGCGCGGGTGTTGTCCGCCTGTTGGATGACTTCGTAATCGTTGTCTGCGATCAGTTGTTGTACGCTGATACTTCTTTTTTTATTGTTCATCTTTACCTCCGTGAAAGTGATCGACCAATGATTGTGCCGCGGCTTTTGTCATGCCGTCCACCGATGCCAGTGTCTCTACATCGGCACTTTTGATTTTCGACAGGGACTGAAAGGCCTGCATCAGGGCTTGTTTCCGCTTGGGCCCGATGCCGGGGATGCCGTCAAGTTCCGACTGAAAGCTCGACTTGGACCGAAGGCTCCTGTGATAGGTGATGGCGAAGCGGTGAGCCTCTTCCTGAATTTGATAGATAAGGCGGTAGACAGGCGAATTTTTCGCCACGCGAATTTCTTTCTTATTATAATAAATGCCTCGGGTTTTGTGGAAGTCGTCTTTCACCAGGCCGGCTACGGGGATGTTTAGATTTAATTCTTCCAAAACCGTTAATGCCTGGGTTACCTGTCCTTTTCCCCCGTCCATTAAGATAAGATCGGGGAATTTGGCGAAGCCTTTGCTTTCGCCGAGGCCCGCTTGCTCTCTCAGGCCTCGTTTAAAGCGGCGGCTAAGCACTTCTCTTAAGGATGCGTAGTCGTCGGGTCCCTCCACGTCTTTGATGCGGAAGCGGCGGTAGTCGGTTTTCTTCGGCAGACCGTCTTCGAAGACCACCATGGAGCCCACGGATTCCACGCCGGAGATGTTGGAGATGTCGTAGGCTTCGATGCGACGGATGGATTCCCCCATGGCCAAGGCGTCCTGCAATGTTTCCAGCGTGTTTTCCACGGTTTTTTGTTTCGTACGCATTTGATCGGCGTGCTTGTCCAGCATGTCGATGGCGTTTTTTCGCACCATGGTCATGATCTGCTTCTTCTCGCCGATTTTCGGCACGGCAATGTGCACATTGGCGCCCTTTTTCTCCGTAAGCATGGCCTCGACGAGTTCCCGCTCATCGAAGTAGTCGTGGACGTAAAGTTTCCCCGGAATGTAGGCAGTGCCGTGGTAAAACTGGGCGATAAAGGCTTTTAACAGTTGACCCGGGCTGTCGCCGTAGGGATTTTCCATAAAGAAATGCTCCCTGCCCATGTTTTTTCCCCGGCGGAAGAAGAAGATTTGGATGCACGCATCCCGCCCCTGAGCCGCGAGGCCGATGACGTCAAATTCGTCGTCTTTGCCCGCCGCCGTAATGCGCTGCTTTTCCGTTAAAGTATAAAGGGCTTGAAGCTTATCCCGAATGGCCGCTGCCCTTTCAAATTCCAGGGCCTTGCTCGCCGCTTGCATCTCCTCTTCCAATTCGTCGAGAAAAGGCACTTTCTTGCCGTCGAGAAAATCTTCGATGCCTTGAATGTAGCCGGCATACTCTTCGGCGGATATGGCGCCGATGCAGGGGCCGGCGCAGCGGTGGATGTGGTAGTTTAAGCAGGGCCTCACCACGGGATTGGGCTTCGATAAATCCAGTTTGCAGTTTCTCAAAGGGAAGCGCTCGTGGAGAATGTCGATGGCGGAATTTACCGCCAAGACGTCGGGGAAGGGGCCGTAGTATCGACCGCCGTCTTTTACGATGCGCCGCGTCTTCATAAGCCGGGGAAAGGGCTCATTGGTGATTTTTATATAGGGGTACTGCTTGTCGTCTCGAAGTAAGATGTTGTATTTCGGCAAATACTCTTTAATTAAATTGGATTCCAGAATCAAAGACTCCAATTCGCTGGAGACGATGATGTATTCGAAGTCTTCGATGTGGGAGACCATGCTCCGCACTTTCTTGTCTTTTTTTCCGTAGGAGCCGAAGTACTGCCGCACCCGTTTTTTTAAATTTTTCGCCTTGCCCACGTAAATAATTTGATCCAGTTTGTTTTTCATTAAGTAGACGCCGGGATCGTCGGGCAAGGTCTTTAATTTTTCTCTTATGGCCAATTGACTCATGACACGCTCCTCTTGGCTAGTAAAAAACTGACCCCGTCGGTCAGTTTTAAAGTTGGATATTATTTTTTAAGCTTTCGAAGGTTTTATCGCCGATGCCCGGCACTTCCTTTAAATCCTCCAAGGTGGTAAAGGGATGGGCCGTGCGGTATTCGATAATTTTATCGGCGGTCTTTTCACCGACGCCGGGCAAGCGCATCAGGTCATCTTTCGACCCGTTTTGTATGCTCACCGGCCCGGTTTGAGCAGGTGACGGCCCGCCGGCGGAGGCGGCCGGCGCCTGTTCGCCGACTTTGGGAATATAAAGTTTTTCCTCGTCGTTAAGCTTTTTCGCTAAATTAATTTGCGAGGTGTCGGCATTGCCTACGATGCCCCCTGCCGCCGTAATGCCGTCTTTGACGCGGGCGCCTTTTTCCAGCTCGTAGAGCCCGGGATTTTTTACGGCGCCGCCGATGTCCACGTAGATGGCGGAGCCGATGCCTTCCTCTTCCGCAGGTTGTGTCTCTTTAAAATCGCTCTTCGCCACGTCCCCGTTTTCGATTACGAAGGAAGGTTCCTCGGCCCCCGCCGCCTTCAAACGATAATGGTAGTAGGACACGGTGAGAACCAAGAGGCACAGGGATGCGAAGGCCAGAATCTTTTCCCGATCGGTAAGCTTCATACAACCTCCGAAGATGCTATTTTACGCGCGCAATGGCTTCCGCTTCGATGACCACAT
Organism: Peptoniphilus rachelemmaiella; assembly: GCF_943169845.1. Lineage (GTDB taxonomy): Bacteria > Bacillota > Clostridia > Tissierellales > Peptoniphilaceae > Aedoeadaptatus > Aedoeadaptatus rachelemmaiella. The sequence goes on from NZ_CALPBW010000009.1 coordinate 37,702, forward strand.
TTTTCGGAAGGGCGGTGACGGCGACGCAGCTGCGGGCCGGCTTGTGTTCCGTAAAAAATTCCCCATAGACTTCGTTGATCGCCGAAAATTGATCCATGTCCAAAATAAAGAGATTCACCTTCATGACGTGGTTTAAGTCGGAGCCGGCGGCTTCCAGGAGATTCTTTACATTCGTAAGGCATTGGCGCGTGGCTTCTTTGATGTCGGTCTTGACTTCCCCGGTTTTCGGATCCACGGGAATTTGACCGGATAAGTACACGACGCCGCCGTCTTCCACCGCTTGGGAATAGGGACCAATGGCCGCCACGGTTTTATCCGTTTGAATCATTTTCATTGGTCTGCCTCGCTTTCTTCCTTGTCTTTGCTCCACAGCCGTTCCAAATTGTAGAACTCACGCATATCCCTATGGAAAATATGCACGATGACGTCGCCGTAATCCAAAATGATCCAGCGGGATTGGCCGTTGCCTTCGTGATGGTAGGTGTGATAGCCCGCCTCGGCCATTTTATCTTCCACTTCTTCGGCGATGGCATTTAATTGAGGTGTCGAGCCGCCACTGATGATGACAAAGTAATCGGCAATGGCCGTCATGTCGCGAATATCCAAGGTTTGAATATCCGCACCTCCTCTGGCATCGGCGCTTTTTTCGATAATGTCTAACATGGCTTGAATCGTGTCTTTGCTCATAATAACCTCCTCTTTTTATTTGTACCCTATTATTTTTGCTTTACGTTCATTTTGTAGAATAATTGGTCTGTCCCATCGAAGTCCACGATGTAATAGCTCAGGCCGCCGATCATGTCCGCCGTGCCCGGAACCGTCGCCGTTTGGAGATTTTCCTCGCCGATGGAGACCATGGTCAGGCCCATGCGGGATACTTTCGACAGGGGCATATTGCTCGTGGTGTTATCCATGTAGCTCACCAAGAGAGAGGGCGCATGAAGCACCCCTTTGGAGCTTTTCACTTTTTGTACAAAGGCGGACATAAATGCCTGTTGCGCCTTCACGCGGTCTAGGTCGGCATTTTTGTAGCCCTTCCTGAAGCGCAAAAACTGCATGGCCTGATCCCCGTTCAGGTGTTGATGGCCTTTTTTCAGATGAATAGACAAAGGCGGATCCGCCGAGGGATCTTCGTAGTCCATGTCCATGGGCACATAGACGTCGATGCCGTCGACGATGTTTACCACGTCTTTCACGAAGGCGTAGTCCACGACGATGTAATAAGGAATATTTAAGTCGAAGTTTTTATTTACGGTTTCCAGGGCCAAATCGGCCTTGCCGAAGGCATAGGCGTGATTTAATTTCGTCTTGCCGTGATCCTTGATTTTCACACGGGAATCCCGCGGCAGGGAAATCAAGGATGCCGTCTTATTTTCTCCGTCCACATCCAGAACCATCATGACGTCGCTACGGGTATTTTGTGCTTTTTTAGAATCTAAACTGTCCACGCCAATTAAGAGGACCTGAAATTTTTCATTGCTGTTTTTTAAATCGCTGATCCAGGTCTTCGCCTCGGAATCATCGCCCATATTCGTGTAAAAATTCAGGGCTGCGACGGCGACAAAGACGATTAACAGCGTGAGGAAAAATCCTCGAAAGAAGCTTTTCATCTTAATTTCTCCATGTAATCATTGTAACAGCGGACGGTATCTAAATGAATGGTGGTGCCGCGCTCAATCAGAAAGAGCAAATTGCCCTGCACCGAAGCGGCCATGGCCTCAGTCAAGTCGGCTTCGGCTTTTTTCCGCAAATCTTCCACGCCGTCGAAGTTTCGCATGGGCTCCAGGTAGTCGGCTAAAAATACCACCTCTTCCACCGGCGACATGTTTTCCGTCCCCGTGGTGTGGTAGCGAATGGCCCGAAGGATTTCCTCATCGTCGATGCCGTAGTCGACTCGCGCCGCCTCCGCCGCCACATAAGCGTGGAGCACTTGTGGAAAGGCCTTAAAACTGTCCAGGTCCTTCACCTGAAGGCGCCGGGCCTCTTGCCACAAGCGGTCCTTGTCCTTGAATTTACAAATATCGTGAAACAAAGCCGCCGTCTTCGCTTTTTCTACATCGACGCCGTGAATTTTTGCGAGCATCTCCGCCATTTCCGTGACGCGCAAAATATGTTTGTATCGTTTTTCGCCTATGGCTTCGACGATTTGATCAAATGCTGGCCCTTTCAATAGATGTAAAACCTCTTCTTCCTGATATAGGCCATGACGTCGTCGGGAATGAAATACTTCACCGACTTGCCTTGGCGTATGCGATTTCTTAAGCCCGTGGAAGATATTTCCAATAGGGGCGTATCGATTAACACAACATCTGCATCGTAGGTGGTTTTGAGGTGGCGAATTTCCTCGCGAATGGCTTCTTTCGTAATCGCCCCGTCCCCGGGACGCACGGCCACGGCAAATTGTGTCAACTTCGCCAGGGCGTCGAAGCGCTTCCAGGTCTTTAAGTCCTGTAAAATGTCGGAGCCTAAGAAGAAGTAAAATTCCGCTTCCGGATAGATTTTCTTCAGCGCCGTCAAGGTGTCCACGGAATAGGTGGTGGTGGTTTTCGTTACTTCCAGATCCGACGTTTCGAAATAGTAATTTCCCGCTACGGCAATGTCCACCATCTTGAGGCGCTCCTTGGCGGTGACGGAGTAATCCCGTTTGTGGGGGGCGTTGCCCGTAGGAATAAACAAGACCTTGTTTAAGCCCAAGTGGGCACGCATGTACTCGCTCATCATTAAGTGGCCCATGTGAATGGGATTAAAGGAGCCGCCCATGATCCCGATTTTCATACTTACTCCAGAACAATGACGGGGTCTTCTTTGGCGGGGCGGTAGAGGGTGAGCTTGCTGCCGATGCCTTGGACGAACTCCGCATTCAATGCTTCGGTGAGGGTGGCCGCCGCCTCATTTAATTCCACCGCCGTGTTTTGCAGAAGGGCGATCTTCACCAATTCGTGGTCTTCAAGCAAATGATCGATTTGCTCGATCACCCCCGGCGTTATGCCGTTTTTTCCGATTTGCATCAACGGCTTCATGCCGTGTGAAAGACGCTTCAGTTGCGCCCGTTGTTTTCCTGTAATCATAAACTCCCTACTCGAAAAATTCAAATTCATAATCCGCAATAAAAACGGATTGGCCTTCTTCTATGCCCAGCTCCCGAAGCTTGTCGATGACGCCGTTTTTCCTGAGGTTTTCTTGGAAATAACGCAGGGAATCCCTATCATCGAAGAAGGTGGAGCCCAAAAGGCGCTCGATGTACGGGCCGTCGACAATGTAGCGGCCGCCTTCTTTTCTCACCGAAATGCCCGGTTCTCTCTCTTCTTCTTCCACATAATAGTCCTCGTCCAAGCTGTCGTATTCGATGTCCGTGTTTTGAAGCACCTCATAGACTTTGTAGAGCATGGGCTGAATATCTTTGGTGGTGGCGGCGGATCCGGAAAAGACCGTGTAGCCCCGTTCTTCCAGTTCGCTGCGCAGTGCCGCTTCCCTTTCCTGCGCCTCGGGCAGGTCCATTTTATTAATAAAGACGATTTGCGCCTTGTCCTTTAATGCAATGTTGTAGTCTTCAAGCTCCCGATTAATGGCCTCGAAATCCTCCAGGGGATCCCGATAATAGGCGCCGCTTCCGTCCAGAACGTGGATCAATACGCCGCTACGCTCCACGTGTCGCAAAAAGTCGTGGCCCAAGCCCACGCCATCGGAGGCCCCTTCGATGAGGCCTGGAATGTCCGCACAGACGAAGCTCTTCCCCGGGCCCAAATAGACCACGCCTAAATTCGGCGAAAGGGTGGTAAATTCGTAATTGGCGATTTTCGGCTTCGCACTGGAAATGACGGAGAGCAAGGTGGATTTACCTACATTGGGAAAACCCACGAGCCCCACATCGGCGAGAAGCTTCAGCTCCAAGACAATGGTGCGCTCTTGGCCCTTAAAGCCCATTTGCGCAAAGGTCGGTGCCTGGCGGGTGCTGGTTGTATAGCGTGCGTTGCCCTTGCCGCCGCCGCCCCCTTGGGCGATGACGAAGCGTTGGCCCGCTTCTTTCATATCGACGATGATTTTATTCGTCTTCTCATCCCGCACCAAGGTGCCTACGGGAACTTTCAACAGTATGTCTTCGGCATCGGCGCCGAATTGTTTTTTGCTGCGGCCGTTTTCTCCGTTTTCCGCTTTATAAACCCGCTTGTAGCGAAAATCCATAAGCGTCCGCATGTTTTCGTCGGCGACGAGTACGACACTTCCGCCGCGCCCGCCATCGCCGCCTGCCGGCCCTCCGGCGGGAACGTATTTCTCTCTTCGCCAAGCCACAGCGCCGTCACCGCCGTTGCCGGCTTTTACCGTAATGGTACACAAATCGACAAACATCTCACACCCCCAGTATGATTGGTATTATATCACAGTCCGATTTATGAAAAGATCTCCCATCTCTAAACTATGTATAAGAAAAAATAAACCGCAGATTTCTCTGCGGTTTTTCTTATGCTAATTCTTCTACGGGAAGAACGTTAACTACTTTTTTCTTTTTACCACGACGTTCAAAGGAAACGCGTCCGTCGGCGGTGGCAAACAATGTATCGTCGCTGCCGATTCCTACGTTTAACCCGGGATGAATCTTCGTGCCTCTTTGACGTACGAGAATGTTGCCGGCTAATACGTGTTGACCGTCGCCTCTCTTTACGCCGAGACGTTTCGATTCGGAGTCGCGACCGTTTTTAGAACTACCCATTCCCTTCTTCGAAGAGAAGAGTTCAAGTGTAAACAGAATCATCTAAACCTCCTGAGTCTCTATTTTAATGTAATTTTCGTATGCACTTTCAATGGCCTTTAAGCCTACGACCATGGAACGAAACAAAAGCTCCGTTTCATGGGACACGATATCCTCCGGCAGGCGAATGCTCACATAAGCTTCCGACTGTTCGAAGGCCATGGTGTCTTCGTCGATAGAAAGCAAATCTTCCATGGACAAAACACAGGTCAAGGTGAGGGCGCTGACGCCGTGACAGACGATTTCGCCTACCTCGTCTCCCTCGCCCGCATGATTGTTCGCCGAAAATCCGAGGATTTTTCCGCGGCGGACAAATAAAGTGACCGTTGTCATTACGCCAAGGATCCGATTTCTACCAGTGTATACGGTTGACGATGGCCACGCTTAATGCGTTCGTTTTTCTTCGCTTTGAATTTATAAACAATAACCTTTTTGTCTTTGGCTTGTTTTAAAACTTTTGCTTCGACTTTGGCATCGGCGACGTAGGGCTTGCCTACATTCACACTGCCGTCTTTAGCGACGAGAAGCACCTTGTCAAAAATGACGGCATCTCCTTCGTTGGCATCGAGCTTTTCAACTTTCACTAAGTCGCCTTCGTGAACGGTGTATTGCTTTCCGCCGGTTTCAATAACTGCGTACATTGTAGCACCTCCTCTTTACAAGACTCGCCCCGATAGGTGCTATGCTTTTAACCTATAGGGTGCGGTTACATCACAGTATATTACCACATCCGGCCTCGAATTACAATTCTTTCTCTTGTTTTAATTTATTTTTTACGGCTTCTCTGTGTCTTTTTTCCGCCGCCTGAAGCTGTTGCTCAAAGGGCAACTCTTTTCGCTCCCGTGCGATTTCGAAAAGGCCCATGGCGCTGAAGCCGTAGACTGTGGTAATCATGGGTCCTTCCGACAGGGCCTCTTTCATGAAAGCCGTAAGGTCTGCCATTTGCGCCTCGCTCATGCCGTGAACGAAATCCACGACGATCATGCCGCTTAAATTTCTGAGATGAATCTGCTTGGCGATTTCCTTTGCCGCTTCTCTGTTCACTTCCATGCGCATGGCGTCGAAAGAGCCTTTCTTTTTCACCGCCGCCATGTTCACATCCGCCACATAGGCGCCTTCCGTGGCATCCATGACCACATTGCCGCCGGATGGGAGGGGCAGGGTCTTTTGAAAAATAGCGTTCCACTGGCTGCGCCATTTGGCCGTGGAGCGAATGCTGAAGGACGGATCCACGACGCAGTTTAAGTATTTGGGCAAGCGGGCAATGAGCTTCTTGTCGTTGACCACCATGGGAAGGTCTCTGTAGCGATTGAGCACATCCATGCCTCGGTCCTGAGTTAACAAGAGTTGGCTCTTCGGAAGAAAATTCACGGAGGCCTCGATTTTTTCCATTAATTCACGCAGGTGTTCGTACTCTGCGGCCATGTGGCCCGGCTGACAGGCGGCGGCTTCCGTTCGAATAATCATCCCCGCCGAAGCCTTTAGGCCATTGGCCCAACCCGTGAGGCGCTTTCTTATCTCCACATCGTCGATGCGCTTCGAGATGCGAATCCCCGAAGACTTCGGCAAGAGGACGATGTTTTCGCCCCGAAGGCTGTAATCCATGGAAAGCACGGCCCGCTTTTGATCCAGAGGCGATTTCTTTACTTCCACAATAATGGAGTCGCCCCCTTTTATTTTGTCCCGATAAGCTTTGGGATAGACGTTTTTCATGGGCAAATACCCGGTGTCGTCGCCTCCGAAATCCACAAAGGCGCAGTCCATGGCCGGCAAGACGTTTTTCACGTAGCCTCTGTAAATATTTCCCACTTGAGAGGAATTGGACAGGAGATGAATCTCCCGTATGTCGCCGTCGGAAATCAGGCCCATGATTTTCGGCTCTTCCCCGTCGGCAAACAAATAGCTACTAGAGCCGTACTTCATGATCGTCACCGTCCCAACTTTTGATTCGACGAATTTGAATGTAGTCAATGTCCACGCCCCGCGTTTCGAATAAGCCCATTAAAAAGCGGTCGGGCCGCAAATTTCCGTTGCCCCCTGCCCGCAAGACGGCGTAAAGGGCGGCGCCATCCGCTTCTTCTTTCCATGCCAGGGAAAAGATGCCGTCTTTAATGTCTTCTTCCACGACGATGCGCTTCTTGCCTTTTTTCTTTCGACGACGAACGAGGATCTCGTCTTTTTCCATGGCTTCATCGGCCATTTTTTTCAGTTCGTCGACGCTGCCGTAGTGGGCCGCGGGAAAGAAAAAGCGGTACTCTGTCTTAGCGATGCGTTCAAACACCGACTTGGGATCGAAATCCGCTGTGGCTTCGATGATCTCCATGCCCACGGGCAAGGCAGAATTTAGCGCCGCTTTAATCTCTTCGGGATCGGCGCCGTCTTCCACTTCCATGTCCATTACTTCGAATTCGCTTTCCATGCCTACGCTCAAGGGCTGGGCGATGGAAAGCTTTTGATGGGGATTAAAGCCTTCGGACCAGAGAATGGGCACGCCGGCTCGTTGAATGGCCCGATTAAAAAGGCGGATCGTATCTAAATGGGAAATGAATTTTATCATGCCCGTCTTTTTAAATGCCATGCGCAGTTGCATGAAATTCACCCCACATTTCGCAATTTTCGATGCCGCAACCGTTGCATTTTTTGCGGCAATCCGGCGTGGTCATCGCCGCCTTGGATTTTTCGTACTCTCGCCACAAATAGGCCTTCTTCACGCCAATGTCGATAAAGTCCCAGGGAAGGATTTCGTCTTTCTCCCGCAGGCGATTGGCGTAAAAGTCGCCGTCGATGCCCACTTCCCCCATGGACTTGACCCACACGTCGTAGCGGAAAAATTCGCTCCAGCCGTCGAAGATCTGACCGTTTTCGTAGGCGCGCAAGATGAGTTTGCCGATTCGCCGGTCGCCGCGGGCCAAAATCCCTTCCATGCGGGAAAGGTAGGGCTCGTGGTATTGGAATTTCACCTTCGGATCCCGCACCGCCCCTTTCACGGCGTGGATCTTTTCGAAAAATTCGTCGATGGTGTCCTGTCTTTCCCACTGAAAAGGCGTAAAGCCCTTGGGCACGAAACAGGAAGCGGAAGCGGTAACGCGGAAATTGCCCTGAATTTCTTCTTTGGGCCGATTGAAAAAGGCGTCTTTCACCTTATAGGCCAAGTGGGCGATGCCTAAGACGTCCTCCATGGTCTCGCCCGGCAGGCCGATCATAAAGTAGAGTTTGATTCGGCTCCAGCCTTCTTTAAAGACGGAATTCACCACCCGCATCAAATCCTCTTCCGTGACGTTTTTGTTAATCACATCCCGCATGCGCTGGCTTCCCGCCTCCGGAGCAAAGGTAAGCCCGCTTTTTCGCACTTTCTCGATCTCCTTGAGCACATCGACGATGAAGCTGTCCAAGCGCAGAGAGGGCAGGCTGATCCCCACGTTTTTCTCCTCGTAAGTGCGGCTCAAATCCTGCACCAGAGGCATGAGGCGGGTGTAATCGCAGGAAGAGAGGGAGGTGAGGGAGATCTCGTCGTAGCCTGTGTTTTTTAAGATGGATTCGGCCATGTCCGTTAAGGTATCGACGCTTCGCTCGCGAATGGGGCGATACATCATCCCCGCCTGGCAAAAGCGACAGCCCTGGGTGCAGCCTCGGAACAATTCGATGACGGCACGGTCGTGGACTGTCTCCAAAAAAGGCACGATTTGCCGATCCAATTGGAAGGTGGCGTTCATGTCGTGGAGTCGCACCCGCTTAATGACGGGCTTCGCTTCGTCCACCATGGGCGTGTGGCTTTTTATTGTGCCGTCCTCGTTGTAGGCGACTTCGTAGAGAGAGGGAACGTAGACCCCTTCCATGGCGGCCAGGGAACGAAGAATTTCTTTTCTGGAACGACCTGCGGCGCGGCCCTCTTTGATCTTGTCCATGACCTGTATGTTTAAATGCTCCCCTTCGCCGATTAAAAAGCAGTCCATGAAATCCGCCAAGGGCTCCGGCGTTGTGGCGCAGGGTCCGCCGGCCATGACGAAGGGCTCGTCTTCTCTTCGCGCTTCTGCGAGCAAGGTAATATTTCCCATGTCCAACATATAGAGAATGTTGGTGTAGCTCATTTCGTATTGCAGGGTAAAGCCCACCACGTCGAATTCCGACAGGGGCCTTTTCGTCTCCAAACTATAGAGGGGAATCCCTTCGTTTTTCATAGCTTCCGCCATGTCCGGCCAGGGCGCAAAGGCGCGCTCGCAGGCGTAGTCCGTTTCGTTCATGGCAAAATACAAAATCTGCATGCCCAAATGGCTCATGCCCACTTCGTACACGTCGGGAAAGCAGAAACAAAAGCTGAGCGCCGCCTCGTCTTTTACCACACTATTTAATTCGCCGCCAATGTAGCGGGCGGGCTTCTCCACTTTTTTTAAACATTTTTCCAGTCGTTGCGCGTCTATCATGGAAACCTCTTTCTAATCACCGTCTCTAGCGCCCTTTTAGAAAAGACCAAAAAGACTTCTTTTCTCCTCCTCCGGCTGCTTTGCCTTGAAGGGAAAAAGACGGTGCTTGTACTTCGTTAAAAAACAGGGCGTCGTCGAGATGCAGGTTTTCGATGCCTTCCAGTGCTTCTCTGTCTCCGGGCTTTAGGCGATTCAACACCACGACCACCTTGGCGGGGCATTTGTTTTGCCGAAGGACAAAGCGAATGCGGTCCAGGTTGCGAACCGAGCCCGGTTCATTGGTCACGACGCAATAGATGACATCGGCGGCCTTGGCCCAATTCACGAGGTCTTTTTCTCTGTAGCGGGACAGATCCACAAAGACATCGTCGTCGCCTAAGCCTTTAACTGCCTTGAAAAAAGCCTCGTCGTCGATTTCTTCCAAATCGTGAAAGATGTTTCCCTGAATGAAATCGTAGCCCTCTCCTTCGATCGCCACGTCGTGCAGGGGCTTTCCCTGAAGAAAGTCCATATAGTCTTCGATGGCATCGGTTGCTTCTTCTAAAAACATATCCTGCACGCGGGTGCGGTTGGAAGCCTCAATTAAAAGGCCCTTCGCCTCTTTGGCGAAATCTCGGGCCATGGTGCTGGTGCCGCATCCGCCCACCGTTGAAATAATGACAGTAATCATGCTTACTCCGTTTCCAATCCCGTTTCCGTCGGGAGGGTTTCATCTTTGATTTCTTTGTAGAAGCCGAAATACTGAGCCAAAACCTGTTGCATAATGGGTCCGCAGTTGGCCCCGTTGCCCCCTTGGAACAAGACCACGGTCACGGCGATCTCGGGATTATCCGCCGGGGCGTAGCCCACTTGCCAAGCGAAAGCGTCGTAGCTTTCCTTGGTGTAGGGGTTCACGCCGGCCCGTTGGGCACTCCCGGTCTTCATGGCCACTTCCACGGGAAACTTTTCAAACAAGTTGGCATTGAGACCTGACAGGGCCACAAGCTTCATGCCTTCGCGAAGGTCTTTATAATACTCGGGCTTTAGACCCACTTGTTTCACTGCCTCTTTTTTGTGATCTTTCCCCGTCAATAAAGTCAGGGGATAAAGATTGCCGCCATTGGCCAGGGCCATGGCGTAGCGCTCCATTTCCACCGGCGTATAGGCATTGGAGCCTTGCCCGATAACCACATTCATGGTATCCGCCATGGTCCATTTGGATTGATCGATGTAGGTGTATTTTAAGAGATCGGCTAAAGGCACTCGCTGGCCCTTGCCCTTCTTCTCACCGTCCACATGTAAATCCTTTAAAAAGGTGTAGACCTCGTCGCGGGTCATGGGCGTCTTGTCGTCTAAACAATTCACCACGGCATTGACTGCCTTGTCTCTTTCCTTGTCGGAACGAATGTCCGCCATATAGACGGAGCGGTTTTCGTTTAGATGGCGACGCAGGAGGGCTTTTAATGTTTTTTTCTTCGACTCGGGATCGGGAATGGTGCCTTTGCTTTCTCGCGGTATGGCAATTTCCAGCCCCGTACGATCCCCTAAACCGTAGCGCTTGGCCATGGCGGCGATTTCATGGGGCTTCACTTGAATGCCTAAGTCCACATTGCGCCGTTGGTCTTTCCCGAGACCCAATGAGTAAAAGTAATAGTTACAGGAATCCCTTAAAGCATAGGCCAAGGTTTCATTGCCGTGTACCTCGCGGCTCTGATTCCACAACCAGCAACCGAAGGTTCTGCCGCCGATGTCCACATAACCGCCGTCGGGAATTTCCATGTCGGGATCCAAGCCTTTTTCAAGGGCCACGGAAGCCGTAACCATTTTAAAAATACTCCCCGGCTGAATCGCCGATTGCATGGCGATATTATAAAGGGGGCGCGGCGCCAGTTGATTGTCCTCTTCCTTGGGCTTTAAGCTTTCCCAAGCCGAGGGATTGATCCCTTTGGCGAAGAGATTGGGGTCGTAGGAAGGATAATTGGCCAGGGCCAACACCTCGCCTGTGTGCACATCGGCCACGACCACGGCGCCGGATGCGGCATTTTTAAAGGCCGTGCCCTTTTCGCGGCTGGTCAGGTAGGAATAGGTGCCCCAAGGCGAGACGTAGGGCGTGGCGGTGCGAATTTGTTGAAGCACCGTGGCCAAACTTTCCTCCGCTTTCTTTTGCAACTCGATGTCGATGCTCAGACGCACGTCGCCTCCCGGCTCTGGCTTCACTTCCCGAATCACGCCGGTGGTGTTGCCCGAGGAATCCACGGAGACGGTTTTTCTGCCGTCGGTGCCCTTGAGCCGATCTTCGAAGACCTGTTCCATGCCGGTCTTTCCGATAAGGTCGTTGCGGTTGTAGCCTCGCTTTTTAATGTACTTGTCGATTTCCTTGTCTTGGGCAATGTTTCCGATATAGCCCAGCACATGGGCGCCTAAATTCCCCTCGGGATAATAGCGAATGGGCTCCACGGAAATATGAATCCCCGAACGATTGGAGAGTTTCTCTTCGATTTTCGCCACGGTTTCGTCTTGAATTTCGTAGGCGTAGTTAATGGGCATGTAGGCGTAACTGCCCTGACTGCCGATGGCGTCGTAGACATTTAAAATGCCGAAGACTTCGTAGGGGCTCAGGTGCTTGTCGATATCGAAGCGGTCCCTGCGGGCTTCGAAAATTTCTTTTGACGAAGCGGCGCCCTTTAAGCCCGCCCCCTTTGCCAGGTCGATGGCATTATTCAATTGGGTGTAGTTTGGCTTTTCTCCGCTGACGGAAATCCCCGTGGCCATGCCTTCGTCAATTAAGTAGCTTTGCACCGCCTCGGCCATGCCGTCGACGGCGGCAAACTCTTTTCTGTATTTCTTTGCCGTGATGAGTTTCACCAATTGTGCGTTGGCCAAATTGCCCTTTTTATCCACCACCACGGTCTTGTCGTTTTGTTTCTTTAGTTCCAGATCCGCGCCTTTTTTCACAGCAAAATCCACACTGTTTTTTAATACCTTCTCATCGGAGAGGAGGAATTTTTCCGGATTGCGCTCCTTTAAAACGGCGATTAAATCTTCCGCCGCAGTCGAGGACCAGCTGACCTCGGGGGAGATGTCCATGAGCCGCACTTTCGCCTGAATGTAGCCGTCGTAGTATTCGTTGCCGTAGCTTCTCAGGCCCACGGAAGGCACGTCGTTTTTCACAATATCATAGGCCAGTTTACGGCCGATGGGATGAGCCAATACCTCTTCCACATACATGGGGTGGTCAAGCAAAAAAGCAATTAAATCCTCGTCGGCACCGGTGGTTTGGGCGAATCCGTAGCGTTCCTTAAAGCGGGCGGCCTTTTGCGGATCCGAATACGCCACCCGAGTGCCTACGCGAACCATGCCCCCCTCTTGAAACACCCGTTGGCGAAGCAATTGGTTTAATACGGAATAGCCGTAATGGCTGCGGTAGGGCTTTTTCAGGCGACTGCCGAGAAACGCGGCGAGCTTTTCCTTGTTCATCAAGGCATTCAGGACCAAAGACTTGGGCGCATCGCCGCTTTTGTAGTCGTTTAAATCGCGATAGACCAAGCTGTTTAAAAGAATGGGATTGGCCTTCATATAGCCTGCCCCGTCTTCTTCCAAGTAGCGACTCAAAAGTAGGTAGGCATTGTTTTTCTCTTCCCGCGTGAAGCGCTCCAGCTCGTCTTTTCGAATTTGCACGGCAAAAACGGGGCGGTTTCCCGCCAAAACGACGCCGTTTCGATCGCGAATCTTTCCCCGCTGCGCCGTAATGGCAATGTCTTTTACCCGCCGCTCGTCGGCGAGCTTGCGGTATTTGTGGCCTTGAATCAAGGTAATATGAAAGAGTTGCAGCAAAAGAAAGATAAAAAGAACGGCCATGACCGTGGTAAAGATCTTGTAGCGATCCCATGCCTTCGCTTTTTCCCAAAAATTATGCATCGCTATCCCTTCCGAGCACTCTGTAATCTGTAACTTCCTTTAAAAAATAATGGCTCATGACCGCGCCGTAGATTCCCGTGGAAAGGGGCACGGTGAAAAAGGTGTAGGAATCCACCATGCTCACCTCCCAGCCGAAAATCATCAGCAAAATGAAAAAGACCAATTCCGCCACAGCCGCCGTCACGGCGACAACCACTCCGGTAGCCACAGGCGCCGGATGGGGAATGAGGTGATCCCATCCGTAGGCCGCGGCAAAAAACATGCCGTGGAGTAGCACATAGGGCCCGATGGCCGCCGCTACTGCCCCGTCCATGATAAGGGCGGATACAAAAGCGAAGGCCAATGCCCACTTTTTGTTAAGGCGAAAAAGGATAAATAGAGCGGCTGCCGGCAAATAGCCCCGCAGAATCGACGGCAAACTTTGAAATAGAGGCGACATGTAAATAAATGGCGTGAGAAAAAGAAGCGCGTCGCTTACTCGTTTCATTTCCCACCTGCCAATACAAATACCCGGTAGATGTTGTGGAAATTAATGCCACTGTCCACCTTAATGTTTTTCACCATTTTATCTTCGTCGGTGCTCACTTCGCTGACGGTGCCGATGTACATATCCGGCTCGTAGCCGTCGCCGATGCCCGTGGTAAAGAGGGTATCTCCCACCACGATGTCCGCATACAGATCAAAGGCATAGCCCTCCAAGCGTCGGTTTACGCCGCGGAGCACGCCGCCGTCGGAGGTGCGGATGCTTCTAAAACTAATGGCGTTTTCTTCGTCGATGATGCTCCGCACCTGAGCGGAAAAAGGCGTCACCTTGGTGACATAGCCGATAACCCCTTCCGCCGACGCGTCGTCGCCCTTGGTCATGGGAGCGATGACCGTGTCTCCCACATGAATGCCCGCCTTGGAGCCTTTGTTAATGGTAAAGCGGTGGAAATACATCCCTGAAGACTTCGCCGTCACCCGCGCATCCACGGCGCCGAGCTTTCGGTTGTTTCGAATGGCGTAGGCGTTGGACAAAAAGGTGGAGCGATTGACAATGTCTTCCAGGTTTTTATTTTCTCTTTTCAGTTGGGTCAGCTCTTTTTTCATGCGCTTATTTTCGGCGCTTAAGGAGGTAACGTGAATCAGGCTTCTCGCCCCTTCTCCCACGTAGTTCAGACCCGTGCCCAAGGTGTCGGTGACGGGGCTTGCGGCGGTAGACACGGCGAAATCCAAATTGCGCAGAATGTCGGCGCCGTAAGGGGTAAAGCCGAAAAACAAAAATAATAGGACGAGGGCCCCGCGCTTAATCCAATTTTTCTTTAATTCTACTAAGGGCTTCATAGCCTATAACGCTCCATCTTCTAAAAAACTGTAAAAACTGTGATCGCCGACGATAATGTGGTCCACGACGGGTATGCCTAAAAGCTCGCCCGCCCGCTTCAAGCGCTCGGTGAGGCTTCTGTCTTCCGAAGAAGGCCTGGGATTGCCCGCCGGATGATTATGTACCAAGGCGATGGAATGGCATTTCTTGCCGATGGCCCCTTGAAAGACATCCCGCGGGTGAACCACAGTGCAGTCCAAGGTGCCTCTGGAGATGCACTCCACAAATTGCAACTCCTTCTTCACGTTCAGGCCGATGACGCGAAACTCTTCGTGCTGAAGCCCCATTAAATCCGGGGAAACGAAATCCGCAATGGCTTTCGGCGTGTTTAGGGGCACGGCTTGGCCCATGGGCCGACGCATTCTCCGCGCCATTTCCACCATGCCAACGAGGCGGGCGGCTTTGCTCTTTCCGATGCCTTTGACGGAGAGAAAATCGTCGTAGGTGCCGGTGAAAAGAGAGCTCAGGCCCTGACGAGCCGGAGACTTGCTTTCCAAGCTGTCGATAATATCCTGTGCCACCTCGATGGCGGTTCTGCCCATGGTGCCGGTGCGCAAAAAAAGAGCCAAAAGTTCGCTGTCGGAGAGGGCTTCGGCGCCGTAAGTCATGAGCTTTTCCTCAGGCAGCGTGGCGTGATCGTAGTCCAGAAGCTTTTTCTTTTCCCCATTATCGCTCATGGCCCACTCCTTTCAATTGCTTTTCAATGGATGCCACGTGCATGCCGATGACCGTGTCCATGGCTCCCTCTACCGTGATCTTAAATTCGTCGATGTCCTGCACGCCATAGGCCCCCGCCTTGTCCATGTAGGTGTTTTTGTCTAAATAGGCCTTCATTTGCGCCTCGGTAAAATCTTCAAAGTGCACGAAAGACTGATCGTAGTCTACGTATTTTTTCTCGCCTAAAATGGCGTAGGCGCTGATAACCCGGTGCGTCCGCCCCTTCATGGCCAAAAGCATTTTCTCGGCCTCGGCGCGGTCTTTCGGCTTACCTAAGATTGTATCGCCCAATACCACCACCGTATCCACGGCGACGACCACATCCTCCGGCCGCTTTTCTTTCACGCACATGGCCTTTTGAAGGGCCAATTGCATGGTGTAGATCTCCGCAGGCGACAAACGCAAATGCCTTTCATCGTAGTCCGGTTTTTCTATTTCGAAAGTAAATCCTCCCTCCGCCAAAAGTTTTTTTCTGCGGGGAGATGACGAAGCCAAGACTAAGCTCATAAACGCACTCCGATCTTTTGTAAATGACGACTGACATAAATGGCCGCGAGGCCCACGAAATAGCCTGTAAATAATCCTAAAATCAAGAGGAGAGGCAAATAGGTCAAAAGGCCCATGTTATGAACCATGACAATGGCCGTGGTGATCTGTCCCACATTGTGGAAGAAGGATCCGATAAAACTGATGCCGATGAGTGTGGCGCTCTTAATGGTTTTTAAGGATAAAATCATGGCCAAAGACGAAAGCAGGGCGCCGGTGCCGCTGTAGAAAAAGCTTGTCACATTGCCGGTGACGAGCATCAAAAGCACGCTTTTTAATATGGCCACGACGAAGCCTTCCTTGGGCCCGAAGACCACGATGGTCGTTAAAATCACCACATTGGAAAGGCCCAGGCGTGCTCCCGGCAGGGGCACGGGCAAGGGAATCATGGTTTCCATAAAGCCCAAGGCCACGGCCATGGCGATCATTAATCCTAAAAATATTTGTTTTCGACTATCCATGCTTACCTCAACAATAGATCCATGGTGGGCGTCTCGTCGCTTTTGATTTCAGCGATGATGCGGTGGGGAAGGCAGACAATCATCTCTCCCGGCCGCTTAATAGGCGCCATATTTAAACAAATGCCGTCGGGGCAGTCGGACTCCGTCATCTTTGCCCCATTTTCGTCAATGGTCAATTTATTTGTGCCGCCGTGCGAGTGGAAAACATACGTCTTTCCTCTGTGGGCGTCGTCCATGGGAATTTTCTTCACTTCTTTGCCGTCGATTTGCACGCTCACATAGGCGTGGGCCGCTTCTTTTTTCGGAATCAACTGCGTCGCACCGAGGCCCAAGGCGACGACGAGAATAACGAAGGCGATGATCACATCGGTTTTATTCATGGCTCCCCCCTTTTTCAACATTTAATTATACCATAGATAGGCAGCGGAAAAAGAAAGGCTCTATGGGAAAAACAAAAGCCCCGGCATGAACTATTGCCGAGGCTTTGGAAGTCCGTTCTATTTTGTTGCTTTCTGAAATTATCAAAATTCGTTTTCCACAACTTCATCCGGTGAGTCGTAACCCGGGGTCGTAATTCTCTCCCATCTTCCCGGGTCATACTTGCCGCTTTTAATTACCATCGTCCCTTTTACCTTTTCGTAGTCAATAGAGAAAATTGTTTTTAAATCTTCAATATCAATATAGAAAATACCATCTTTCACAAAAGGCTTATTTTTAGGTCTAAAGTATTCGCGGGTTCCCGGGGGCGCCTCATAGAGTTCATCAATACTTATAAAGATGTTTTTCTCACTATAATACGCATCGAAATACTCATCTCCCTTGCCAGGCCAAGCAACCAAGAACCAAGTCTTTCCATCCCCGGCATCCTTATAGTAGGTTGCCGGATCGTTGTAATCTCCCGGCAATTCTCCTCTCGGCGTATCAGTAACGGGCATGTATTTTACAAATAGCAGATTCATCTCGCCAAAAGGATAATAGGTAACCCCATCTTTGACGATAACATCCACCGTCCCCGCATCTTTTCCTTCAATGTTCAACGGCACTATAGCGCTTTCTATATTTTTGTGGGCCTTCTTTTCAGCTATCACGAATTGGCGGCTCTTTTGATCGTAATCATAGGTCATTTCTCGTTCCTTGCGCACGCCGCCGGCTTCAGTATTTTCTATATAGGTTTCGTTGTTTACGAAATGATCGCCGACTTTGTCGAAGAGATCGATATGAGACGAAATGTCCGGCTCGTAGACCTCGTTGTCCTTGACGCCGTAGAGATAGCCCATGCCGCCCGTAGTGAACAACTTTCTCAGATAGAGATAAGCGTCTTTTCCGACCACCAAGAGATGGGGGTTGTCGTCAAATCCGTCTTCTTCCACACCGCGAACTTCCCGGGGCTGTAAATCTTCGTCAATATAAATAAGCTTTAAGCCGTCATCCTTTTTCACAATGGCATAGGCGGCGAGCTTGCCGTTGTCGTCGTAGTCGTCAATCCACAAACATTTTTCACCCTCGTCGGTGGTGTAAATGGATAAATTGTCTTCCGCATATCGGCGAATGGCTTTTTCATTGTATCCGCCTTCATTCGCCTCACCCGTTTTAGGCGCACCGCCGGTGTCGCGCGAGGCGATTTCGTTGAGAATGGGGCGCGGCTTGGCACTGACGCACCCGGTGAGCAAACAGGCAATCAAAAAAATGGACAAATAGCGTTTCATAAAAACCTCCTGCCGTTTTTATTTATATTATATCATTTTAAATAATAAAATCAGCCGTTTATTTCTTTCATCCGTAAAACAGCAGGATCATTCGTTTTTTTCGCATAAATTCTTTCAATTTTTATCGGTTCAGTTGATTCTTTTCATGATCAGGCAGAAAAAAACGGCGATGCACCTCTTCAAGGCCCTCTCCTTATCCCTCATCTTATTACTGTCTTTAGCCACAGAAAAAAATGACGTACCATAGAGCCTTTCTTCCTGAAAATCCAGTCATGGAAATCTCGGCACAATCCGCACTTTTCAGACCTTCCGGAAAACATAAAAATAGTGCCGACGAATTCGCCGACACTATTTCTGATCTTCAAACGACTTATTGCACTTTGCTGTTGTCGTCAGCGGCGACGACTTTTTCTTTTTCAGCTGCCTGTTGAGCGGCGGCTGCTTTCTTTGCTTCTGCAGCTTGCAATTTCTTTTGTTTTTCTTTTTCCTTCATTTTTTCGACGCGTTCAGGGTATTCTACGAAGATAGCACCGGTGGGGCACTTGGATGCGCAGATACCGCAGTTGATACACTTCGAATAGTCGATGGATGCCAAGTTGTCTTCGACGTGGATTGCGTCTTTCGGGCAATTCTTTTCGCAAAGACCGCAGGCGATACATCCGATGGAGCAGTTGGTGCGAACAACTTTGCCCGGATCGTGGGTCGAACATTTAACTTCGGTTTTTTGTTTGTAGGGCATGAGGCCAATAATGTTTTTCGGACAAATGTCGATGCATTTCTTACAAGCGACACATTTTTCCTTGTCGACGGAAGCGATGCCGTTGATAACGTGGATGGCGTCGAATTCACAGACGCTCACACAGGTGCCGCCGCCTAAACAACCGGAAGCACAGCCTTTGGATCCGCGCGCATAGTCGCCGATCAAACGGCAGTCTACCAGACCGCTGTATTCGTATTTGTTCTTGGACTTTTCACAGTCCCCTTGGCACCGAACGACGGCAACTTCTTTTTCAACGTCGCCGGCCGCTTGGCCCATAATTTCGGCTACTTTTTCAGCTACTTCTTGTCCGCCGATGGCACAGCCGTTGACCGGTGCGTCACCTGCTACGATGGCATCTGCCATACCGGCACAGCCCGGGAACCCGCAGGCCCCGCAGTTGGCGCCGGGAAGTGCATCAAGTACGTTTACGACGCGAGGGTCCATGTCTACGGCAAAGACCTTATCGGCAAATGCCAACACAGCACCGAGGAGAAGCCCCAACACGCCTAAAATAATGACCGCATAAATTACGTTTTGTGCATTCACGTGAATCGCCCCCTATACTAATCCTTGGAATCCCATAAAGGCGATGGCCATTAAACCGGCACTGATCAGCGCAATCGGGACACCTTGTAACGGTTTCGGAATCGGCATGATTTCCATACGTTCACGAAGGGCACTTAATAAGAGCAGTGCGAGGGTGAAACCGATGGATGCACCTAAACCGTTAATGATGGCTTCGAAAAGATTGAATTCACTTTGAATGTTCAATACGGTAACACCTAATACCATACAGTTGGTGGTAATCAGGGGTAAGAAGACGCCCATGGCAGAGTACAATGCGGGAGATGATTTTTTAATAAACATTTCTACAAATTGTACTAAGGACGCGATAACGAGAATGAACACGATGGTTTGTAAGTATTCCAAGCCGAAAACGTCTAAGACGAAATGTTGGAGTAACCAGGTAACTGCCGATGCGATGACGACGACGAAGGTAACGGCGACGCCCATGCCCGTAGCAGTTTCAGTTTTAGAGGATACGCCTAAGAAGGGGCAGATCCCGAGGAACTTCGCGAAAATATAGTTGTTAACTAAAATGGTCGATATAAGAATCGTTAAAATCGTTGACATAGTCTACCTCCCTACGCTCTTTTAGCCATGATGCCGCGGTAGAGGGCAATCCACAGACCTAAGAGGATAAATGCACCGGCGGGGGAAGTGAAGATTCCGATACCGGGATAAGATTGAGGGAAGATTTGAATATCCATCAGCGTGCCGTGACCGAAGAGTTCTCTGACCACAGCCATAGCCAACATGGCTAAAAGATAGCCGATACCTGTCCCTAAACCATCGACGATAGACGGAACGACTTTGTTTTGATAAGCAAAACCTTCCGCTTCACCTAAGATACAGCAGTTAACGACGATCAAGGGCAAGAAGATACCCAATGCACTGTAGATCGCAGGGCTGTATGCGTGCAGTACCATTTCAACTAAGGTTACAAAGGCTGCAATGACGACGATAAACGCGGGAATCCGAACATTATTCGGAATGACGTTTCTTAACATACTGACAACGGCATTGGAGCAGATCAATACGAATGTAACTGCAACCCCCATGGCGATGGCGGAGGAAACGGCCGTACTAATGGCCAATACCGAACACAGGCCGATCATTTGCATAAAGATCGGATTGTTTTTGAAAATACTATTCGTAAAAACTTTTCCTAAACTCATAACTACCCCCTACTTTGCGCTAATTTCTTCGTAAGCGGGAAGAATGGCATTAATTCCCTTGAGTACGGCGGTAGATGAAATAGTGGCACCACTGATCATCGGAATTTCATCTTCGGCTTGCGGATTCTTATTCCCTTTGACTTCGCCATTCTTAAAGGACTTGCCTACGAATTGATCGAAGTAGGGTGCTTCGGTAATTTGCGTACCGATACCGGGTGTTTCGGCGTTTTGAATGTTTCTAAAACCGGCAATGGTTCCGTCATTTAAAAGACCGATGGCATTGGTCATGGAACCGCCATAACCCTTGCCCGTGTGGTTGATACCGTAGCCGACAATTTCGTCGCCTTTTTTCGCTACGAAAACATCTTGAATTTCTTTGTACTTTTCGATGAGGGCTGCTTTTTTCGCTTCATCCAAGGGTTCGAATTTATCGGCCTTATCGCCGTAAATTTCTTGGTAAGCTTGAACAGACTTCTCGAATTCAGCTTTTGCGATAACTTCAGAGGTAAAGCTGTTAACTACAGCTAACAGTCCTGCCGCAATTGCGGAAATAACCAATAGGACAAGACCTGTCTTTAAATAATTCTTCATTTACTTCGCCTCCCCATAAGCTTCCGTTTTTGTCAAACGTTCGATCAAGGGGCTTGCTACGTTCATAAGAAGGATGGAGTAGGATACACCTTCGGCCATGTTGCCCTTCATACGAATGACGGCCGTTAAGATACCACAGCCGATGGCGAAAATGATTTTGCCTTTATCCCCTTGGGGCGTAGAACTGTAGTCCGTCGCCATAAAGAATGCACCGAGGAACAAACCGCCGCCGAGAAGTTCGTAAGGAAGTAATTCCGTACCGATACCGAAAACCAAGAGGAAAACAGCCGTCGTTGCAATGTAAATAACGGGGATCTTCCAGTCGATGACTTTGCGGGCGAATAAGTAGCAGGCACCGATTAACAAGAGAAGGGCGGAGGTTTCACCGATAACCCCGCCGATGTTACCGAGGAACATATCCTTTAACGGCGGAAGGGCATCTAAGTGTTGACCGGCCTTAATGATGGTAAGGGGCGTTGCTGCCGATGCGGCATCGGCGGTTTCAGCCACTTTTGCCATCGCGGGTGCGGTGTAGGTTGCCATTAATGCGGGCCAGGATAACATCGCCATGGCACGACCGGCCAATGCCGGGTTAACAAAGTTGCCGCCGATGCCGCCAAAGGCTTCTTTTACGATGACGATGGCGAAGATCGAGGCAATTGCGGGTACATACCAGGGTACGCCTGCAGGCATGTTCATGGCGAGCAGGAGCCCGGTTACGACGGCGGATAAGTCGCCGATTTGAGATTCTTTCTTCGTGATTTTTTGGAAGAGGAATTCACTGCCGACACAGCAGATTACACTGATCAGATAAATAATAAGTGCCTGCATTCCGAAGAAATACACACTGCCTACGACGGCCGGTGCCAATGCGATGATGACATCGCGCATAATCTTGGTTACCGTGTCGTTGGAACGAATATGGGGCGCTAATTGTACGAAGCGTCCGTCTCCTTGTAAATTAGGAGATTGGGCTTTTACATTTTTTTCCATGACTACCTCCTATTATTTACGAGCATTGGCGCGCACTTCGCGTTTAGCGAGTTTTGTCGATTCGCTTAAATAGCGCTTTGCGGGACATACAAACGAGCAAATGCCACATTCCATGCATTGATCCGCATGGTATTCCTGACATTTGTCAATTCGATTTCTCAAAATCGATGCGTTAATACGCGTCGGGTTAATATTGGCCGGGCAGTGATCCACGCAGCGACCGCATTGGATGCAGGGCCCTTCTTCCATGTCATCGATTTCAACATCGGTGAAGGCCAAAATACCGGAGGTCGTCTTGGTTATGGGCGAAGTAAAGTCGAAAATGGACTTCCCTGTCATGGGGCCGCCGCAAATAAATTCGACGACATTATCTTTCACGCCGCAGTAATCCAAAATATCTTGTACCGGCGTACCGACACGAACCAAAAGGTTCTTCGGATGTTCGATACCGGAACCGGATACGGTAAGGATCCGTTCGATGGAAGGCATGCCTTTGGCGATTAAATCGTAGTAGGCTTTCGACGTTTGAACATTGGTCAAGAAGACGCCGACGTCGTTGGTGACGCCGTTTTGCGGAACAATACGACCGCAGATCGCTTCCGATTGACGTTTGGAATCCCCTTGGGGATATTTGGTCTGCATCGTAGCTACCTTTAAGGTCGGGTATTCGTTTTTAACCATTTCGTTGGCCTTTTCAATGGCGTCCGGTTTGTTTTGTTCGATGGCCAAGTAGGCTTCATCGGTTTGATAAAGGTCTTGGAACAATTTTAAGGATGCAAATAATTCATCGGCTTGTTCCAACATGAGGCGGTGGTCACAAGTCAAGAACGGTTCACATTCAGCGCCGTTTAAAATAACGATGTCCAATACCGGGTCATCACTCTTCAATTTTGCGTGAAGCGGGAAGCCGGCACCACCCATACCGACGATCCCTGCGTTTTTAACCAAGGATACAATTTCGTCGATACTCATGTCTTTGTAATTTTCCACCGGTTTAACGGAAGGATCTAAATCATCCTTGCCGTCGTTTTCGATGACGACCATATCCGTGTACATACCGTTGGCAGCATAACCTTTTTCAATGGCGATAACTTCGCCCGATACACTGCTATGTACGGCCGCGGAAATAAACGCGTCGGAATTACCGACAATTTGCCCTCTCAGTACGTGGTCCCCTACGGCAACCGTAGGTTTACACGGCGCACCGATGTGTTGGCTCATAGGAATTCGAACCAACTTCGGTGAAGGCAGAACTTCAATAGCGACTCCTTCTGTCAGCTCTTTGTGTTCATCAAAGTGAACGCCGCCCACAGAAAAAGTGAGATTCGTCTTTGCCATTCTTTCACCCCTTGCATTCTAAGAAATGAATCGCCGGGCAAGCGTTTTGCCTGCAACTACAACGGACATACTTTTCAGTTTTCCGTCGCTCGGCTCTTCAGCTTTCATCTTTCCCTATCTTATCAAAATCGTTATAAAAAATCTAGTATTTGTCTAAAATGAACGTATAAAATACGGCAGTCATTTCCGAAAACGGGGAAAAGACAAGGGCCGAGGAATTTTTTATACAAAATAAAAATTTTGAAAGAGAAAAATTTATCGCGGATCCAACGCGGTAATGATTTCCCCTCTCATTACCGCACTTCCTTCTTCTACCTTCCATTGAATAATTCCGTCCGTCGGTGCGCAAACAGGCAGTTGCATTTTCATGCTCTCGAGGACACAGAGAACGTCGCCTTTTTTGACTGCCGCTCCCGATTGAAAACAGCGCCGGAGTATTTTTCCCGGCAAGGGCGCCCGCACGATCATGCCAGTACCTCCCTTAATTTATATCTGAGTTCATCCGCCGTGAGAATCTCATCGATCAGCCCGTTTTTTTGAGCCGCCGCCGCAGAAAGATGCATGGCGCGGTAGCTCGCTAAATTTTCTTTGTCGAGATGCAAAATTTCCGCCGCAAGGTCCGCCCCCATCACGCCGATTTTTGCCTCATTCAAGGCGAAGTACGCGGAGGCGCCCATTTCCCTGCACCCCATGGCCATGTAGGCGCCGCCCAAAACATTGCCCACGGCGACGGTAATTTTTTTCTCGTCGTGATTAAGGTAGGCCTCGATCATGGCACCACCTGCCCGCAACACGCCCTCGCCTTCCGATGCTGTTCCCGGTAAAAAGCCCGACGTATCCGCCAAGCTGATCACCGGCAGGCGAAAGCGGCGACAAAGATTGTAGAAAGCCGCGGCTTTTAACGCCGCCTCTTTATCCAACACACCCGCCGCCACCTTGGGATTGTTGGCAAAGATGCCTACACGCACGCCGCCGATGCGTCCCAAAAGGGCCGTGGCATTTTGCGCCCATTGGGGCCACAAGTAAATGGCGCTCCCTTCATCGACAATGGCGCGAATGATGCCCGCCATGTCTCCCGTCGCCGGGGCCTCGCCGCCTGAAGCCGAAGTCGCCTGCTTTTGTCTCAGAAAAGCCATGAGCGACCGACAGTCTTCCGCCATGCCTTCTTCCGAATCCGACAGAAGAGGAATGCCGCCCCTTTCAGCCACAGCTTTCGCCCCGCCCATGGCCGCAAGCGTCGTCTCTTCGAAAATAGCGCGGGCCACGATTTTCGGACCGGTGAGGCAAAAGGCCGATGCCCCTTCCACGGCCAGTACCACATCGCAAAGGCCAGCCATGTAGGCCGCCGCACCGATTGAGGGCCCGTAAGACAAATACAGCCGCGGCGTGTCCAATGCTTTCAGTGCGCGAAAAACCGACCCGGCACCGGAAAGAGACAGTTGGCCGCCAACCATGTCGGCTCCTGCCGATTGAGATAACAGGACCAAAGGGGCGCCCCCTTCCCCGGCCAAATGAATGGCACGCACCAGAGACGCGCCTTCGAAATAACCCAGGGCGCCGCCTTTTTTCGCCGGATCAAAAGCCGCCAACACCACGGGCTTCTCTGCGATTTTCGCCGTGGCCACCACAACGGCCGATTGGTTTTTCTCTATGTAGTGAATGCTTCCTTCATCGGCAAGGGCTTCGATTCGACCATAAACTTCTTTCATGAGACCACCTCCTTCATTTATTATACGCAAAAAGCCGCACGATAAACGTACGGCTTTAAATGGTGCGGGAAAAGGGACTTGAACCCCCACGTGCATACACACACATGATCCTGAATCATGCCTGTCTGCCAATTCCAGCATTCCCGCTCACGATAATATATTATAACACGGCAAAATAAAAATGTAAACTCGCAATTTACGCTTTTATAAAAAAAGAACCGTCGACAGCATGCCGTCGACGGCCTTTCATTGCATGGTGCGGAGAAAGGGACTTGAACCCTCACGTGATGACTCACACATGCCCCTCAAACATGCCTGTCTGCCGATTCCAGCATCTCCGCTCATCACAGGAATAAATTATAACATAGGGGTTTTGCTTTGTAAATCACTTTTTACGTTTTTCGTACTTTCTTTTACCTGCAGGAAAAGATGCCTCGCCGCAAGGGCGAGGGCTATTTTTTCTCCGCAGCTTGTTTCTCTTCTCTGCCTCCTAAGGTCACATCGTCGATGCCTTTAAAGACGTTAAAGGCGTTGGGTCTTAGGCGTCCTTTCACCCGCGGCCCGGTGACGAGGACGTTTTGCTTAAAGACCAAAGGAATGTAGGGTACGTCTTCGCGAAATTGTTTGTAGACGATGTTGATGGCTTCTTTGCGCTCTCTTTCCCTTTGAGCCCGCGCTAATTTATTGAGGGCTTCATCCATGGCAGGGTTGCTGTAGCGGCTGATGTTCATACCGCCGATGCCGCCGGATGAAAGCACGGAGGAAAGATTGACCATGGCGGAAAAATCCATGCCGACCACCGCCACTTGATAGTTCCCCCCCTGAAGGGCGCTGGCAAAGGCATCGGCTTGGGATACGGCCTTTTTTTCGTCCTTGCCGTCGTTGTTAGGCGCCTCGGCCGCATCGCGAACATGGGAGCGAATGCCGATTTTCTTCAGATCTTCCGACACCAGTTGGGCCTCGGTTTTTAACCGGTGGTTTTCGCCGTTGGTGAGGATTGTAAGCATGAGGGCTTCCCCGTTTTTCCCCTCGCGAAAACCGTCGCCGTTTATGTCTTTATAACCGGCGCGGTCCAACACGTCCATGGCGCCGTCCACGCTTAAATAGGATTCTTCTTTCGTAAAGGCGCCGGCGGCAAGTTTCGGGTTCATGAAGAAGTTTGCCATGGTCCCTTGAGACAAATAGAGGCTGTCGATGATGCGCTCCTTGTTAATGGCGAGATCCATGGCCCGACGCAGGTTCACATCGTTTAACACCGGGTCTTGGGTATTCATGCACACCACTTCCACCCGCTGGGTTTCGTAGGGCTCCACATTGCTTTTTTCATCGCTTTTATAGCGATCCCATGTGTAGTCATCGACGACAAACAAGTCGATTTGTCCCGCGTCGTAGGCTTGGCGAATGGCTTCTTTATCCGATAAGATCAGGCCCACAATGCCGTCGATATAGGGCAGATTTCCATAGTAATTCGGATTTTTCTCCAAGTAAATTTTTTTGTTCTTTTCCCATTTCTTCAATAGAAAAGGCCCGGAACCTACCACGTCGAAGTCCTCACCGTCGAGCATGGCCTCTTCCGAATAGATGTGGGCAGGGAGGATGGGAAAGCTCAAGAGCTCCGGATAATTGCCGTAGCTTTGATTGAATTCGAAATCGATGTTGCGCTCGTCGAAGATCACGGCCTTGGCCACCGTATCCAAGTCGGCGCCGGCGCCGATCCCCGGCGTGCGGTGAAAGAGTCGGTTATAAGGCGAATCGGCCGGGGCGTGTTTCACGGCATTAAAGGTGGCGGCCACATCTTTCGTGGTAATGGGCGTGCCGTCTTGCCAATAGATGCCTTTTCTTAATGTGACGCTGACGCGCCGCCCCTCGTCGGATGTCTCCACGTGTTCCGCCAAGGCAGGCACCATGCGGCCGCTGCCTTCGTATTCGAAGAGTCGATCGAAAAGCAGGTGGCTCAAGTAAAAATACGAGCGGTTTTGGGTCAAGAGGGGATTCAGGGTGTCAAAATTTGTAAGGGGCACGGTGAGCGTGCCGCCGCCGCGGGAATCGTCGTCGGCCCCTTTTTCCTCTACCACGGTTTTTGAGCCCCCGATGCCGCAAGACGTTAGAAGCAAAAGACACAGGGCGAGGATGATTCCCTTACATTTTTTCACCGGGCAGGGCCTCCAATGCGTCGTCCACTTGATTGTAAAGGTTCATTAAATCGCCGGAATTATCAAAGATTATGGTCGCCTTCTCTTTCTTTTCAGCCAGAGGCATTTGAGAAGCGATCTTTTCTTTGGCGTAGGCCTCATCGATCCCGTCCCGCGCCATGAGTCGGGCGAGTTGTACCTCTTCATCGGCATCCACGAGCCAAATGGCATCAAACGCCAGGCCGCTTGCCTTTAATTCGTCGAACTGTTCAAAAAGCAAAGGCACATCGTAAAATACCGGGCCGTGGAAATTTTCAGACAGATCCAGCATGGCGCAGACAATGGCCGGATGCATCAATTGATTCAGCTTGCGGCGGGCATCCTCGTCTTTAAACACGCGCTTGCCCAGTTTGTCTCTGTCTAAATTGCCGTCCGACTGAATCATGTCTTCGCCGAAGGTTTCGGCAATTTGCTTTAATGTCTCCGATCCCGGTTGAACGAGATCCCGCGCAATGGCATCGGCGTCGATGACGGGAAAGCCTAAGCCCAACAAGTAGGCGGTTAACACGCTTTTTCCCGAGGCGATGGAGCCGGTGATGCCGATTTTATTTTGTTTCATACCAATTTTCCCCCGTTTCTACTTCTACTTTTACGGGAATCGCCAGCGGCAAGGCCGATTCCATGGTTTCAACCAACAATTTTTTTACCCGCTCGCCGTCTTCCTTGTCTGCTTCGATAATCAATTCGTCGTGGACCTGAAGCAGGAGCTTGGCCCGAAGGCCTTCGTCTTTTAATTTCCTGTACACGGCCACCATGGCTTTTTTCATCATGTCCGCCGCCGTTCCCTGAATGGGCATGTTCAGCGCCACCCGCTCGCCGAAGGAGCGGACGCTGAAATTTTTCGCCGCCAGCTCGGGAATGTAGCGCCGACGATGGAACAGGGTTTCCACATAACCTTGGGCCTTTCCCGTTTCCACAATGTCTTCCATAAATTGGTGCACGCCGCTGAATTTATGCAGGTAGTTGTCGATGTATTCCTTGGCTTCTTTTCTGGAAATGTCCAGGTCTTGAGACAGACCGTAATCGCTGATGCCGTAGACGATGCCGAAGTTTACCGCCTTGGCCCTGGAGCGCATAAGGCTTGTCACATCCTCCGGCTCCACGTGAAAGACCTGGGAGGCCGTGGTGGTGTGAATGTCCGCACCGTCGTTAAAGGCTTTTTGCATGACCTCGTCCCCGGAAATATGGGCCAAAATCCGAAGCTCGATTTGTGAATAATCCGCGTCGATAAATTCCGCCCCGTCTCGAGGCAAAAAGGCCTTTCGAATGCTTCGGCCCACATCGGTTTTAATGGGAATGTTTTGTAAATTGGGATTGGTGGATGAGATTCTTCCCGTGGCCGTAATGGTCTGTTGAAATTGGGAGTGAATCTTTCCGTCCGGTGCGATTTCCGCCTTAAGCCCTTCCACATAGGTGGATTGGATTTTCGACAACTGGCGGTACTTTAATATGCGCTCGACGATTGGGTGTTCCTTCCGGATTTTCTCCAACACGTCTTGACTGGTGCTGTAGCCGGTCTTCGTCTTTTTAATGGGCGTCAATTCCAATTCTTCGAAGAGCACTTCCGCCAATTGCTTCGTGCTGTTGATGTTAAATTCCCTGCCCGCATCGTCGTAAATAGACGCTTCCAGGCCTTGAATTTCTTCGGCCAATCCGTCGCCGATCTCATCCAACACCTTTTCGTCCACAATCATCCCCTCGTGTTCCATGGAGGCCAGGGTTTCCACCAAGGGCATTTCGATGGTAGAAAACAACGCCCACATGTCTAAGTCCTTCAGCTTCTCTTCCTGTGCGGCCAACACCTTGGGCAGGTAATGATGAAGGCGAGACAAATAGCCCACGACGCTCTCTTCCGCCTCGAGCAGAGATTTTTTGCTTTTGCCCTTTCCCAAAAACTCTTCCGGCGGGGTAATGGTTTGGTTTTCATACAAACCGATTAAGTGAGACGCTTCGTAATTGGATTTCGTTGGATCCAGCAAATACTCGGCAATGGATGCGTCAAAGGTAACATTGATCGGCTCGATGCCGTAGTGGAAGGCGAAAAGAAAGAGGTCTTTCAAGTCGCTTCCCACAATGGCCACATCCTCGTCTTCCAGCATGTTTTTTAATTGCCGAAAGGCCCCTTCATCGGGAGACTTGACGATGGCGCCCTTGCCATTTGCAGAAAGCAGCAAGTAATCCACCTTGCCGCCGAAATAGGGCCTGCCCTCCGCCATGACGTGAATCATGACCTGCTTCGCCCCTTTCATGGCTTTCATCGCCTCGTCCATGGACACGACGGATAAATCCTTGACCTCCGCGTCCGCCTCTTCTTCTTCGCCGGGCAGGCGCCGCATGAGCGTAAAAAATTCATACTCGCTGTAAAGGGCGCGCAGGGCATCCAGGTCGTAGGGCTTGCGCCGGAGGGCGTCGATGTCGAAGTCCAAAGGAATCGTCGTAATAATGGTGCCGAGCTTTTTGCTCAAAAAAGCCTGTTGTTTAAAATTCTCCAGATTCTCTTTTCGCTTCTTGCCGCTAATGGCATCCAGGTTTTCGTAAACCCCTTCCATGGAGTGAAAGTCCTGAATCAACTTCATGCCCGTTTTTTCGCCGATGCCGGGCACGCCGGGAATGTTGTCGCTGCTGTCTCCCATAAGCCCCTTCAGGTCGATGAGCTGCGCCGGCGTCATGCCGTATTCCTTTTCGATGCGGGCCACATCGTAGACTTCCAGGTTCGTAATGCCTTTTCTCGTCATGAGGACGTCGATGTCTTCTTCGATTAATTGAAAATAATCCCGATCCCCGGTAAGCAAATAGACTTTTTTGCCGGCGGCGCGGCCCATTTTCGCCACGGTGCCCGCCAAGTCATCGGCTTCGTATTCAGGGGAATCCACGGTTTTTATTCCCATGGTTTTTAAAATCTTCATTAAATAAGGCCACTGCTCGTCTAATTCCGAGGGCGTCTTCTGCCTGGTGCCCTTGTACTCAGCGTAAAGATCGTGGCGGAACGTGCGCCCCTTTTGATCGAAACACACGAGCAAATAGCCGGGATCGATGCGATCCACGGCATTTTCCATCATGGACACGAAGCCGTATACGGCATTGGTATACAGGCCCCGCTTCGTCTTCAACAAAGGCAAGGCGTAAAAGGCCCGAAAAAACAAACTGCTTCCGTCGATGATTAAAATCGTATCTTTTTTCATGAGTCCTCCTTGCTTTTATTATACACGAGAAGCCGCGGAAAAGCCTTTATAAGCATTTCATGAATACCTCTAAAGCATTTCTTTTTCGCACTTTGCTTTTTAAAAAATGTAGCCAATAAGGGAGTCGACCCTATTCGTTTCAGAAAGACATTAATTCCTTCCCGGTAAAATAAAAAAGGCGAAGCTGCAATTTTCTGCAACTTCGCCTTTTTTCTATTGGTGCCGAAGGCGGGACTTGAACCCGCACGGTGTCGCCACCGCTGGATTTTGAGTCCAGTACGTCTGCCAATTCCATCACTTCGGCCAGCTGATACTTCGATAGTATAACATATCTGTCGGCCGCGTGTAAAGGGGCATTTTATTTCATGGTTAAAAAGCTGCTGTAGGCTTTGTAGGTGGAGTAGATATCGGCCTTAGACGCCACTTCAAAGGGGGCGTGCATGGAGAAGAGGGCCGTTCCCAGATCCACGACTTCCGCGCCAGTTTCGGCGAGGATGTAGGCCACGGTACCGCCGCCGCCTTCGTCGACTTTGCCCATTTCGCCCGTTTGCCACATCACATTGTCTTTGGCAAATTGATCCCGAATGGCAGCGACAAATTCCACATTGGCGTCGTTGGTGGAGCTCTTGCCTCTGGAGCCGGTGTATTTCATCATGCAGACGCCTTCGCCTAAGCGGGCGGCGTTTTTCTTGTCCATAACTTCGGGGTAGTTGGGATCCAGCGCTGCCGTGACATCGGCGGAGAGGACCATGCTGTTGGCCAATGCCCGACGCACGGCGATATTGGAGTCCACGCCCAATTTGTAGAGCACTTCCGCCACGGCGTTTTCAAAGTATTTCGCACTCATGGAGGTGTTGCCCACGGAGCCGATTTCTTCTTTGTCGGCAAAGACGGCGACGCAGGTTTTCGTGCGGTTCTTGCCGTCCAGTTGGGCCCTGAGGGATGCGTAGGCACAGACTTTGTCGTCTTGGCCGTAGGCCGCTACCATGCTTCGGTCCAGACCTATATCTCTGGCGTTAAAGGCAGGCACCACTTCCAACTCCGCCGTTTCGAAATCGTCAGGATCCATGCCGTATTTTTCTTTTAAAAGGGCTTTTGCAGCCTCTTCCACGGAGCCGTTTAAGGGGCGGTGACCGAAGAGCACGTTTAAATTTTCGCCGATGATGCCTTCGGCCAAGGTCTTTTTATTTTGAGACTTGCTCAGGTGGGGCAGGAGATCCGTCACGGTGAAGACGGGATCGGCAGGATCGGAGCCGATGTTGACTTCGTGCTTCTTGCCGTCTTTGGTCACGACTACGCCGTGAATGGCCAAGGGGATCGCCGTCCATTGGTATTTTTTAATGCCGCCGTAGTAGTGGGTCTTTAAAAGGGCCACATTTTCCTCTTCATAAAGAGGCGCAGGTTTAATATCCAAGCGGGGCGAATCGATGTGGCTCGCTACAATGGCCATGCCTTCTTCGAAATCTGCGGCCAAGTCGAAGAGCACCACGGATTTTCCTTTGTTTAAAAAGTAAATTTTATCGCCGCGCTTTAAGCTGTCCATATCGTAGAAATTTTTGTAGCCCGCCGCTTCTGCCAAGCGGACGATTTCTTTTGCCGCCATGCGCTCGGTTTTCGCCCGGTCTAAAAATGCCTTGTAGTCTTCAGAAAATGCCATAATGGCATCGTGTTCTTCTTCTCTGTCCCAGTAAATGACTTTCTTTTCCATTCCATGCTCCTTTCATCAGTTGGCGTCCCTTACATCGGGGACGTCGTCGTTTTCTTTTGCCGCTAAATTTTCTTCCGTCTTTGCGTGTTTGTCTTTGTCTCCGTCGTCGGGCTTCGTCACCGCCGCAGGCATATTGTAAAGCAGGCAGTGACCCAACATATGGGACATTAAACGCTTTGCCGGATCTTTCATGTGCCCTTCGTCGTCGTAAAAGCCGCTTTGGTTCTTTCCGTCTTTGTGCCAATCGATGAGGGCCACGTTGGCGTATTTATCGGCAATCCGTTGTAGAATATCGTTGTTTTTGTCTTCGTAGGAAGGATCGGCCACCACATTAATTAAAAACAAGGGGCGTCCCTCGGCGGTTTTTACAATTTCGTCCACGGCATCGAAGGTAAGGGCCGCGTCGTTTCCGATTTGAAGAATAATGGGCCCGTCGGCGGAATATTCTTTGATGCGGCTCACATACCACGATGGATTCAGATTATTGGAACCAATAACCTGTAAATCGGGCATGAGACGCAAGTAGGCTTCCCGCGCCGATTGGGCGGCGCCGTCGCCTAAAAGCAAGCCCTTTTGAGACTGGAGCTTGCCCAGATCGTCGTTGGTTAATTTGTAATAGGGCTTTTGTGCGTTCACCTGTTCGATGGCCGCCGCCAATTCGTTGGACGGCTCGAAGCGCTCCGTCAACGAAGCTTTCTTTCGTTTCGACGCCACTTCTTTCGGCTCCACTTTCTTCACCGTCGTCTTCTCCGGCGCTTGGCGCTTCATGATCTCCGGCGCCTGGGTTGTGTAGGTAATCACCATCAACCCGCCGAAAAGCGTGGCTAAGATGGCGTATACCCATTTATTGCTCAGACCTTTCACCTGAAAAATATAATAGGAACCTTGGGCGGCGATAATTAGGATGATCAGAGCCAAGGGAATCCAAAGGCCTCCCCTCAAATGCATACGCTCGGCCAGAGCATTTGTAAAAAAGAAGACCGGCAAACTGTAGAGATAAATCGAATAGGCCCGCTCGCCGATAAAGGTGAAGAGTCGGAATTGAAACACGCTTTCAAAGGCATTGCCGTCGCGAAACAAAAAGAGAATAAACAGGCTCAGGAGGATGCTGACAAAAAACAGCCCGCCTAAATAGGCCGGGGTGGATTCCGCCATAAATAAAAGAAAAATGACGAAGACGATCATAATCCCCAGCATGGCCATGTCCCGACTGGCTGTGCGTCTGCGCCCTTTTCCCATGAGCTCGTAGAGGACGAAGGGAAAAATGACGAAGAAGCTGAAGAGCCGACTCTCGGGGCTGTAGAAAATCCTCGCCTCGGCCAAATCCAATCCGCCGAAGATCCCCATTATGAGGGCGGAGATCAAGGTGATGGCGCCGCCGAAAAAGGCCACGGAAATAATTTTTTGTCGCGTCCGCTTCCCTGCTGCCACCAGAGCGAAAATAAGGTAGCATTGCATAAGCAAAGATACAAACCACAAATGGCCGAAGGGCGAAGGCTGCTCGATGCTTAAGGGATGACCGGCAAGGCTTTGAAAAATATTATTGGCGAATACTAAAGACCACAGGGCCTGCCCGCGCACCATGGGCAAATCGGCGTAAAAAAACAAGGCATACATCGCCGTAACAATGCTCACCATGGCGAAAAGCTCCGGCCAATACGTCCGCACTTTTTCTACCAAAAAGGGACCGGGGTATGTTTTATCGCGAATGTATCCCCTGAAGGTCTCATAGCCCATGAGGGCAAAGAGTATTTGATAACCCAAATGACCGCCTAAGAAAACGCGGCTAAAGGCCATGTATAGTAAAATAAAGCACAGGGCAAATCCTTTGACGCCCTCTGCCGTCTTTCTTTCTTTAATGGACATAAACGACTCCTTTTTTTGATGGTAATATTTTACCACAAACGTGGGAATTTGACCTGTTCTTTACCCGGTGCGGATTTTTGTCGATTTCTTTTTAAAAAAAGACTGGACAAATTTACGTCCGGGCTATATAATTGTTTCTGTTATCGACGTTTGCATCTTTAGCTCAGTTGGTAGAGCAACTGACTCTTAATCAGTGGGCCCAGGGTTCGAGTCCCTGAAGATGCACCAGATACGCGGAGCTTCGGCTCCGTTTTTTTTATGTCTTTTCCCCACAAAAAAAGCAACGGTTACACGTCGCTTTTGTCTTTGTTTTTCCAATAGAGGTCCCACACTCTTTTCATCAGAATATCTTTGTCCCGCTGCCCGATCTTCTCTGAAGCCAGGGCTTTTTTCATGCCGTTAAAGGACTGGCGCAGGATTTTGTAATCGTCGTAGGCCGCATCGTCTTTTTCCGGCGTGGCAAATTCCTCGTCTTCGTGGAGCAGATCATTCACATCCACGGAAAAAACATGGGCCATTTTTTTGTAAATGAGCCGGTTTTTCGGGTAACTGTCGCCGGATTCATAGTTCTTTACCGTGCGGACACTTACCCCCAAGGCGTCGGCCAGTTCCTGTTGAATCCAGCCTTTTTCCGTGCGAAGGGTTTTTACTTTTTCTGCAAAAGTCATCGAATCACCTGCTCTTGTATAGTCCTAATTCCGTTTGCCTAATCATGATACTGCCCCTCGGGCAATCAGAGAAGCGCGGGATTGGTCTTTCTCTGCTCGGGGCTTCTTCGAAAAAAAAGCCCTGCAAAAGCAGGGCATGCATTGTATTTATTTTCCTAGAAAAAAGCGGTGCTGTCAATGAAGATCTTCTTCCCCTTTTTCCTCTTTCGACCTTTCCGATGCATCTTCCGCCCCATTTCCGCCGCGATTTTTTTCTAAAATTTCCATAAATTCCGCGCCCGTAATGGTTTCTTTCTTCAAAAGGTAATGGGAAATGGCGTGAAGGCTGTCCACATTTTCCGTAAGGATCTTGTGGCTCTTTTCCTGAGCCTTGGTGATGATGGCGCTTACGGCCATGTCGATGTCGAAGGCACGGCGGTCGGAAACGGCCAAGGTGGTGTCGCCGCCTAAATAGCGATTGGTCAAGGTTTCCATGGCCACGAAGCCAAACTCGTCGGTCATGCCGTAGCGGGTAATCATGGAGCGGGCAATTTTCGTGGCCTGCTCGATGTCGTTGGATGCCCCGGTGGTGCGGGTATTGAAGATCAATTCTTCCGCCGCGCGACCGCCGGTAAAGGTGACGATTTTGTTGAAAGCCTCTTCCTTGCTGATGAGGAATTTTTCTTCTTCGTCCACCTGCATGGTGTAGCCTAAAGCGCCGCTGGTTCGGGGAATAATGGTAATCTTATGCACCGGCGCCGATTCCTTTTGCATGGCGGCGACCAGAGCGTGGCCCACTTCGTGGTAGGCGATGATTTCTTTTTCCCTTTGACTGATGACACTGTTTTTCCGTTGGTGGCCGGCAATAACCACTTCCACGCTTTCCATTAAATCTTCTTCGCTCATTAATCTGCGACCGCAGCGAACGGCGCGAAGGGCCGCTTCATTCACCATATTGGCGAGATCCGCCCCGCTGGCGCCGGCAGTGGCTTTGGCCACGGCATTGTAGTCGATGGCCTCTTCCTTCTTTACATCTTTCGCGTGAACCTTCAAAATGGCCTCGCGACCGGCGAGATCCGGCAGCTCCACGGGAATGCGGCGGTCGAAACGGCCGGGACGCAAGAGAGCCGGGTCCAAGGACTCGGGGCGGTTCGTGGCAGCAAGGATGACCACGCCGCCGTTACCTTCAAAGCCGTCCATTTCGGCTAAGAGTTGATTCAGCGTTTGTTCCCGCTCGTCGTTGCCCGAAAAACCGGCGCCGTCGCGCTTCTTTCCGATGGTGTCGATTTCGTCGATAAAGACGATGCAGGGCGCTTTGTCCTTCGCCTGCTCAAACAGGTCCCGCACCTTGGCGGCGCCGAGGCCCACGAACATTTCAACAAATTCCGAGCCGGAGATGGAGAAAAAGGGCACGCTGGCTTCTCCCGCCACAGCTTTGGCCAGGAGGGTCTTCCCCGTACCCGGCGGGCCGACGAGAAGGGCTCCCTTGGGAAGCTTGGCGCCGATTTCCGTGTACTTGCTCGGGTTGTGGAGAAAATCCACGATCTCCGTTAAATCATCCTTGGCCTCGTCCTGCCCCGCCACATTGGCGAAAGTAATTCCCTCCACGCTCTGATCGTAAATCTTCGCATTGCTTTTTCCGAAGCTCATGGGGCCAACGCCCCCTTTGCCGCCCATGGATTTCGTCATGGAGCGCAGGAAAATCTGTCCTACGGCCACCATAACCACCACCATCAGGGCGAAGCTCAAGAGGCTTTGCAAAATCGGATTCATTTCGCTGGGGAACTTGCGATCAAATTCCACGCCGTTGTCGTAGAGGCGATTGACCAGGCTTTCGTCGGGGAAACGGGCCGTTTCGTAGCGCACATCCTTTTCCCCTTTTATGGTAAAGGCGATTTGCTTATCCGTAATATGGGCTTCCTTTACCTTCTTTTGATCCACATCGGACAAAAATTCATTGTAGCTGACGCTTTTGATCTTTACCGGATCCCGCAACATCTTCGGCATCAGCATAAACGAGATCAAAAAGACCAGTACAATTCCGATGGCATAATATATAAACATCGGTTTATTTATATCTTTTTTCATCGACTCCTCCAATCATTCTATTTTCTATGTATATCCATCTATGAATAAATTATTCAATCCGGCGATGGGTAGATCTTACCACAGCCGGCGGATCTTTAAGCGTCGGCGCAAAAAACTTATCATCATCTTTGCCATTGAAGCCAATAGTAAAGTCTCGTAAAGAAATACCCGG
The DNA here is from genome assembly GCF_943169845.1 of Peptoniphilus rachelemmaiella. Lineage (GTDB taxonomy): Bacteria > Bacillota > Clostridia > Tissierellales > Peptoniphilaceae > Aedoeadaptatus > Aedoeadaptatus rachelemmaiella. Next base: position 74,545 of record NZ_CALPBW010000009.1, read on the forward strand.
TTGGCGCTGCGATTTGTTTCAATTGCCTGCCGCTGTGGTAAAATAACCAATAACAACAACGTTTTACTGACTGAGGAGGAAAGATGAAAAAATTAAAATTAACCGCCATCACAGGCGTCTGCCTGGGCCTGCTTCTAATGGCCACGGGCTGTGCCAAAGAGGCGGCACAGGCGGAAGAAGCGAATAATCAGGTGGAAGTGGTTGAAAACCAAAAGACATCGGAAGATTTAAACAAAGAAGCCGCCGAAAACAAGGCCAATGAAGCCGAAGAAAAAGAGGCGAAAGACAAAGAGGATAAGGACAAGAAGGGCGAAGAAAAAAGCTATGAAGTCACCTTGACCTACCCCTCCTCCGACTACATTGTCAACGGCGACGAAGAAAATAAAAAAGTCACGGAACAAGCGACGATCAAGGCGTCGAAAGACGACATCGTCACGAAAGTATTGAAACAATTGGCCCAAAGCCCGAAGGCCGAAGGCGCCGAATCCGTAGGCTTGGATAAATTTGATTTCTCCAAATCCAAATTAGACGGCACCACCGCTATCGTGGATCTTTCAGGCGATGTTGCCGGCGGTTCCCTGGAAGAGGACGTGCTGGCACGCTCCATCGTCAACAGTTTGCTTTCCGTCGACGGCATTAAGGCCGTGGAATTTACCATTAACGGCGAAAAGGCCGAAAGCCTTATGGGCCACGTGGATATTTCCGAGCCCTTTACGAAAAATCTGTAATCGAAAAAACCTTGAGTCCGGCGAAAACCGGGCTCTTTTTTTGCGTCTTCAAAGGGTCACGAATCGAAAAAAATTCTCCAACGAAAAAAGCCAAGGGGATTCCCCCCGTGGCTTTAAGACGTCGGTCCGTTGAGTTTTAAATTTTCTTCCACCGCCGACGGATCGCCCGACTTTGCCTTGTCCAGCATTTCCTTGAAAAAGCTTCGCGTCGCGTCGTCGCATTTTTTCGGGCTCATGTAGTTCATCGTCGGTGCCTTTTCCAATTCTTCGATGGCTTTGTCGGCCCGTGCTTTGTCCGTCTTGTAATTATCCAACCATTCCTTTTCCCAGGCTTCTTCCCAATATTGGGACGCCCGCGTGTCGCCATAGCCCGCTTGATATTCGGCGTCTTTCTCGCCGTCTAATTCCGTGGGCAAGGTGTAATTGTCGGGCCAGTTTAAGTCGGCCACCGTTTCTTTAAATTCCTTATTCGCATCATCGTAGGAATGAAGTCCTTCCGGATCGCCCCCATGACAGGCGCAAAGGCCGAGAGCCAGGGCGAGGATAAAGGACACGCACAGGATTCGCCTAAATGTTTTTCTCATATCAATCTCCTTTTCAATGTAAAAGCATCTCTACATCTCAAAGGATAGCATGGCTCCCGTTGCGAGTTTTTAATTCCCTTCTACGATATTCTTACTTTTTTCCTACTTTTTGAATGTCAGTCGAAAACACACTTTGTTATCTGCGCTTTTCGCCGTGATCTCCGCCCCGTGGGCGCGGAGAATCTCCCGCGCAATGGCAAGGCCTAAACCGGATCCGCCGGCGGCGTGTCGCGACGGATCCATGCGGTAAAAGGGCTCAAAAATACTCTCCAACGCATCCTCGGGAATGGTCTTACAGGCGTTGATAAAGTCGATGGTCACCTCCGCCTCACTTTCTTCGACGGTCACTTGAACGGTGCTGTCCTGATCGCCATACAAATAGGCATTTTTTAATAGATTGCCGAAGACCCGAGACATTTTGTCGCCGTCGCAGGAAAGGTATACTTTTCCCGGTACGTGGAGTTTACATTCCATGCCCTTTTCGTCGAAGAGGGGTTTAAATTCAAAAATAATCTGCTCCAAGAGAAGGCTCAAATTGCATTCGGCAACCTCCAGCTTTAAATCGGACAAATTAAATTTCGTCATTTCGAAAAATTCATCGATTAAATCGGAAAGGGCCCGGCTCTTTCTCAAGGCGACATCGAGGTATTTCTCCCGCTCCTCGCTGCTCAATTTTACATCGCCGCACAATAGATTTAAGTAGCCCACAATGGATGCCAAAGGCGTCTTTAAATCGTGGGCCAAATTCACGATTAAATCATTTTTCTGCTTCTGCCTCTGCGCCGCCAAGGCCTCGTTTCGAATGGATTCCGCCTTTAGTGCATTGATTTTTTCGGCAATGGCGGCGAGTTCCGGCGACAATTCAATGGCGCCTGCTTCTTTATCGAAAAGAAGGCTTGTGGCTTCCTGCAACTCATCGACGTAGTGAACCAATTGCTTGAACAAACGGTAAGTGGCAAGCACAATTAAAAGCACCCAAATGCCCAGCGCCGGGTAGAGCAAGTAAAGGTCCCGGTAATATAAGTAATTGAAAGGATCATGGCCATTCAGCCATCGACGCAAACAGACGCTGATGAATATTGTGGCGAAAAACACCGCGGCGGTTATGAGAATAACTCGGATCACGTAGCGCTTAAAAATCCCCCGGAGCAAGGAGTCGTTGTTATTTTTCGATGACATAGCCTACGCCCCAAACCGTTTTAATGTACTTGGCTTGGCGGCCGGAATCATGCATCTTTTCCCGAATCCGCCCGATGTGCGCCATCACCGTGTTGTTGTTATCCATGTACTTTTCCCGCCAAATGGCTTCGAAAAGCGCCTCCGATGACACGACATCTCCCATGTGCTCGCACAAATACCACACGATTTCAAATTCGATGGGCGTCAGGGAAAGGGGCTTTTCATTTAGGGTGCATTTGTGCTCCCTTTTGTTGATGACCAAGCCGCGAATAGAAATCTCTTCCTCCGGCCCGCCGATCCCCTGATTGTATCGGCCGCTTCGGCGAAGTTGCGTCTTCACTCGGGCCACCACTTCCAAGGGGTTAAAGGGCTTGGTCATGTAATCGTCGGCCCCGACAGTGAGGCCCAGAATTTTATCCCCAAAATCAATTTTCGACGTAAGCATAAGAATAGGAAAAAAGTAGTTTTCCCGAATCCTTTGGCACAGACTGAAACCGTCTAAATCTTCCAGCATAATGTCCAAAATCATGGCGTCCGGCGGATTCGCTTTGATTTTTTCGAGAGCGTCTTTGCCGTCAAATGCTGTTTCCACGGCGTAGCCGTCGTTACGAAGATAAATCGCAAGCAGTTCGCAAATTTCTTTCTCATCATCGACGATAAGGATTTTTTCTTTCATGGCGTTTCTCCATAAGTCTTAAAAATTTCTTCCTCTCATTTGACTTCACTATACCATGAATCCGCTTGTTCATTGCAATAATTTGTTTTGATCGCTTCTACATAATAAAACAAGCCCCCTTTTTCGGAGACTTGTTCGTAAGAGAATCTGAAAATTCTGTTTATTTTTCTCTGTAATCCGTGCGATGGGCAAGGGCCGTGGCCACGGTGAGCTCGTCGTAATACTCCAAATCGCCGCCGACGGGGATGCCGTGGGCGATGCGGGTAATGTGGATGTCCACATCGGCCAAGGTGCGAGTAATGTAGCGGGCGGTCATGTCGCCGTCTTTCGTGGGATTGGTGGCGAGGATGAGCTCCTTAATGGGCTCGTGCTTGAGACGCTCCAGAAGTTCTTTAATCCTCAGGTCGTTGGGCACAATGCCTCGCTCCGGCACGATGACGCCGTGGAGCACGTGGTACAGGCCGTTGTACTTGCCTGTGGCTTCCATGACCTGCACATCTTGTGGCCGCTCCACCACGCAAATCACCGTGCGGTCCCTGTGGTCGCTTTTACAAATGCGGCAGGGATCGGAATCGGTGTAGTCGTGGCAGATGCTGCACTCCCTTATTTTTTCGCGGGCTTCCTGAATGGCCTGAGCCAACTGCTCCGCTTCCTCCGGCGGAGAATCCAGCAAAAAGTAGCTGAGGCGCCTGGCCGTTTTCGTGCCGATCCCCGGCAGACGACTCAAGCGATAGATCAGCTCTTCCAGGGGCTTATCCATCGTTAAAACAGGCCCGGCATATTGAGGCCGCCGGTTAAGCGGGACATTTCCCCTTCCGTCTTTTCTCTCGCGCAATTCATGGCTTCGCGAATGGCGGCGAGTATCAAGTCTTCCAAGGTTTCCACGTCTTCCGGATCCACCACGTCGGGATCGATGGAAAGGCGCAGGAGCTCTTGCTTGCCGTTGACCACGGCGGTAACGACGCCGCCGCCTGATGTGGCTTCAAATTCCTGTTTGTCCAGATCCGCCTGCATTTTTTCCATATCCTTTTGGAATTTTTGCACCTGCTTCATCATATTGTTCATATTTTTTCCGCCCATATTGGGAAATCCCTTAGCCATAATGCCTCCTTATTCTTTTTCAATAATTACATCTTTAAATACGCGCTCAATGGACCGAAGCACTTCGTCGTCATCATCGCCGATGGCTTCCACCGCCACCGTGGTCTCCGGCCCGAGGGCTTCTTTTACACCTTCAAGCAAAGCTTTTTCGTTGGCCGCTTTTTTCAGCATCTGCAAATGAAATGTAAACTTCGGCTCGAAGAGAATGGTGAGCCGGCTCCCCTCCATTTTCGTGGTTTGCGCATCTTTTAAAAGGGCCGCGCAGGCCACGCTTTTCTCGCGCACCGCCGATTGCACCCCTTGCCAGGTCTCTGCCGAAAGGGCCGTCTTTTCGCCTTCGATTATATCACGGCCCCCATCATCCCTCAAAGCTTCTTCCACTTCGCCTTGCTCGACCTCGGGGACTTCGGGGCGCGCTGCTTCCTTCACTGGGGCTCTTTCTTTCTTCCCTTCATCGGTTTTCACTGCCGCCGGTTTTCGCGGCGTCAGCCGAAGGGCCGCCTCATCGGGCAATTGTCCCCCTTCTTTTAAGTGAAGGGCCTTCAATAGAAGGATTTCCACCACGGTCTTGGGATCCTTGGCATAGCGAAACTGCTCCCGCCCCTGTTGAAAAAGCTGAAGGACTTGAAAACCGTAGCCTTCCTCTAAATTCTTTGCGTGGGCTTCGAAAGCCGCCCCTTCCTTTTCACTAAGGCCTTTGGGAATGGCGTGGGTGTAGCGGTAAAACAAAAGGTCGCGGAAGTAGTCGATCAACGCGTCGAGGAGAAGAGAAAAATTCTTCCCCCGGTCATAGGCGCTGTTCAGCGCATCGACGATGAGGGCGCCGTCCGAAGTAATGAGGCCGTCGACAATGCGAAAAATCCCCTCTTCTTCCGTAAGACCCAGGGCGTTTTGTACCAATTCCCCGTCCACGACGCCTTCCCCCATGGAAAGGACCTGATCCAAAATAGACAGGCTGTCTCGCATACTGCCGTCGCTGTGGGCGGCGATGACCGCCAGGCCTTCGTCGGTGTAGCTTCTCTTTTCCAGATCCAAAATCCGGGCGAGCTCCCCTTGAATGGCTTCTTCTTTCAATCGGAAGAAGGTAAAGCGTTGGGCGCGAGACAAAATCGTGGCGGGAATTTTTTCCGGCTCCGTCGTGGCCAAAATAAACAGGGCGTGGGCCGGGGGCTCTTCCAAAATTTTCAAGAGGGCATTAAAAGCCCCCTTGCTCAACATATGGACCTCGTCGATAATGTAGACCTTTTTCTTCGCAACCGCCGGCGCATAGGCCACGTGCTCGCGAATCTCCCGTATGTCGTCCACGGAATTGTTGCTGGCCGCATCGATTTCCATGACATCGAAGAGGCTCTCGTCTAAAATTCCTCGGCAGACCTTGCATTCATTGCATGGATTGGCCTCTTTCGGCGACAAACAGTTCACGGCGCGGGCAAAAATTTTCGCCACCGAGGTCTTTCCCGTGCCTCGGGTGCCGGAAAAAATATAGGCGTGGTGAACGCGGTTTTCTTTTATTTGATTTTTCAGTGCGGTAACGGTCATCTCTTGGCCGACGACGTCGTCGAACGTCTTGGGCCGATACCTTCTGTACAGTGCTTGCATAATCGCCTCCGGCTTTTAGTATACATGAAAAGGTCCCGACGAGAAACAGATCCCTTAGACCTTTCTTCGATCGAATCCGAAAATTTTGACCATTCCTTCACGATTCTATCACATGAGGCGGTTATACTAAGGCTACATCAATGATATGAATCTTTTAGGAGGTATTTCGAAATGAAAAACTTAAAGAAAATCGCTAGCGCTATGGCAGTAGGTACCCTTATGTTCGGTCTCGTTGCTTGCCAACCCAAAGCTGACAAAGCTGAAAACGCTGCAAACAACGCTAAGAACGCTGCTAACAACGCTGCTGCTGAAGCTAACAACGCTAAAAACGAAGCTGCTAACAAAGCTGACAACGCTGCAAAAGCTAACGCTGCTGCTGACAACGCAAAAGCTGCTGCTGACAACGCACAAGCTGCTGCTGACAACGCTGACAAAGCTGAAAACTCCGCTAAGTAATCGACGATTCGATTTAGAAAAAGCTCCGGCATCCCCGGAGTTTTTTTTATGACTTCATTTTTGTGACTTCATTCTGTAATCTTCCGAATCTATGTTATAATTTGGTAAAACAGATGAAGAAGGAGGACGATCTATTGTATTGTTTTCAATGTGGCGAAGAACTGGTCAAAGGCGCGAAATTTTGTCACGTATGCGGTGCCAATCAGGAAGAAGCGCGAAAACTCTTTGAGGAAAATTTCAAAAGCGCCTCGCCGACAACCGGTTTAGATCATCCCGCTTCCGGCGGCGACACGAAGGTCGCCTACTCCTCCGATCCGGAAGACGGTGAAGCCTTAAAAAATTACTTAAATAAAGTGGATACCCACGTGGGCATGAGTATCCAAAAACACGAAACCCTCTCCGGCGCGCACCCGAAGCCGAAAAAAGAAAAAACGAAGAAAAAAGCGGATGCCCCGGACAAAAAGACAGCTTCCGCGCCCCTCGCCGCGGCCGATGAAATAAAAGCCGCCGATGCGCCGGCCAAAAAACAGGATGAGAAAAAGAAAAAGAAGAGCTTTTCCGCCATTTGGAACAGCTTTATCGACGAGGAGGACAATCCCTACTCCGTCTTCGGCGAAATGGCCGATCGCCTGGAGCGGGACCAAAAGGTATTGGATGATTCGGAGGCCGATCGCCTGCGGGTGTCTCAGGACATGGATGCCATGGATCAGGAATCCTTCGCCCAAACCGGCGACGTGTCCTCTTTGAATAAAAAGGTCAACGCCATTTTAGATGCACAAGAAAAGGAAGAAGAGAAAAAAATTACCTCGAAAGGCATTCTTTCCTCCTTCTTCTCGAAAAATAAAAAGTCCGACGAGGCGGAATCTGAAGCGAAGGAATCCCTCCGCCCTGCCAAAGGTTTCGAAAAAGAGGCGGACGAGAAAATCAAACCCGCCGATGCATTCGATCAAGGCGATCCACCGGCAGATGAAATAATTAAACCCGCCGATGCATTCGATCAAGGCGATCCACCGGCAGATGAAATAATTAAACCCGCCGATGCATTCGATACGGTCGATAAACCGGCGGATGAAAAAATCAAGCCCGCCGACGCTTTCGGCGAAGTGCAAGCGCCTGTTTCGGGCCCTGTAGAAAAGGAACCCGCCGCGCCGAAATCGGACGTTGCTTTAGACAAAACCGCCCGCAAACAGGCGAAAAAAGAAGCCAAGGCGGCGAAGGCCCAAAAAGCGGCGAAAAAAGAAGCTGCCGCAGGCGAGAAGAAAGAAAATCCCTTCGCTTCCTTCTTTGCCGGCTTGAACAAAGAAAAATCCGACGTGGATAAGGCGAAGCATTCCGCGGAAGTGAAACACCATCACCACGTCAGCGAACTTTCCGACAATGTTTACGTCTTAAAAGCCTACGATAAGCTCGCCCCCGCTCGGGAACGGGTCCTGGCAAAGGGCAAACAAGGGGTCTACGGCCTCCTGGGCATCGGATTTATCCTGAGCACCGTGCCCATTGTCTTTGCCTTCAGAGGCATCGGCATTTTGGCCATTGTCTTTGCCCTCTTAAAAGTGCTCATCGATTTGTTCCGCTTTTTCTTCGCAAACAATGTGGCACGCACCAACAGCTGCACGGAAGATAACTTGCGCGGCCGCACCGTAGACAATCTCTTCCACTGGATCTTGTACCTGATCCCCTCGACTATTATCTTTTTCGTCCTGCCGGCCTCCTCGGCCATGGGACGCACGGTCTTGGGATCGATAACCCCCCATTTCCTCTTGAGCATTCTGCTCTATATGTGGGTGATGTTTTTGGCCTATGCTTCGGCCCATTCCATATTGCCGAAAGAAAACAGTCGGGATTTTCTCGCCTGGTACGGCATTATCTTCGTAAGCATCGACCTGATCTCGAAACTTTTCTGGATCATCGCCATCTTCCTCACATCCACATTTGTATAAGAAGAGCCGCTTCGGCGGTTCTTTTTTGGCTCTATAATATCCGTTGGGGAGTAACCTCCTCAATGGATATTTTTATGCAAAAAGATAGCACTTGTTTTCCCTATCACCTAAAATTATATCACCACAAAATAATAAAGGGGGGCAAACAAGTGCAAAACAATATTACCACATTACTTTTAGGAATCCAAGATGTCGAGGTCACCGGTGTTTCAGAAGAAAGACGCCTGATTACCATTGATTGCAA
>NZ_CALPBW010000010.1 GCF_943169845.1 Peptoniphilus rachelemmaiella
GGATGGAAGAGGCAAAGAAAAGCGGGCTAAAGGAGTGGCGCCACTGCTTACGTGCCTACAACAACTGGTTCGAGGAGATCACCAACAGCTTTGATTACCCGTGGAGTAACGGCTACGTGGAAGGAACGCACAACAAGATCAAGACGGTGAAGCGCGTGGCCTTTGGAATGCGTAACTTTCATCATTTCCGCACGAAACTGCTTTTTGTTTGTTCAAAAGATAAGTGAGTGAGGGTGTGTAGGAAAACAAAAAGGAGCCTAGTTTTTACTAGACTCCCCAATGGTTGACATAGAACCTTCTTTTTGCCGACTTTTAAAATACAAACACGACGCTTGCGAAACAAACATAAAAATAGCCCTCTACCCTATGCTCGGGGAAAGGACTTTTCACTTTCTGTGTTTACAGGGATTCATCGCCTTCCGTTAATCGCTGGTACAATTCGATGCCGCCGGTGCCTTTTAATGCCACCAGGGTAAATTCGTGGCGATCGGTGATTCCCTCCACGTGAAAGGTGGCGAGGCGGGGATTGTTTTTCGCAAGGCTTTCGTAGCCGAAGGAGATGCCTACATTCGCCGCCACCAATTGCGAAATTAAGGCCAAACTCGATGTGGTCACCAGACGCTTAAAGTCCCGCACTTCGTAACCTTTGTAGCGCAGTTTATCTTCGAGGATTTCCCGTGAGCCGCTCCCCGACTCTCGCACGACCAAACAGCCCCCGGTCACCTCTTCCATGGCAAGGGTGCGGTTCTTGTAAGGGTGATCGACGCTGCAGATGCCGGTAAAGGTTTCTTCTTTTAACACATCGAAATCAAATTCGTTTTTCGCAAACTGCCCTTCCACCATGAGAAAATCCAAGCGGGCGTTTCGCAGCCGCTCCAAAAGGGCTTCCGTATTGTCCACGGTCAAGACGAAATCATTGGGCCGATCCTTCACCAAGGCGGCGAGCTTTTGGGCATAGGCGTATTCCCCCAGGGTTTTCGTAAGGCCGATGCGAATTGTGCGGGCCTTTTCTTTTCTAAAATGATCCAGTGTGTCCCGGTAATTTTTCTGTTGGCTGCGGGCGTAGTTTTCCAGCACACGGGCCTCCTCGGTAGGCACCATCTTCTTTCCGTCGTAGCGGAAAAACACGGCGCCGAATTCCTCTTCCAAGGAACGCATGTGCTTGGTCACCGCCGGTTGGGTGATGTGTAAATTTTCCGCCGCCCGAGTGTAATTGCCCGTGGCCAAGACTTCCAAAAAGGTACTTAATCGAATGTCCACAATGCCTCCATATCGTTTCGTTATCGCTCCATAATGAATTATAATTTTATTTTATCTCAGTTTTATGAGATGATCAATGCACAAAGAAAGGAGCATACCGTTGAAATCCATCCAAGCAATTATTCCCGGGGTCCTGTTGACCGTTGTCATCGCCGCGACCTCAAAATTTATCGAAAGCATACTGCCTATGCCCTTAATCAGCGCCTCGGTGATCGCTCTGTTTATCGGCATGATCATCAATCATTTTTTAGCGTCCGACCATCCCGTCCACAAAGGCGCCACCTTCGCTTCGAAAAAATTATTGAAGCTGGGGATTATTTTATTGGGGGCATCCTTAAACATGGCCACAGTATTCCAAGTGGGCCGCCTGTCCCTTTCCGTCATGATCTTTACTCTGCTCACCTGCTTCGGCTTGGGCCACTTCTCCGGTAAATTCTTCGGACTGAACTGGAAAATGTCCAATCTGATTTCCGCCGGCACGGGCATTTGCGGCGGCAGCGCCATCGCTTCCATCGCCCCGGTCATTGAAGCCGACGATTTGGACATCGCCTACGCCATGAGCGCCACCTTTATTTTCGACATGGTCATGATCGTCGCCTTCCCCCTTATGGGTCACGCCTTGGGCCTTTCCGACATGGCCTACGGCCTCTGGGCAGGCACGGCGGTGAACGACACCTCGTCGGTTGTGGCTGCAGGCTACGCCTTCTCCGACGGCGCCGGGGACTTCGCCACCATGGTAAAGCTGACCAGAACGCTGGTCATCATTCCCACCGTCGTCATCTTCGCCTTAATCAGCGCCCACTTAAAATCCAAAGCGGAACACAAACACGAAAAAGCAAAATTCTCCCTAACCCACGTGGTTCCCTGGTTCATTCTGGGCTTCCTGGCACTTACGGTCATTAACACCGCCGGCTTTATTCCCGCTGTAGTCAGCCAAAACTTCAAGGTCATCAGCAAATTCCTTATGGTTATGGCCCTGGCAGGCATTGGCCTGAAGACGTCGTTAAAAGACATGAAGAGCGCCGGCACCGGCCCCATGCTTCACGGCTTCGTGATTTCCGCCCTCGTGGTTATCGTCGCCATCGGCGTTGAATATTTTATGGGTCTCGTATAAAAATGGGTATATTAAAAAGAGGATCATGGAATCCTCTTTTTTTATTACGCTATTTTATCTGTGAAAGGAGTTCTTATGTCTCATAGATTTGATTATATCGTTATCGGCGGCGGCAGCGGCGGCATTGCCACGGCCAATCGGGCAGCCCAATACGGCGCCAAGGTGGCCGTCGTCGAACAAAACCAATTAGGCGGCACCTGCGTGAACCGGGGCTGTGTGCCGAAAAAAATCCTTTGGTACGCCTCGGGCATTCGCCGCACACTGGAAACGGAAACATCGCCCTACGGCTATGACCTCGGCCCATGGTCTTTCGACTACAAGAAGCTGCGGGAGTCCCAAATGGCCTATGTGGATCGGGCTCGAAGCGCCTACGAAAAAAACATGAAGAACAACGGCATTACCCACATTCAGGGCCAAGCACGCTTTGTGGACGCCAACACCGTGGAAGTGGGCGGCGAAGAATACACCGCCGAGCACATTACCATTGCATCCGGCGCCTCCCCCACGCCCTGCCCCATTGAGGGCGGCGAGTTGGTGGATTATTCCAACGACTTTTTCCGCTGGGAAGAACTGCCGAAATCCGTGGCCGTCGTCGGCGGCGGCTACATCGGCACGGAACTTTCCTCCTTCCTCGCCGGCATGGGCGTGGAGGTCCACTACCTGGTGCGGGGCGATCGGATCTTAAAGAAATTCGACGAAGCCATTACCGATGAAGTCACGAAAATGATTCAAGCAGGCGGCGTGAACATTCACTTCGACACGGAATCCAAGCGCTTCGAAAAGGTCGATGAAGGCATAAAAATCACCTTTAAAGACGGCACCACCGCCGTCTACGACCGCATCCTTTGGGCCGGCGGCGTCACCCCCAACACGAAGGATCTGAGTTTAGACAAGGCCGGCGTCGATGTGGACGACAAGGGCCGCATTGTCACCGACACTTACGAAAATACGAGCCAAAAGGGCATTTATGCCGTCGGCGATGTCACTGGGAAATTGGATCTCACTCCGGTGGCCATTGCCGCCGGACGTCGCCTTTCCGATCGCCTCTTCGGCGGCAAGAAAGACGCCCACTTGGTCTACGAAGACATTCCCACGGTGGTCTTCTCCCACCCGCCCATGGGTTCCGTGGGCCTCACAAAAAAAGCTGCTGTAAAAGCCTACGGCGAAGAAAACATCAAGGTCTACGACACCTCCTTTACGGACATGCGCTCCAGCGTGGCGGCAGACGGGCTCACCAATAAAATGCTTCTCGTCTGCGCCGGCGAGGAGGAGAAAATCGTGGGCATTCACGCCGTCGGCGAAGGCGTGGACGAAATGATGCAGGGCTTTGCCGTGGCCGTGAAAATGGGTGCCACCAAAGCCGACTTCGACGCCACCGTGGCCATTCACCCCACCGGGGCGGAAGAAATGGTTACCATGAGATAATGAATAAAAAACAAAACGCTTCTACTGAGCTTGGTAGAGGCGTTTTTTCTTGAAAATGAAAATCCCGCCGGCAACATCGCCGACAGGATTTCGTCTCTTTATTTTCCTACGCGAACCGTCATGAGAATATCGTCGATGCGGTCACTCGCCTTTTCGAATTTTTCCTTCAGGGCCTTGTCTTGAATCATCGCCGGGTCGCCCCTGAAATCCGCGCCGTAATAAACGCCGTCTTTGTAGGCGAGAATGACGGGCCAATTGTACCACTCCGTCCGCGGATTTTCCACACGGGAAAGGGAGAAGAGGAAGCCGTCGCTGCCCGCATCGTCATTGGATTTTTCGTAGAAGTGGAGGCATGTGCCTTCGAGCTTGTAGGAGATCGCCACATCCTTGGGCAGCACAAAGGACATGTCCACGTCTTTCACATAGATGCGCTCGCCGGCCGGCGCATCCTTTTGGGGATAGCTTCCCACGGTGACGACGCGCACCTTCGGCATCCACTTGACGGGAAGCCCCGTGGCCTCGCCTAAGTAGCGGGCCGGAATAAAGGTGCGATCATTCTCGAGGTAAGGCGCCACGTCCATGGAGGCCGTCTTGTCGCCCAGGCGATAGGATTTCTTTCCGATGGTCATGACCACGGAAGCATCGCCCTTCGTCAAGGTCACTTCTTTTTTATCGCCGTCCCACGCCACGGTGTAGCCCAGCTCTTCGGTGACGGCACGCAGTGGCAGAAAGGTGCGGTCGTGGCGAATGACGGGCGTCGTTTCTTCGGCTATCAGCTCCCGGCCGTTAACGTAAATCGCGATGGGATCCGGCCCCTTCGCCAGGGCCGTCGAGGGAAGGAGCAGCAAGCAGATTAATAATGTGGCCAACTTTTTCATAAAAAACCTCCTTCGATCATCCGTAGATGATTGCATTTTATCTTACACTTCACGTCATCTCTTGCTTCCACGGTGAATTTACAAAAAATCACCCATAATCAATGGATCGTAGCAGAAGAGTTTGTGCTTTCCTACTTTTATTATACCCCCCCCCCGACAGTTTTTCAATACTTATATGAGCACGGGGCATCGACCGCTTACGCCCGATGAAATTTTTCGTTCAACAAGGGAACCCCCGATCTAACCGAGGGTTTTCTAATGCAAAAAAGCATCTCTTCACCGAGATGCTTTCGCCCTTTGTCGTGTACTTGATTTTTAATTTTACATCTTTACCGAAGTCAAGACGGACATAATGCCGTCGATGGCGTAGGAGCGTCGGCTCGGCACCTCGCCCTGTTTTCGCGGTTCTTTTTCTTTCAATGTGGCGACCAAATAGTTCCCGTCTTTCGCGCCTAAGAGGAGCTGGCCTTTTTTCGGGAAGTCTTTGGAATTTTCTTCGATGGTGCCTAAAATTTCGCCGGTGGCTTTAAACTTAAAGGCGATGCTGCCTTTGCCCTTTACCACTTCCACGCCTTCGATGCCGTCTTCCGGCCAGTCCCAGGTAATGTCGGGTTTGGTCAGGCTTTCTTTTTTTGTGATGTCGCTGTAGGCCAAATCCCTTCGATCAAAGGTGCCTAAGATGAGAAGATGTTTCTCTTCATCATAGCAGACGGTCTTTTTCTGCGATTCGAAGACCGTTTCCATGTTCACGTAGCGCTTGTCGCCTTGACGGAGGACGGTATCCTTTCGAATGGGTATTTGAATGATCTTCTCCCGCGTCGTTTTAAAGGACACATTTTTATCGTCTTTCACAGGCAGATAGCATGCCTTTTCCATGACCACCTCTTCGTCGATGAAGACCTTGCCGTTTTTTTCCACGTAGTCCGATGTGTCCAAGAGTTGCCCGCAAAAAATCACCCGGTCCACGGTTCGCGATGTCGGTGCGTCTTTTTGAGGATAGCTTCCCACGGTGACGATGCGCGCCTTCGGCATCCACTTGACGGGAAGACCCGTGGCCTCGCCTAGGTAGCGAGCCGGAATAAAGGTGCGGTCCTTTTCCAAATAAGGAGCCACGTCCATGGAGGCCGTCTTGTCGCCCAGGCGATAGGATTTCTTGCCGATGGTCATGACCACGGAGGCGTCGCCCTTCGTCAAGGTGACTTCTTTTTTGTCTCCGTTCCATGCCACGGTGTAGCCCAATTCTTCGGTGACGGCCCGCAAGGGCAGGAAGGTGCGGTCGTGGCGAATGACGGGCGCCGCATCTTCGGTAAAAAGTTCCCGGCCGTTGACGTAAACCGCAATGGGATCGGGCCCCTTCGCCAAGGCCGCCGATGGAAGGAGCAGGAAACAGAGTAACAATGTGGCTAACTTTTTCATAAATACCTCCTTCGATCATCCATAGATGATTGCATTTTATCTTACACTCACGTCATCTCTTGCTTCCACGGTGAATTTACAAAAAACACCCATAATCAATGGATCGTAGCAGAAGAATTTGTGCTTTCCTACTTTTATTATACCCCCCCCCGACAGTTTTTCAATGCTTTATGGGCAAGGCCACCATCGCTCTCGGCCGATGAAATATTTCCGTACAATAAAAAAAGCGCCGGTTTCCCGACGCTTCTCATTACTTGCTTGCCTTTAAGGCTTCGGCCATTTCCTTGGCCAATTGTGCACATTTGTCTAAGTCTTCTTGTTTCGGGGCGCCCATAACATCCACGGTGGTGGGGAGCACGTCCCATTTGCTTTCTTCGGCGAAAGCGGCGAATACTTTTTCCGCGCCGCCGCCCCAGCTGGCGTTGGTGAAGGTGCCTAAGATGTGGTTTTTCATTTTTTGTTTCTTCAGCACTTCGACCAAATTGGCCATGGGCGGGAACAGACCGACATTGTAGGTGGGGCAGCCCAAGATAATGCCCTTGTAGTTCCAGGTTTCGCTGATTAAATAGCTGATATGGGTCTTGGATACGTCGCGAATGCGAATGTTGCGCACGCCTTCTTGGGTCAAGGAGCGGGCGATGGCTTCGGCGACTTGTTCCGTGTTGCCGTACATGGAGCCGTAGACGATAAGGACGCCGTCTTCGGTTTTTTGTTCGCTTAAATCGCTGTAAAGGCTCACGATGCGGCCGATGTTGTCGCGCCATACGGGGCCGTGGTCCGGGCAGATCATCTTAATGTCCAAGCCACCTAATTTCTTCAGAGCACGGATGACTTGCACGCTGTACTTGCCGACGATGTTGGTGTAGTAGCGAATGGTTTCTTCGCGGTATTTTTCCCAATCCACTTGGTCGTCGAAAATAGCGCCGTCTAAGGTGCCGAAGCCGCCGAACGCGTCTTGGCTGAAGAGAATGCCCGTTTCTTCTTCGAAGCAGACCATGGATTCGGGCCAGTGAACCATGGGCGTGGTGTAAAAGGTGAGCTTCCTCTCGCCGATGTCCACGGATTCGCCGTCTCCTACGAGAATGGCGCGGTCTTCGCCGATGGCGTAGAAGTTTTCCATCATGGTGACGGCTTTTTTGTTGGTAATGATCTTACATTCCGGGTAGCGTTCCAACACGCTCTTTAAAGAAGAGGTGTGGTCCGGTTCCATGTGGTTGACCACGACAAAATCGAGCTTTCTGCCGTTAAGGGCGTCGTCTAATTTTTCGAAAAATTCCGACACGGAGTCGATGCGGACACAGTCTAAAAGACAGGTCTTGCTGCCGCCGTCGAAGAGATAGGAGTTGTAGCTGATGCCGTCGGGCAGGGGCCACATGCCTTCGAATAAATGGGTGTAGCGGTCGTTTACACCGATGTAATGGACGTGATCATTGATTTTTACAAATCGCGTTGCTGCCATTGTATCACCTTTCTTTTAAAAATTCATTTCATATACCACAATAGATTTTACCTTGTTACCCGCTATTTTTCAATGGATTCTCTAAATATCCAATTCTAAATAGACGGGGCAGTGGTCGCTTCCGAAAATGTCGTCGCGAATGTCTGCCTCCACAATAGCATCGGCCAAACGGTCGCTCACCACAAAGTAATCGATGCGCCAACCGGCGTTCCTTTCCCGGGCCTTGGTGATGTAGCTCCACCAGCTGTAGCGATCCGCCGCATCGGGATAAAGGTGGCGGAAGGTGTCCGTGTAGCCGGCGTCCAAGAGATTTTGAAATTGGCTGCGCTCTTCGTCGGAAAAGCCCGCGTTTTTACGATTGGCCGCGGGGTTTTTCAGGTCGATTTCCTTGTGGGCCACGTTTAAATCCCCGCAGAGCACCACGGGCTTCACCTGATCCAACATATTCAGGTACTTGCGAAAATCCTCTTCCCATTCCATGCGGTAATCCAAGCGGGCCAGGCCCCGTTGGGAATTGGGGGTGTAGCAGGTTACCAGGAAGAAATCCTCGTACTCGCAGGTAATGACCCGCCCTTCCTTGTCGTGTTCTTCCATGTCGATGCCGTAGGACACGTGAATGGGCTCTTCCTTCGTGAAAACCGCCGTGCCGCTGTAGCCTTTTTTCTCCGCGTAGTTCCAGTATTGGTGGTAGCCCTCAAGCTCCAGATCCAGCTGGCCGGCGGAAAGCTTGGTTTCCTGCAAGCAGAATATATCCGCGTCCACGCCGTTAAAAAAGTCCATAAAGCCCTTTTTTATGGCGGCGCGAATGCCGTTGACATTCCATGAAATCAGTCGCATACTACTCTCCTTCCTCGTAGTGTTCCAAAAAGCTGTGCTTCTCTCCTTCGCTGTCTTTATAGCCTAAAATCGCCCCGAGCTCCACATTTTCCGCCGAGCGATAAATGGACATGGCCACGTTGGGATTTTCCTCCGCAATGGTCTCGATGAGGTTTTTCACATAGGCACGGGCGCCGAAATTTTCCTTTGCCGTCACCGTGCAGGCGCAGTCGATGGGGGTGAGGTCATTGTATTTCACCCACTGGCGAATGTCCGATTCCCGAATAAAAATCATGGGGCGAATCAGCTCCATGCCCTCGAAATTCGTGGAATGAAGCTTGGGCATCATGGTCTTGTAGCTGCCTCCGAAAAGCACATTCATCATCACCGTCTCGATAACATCGTCGAAGTGGTGGCCTAAAGCCAGCTTATTCGCACCCAAAGACTTCGCCTTGTCGTAAAGGCTCCCCCGCCTCATGCGGGCGCACATGTAGCAGGGCTTCTCCCCGCCCATGTCCTCCGCCACCTCAAAGACATTGCTGTCGTAGATCTGAAGGGGAATCCCCATGGCCTTCGCCGTCTCCTCCACCTGCGTTCGAATGGCGGGCAGGTAGCCCGGATCCATGGTTAAAAACAAAAGCTCAAACTGCTTCTTGCCGTGGCGCTTCAATTCCTGCAAAAGCTTCGCGAGAAGCAAAGAATCCTTGCCACCGCTAATGGCTACGGCGATGACATCCCCGTCTTCGATTAAATCGTAGTCGTTGATGCCCTTAATGAAACGGCGCCAAATGGTCTTCCGATATTTTTTTATAATGCTTCGTTCAATTTCTGCTATGGACACGTGCTCGTCCTCTCTATTTAAAAAATCCCGGCTCCCCGGGATCATACCATACCACTCTCATGGTACTATAAAAGGCGGGCCGTTTCAATCGCCGCCCGCCTCGTTGAAATAATTTTTACACGCCCCTTGCATTTTCCGCTACTATAGCCTAAAATAATAGGAGTACTCGCTAACGTGGCTCAGATGGTAGAGCAGCTGATTCGTAATCAGCAGGTCAGGGGTTCAAATCCCCTCGTTAGCTCCAAATGACGCCTACGGGCGTCTTTTTTTATGCCTTTTTCACAGATTACAAATCCCGCTTCTTGAACTTTTTTAAAGCCGCCGTATAGGAAAGCACGGTCATGAGTACCAAAAATACGATGCCGAGAAGCACGATGAGTGCCACGTGGCTCGTCGCCCACAGGTATAGGGCCTTGACTTCCTTTGGGAATGCCGAGGCGGCAAAGCCGGATATGCCGACGACAACTAATGTCGCGGCGATGAGGGCTGCCCCGGCCACTGCCTTGGCTTTTTTGTGACCCACGGCAAAGAAAATCGGCACATTGATGTCCATAAAAAGGATGTACATGACGAGATAACCCCCGCCGACGGCCAAGCTTTCGCCGATAATAAGCGCGCCGCTTTTCGCCAGATTCACGCCGTTCATAATGACGAGGGCGACAAGCGTCGTGACGAGAAATACCACGAAAGAATAAAGGTAGCGCCCCCGCACCGTGTCCTCATCTTCCATGCCGATCATGCGGTAGAGCCGTTCCGTCCCGGAATCTTCTCCCGTGACGAAGGGATAGGTCATGATCATCAAAGACATGGTCATGGCGAAGACCATGGGGAAAAAAGAAAGATCCGTAAAATAAGTAAAGCCCACGGAAAACAGGATGAAAAAAGCGATGGGTTTCCACGTAATATAAGGGCGAATGCTCAAAAAATCCATTTTGCAGGTTTTAAGCATCTTCATCACCTCGATGGTAAAACGTCATAATGCGGTCGATGGAGGGCTTCTCCACCACGGTGTTTTCGCCGAAAGCTTTCGCGACTTCTGCCGTCACCAATACTTCCACGTGGGTGGATGTTTTTTTCTTGCCGAGAATTTTTTTCGGATCCATCCCACTTAAATTCGCCTCACTGCATTTTACAATGCGATAAGTCTCCAAAAAGTCGTCTTTCGTGCCGTAAAAAATCATCTCGCCGTCCATAATGAAAGCGATGTAATCGGCGATGGCCTCCAAATCTTCCGTAATGTGAGTGGAAAAGAGCACGGTGTTCTCCTCATCCTCCGCCATGTAGCGCTGAATGGTGTCGCGAAATTCATCCCGAGAGCGGGGATCCAGCCCGCTGGTGGGCTCGTCCAAGATCAAGGTCTTGGCGCCGTGGGACAGAGCGGCGGCGAGCATAAGCTTCGTCGTCATGCCCCTAGAGAGGCTCTTCACATTTAGTTTTTTGTCGATGCCGTAAGCGGCCACGCGCTTCAAAAATTCCGCGCCCTTCCAATTTTTATAGCCCACGGACAAGACATTGTTCACGTCTTCCACAGACCAGTCTTTCGGAAAATAAGATTCATCGAGGACGATGCCCACATCCTGCAGGTAGTCGTTGTCTTCCTGCCGCACGCCGCGGTAGTGCACCTCGCCTCCATTTAAATGATTGAGATTTAAAATAGCGCGAATGGTGGTCGTCTTGCCCGAGCCGTTAGGGCCGATAAACCCCGTAATAAATCCCTCTTTCACGGGAAAACTGACCCCATTTAAAGTAAAGGCGCTGTATTCTTTGCGAATCTCTTTTAATGCGATTCGATCCATTAGTCACCTCCGAATAACACATCCAGCATGGCCACAATATCTTTCTTGGCGATGCCGTGATCCTTGGCAATGGCGACAACGGCTTCCATGTGCCCTTCTATTTCTTTTTGCACGATTTCCCGCGCCACATTTTCGTTTTTCTCGGCGACAAAAGATCCCTTCCCCTGCCGCGTCACGATAAATCCATCCGCCTCCAGCGCATCGTAGGCTTTTTTCACCGTCATAATGCTAATGGAAAGATCCTTGGCGAGGACGCGAATGGAAGGAAGCTTTTCGTCGTATGCCAACACGTCGTTTATAATTTGATCGCGAATTTGATTCCGCAGCTGTTCGTAAATGGGAACCGAGGCGGAATTGTCAATGATGATGTCCATGGCTATCCCTCATTTCCATAACAGTGTATAACAGTAATGAACACTTGTCAATAAAAAAAAGCCATTTCCAATCTTAACCAGATTAGAAATGGCCTTCGTTCCAATGTTTTCTCACGCAATAGGTTCCAGAGGCAGAATCAAGGTAACCATCGCCCCCTTCCCCGACGGGCGATTTTTTATTTTCAGATAGCCGTGATGCAAGTCGGCGACGGTTTTTGCCGTGTAAAGTCCCAAGCCGTAATGGATCGAGCTGTGACGACTCTTATCGCCGCGATAAAAGGGTTCCGAAGCTCGCTTTAAATCCTCGTCGGAAAATCCGGGGCCGTAATCGCCAACGGTCATTTCGAGGGTGTTTTCTCCTGTTGAAATAAGCAGTTCCACAGCCGATGCCTCGGGCGCATAGTGAATGGCATTCATGAGTAGATTCTGCACCCCTCGCTCCAATTGTTTTAAATCCACCGACACATAGCTGTTTCCGACATGCAAGGATTCCTCGATTGGGCACCCATAAGTGTTCGCTATTTCCCGAGCCAGGGCCGTTATTTTTTCCGCGACAACAGAAATATGCAATCTTTTTAAATCCAATTCCTCGGAAACACCGAACTGATTCACTTCCATAAGGGCGTGGGCATAGGCCGAAATCCGCGTCGAATTTTTTTCAATGAAATCAACGTAGCTTCTTTGCTCATCGGATAATTTCGTCTCTTTCAACAATTCCGCGTTCCCCCGGATAATGGCGACGGGCGTTTTCAAATCATGGGCCAGTGAGGAAATTTGGTTTTTCCTATTCGCCTCTTCCGTCCATTTTTCTCTCAGGGATCGACTCAATGCGATTTTCATCTTTTCCAAAGCATTTAATACACCGTTAAATTCTTTAATGGTCGACATCCCTATTTCAAAATCTAAATTCTGTTTCGCGATTTCCTCCGACGCTTCGATCATCGGCGTCAATTGCTTCGTCAAACGTCTCGCCCAAATCAGGGTAATGGTCATGGCGCTTATAAAGCATAAACTTACCATGAGGGCGGAAAACAAATAATTTACGGGAGGGAAGTGGGCCTCCATCCAGGGATTGGAATAGCGAGGCTTCAGGGTGTAGTGGGCTACCACCACGCCCTCCCGGCGCTCGATCTCCATATAAGCGGAAGACGGCGTGGACATTACCTGCCCCCGGAGAAAGGCCATTGCTTTTTTCCTCTCCGCCGCCGAGATATTGGAGTCGACCAGATGCCCGTTATCTGCGAAATACGCGTAACCGACGTGCTCAGGAATCATAGCGGGATCAAATGGCTCTGCCTGGGCGATTTTCGCCTTGTTTCGAAGAATTAACTGTTCCGTCGCATCAGCTGGTACGATTCCGTTCAATCGATACGCCGCCACAAAAAGAACCAGTGCAAGGCCCGCAGATGCTGCAAGACCGAGTGCGATACTGAGCAAATACTTAAGAAAGACGAGTTTTAGGGACTGCCCTTTTTTATTTAGTTCCATTTATAGCCAATTCCCCACACAGTCGCAATGGGCTTTTCGCCGACCCGTTGAAACTTCGCCCGAATGTTTTTTACGTGCTCGGAAACCGCCGATGGTTCGCCTTCCCCCTCGTAGCCGAAAACCTGTTCATAAATCTGCTCTTTCGAGAAGACCTGCCCTTTTCTTTCAGCCAGAAGCACACAAATCCGGTACTCGGATTTCGTCAAAGGTACTTTTTCTTCTTCTACAAAAATGCTTTTTGAAGACAGATCAAAGCGAATCGATCCAAGGTTGAATCCGGCATGTTTTTCTCTCTGCTCTCTCCTTAAGTGCGCCTCCACCCGCGCGAGCAATTCCTGTACGCCGAAAGGCTTTGTAATGTAGTCGTCTCCGCCGCTTAAAAGCCCTTCCACAATGTCTGCCTCCATGGACTTTGCCGTTAAAAAGAGAATGGGACAGTCCACGATGCGACGAATTTTTTTACAGAAAGTCATGCCGTCCATCCCGGGCATCATGACATCCAGTAAAATCAAATCGTATTTTCGCAAACTGTTTTCGTCTAATTCCAACGGATTTTGAACCGCATGAAGGCAATGGCCATTCTTTTTCAGAATATTTTCGATTAACACGAGCATATCCTCTTCGTCGTCGACGGCAAGTATCGTCGCCACAAAATCACCTCCGCTATGCATCTAGCGCTTTTTCTTCTTAATTGATTATTTATAGGATTTCAATCGCCCCATTGTCCTCCGTCCCACCGATTAAACCAAATGACGGAGCCGATAAAGATCACTGCCGTCATGGGAAGGGCCGAAAATCCCCACTTCGCCATCTCTGCTGCTAGAAGGGAATGGTTTTGGTGCGCACTGGCTAAAATATAGGTCCCCGGCAAGCGTGCGGGCCAGGTGCAGGGGATAAAATACCAAAGCTTATCGCCTAATCCGGTGATGGCGAGAAGGGCGATGAGTGTTTCTACAACACCAAGCCCCATGGACGGGACCGAACCCAGTGCCAATGCCACCCACAAGTGAATCAAGTAGACGGCAACGGATGCGGCTAAAAGAAGCAACAGCGCCGCAAACCAAACAGCAAGTGTTTGGTGACCGAAAAGCCCTCCAAAGACGCCGACGGCTACGGACGTCGCCCAAATGAATCCAAGAAACAGGGCCCCCGCTTTTCCCAAATAAGCCCTCGTCCTTGACGGCGCCGAAAGCAACAGTTGAAAATGGCCTGCGCCGCTTTCCATCTCCGCCACTTTAGATATCAAAACACCGACTACGATGGGCACTGCCGCGCCTAAAAGCGTGAAATAGTTCTGAATCGTCTCATCGGGCATAAAATTTTTTATGCCGGTAAATTGACATGCCCCATAGAAGGCTAGGGCGTAGAGTACCGGTAAAATACCATGGATCCAAAGAATCCACGTGTGTTTAATTTTATAAAGCTCTGCTTTTAAAACTCTACCCATCATTTTACCTCCTGGGTCGCAAACCATCGAGCCGTTATCCCGGACAATAAGATAAAAATCCCAAGAGATAGCGCGCAGGGAATGATGATCGACGTGTTTTCGATCATGGGTTCGGCAACTTCCGCCACAAGACCGTTGGGCAGGAGGTGCAGAATCGGTACCATTAAACGCGCACCCCACGCGTAGGGACAAAGGAGCCACATGGACGTATCAGCGAACATAGCCCCCAATGCCGCGCCCAACAAGATGTTGATGGACACGGCGGCCGATAAGCCGAACTTCTTCGCCAGAAACAGGCACAAAGGCACTTGCCACAGGTTTACAAAAAATAATACACCACTGGCAAAAAGTAGGGTGTCCCACCCCAGATTCGGCGTCAGTTGACTACCCAGAAAAGATTGTAGGATTCCGACACCCGTCATGTGGATGGCAGAGGCGAATAAAAGATACACTGAAGCCACAAGTACTTTTGCAACCCACACTTTTTTTAGATCGACGTGAAGAGAAAAAATGGCGCGGTAAGCCAATTTTCTCTCATCTCTTCGATGCACCATGGCTGGTACCAAAGCAAAGGTCGCCGGCAATAGAATCACATACCACCAGTTGTATGCATCGACAGAAAAGTAGGGCGGCATAAGTACGAAAGCCATGGCGAGGGGCATTAGGGACATGATAACGACGAATGTTTTTAAAAAGGTATGCTTCTGCTTTAAATGCTCAGCGAGAATATATTTTTTCATTTGCGCCACCCCTCGCTTCCATTGACGACCGTCATGTAGCGCGACTCTAAATCGTCGTTTTCTGCAATTTTTTCTTGGTACTTTAATTCACCGCCGACGATAATTCCCACGTGGTCGGCCGATTGCGCCACTTCTCCTAAAATGTGACTGGATAAAACGACCGTCATGCCTTTTTTCGGGAAACTCCGAATTAAATCACGCAAATCCCGAATGCCCTCAGGATCCAGACCATTGGTCGGCTCGTCTAAAATTAATAGCTTTGGTCGGTTCACCAAGGCGATGGCAATGCCCAGCCGTTGCTTCATTCCCATGGAAAATTGTCCCGCCTTCTTTTTCCCCGTATCCTTTAAATCGACAATGTCCAAAACTTCATCGATGCGTTCGTCGCCCAATCCCAATAACAGGGTTCTCACCTTCAGATTTTCTTCAGCGCTTAAATTATCGTACAAAGGCGGCGTTTCGATAAGGGCACCGATCGCCGCTAAATCGTTGCGGCTCCAAGGATGTCCATCAAATAAAATATCTCCCGATGTCTTGTGAAGCATGCCCGCAATCATCTTTAAAGTCGTCGATTTTCCCGCGCCATTTGGCCCAAGCAATCCGTAAACGGTGTTTTTTTCCACCTTTAAATCCAAATGATTCACGGCAATTTGCTCTTTAAACGTCTTCGTTAAGCCCTTTGTTTCTAAAATATATTTTTCCATAGCTTATCCCTCCTTCTATTTCTAAGGAGAGTATACGGAACAACTTTAAGGATTTTATAAGGAAGCGCTAAAAAACCGGCGATGGCCCATGCCGCGAATCGCCGGGTACATTTATTCTATATGCTCCGTTTTCTTCCTCTCTCTGAAGCCGTCCGCCAGAAACAGTACCACGCCGGACCACACGAAGGCGAACATGATGGCGTGGATGGTGGTGAATTCCTCGCCCATGATGAAGACGCCGAGGAGGAGTTGGATGGTGGGGTTGATGTACATTAAGACACCGGCGAGGGATAGGCTCGTGTCTTTCATGCCCACGGCAAAAAAGATGAGGGGCACGGTGGTGGCGACGCCCATGGTGGGGATGAGCAGGTATTCTCTCACGCCAAGGCCTTCGAGGTGGCTAAAGGCCACGAGGTAAATCAGGGCGACGGGCACGACGAGGAAAGTTTCCATAAAGATGCTCAGCATCCCCGAGGCGGTGATTTGTTTTTTTATGGCGCCGTAGAAGGCGAAGCTGGTGCCGATAATAATGGCAAAGACGGGCAGCTTGCCGTAGGCGACGATGGGCACGGTAACGCCGAGTATGGCCAAGGCGAAGGCCACCCACTGCAGAGGCCGGAGCCGTTCGTTGTAAATGAAAAAGCCCAGGACGATGGAGAAGATGGGATACATGTAATAGGCCAGGGAGGCGTCGATAACGCGGCCGGTCATGACAGCGATAATGTAGCCGCCCCAGTTAATCGTAATGGTGATGCCCGCCAAGAGCAAAAAGAGCATCTGCCTTTTGTCTTTCATTAAGGCGAGGATGGCAGGGCCCTGACCCATAATGAGCATGACAATGAGACAAAAGAGCATGGAAAAGATGATTCGAAAGGACAGAACGGCCAAGGGATCCATGGCGCCGAAAAGGGGCCAATACAAAACGAGGAAGGCCCACATTAAGTAGCAGGCCAATACTTTTAAACTTCCGGGCATCGTGCACCTCTTTCTATGTATTGTCTTTTATCTTATCACGTAAAGGCCATGTTTTAAGCAAAAAAATAGCACGTTTTTCGTGCTATTCGTAGTCGATGGACATGAGGATGAGTCCGTTGGCCGCAGCCGTCGGGCCCAAATCCTTTCGGTCCAGGGTTTCCGTGGCCTTGAGCAGTTGATCTTCCGGCATGAGGCCGCGGCCGATTTCCATGGCGCAGCCCATGATGATGCGGATTTGGTTTTTCAGAAAGCTTTTGCCGTAAAAATCCACCTCGATGATCTCTCCCGCTCGGGTGACGGTAATTTCGTCGATGGCCCGCTTGGGGTTGGCCGGGGATGCGTAGCGGCCGATGAAGGCGGAAAAGTCGTGAAAGCCTTCGATTTTTTTCAGGGCCCGCGCCATTCGCACCACATCCAGAGGAAAGGGGGCGTGCGCGGCGTAGCGATCCAGCATGCCGTTTCTCTGTTTGCTGTTATAGATGCGGTATTTGTAGTGCTTCTTCTTGGCGCCGTAGCGGGCGTGAAAATCCATGGGCACTTCCACGGCCTCGGTAATGCTTAAATCCCGCGGCAGGTGGTAGTTCACTACCCGGGGGAAGTTGCCGAGATCGATGGGCGTATCGGAGAGAAAGTTGGCCTTCTGCCCCAGGGCGTGGACGCCTTTGTCTGTGCGGCCCGCCGACTGCAGCGCCACGGGATGATGCACGGTTTTTTCCAGAGCCGCCCGCAGCAGAGTCTCCACGGTGCGGAGCTTTTTCGGCCCCTGATCCTGATAGCCGTGAAAGTGGGTGCCGTCGTAAGCGATGGTGATTAAAATGTTTCTCATGGCAAGGGCACGGGCATCCACCGGGTGGCGGAAACGAGGATGAAGAAGATCATATTCGCGGTAAAGAGCAGATGGTCTTCTCCCGTCAGTTGAAGGGGATTTAATTTCGTGCGGTGTTCATCGCCGCGGTAGCAGCGGCTTTCCATGGCGGTAGCCAGCTCTTCCGCCCGGCGAAGGGCGTTTAAAATCAAGGGCACCAAAAGGGGCACGAGGTTTTTCGCCCGATTCAACACATTGCCCGATTCGAAATCGGCGCCCCGTGCCATTTGCGCTTTCATGATTTTGTCCGCCTCGTCGATTAAGGTGGGGATGAAGCGCAAGGCGATGGTAATCATCATGGCGATGGCGTGGGCGGGAAAGCCGACGCGTTTTAAGGGGCTCATGAGCTTTTCGATGCCTTCGGTAAGGGCCAAGGGCGAGGTGGTCAAGGTAAGCAGGCTCGTGCCCATAACGAGGAGCACCAGGCGAATGGCCATAAAGATTGCTTGTGTAAGGCCTTCTCTTGAGATGGTTAAAAAGCCCAGTTTGAAAATCACCTCACCGGGAATGAAGAACACATTCATAATGAAGGTGAAGATTAAAATGAGCCGGAGGGGCTTTAAGCCCTTCACCACCATGCCCACGGGAATTTTCGCCGCGGCGATGGTGAAAAAGAGCCAGGCGAAAATAAAGATGTAGGGCCAAAAATGATTGATGAAGAACAGACTGACGATGAAAATCGTCATAATAATGATCTTGTAGCGGGGGTCCAGGGAATGAACCGGCGATTTGGCGGGGAAATACTGCCCGATGGTAATGTCTTTAAGCACGTCTTCCCTCCCACCATGTCTTTAATTCGTCGAATGCTTCATCGACGGTGATGCAGTCTTCCTTGATGGCGATGCCTTTCTCCGCCAAATCGGTCATGGTGCGGCGCACTTGGGGCACGCCCAAACCGATGGCGCGAAGTTCTTTTTCTCTTGCAAAAATTTCCCGAGGCGTGCCGTCCATTGAGACGCGGCCGCGGTCCATAACGATCATGCGGCTCGCCAGTCGCGCCACTTCTTCCATGCTGTGGGAGACGAGGACGATGGTGGTGCCGGTGGATTCAAAGATGCCGCGAATCTCTTCTAAAATTTCGCGGCTGCCTCGGGGATCCAGGCCCGCCGTGGGCTCGTCCAAGACCAAGACCTCCGGCTCCATGGCGAGAATGCCCGCAATGGCCACCCGCCGCTTTTGTCCGCCGGAAAGAGCGAAGGGGCTTTGCTCCCCTTTTTGGTCGTAGTCCAGGCCCACTTTTTCCATGGCCCGGCGCACCCTATCTTCCACTTCTTCGTCGGAAAGGCCTAAATTCTTCGGGCCGTAGGCGATGTCTTTTGCGATGGTTTCTTCAAAGAGCTGATACTCCGGATATTGAAACACCAGGCCCACTTTTTGGCGCAAGACGGCGATGCTGTTTCCCTTTTCCCGGTAATTGACGCCGTCGTAAAGGATTTCTCCTTCCGTGGGCTCCATCAGGCCGTTTAGATGTTGAACCAAGGTGGACTTGCCGCTGCCTGTGTGGCCCACCAGGGCGATAAACTCGCCTTCGCCGATGTCCAGGCTCACGTCGTCCAGAGCGCGTTTTTCAAAGGGCAGGCCTTTATTATAAATGTAGCTTACATTTCGGATGCTGATACTCGGCATAAGGCGCTGACAAACTCCTCTCTGTCTAAGATCCCGTCGGGCAGAGGTACGCCCACGGCTTTTAATCGGGCGGCGAGCTCCGTCACCTGGGGCACGTCCAGACCCAATGATTTCATGGTGTCTACTTGATTAAACACGTCCCGCGGCGGCCCCTCGAGAATGAGCTTGCCCTCTTCCATCACCGCCACCCGATCCGCCTGCACGGCTTCGTTCATAAAATGGGTGATGAGGATAATGGTCTTCTTCTCTTCTTTGTTCAGACGCAGGATGGTTTTCATGACTTCCTGACGTCCCACGGGATCCAGCATGGCCGTGGGCTCGTCTAAAATAATGTAATCGGGATTCATGGCGAGAATGCCCGCAATGGCCACCCGCTGTTTCTGTCCGCCGGAAAGCTTGTGGGGCTGATCGTCTTTGTATTCTGTCATTTCCACCGCCGCCAGCGCCTCGTCGACCCGCCGGCGAAGATCCGATTGCTCCACGGCCAAATTCTCCGCGCCGAAGGCCACGTCTTCTTCCACCACCGTGGCGACGATTTGATTGTCGGGGTTTTGAAAGACCATTCCCGCCCGAGCGCGAATCTTCCAAATATCCGCCTCATCTTTCGTGTTCATCTCATCGACGATGACATCGCCGGAGGTGGGCCGATAGAGTCCGTTTAAACACTTGGCCATGGTGGATTTGCCGCTGCCGTTGTGACCCAGGACGGCGACGAATTCCCCTTTTTCGATGGTGAGGCTCACGCCGTCCACCGCACATTTCACGCCGTCCTCGTATTGATAGACTAGATTTTTGATCTCGATCATACGCGCTCCTTCGCTTCTACTGTTGCGTTAACTTATGCATTATACCACAGGCCAAAGGCCCCGCTCAATTTCAATGACATAGAAAAAGAGCGAGGGTGAGATCGCCTCGCTCTCAATGCCTAGGCGCGATTGCGTTTGTAATTCACGGCGATGACTCTTTCGAAGATCACGCCTAAAACCGCTGTCATCACTGCCGTCGGCAGAACCACGGCGACAAACATGGCCGTAAAGGCTGCATCGCCGGGCAGACCCACGAAGATCAGGGCCGTTCCCAAAAATACGGCGCCGCTGATGACGGTGGCGATAAAATAAATAATGGCTTTTGTAATATTGCCGTCACCGGGGAAGGCGCGCACCATAAAAAGGACAGCGAATGCGGCGATGATTTTATCAAACATGCTGGGCAATTGACCGCCGGGGAATTGGGTGGTTAATGCCGCCATAACGCCGGTGGCTACGCCCATGGCCAAGGTAGGCAGGGGCTTCGGATTCAGAATAATGTAAGCGATTAAGCAAAAAAGCATAAAGTCCGGCTTCATGCCGTTAAAAAATCCGGGGACGACGGCGTGTAAAATCGTGCCCAATGCGATGAAAATTGCGCCCTGTACCAATGTTTTCGTGTTCATAATAACTCCTTTTCTCGGCACAAAAAAACCATTTGCTCGTATAGGAGCAAATGGTGAATTCGCGGTGCCATCCTAGTTGCGCCCAAAAGGACGCATCTTATTTTAGATACTAACATATCCTATCTCGGTAACGGGAGAACCGGCTCGGCTACTTTTCTTCACCTCGCACTCACAGACCCATTCACAACAGGGAACTTCATCGGTTCACACCAACCACCGACTCTCTGAGAAGGGCACCTGAAGCTACTTGCTTCTGCTCGACGTTTTCATATTTGTTAGGATTACTAACAGTATAGCAGAAAAAAATGAAATTGCAATTGCTTTTTTACTTTTTCCACAGTTCCAGATCGGAGAGTTTGCCCGCCCGTTTCAGAGACAAGAGCACCAAGATGCCGATGGATGCACCGACGACGGTGGAGGGCACGAAAAAGGGAATGTAGTAAAAGGGACTGCCCAAATCCAATCCGTAAAGGTATTTCATAAAGGGATAGGACAGGATGGCGCTTAAAATCCCCGTGCCGAAGACTTCGCCTACCCACGTGGCGGGAAGGGAGGCGGTTTTTTTGTAGGCGAGGCCCGAGAGCAGGGCGCCCACCACGGCGCCGATGACGGAGGTAATGGGCCTGCCCGTGCCCATGCGAATGAGCCCGGTTAACAGGGCGCAGAGGAAATTGTACCAAGGTCCTAAGATCACGGCGCCGATGACATTGATGGCGTGTTGAAAGGGCGCCATATTGGGGAAGACCACCAAGGTGGACAAGGTGACGGAAAGGGCGCAGAGAATGGCCGTAGCCGTTAAGAGGCGAGTCTTTTTATTCATATGCTTCCACCTCAAATGAAATACCGCCGTCTTCCGAAATAAAGGCGGGCACGCCGATGTTTCCCGCTTTTTTCACCTCATCGAAGGCGGGGGATGTGTCTCTCAGCTGCAGAAAGGCCTTTAAGTCGGCGATGTTTTTCGTCACGTCCACGTAGTCGTAGGGAATGTTCTTTTCGTCTAAAATTTTCTTTGCCGCTAAACAATCGGGGCAAAGGTCCGTTCCGTAAATTTTCATTGCTCCTCCTACAAAAAACCGGCATTTCTGCCGGCTATTCTTTTATTTTGTTCTTAACCCTTGTGAATCCTTTAAGTCATTACTTTACGTTGTAGTCGCCGATTTCGTAAAGATTCAGGGCGTCTTTTAAGGGATTGTTCTTTAAGGTTTGGGCAAAGACCTTGGCCTTGTCCAAGTTGGTGAAAAGTTCCACGTCGCATTCGATAGCGTTTCGACGGATCAGGAAGCCGTCGCGCTTGGAGTCATTGCCCTTGGTTGGGGTGTTGAACACCAGGTCGATTTCGCCACCTTGAATCAAGTCGATCATGGTGGGGGCTTCTTCGCCGATGCGGCGCACTTCTTCGGCCTCGATGCCGTGTTGATTTAAGAAGGCCTTGGTGCCCTTGGTGGCGTAGAAGGTAACGCCGTCTTCCGCCAGGGATTTGGCGATGGGCAAAAATTCCTCTTTGTCGCGGTCGCGAATGGTGCACAGGGCGCGGCGGCTCTTCGCCGCAATGTCTGTGCCGGCGGCCAAAAAGCCCTTGGCCATGGCTTCTTCTTCCGTGCGGCCCACGCCTAAGACTTCGCCGGTGGAGCGCATCTCCGGTCCCAGGGACGCTTCCACCCGGTGGAGTTTTTCCGTACTGAAGACGGGGATCTTCACGCAGGTCGTGGGGGATACGGGGCCGATGCCCGTGGTGTAGCCCATGGATTTTAAGCTGTCGCCGAGCATGACTTTCGTCGCGATTTCCGTAATGTTCATGCCCGTTACCTTCGAGAGATAGGGCACGGTGCGGGAGCTTCTCGGGTTCACTTCGATCATGTAAAGGGTGTCGTCTTTAATGATGAATTGAATGTTAATCATGCCGATAACGCCCAGCTCCAGTGCCACTTTTTTCGTGGCATCTAAGATGGCTTCGTCCATTTTTTTCGAAATGTGGCGGCTGGGATAGATGCTGATGGAGTCGCCGCTGTGGACGCCGGCCCGTTCCAAGTGTTCCATGATCCCGGGCAGGAACACGTCGGTGCCGTCGCAAATGGCATCCACTTCACATTCCATGCCTTGAATGTATTGGTCGATTAACACGGTGCGCTTGGGATCCATGGCGAAGGATTCTTCCAGATAGTAGCGCAGATCTTCATCGGCGGTGCAAATTTCCATGCCTTGGCCGCCCAAGACATAAGAGGGGCGTACGAGGACGGGATAGCCCAGGCTTTCCGCTTTTTCCATGCCTTCTTCCACACCGTGGACGCCGACGCCTTTCGGGCGAACGAGGTTCAACTCTTCCAACATGGCGTCGAATTTTTCACGGTCTTCCGCCCGGTCGATGGCCGTGGGATCCGTGCCTAAAATGGGGATGCCTTCTTCTTTAAAGACACCGGCGAGCTTAATGGCCGTTTGGCCGCCGAATTGGAGGATGACGCCTTCGGGTTTTTCTTTTTCGATGATGTTTAATGTATCTTCCGCCGTAAGGGGCTCGAAGTAAAGTTTGTCGGAAATGTCGAAGTCCGTGGAGACGGTTTCGGGATTGTTGTTAATGATGATGGTTTCGTAGCCTTCTTTGCGCAGGGTCTTGACGCAGTGGACGGAGGCGTAGTCGAATTCCACCCCTTGGCCGATGCGAATGGGGCCGCTACCGATGACGATGATGCGGCGCTTGTCTTCGTGAACCGGGGATTCGTCTTCGCCCTCGTAATTGGAGTAGAGGTAATTGGCCTTGGCATCGGCGAGGCCCCCTTGGGTGTCCACTTTTCTGTACTTGGCTTCGATGCCGAAGAGCTTTCTCAGCTCGCGAATGAATTTTTCGCTGACGTTTAAGCGATTGGCGATGATTTCGTCGCTGAAGCCCAGCCGTTTCATTTCGCGGAGCTTGTCTTCCGTCAAGTCTTCCTTCTTCATGGCTTCCAGTTCCGCTTCCACGCCGACGATGCGCTTAATGATCCGCAGGAAGTAAGCGTCCATGCCCGTTTCTCTGGAGAGGCGGTTAATGTCGTAGCCCGTGTTTAAAAGGGCCGCCAAATAGAAGAGGCGCTCGTCGTTGGGCCGCTTCACATTTTCCTTTAATGTAGCGATGTCCATGGTTTTGAAGCGGGGGTGAAGGAGGCTGAAGGCACCGATTTCCAAGGAGCGCAAGCCTTTTAACAGAGCCACTTCAAAGGTGGGGCCGATGGCCATGACTTCGCCGGTGGCCATCATTTTCGTGCCGAGGTTGCGATCGGCGTTAAAGAATTTGTCGAAGGGCCATTTGGGAATCTTCACGACCACGTAGTCGATGGAAGGTTCGAAGGCCATGGAGCGGGTGCCGGTGATTTTGTTTTCGATTTCGTCGAGGCCCAAGCCCAGGGCGATTTTTGCCGCCACGCGGGCGATGGGATAGCCCGTGGCTTTCGATGCCAGGGCCGAAGAGCGGCTCACACGGGGATTGATTTCGATGACGGCGTATTGCAAGCTGTTAGGCTCCACGGCGAACTGCACATTGCAGCCCCCTTCGATGCCTACGCCTTCGATGATGCGGAAGGCCGCTTCACGAAGCATGCCGTGTTCGATGTCCGTCAAGGTTTGGGTCGGTGCCACGACCATGGAGTCGCCGGTGTGGACGCCGACGGGATCGATGTTTTCCATATTGCAGACGCAGATGCAGCTGCCCTTGGAATCGCGAATCACTTCGTATTCGATTTCTTTCCAGCCGGTAATGCACTTTTCGATGAGTACCTGACCGACGCGGGAAAGGTGAATCCCGGCGTGGGCGATGGTCCTGAGCTCCGCTTCCGTGTCGCAAATGCCGCCGCCGGTGCCGCCTAAGGTAAAGGCCGGGCGCACCACCACGGGGTAGCCGATGATTTTTGCATAGGCTACGGCATCTTCCACGGTTTCCACGGTTTTCGATTCGATAATGGGCTCGCCGATTTCTTCCATGAGTTGACGGAATTCTTCCCGGTCTTCGCCCTTCTTAATGGAGGGAATGGAGGTGCCGATAATGTCCACGCCGTATTTTTCCAAGACGCCGGAATCGTAGAGCTCGATGGAAAGGTTTAGGCCCGTTTGCCCGCCCATGCCGGCGATCAAAGCGTCGGGGCGTTCTTTTTCGATGATTTTTTCGATGACTTCCGTGGTCAAGGGCTCGATGTAGACCTTGTCCGCCACTTCCCTGTCCGTCATAATGGTGGCCGGATTGGAATTGACGAGGACCACTTCCACCCCTTCTTCCCGAAGGGATTCACAGGCTTGGGTGCCGGAGTAGTCGAATTCCGCCGCCTGACCGATGACGATAGGGCCGCTGCCGATGACGAGTACTTTTTTAATATCTTTGTTGCGGGACATGATTTCCTCCTAGGCTAATTCACTGATAAGGGCTAATTGTGTGCTTAACAAATCCCGTGCGCCGGGCAGACCGAAGGGATCGAAGAGCACGCCGACGGCTTTGTTTTCTTTGTCCGTAAAGCCTTCCACGGATTCGTCGGCGACGTTTCTGTAGTCGATGGCCACGGATTCCGGCAAGTGTTCGATGCCGTACTCTCTGTTTTGACTCGTCATATACACCCGCTCCCCTTCACCTTTTACGGCGATGGAGGCGCCGGCGTGGGGCGAGGCAAGTTTCACCAAATCGCCGCCTAAAGCCAGGCCCAGGAACTGAGCCCCGAGGCCCATGCCGTAAATGGGCAGCTTGCCGATCATTTGCCCGATGTCGTGAACCAGATCCAGGTAGTGGGCGGCGACGCCGGGGCCGGAGCTTAAGAACAAGAGGTCCGGCTTATCTGCCAAAATGGCTTCGTAATTGGTCATGGCGGGATAGACGATGAGGCGGTAGCCTGCGTCGTTTAATGCTTCTAAAATGCCGTCTTTGACGCCGAAGTCCCAAAGGGCGATGGTGGGGCCTTCCCCTTCGATTTCCGTGACCTCGATGGTGCTCACTTCTTCGATGGTGTTGGGGTTTTGTTCGGCGAAGTATTCGTCCATTTCAGAGGGCGTCATGAGGCGGTCGGTAATGACGCCCCGTTGCATCCCCGTTTCCTTTAAGTGGCGTATGAGCCCGCGGGTGTCGACATCTTCGATGCCCACCACGTCGTAGTAATTTAAGTATTCTTTCAGATCCATTTCGCTGCGGAAATTCGTGGCATTTTCCATGGCACGGCGGCAGATAAAGGCCGCGATCGTCGGGCCGTCGGATTGATTGTCCTCGAAATTCATGCCGTAGCCGCCCACCAAGGGATAGGTGAAAAGCAGGATACGATCTAAATTGGCCGGATCCGTCATCACTTCTTCGTGGCCGATCATGGTGCTGTGTACCGTAAAGCGACCGCCTACTCTGCGCTTTTTGCCGCTAAACTCTTTGCCCGTAAAGACGGTGCCGTCTTCTAATTGAATATACATAGTCGCTCCTTTAAATGATCTTGCGAATCTCGTCGAAGGATCCGATGTTTTCTTCTTTCATATATGTTTCTAAATCGGCGATGAGGCGCGGCACGATGTGGGGATCCACTAAATTCATGGTGCCGATTTCCACCGCTTGCGCCCCCACCATAATCATGGCGATGACGTCGTCCGCCGACTGAATCCCCCCCATGCCGACGACGGGAATCTTTACCGCTCGGGCCACGTCCCGCACCATTCTGAGGGCGATGGGGAAAATCCCCGGGCCCGACAGGCCGGCGTAGACATTGTCGAAAACGGCGCGGCGATTTTTTACATCCACGGCCATGGCCTGGAAGGTATTCACCAAGCTGATGCCGTCGGCCCCCGCCGCTTCACAGGCTTTCGCCAGCTCCGCCGGATTGTCGCCGTTAGGGGAAAGCTTCACCACAATTTTGTGGCGGCTCACTTCCTTTACCTTGGCCGTAATGGCCGCCGCGTCCTGACAGTGTAGGCCGAAGGCCATGCCGCCGGAGGCCACATTGGGGCAGGAGATGTTGAGCTCGATCATGTCGATATCCGCTTCGTTTAACATCTCCGCGGCAATTAAGTAATCCTCCACGCTGTGGCCGCCGAGATTGGCGAGAATCACCGTGTCGATTTTCCGCATCTCGGGCAAAATCACCTCGATGAAATGCTTCACCCCGGGGTTTTCCAGGCCGATGGAGTTCATAATCCCCGACGGGGTTTCATAGACCCGCTGCCCTGTGTTGCCCGGGCGGGGATTTAATGTGAGCCCCTTCGATGAAATACCGCCGATGATGGCGGGATCGTAAAAGGGGGCGTATTCCTCGCCGAAGCCGTAGGTGCCCGAAGCGCCGATGAGGGGATTTTTCATGGTACATCCCAAAAGTTCCGTCTTAAGCATAGATCGCCCTCCCTTCGAAGACCGGGCCGTCTTTGCAGACCCGCACCCGCTCGTTCCCCTTTTCGCAGGTGCAGGCCAAACAGGCGCCGAAGCCGCAGCCCATGTGCTTTTCCATGGACACGTAGATTTTATTTTTCGCCCGCTTCACCGCTTCTCGCATCATGGGATCCGGCCCGCAGGTGTAAATCACTTCATCTGCAATGGCAAGTTCGTCGAAAATATTGGCGCCGATGTAAAATTTCACCCGATCGCCGTAGGGGGCGTAAATGGCCTGAAGGGCCTCGTTTTCTTCCCGAAGGCCGATGGCCACGGAAAGCTTCCCTTCCGCGTCCCCTTCCAGCAAGTGGAGGGAGGGGGCGATGCCCGTGCCGCCGCCGATAAAGAGGGTCTTTTCTTTTATTTCGGGAAAGCCTCGGCCGAAGGGCCCTTCCACCGCAATCTCCTCGCCGACGAGGAGCTGCGCCAAATCCTCGGTGCCGCCGCCGACTTTTTTTATGAGAAAGGACAGGGCGCCGTCTTTTATTGAAAAGATGGAAATGGGCCGGCCCAACAGCTTCGCCCGATTCCGAGGCTTCACCATGAAAAACTGCCCCGGCGACGCGCTGCCCTCGTAGGCCAAGGTGAGGACGAAGAGCCCCTCGCCTAACGGCCGATTACCGATGACCTTCATTTTTCGCCTCCAGCAAAGTCAGGATCAGGGCCATGCGCATGTACATGCCGTTTTGTGCCTGCTCGAAGTAAAGGGCCCGAGGGTCGCTGTCGATTTCCGCGTCGATTTCGTCTACCCGCGGCAGAGGATGGAGCACGATTAAATCATCGGATGCCGCACTCAGCACATCGGCGTTCAGCAAATAGGAGCCTTCGTAGCGCTTGGCTTCCTCTTCGCTGATAAAGCGCTCTTTTTGCACCCGAGTCATGTAAAGCACGTCCAAATCGCCGATGACGCCCTTGAGGTCGTCCACCTCCGCGTAGGGGCAGCGGGCCGTGTCCAAGTACTCTTCCGGCATATTCAGCCCTTCCGGAGATATGAAGACGAATTCGTTGTCGTAGTGGTTTAAAAACTGAAACAGGGAGTGAACGGCGCGGCCGTAGCGTAAGTCGCCGCAAAAACCGATCTTTAAGCCGGACCAAGCCTTTTTGTGCTTGCGAATGGTAAAAATGTCCGCCAAGGTCTGCGTCGGATGGGCGTGGTCCCCGTCGCCGGCATTAATGAGGGGCATGTTTTTCAGCACGTCCACGGCCTTGTGTTGGGTGTAAGCGTGGGGATGGCGCATGGCGCAAATGTCCGCGTACTGATCCACGATGTGCAAGGTGTCCCGCACCGTTTCCCCCTTGGCCATGCTGGAGACTTTCACGTCGCCTAAGTGAAGCACCTGGCCCCCTAAGCGGTACATGGCCGCGTCGAAGGACATGCGGGTTCTCGTGGAAGGCTCAAAAAAAAGACTGGCCAGGATCTTTCCGTCACACGCGTGGGCGTATTTTGCGGGATCCGATGCAATTGCTTGCGCCAGTCTAAATAAATCGTCGTACTCTCTTTCTGTCATATCGTCAGGTTCTATGAAGTGTTTCAGCATATGGCCTCCTATAAAAAAAGCTTTTACAAAGGTAAAAGGCACAAAGAGAGACCCATCCCTCGGGACAGGTGTATTCTGTTTTGCGACCTTTTTAGTGTCTCGCACTAAATTAAAGTATCTTCGCTACAAATAGTCTACGCTCCCCGAGGCCGTTCGTCAAGAAAAAATAACGGAAGAAATAAAAAAGCCCGAAGGACGCATAATGTCCTTCGAGCATTGTTTCAAACTTCCTCTTTACCTCCCGGCCACGGCGTCGCATCGTGATCGGCTTTCAGTTCTTTTTTCGACTTTTCTAAATCGTAAGGCACGTTCTTCTTTCCCGGAAGCTGCCAACTGTAATCCATTTTGTCGGTGGTGTTGCCATAAGCCCCGTCGATTAACCAAGAGGCCCCCGTGTCGCCGGCCATGGCCGCCAAAACCTTGGGCACGCCTTCTTCGATGACGAGATGGACTTTGTAAGAGTTGCACACAGAGGCGTGTTCCTTGCCGTCGTAGAAGTAAAAATCCACGAACATGGTAACGTCGTAGGTACCGTCGCCGTTATCGATAAATTTTTCGTCCTCGAAGATCGCCTTTTC
The DNA here is from genome assembly GCF_943169845.1 of Peptoniphilus rachelemmaiella. Classification (GTDB taxonomy): domain Bacteria; phylum Bacillota; class Clostridia; order Tissierellales; family Peptoniphilaceae; genus Aedoeadaptatus; species Aedoeadaptatus rachelemmaiella. The sequence continues at coordinate 29,122 of NZ_CALPBW010000010.1, forward strand.
AAGGACGTATTTTCGCCCCACTACCTCACAACGATAGGAATTCATGACTCGTTTGTCTTTGATGAACTGTTGAAGCTTCTTCGAGTCCTTGCTCAGATTGGTCGTGCTCAATCCCTTATCCTCAGCGAAATCACAAAAGTCGTTTAAAACAAAATTCCGCGCCGTCTTCAAGCAGGGCTCCTTCCACTGGTTTTTCTCGCTTTTCGCAAAGGACATGTAGGGCACGATGCAAAAAGCCGCCACAAGGGCCACGAGGGCCAATCCGCCGCCGATTAAAAGTAACTTCTTCATATTCATCCTCCTTCTGTGCTTTTTTCTTTCTATGTACGGTGCCGACCGCTTTCATTCTCCGGCACATTTTTAGATACCGATAGTTAATCTTAATATACGCCTCCTTCCGCCTTGAAGCGTTACAAATAGATGAGGGAAAATTGATGTTTCGTCTAAGAAAAAGAGCCGAAATTTTAAAAACGAAAATAAAGGGAAAATATGTTAATAAAGGGAAAATATGTTAAAGATAGGCTACTCGCCACAGGATGAGCAACAATTTTATACAGTGAAGGAGAATGGATTTTACTATGAAAAAGAGAGACATTTTATTTTGCCTATTTCTTCTGATCTATGCCATTTTTGGATGTAGCTATGCTTTTTTCTCGGAGTACAAATTAAATAGAATGCTCACAACAACATTCGGATTTGCCCATTTATATTCTTTTTTTACCATGATATGCCTTGTAATGCTCCTTTTTTCATTATTAGCAGTGGCAATTACCTTGTTAAAGAATGGATTTAAATTGAAATTTGATACGCCAAATTCAATTTTAATTTCATCAATGATTTTTTCAATGCTTTTTATTTTCGGAGGAACTGGCACAGATAAACTAGTCGAGACAAGCCGTGATGGTCAGACAATTAGACTCGTTGAATGGAATGTAGCTGACAATATAAACGAGGCAAACATCCGAGATATTTTCGGCGAATTTGACGCTGATATAGCTGTGTTCCCGGAACTTGGAGGATATGAAAAAGGGGATCATTCGAATAGCAGGCTCATTAATTTGTTCAAAAAAGCCGGTATTGATTTCGAAAAGTATGAAGTCTATGTTTCGGAACCGACGGAGGGCAGTATAGCTCCCGTTACAATCGTGATAAAGAGGTCATTCGGTCGCTACAATTTTTACAAGAAAACACCTATGACGAGATTTGGAACAGTCTATTTATCTCCAACTACAAAGGGAAAACCGTCCATTATAGGATTGCACACGGCACCTCCGCTTCCGGGGTTAATGGGCATTTGGAAAAATGATTTAGATTTAATTTCAGACCTTTCTAAGCATAATAAAGATTCGATTATAATTGGAGATTTCAATGCCACAATGAAGCATGGTCGTCTTAATACTATAAAAACACATGTCGATGCTTTGGAGCATGTACCGAAATTTAATTCGGGAACATGGAACATAGATATTCCATCGCCTTTTAGGACAAGAATAGATCATATTTTAATACCAAATAATAAGTATGGTGTGAAAAGCATAGAGCTTAAAGCCCATAGCAACTCAGACCATTTGTGTGTGTTTACAGAAATACAGGAGTTAACCAATTAAAATTTACGTTATGAAGCGAGCGACTTAGAATGATATCTTCGTCGCTTTTTTATTGTTCAAATTGCAATCGAAGTGCAACGGAACCCCCGGTCTAACCGGGGGTTTTCTAATGCAAAAAAGCGGCTCTTCGGAGCTGCTTTTTTTGTGGGCGAAAAAGCGCGGAAAAAGATTGACGAAAAATGAAAATCGTTGTACATTATTACTACCGACGGAACCGTCGGTAGCGGAAAAGGAAGGAGAGGTTATGGTCAAAAAGCGTTTACGTCCGGAGGCGCGAAAGAAAGAAATTTTAGCTGCGGCGGCAAAACTCATAACGGAGAAAGGCTACAGCCACGTCACCATGGAAGATGTTGTAGAGGCGACGGGGCTTTCCAAGGGCGGCCTGTACCATTACTACAAAAGCGTCGACGACATTCTCTACGATTTAATGGTGGAGGGCCTTCGCTACCGGAACGACATCATCAAGGATGCCACGGCAAGCTATGACGGCCCGATCGATCCGAAATTTGTTGCGGAGAGCATCGTAGAGAAAATGCTCGATGACAACCCCTATATGCCGGTGTACGTGCAGTTTTTACTCGCCAAACGTCGCAATGAAAAATTGGAAAAGCTGTTTTTAAAATTAAAGGAGCAAACCCTGGAAGAATTAAACGCATTTTTATTTTCCAAAGAGGGCGTGCAGATGAATGAGGACATGCTGGATTTGCTCACGGATTTCATCAACACGATGATCCTCGGCAGCGAACTTTTAGATGCACGGGAAAATTTTAAAAAGCATCGCCAACTTCTTCTCGCCGCCACCCAAAACATACTTAAATCGACAGTCTAAGTCGGTTTAAGTTTTTTTACAAGATTTCGTGATAACTATTATCACGAGGAAGGAGGTCTTATGGCCATTTACAAAAAAATATTTTCCTATGTACCCGAGGCGAAGGGTTACGGTTACTTATCTCTGCTATTATCCATTGCAAGCGCCGCAGGTCTCGTGGCGGGCTATTATTTCGTCTACTGCGTCATGGTGGCGTTGATTCAAGAAGGCAACGTCGCCCACGCCATGGCGCTCTCTATTCGCACCATGATAACCTTGACAGTAGGCAGTTTGCTTTATTTCGCATCGGGCTTCGCATCCCATAAATTAGGTTTTCACTTGGAAACCAATCTTCGCAAAAAAGGCATCGACGGCGTGGCAAAAGCCAGCTTCCGCTTTTTCGATCTCAATCCCAGCGGCGTCGTTCGCAAAACCATCGACGACAACGCCGGGTTAACGCACCAATCGGTGGCACACATGATTCCCGATTTAGGGCAAGCTTTTGTCGTGCCCATTCTAAGTTTGATCTTAGGTTTTTACGTGAGCATTCGATTGGGCATCGTCCTCGTCGTCCTTATCGTCATCGGCGGTTTGCTCTTTAAATCCATGATGGGCGGGGAAACAAAATTTATTCAAATTTACCAAGACGCCTTAAAGCGCATGAGTGCCGAAACGGTGGAATACATTCGGGGCATTCAAGTTGTCAAAATTTTCGGCGCCGACGTTCAATCCTTTAAAGCACTTCACGACGCCATTCACGATTACGCAAAATACGCCTACGCCTATTCCAAATCCTGCAAATTGCCCTACACGGCGATTCAATGGCTCTTAATCGGCGTCATCGCCATCGTCATGGTTCCCCTGTCATTCTACTTACACCGCGTAGGCGATATGCGTTCTTTCTACGTGGAACTGATCATGCTCCTCTTTATTTCGGGGGTCGTCTTTTCATCCCTCATGCGGATCATGTATTCCAGCATATATATTTTTAACGCCAACTACGCCCTTTCCAATTTAGAGAAAATGTACGACGACATGCTGAAAGATAAAATCGCCTTCGGAACGAAGGAAACATTCGACGGGGAAGACATCGCCTTTTCCCACGTGGATTTCGGTTACGGGGACAAGCCCGTCTTTAAGGATTTCAACCTGAACTTGGAAGGGGGCAAAACCTACGCCCTTATCGGCGCGTCGGGATCGGGGAAATCTACCCTCGCCAAACTCCTTTCCGGATTTTATAAAATCGACGGCGGCGACATTTTAATCGGCGGAACGCCTTTGTCCGATTATTCGGAAAAAGCCGTGGCGAAAAACATCGCCTTTATTTTCCAAGATCCGAAACTCTTTAACGGCTCCATATTCGACAACATTGCCGTCGCCAAAGGCGGCGCCACGGAAGACGAGGTGTTGAAGGCGCTGAAAGACGCCGCCTCCATGGACATTATCGAAAACCTGCCCGAGGGCATCCACACCTTAATCGGCGCCAAGGGCGTGTACCTTTCCGGTGGAGAAAAACAACGGATCGCCATTGCCCGCGCCATGCTGAAAGACGCAAAAATCGTGGTAATGGACGAAGCCAGCGCCGCCATCGACGCCGACAATGAGTACAAATTGCAGGCCTCTTTTAAAAAGCTCATGGAAGGCAAGACCGTCATTATGATCGCCCACCGCTTGACGAGCGTGCGAAACGTAGATGAAATCCTCGTCATGGAAAAGGGGAAGGTTGTGGAGCGAGGAAGCCACGACGTGCTGATGGCAAAAGACAGCTACTACAAGCGGGAACTTTTGCGCTATAACATGGCCAATGATTGGAGGATCAACGATGAAAGAGCACTTTAAACAGAAATTCCATGTAACCGAAGAAGGTGCACGGGGATTGGTACGCGCCGTATGGGCGAGCTTTATCGTCAACGTCATCGCCATGTTTCCCGTCATGATTCTTATGTTGCTGGGTCAGCAGATTTTAGAAGGCACATTCTATTCGCAAACACTTTATTTCGCGCTATCTCTCGGCATTTGCGTCATATTGTTTGTCGCTCTCCTCGTGGAGTACGAGCGCATGTATAACGCCACATACAAAGAATCGGCGAACTTGCGAGAAAATTTAGGGAAGACTTTGGCGAAATTGCCTCTGGCCTTTTTCTCAAAACGCAATTTAAGCGATTTGGCACAATCCATTATGTCCGACGTGGATGCTATGGAACACGCCATGAGCCACGCCATTCCGAAAATTTACGGGCTCTACCTCTTCATTCCCATTCTCGGCATCATGCTGTTGATAGGGAATGTTAAGCTGGGCCTTGCGGTCATCCTTCCCATGACCCTGCGCCTCTTAATCCTCGTCGCGTTTAAAGGAGAAGGCATTAAGAGTAATAAAAAATTCTTCGATAAGCTGCGGGCCAATGCGGAAGATTTTCAAGAGGCCATCGAGCTGCATCAGGAAATCCGGAGCTACCATTTAACGGATGAGGTTCAAAAAGACCTTGACGAAAAAATGGACGAAAGCGAAAAGATCCATATGAAGACCGAAGGCGTTAACTTCATCATTATAGCTTTGTCGAATTTATTCTCTTTCATTAGTCTCGGCATCGTTCTTTACGTCGGCGTCGGCCTTCTCGCCAAAGGGGAAGTGAGCTTACTTTATGTCGTAGGCTATGTCCTCGCCGCCATGAAGCTTAAAGATTTAATTGATCTTTCCAACGAAACGGCTTTGGAAATTCGCTACATTACCCCTCGCGTCGAAAATATAGCTTCTATTCAAGATGCGCCCCTCCAAAAGGGAAAAGACGTGGATCTTCGTCGCGTAAGCATTGATGTAGAAGATGTTCACTTCGGATACGGCGAAAAGAACGTGCTGGACGGCGTGAACTTCACCGCTCGCCAAGGGGACGTTACCGCCCTCGTCGGCCCCAGCGGCTGCGGCAAGAGTACCCTCTTAAAACTCATGAGCCGCCTTTACGATTACGATTCCGGCGCCATTCGCATCGACGACTACGACATTCAAAATGTTTCCACCGACTCCCTCTTTAAAAAGACATCCATCGTCTTCCAAGACGTGATGCTCTTTAATACGAGCGTCATGGAAAACATCCGCATCGGGCGTTTGGATGCCACCGACGAGGAAGTAAAAGAAGCGGCGCGTATGGCCAATTGCATGGACTTTATCGACGAAATGCCCGAAGGGTTTGATACGGCCATCGGAGAAAACGGACAGGAACTTTCCGGCGGTCAACGGCAACGGCTTTCCATCGCCCGCGCCTTCTTAAAAGATGCGCCCATATTAATTCTCGACGAAATCGCATCCAGCTTGGATGTAGAAAACGAACGGGCCATTCAACAATCGCTGAACCATTTGATTCAAAATAAGACCGTGGTCATCATTTCCCACCGCTTAAAGAGCGTGGAAAAAGCGGATAAAATCGTCGTCTTAAACAAAGGAAAAGTCGAGGGGGAAGGCAGACATGACGAACTGCTGAAAACCTCGCCGACCTACCGAAACCTTATAGAAAAATCTGAAATGGCGGAAGCCTTTGTGTATTAGGAGGAAGTATGAAGAATGAAAAATTAAAGGTCAAAGATCTCGTTACCATCGGGATCTTTTACGTTATCTATTCTATTGTAATATTCGGCGTCGGCATGATCGGCATGATCCCTATTTTATTTTTAATCTATCCGACCATTCTCGGCATCGTTAGCGGCGTCATCGTCATGTTGTTTATGGCGAAAGAGCAAAAACCCTGGGCGCTTTTTATCTTCGGAATGTTAACGCCCCTCGGAATGTTTGTCATGGGACATACTTACGTGGTGCCTGTACACGCATTAGTGGTCATGTTGATCGCCGAATGTATTCGCCGAGGCGGAAATTATCGTTCCTTTAAATATAACGCCATCGCCTTTGGTATTTTTAACATGTGGATTTGCGGATCCCTTATGCAAATGCTCTTAGTAAAGGAAAAATACATGGAAATGTGTGCCATGATGGGATCGGATTATGTTCAAGCGCTTGAAAAACTTATCACCTACCCCCATATGGCCATCGTCTACGTAGGAGCCTTTATGGGCGGCATCGTCGGCGCGTGGATCGGCCGCGCCATGCTTAAAAAACACTTCATTAAGGCGGGCATTGCATAATGAATGGAGCGCCAAGTGTTTCATTTAATCCAAACCCCATTACGAAATTTATTGTTACCATGCTCGTAAGCTTTACCGTATTACACCCCATTGGACTCTTTGCCTGGGGTGTGATGGTGTGGATCAGTTTGTTTTTTTGGTTAAGAGGGTTTAAAAAAGAAGCATTGCGAAGTTTTTTGGTTTTCGCTCTTCTTTATTTCCTGCCGAATTTTGAAGGCGTTATGGCTCTTCCCGGATTTTTAAAAATGTTTGTCGCCCTTTTAGTCGTGGTTAAAATGTTTTACTTGCCTTTTATGGCGGGGAAATACTTGATTCAAACATCTGACGTAGGCGATATTATCACCTCTATGGATACCGTCCATGTGCCACGAGCCATTGCCATCCCCGTCGCCGTCATGTTTCGTTTTTTTCCTTCCTTTAAGGAAGAACATCATCACATTCAGCAGGCGATGAAAATACGAGGGATTACGCGGAAAAATCCTTTGCGCTACGGGGAATATGTAAGCGTTCCATTGCTCATTTTATCGTCGACTATTGCCGATGATATTGCCATGGCGGCGGAAACACGGGGAATCGGCATCGAGGGAGAGAAAACGCGCTTTCGGGAAGTGAAACGCGGCGTCGTCGACCTCGTGTATTTCCTAGGCGTGTTCGGTTTTGTATTGGGAGGCTGGTTATGCTCGAGATAAAACATCTGTCCTTAACGTATGGCGAGGCCGAAAAAAGCTTACACGACATTACCTTTTCTGTGGCGGACGGCGAATGCGTCTTGCTCGCGGGAAAGAGCGGATCCGGCAAATCTTCCATTTTACGCGCCATCAACGGCATCGCCCCTTCTTACGACGGGGCATCCCTCGAAGGGGAGATACTGATCGACGGTCGTGCAGTTGAAAAAATGAGCATGGCCGATCTGTCCCAAATGATAGCCAGCGTGTTTCAAAACCCAAAGACCCATTTTTTCAATGTGGATACGACCTTGGAACTGGTATTTTATTTGGAGAACATAGGCCTTTGTCGCGAAAAAATGAAGGAGCGATTGGAGAAAATGCTCGCTCTTTTCCATATCGAACATTTAATGGATCGTGATATTTTCAAATTATCCGGCGGCGAAAAACAAGTCTTGAGTATCGCCGCAGCCTATATAAGCGGTGCACCCATTATTCTCCTCGACGAACCGTCGTCAAATTTAGATGAAAAGGCGACCCGAACCTTACACGATATGCTTTATGTGCTAAAACGAGAAGGCATCACATTAGTGATTGCCGAACATCGGCTTTATTACCTTATGGATCTCGTAGATAGAATTTATCTTATGGAGAAGGGAAGGTTGAAAACAACTTTTTGCAAAAGTGCGTTTTTGGATCTTTCCGAAAAAGCGTTGTACGACCAAGGTTTACGTTCGACGCAACATGTGGCGTTAAATGAAAAGTCGGGAAAGTGTAACGGCTCGGATCTCAAAATCCACTGTTTACAGCATATTTTTGAGGGATCAGCCAAGGGATTTTCCGTAGAAGGTATTGGCCTTGCAAAAGGAAAGGTTTACGGCATCGTCGGAACCAATGGTTGTGGAAAATCCACATTCCTCAGAAGCCTTCTCGGCATCGAAAAGAGCGCGTTAGACGATATCGAGTTTCACGACTCGAGAATACCGCGGCGTAAACGACTGGCACATTCCGCATTGGTTATGCAGGATGTAAACCATCAGCTTTTCAGCGACACCGTGGCGGGGGAAGTCGTACTCGGGCAAAAGACGTTCGACGAGGAAAGGCGCGAACGAATATTGGATCGCTTAAACCTTTTGGATAAGAAAGAGCGCCATCCCATGAGCTTGTCCGGCGGCGAAAAACAACGGGTCGCCATTGCTTCGGTTTTATTGAGCGATCGGGAAATTATCGGTTTTGACGAGCCGACAAGCGGCATGGATTTCGAAAACATGGTAAGTATTTCAAAGCTTATGCGGTCCATGGCGAGAAACGGGGCGATTTTAATCGTCGTGTCCCACGATACGGAATTTTTAAATCGCACGGCAGATGAGATCATCGACATGGGTTCTTTCGAAATTCAAAAGAATTAAACTAAAAAAGCAGGTTAACCTTAGTAGAGTGACCCCATAAAGTTGAGCTTAATCGAGTAAGCATTTCGCTTGCTCGATTTTGTTTTACATACCATTCGTCCTATGCTTCTTCAATTCATAATTGTATTTTGCCATTAAAAGACCCCCAAAGGTTGGATTTCTGGGTCCAACTTTTGGGGGTCAGTACGCTAACCGGGGGTTTTCTAATGCAATAAAAAAAGACCCGGACCTCGCCGGATCTTTGGATCCCCCGCAGGGCCGGGCTTCGTTTAATTCAGACCCGCCCTTAAAGTAAAGGTGGGTAATTTGCTAACTACGTCTAACTTCCACTCAGTGGAGGCTTGTTATAGGTAACTAGACACAATTTCCCGTGTCTGATTTGTCGGTTGAATTAATAGAAGGTATCGAACCGCGCAGGGGTTATTTATCTTGTCTTTATTATACTACGACGGCTCTTCTTAATCAAGAATCGACACCTCAGAGGCGATCGTCGCCGAAAAATTTGAGCCACGCCTCGGGCATGGGGGATGTAAATACCATGGGCGCCTTTGTGCGGGGATGGACGAGGGAAATTTTATGAACGTGGAGGTGCACGCCGCCCCGTCCGCCGCCGTAAAGTTCGTCGCCGAGGATCGGGTGGCCTATGTGGGCCATATGGCAGCGGATTTGATGGGTGCGCCCGGTGTCCAGCTGAATCTCCAGCAAACTCACCTTCCCCCTATGAATGGGCCTGAAGTGGGTAATAGCCGCCTGCCCGTCGTCTCGTACAACGCGCACCAGGGACGCGTCCCCGATGCCTATGGGTGCATCCACCGTCCCCGCCGCCGCCACTTCCCCATTCACCAGGGCCAGGTAGCTTTTGTTTTTCGTGCGGTCCTTCTCGAGGACGCCGTAGGCATAGGGATTTTTCGCCACCACCAAAAGCCCGGTGGTCTCCTTGTCCAGTCGCCCGAGCATGCGCACCTTCCGCTTCAAGCCTTTCGATTGAAAATAGCCGCAAAGCTCGTTGGCCAGTGTGTGGTCGGGATACATTTTGCAGGGCATGGCGGGAATCACGCCCTTGTCGATGACGAGGATGTCTTCATCTTCGTAGCAGATTTTTTGCTTCATGGGCGACGGGGCGAGGTTCGTCTCCTCGTCGGCAAATGCCACGACCACGGTCTCTTTCGCCGCCAAGGGCGTGGATTTTACGATCTTCCGCCCATTCACCGTCACCAGGCCCGCGAGAAAGGCGCGGCGACTATGGGTGTGGGAAAAACCCACGCTTTTCAGGAAGCTGTCCGCCCGGGCATAGTTTCTTTCTGTCGTAAATTTTATGTCTGTGCTTTTCATTTTTCCTCTTTTGCATTACCATATAAGTAACGGAAGTTTTCGTAAAGGAGGTGAACTTGTGGCAAGTTCCATCATCAATATTATTTCTAACTCGAATTTCGAAAGTCGCAAGACTACGAAGCGACTGATTCAAATATTAAAGCAGCACCATTATACGCCTACGACGACGCTGTCGCCGAAAGCGGAGCTGACCATTACCATCGGCGGCGACGGCGCCTTTATTAAGGCGGTGAACCGCATGAATTTTTCTTCCACGCCCATTGTGGGCATTAACACGGGCCACCTGGGCTTTTATCAGGAAATCAACCCCGATCGTTTGGATGCTTTTATCGAGGATTACAAGAATAAAAATTACCACATCGAGGCCCTTCCCCTATTAGGTGCGGAAGTTTATACCAATCAAAAAAAGTATTTCGTACAGGCCATTAACGAAATCGTGTTAAAGGCGCAAAATTCGAAGGTCATTCACATGAATGTCTTTATCGATCGAAACCATTTGGAAAAATTTTCCGGCGACGGGATGCTCGTCTCCACGCCCTCGGGCTCCAGCGGCTACAATCTGTCCTTAGGTGGCGGCATGATCCATCCCAAGGTGGAAGCCATGGCCATGACGCCCATGGCGCCTATTTCCTCGCAAAGCTACCGCTCCCTCACCACATCCATTGTGATCCCCGGCGAACACGTGATTTCTCTCGTCCCCGAGCGGCGCTACGCCAACAGCAATCTGGTTTTGGTCGACGGCAGAGAACACAGCTACAGCCAGTTGAAGCGGATCAATATTCGCTTCTCCGATCAACGCATTCATAAATTAGTCATGGAAAACAATTATTGGGAAAATATTAAAAGTAAATTCCTGTAAAATCAGCCCCTCGGGGCTTTTTTTATTGCCCGCCCAAGCAGGCAAAGAAAAAAGAGCCCGCCGGCTCCTTTTTCTGCTTCTACTGCTGCTTCCCGTAGGCGGCTTTGTAGCGGGCGATGTTTTCGTCGCTTAAAAAGTCGTTGGCTGCATTGATTTCCTGAAAGAGCTGTGTCGTGTCTTCCTCGGGATTTAAATCCGGGTGATACTTTTTCGCGAGCTTTTTGTAGGCCAGGCGGATTTCGTATTTGTCGGCGGTCACATCGACGCCCAGGCGATGAATGGCGGCTTCGTATTTTTCCTTAAAGCCCCCATCGTAGCTTCCTTGGTAGCCGCTCTGATTGTAGCTGCCGTAGTCACCTGCGCCCTGTCCGTAGTAATTGGCCTGATTAAAAAAGGCTTCGAATTGTCGGCGGAACAGCTCTTCTTCCATGCGGGCGCGGGCCGCTTCCTGACGGCGCCGCTCTTCTTCGATTTTACGTTGGTAGCGCCTGCCGTAATCCCCCATGGTGTCGTAGGTAATGTCTTTTCCCAACAGGTAGTAGTCCGCCCGCTCGTAAAAATACTCCGTCACCATGTACTGTACATATTTCAGCCGGCTCACCGCAAAGGAGCCGATGACAGGGAAGATTAAAATCAAAAGCAGAATCCCGCCCCAGTTCCCGCCGCCTCGTGAGGAGAAGCTCAGGGGAATCAAAAAGATAAAGAAGAATAAGCAGCCGCCGAAAAAGAGCAGGGACAAGAGCAGGCTGCGAAAGGAGCGGAAAAGCTCTGTGAGCAGGCTGAAGACCGCAATGAAAAATTCCAGCACATAGTCGATGGCGGTGCCCACGTATTTAAAAATGTTTCCGTAAAGTTTATTCATGTTCCCTCCTGTGCCGCTCCATAAAAGCCGCATCCTCAAGGACCAAGTCGTTTTCGCCGGCCAAGGTTTCTAAGTGATGGGTCAGTTCGTGGTACAAGGTTTCTTTCAACCGCTCCGTAATCTCTTCGTGGGATTCGTAGCCGTAAAGGGCCATAAAGGAGCCGTAGTACAAGACGATGCTCTTGCCCATGGGCTCGGACTTGTAGTGGCCCATGACACAAAGGTCCGAAAAGGTCTCATCGCGCATTTCTTCTCTCGAAAAAATCACGCCGCCGTTGAGGCCGCGAAAATAATGTTGGGGCAATTCGTCTACCAAATCATCTAAAATCGTGGCCATTTCTTCAAATCGATCTTCCATACCCACCTCCTGAACTTTCATTATAGAAGAAAGACCGTCAATTATAAAGGTGCTCATAAAATCTTCGATTTGTCTTCACTATTGACAGCGCCATGTTGCCAATAAAAAAGCGAGGCCGAAGCCTCGCAAATTTTTACAGTTGGTCTCTCAGTTCCGGATGCTTGTTTTGACGTCCCACAAGAGACAGCAGACCGACGACCATAACAACCCCGATGATTAAGGGGATGTAGGGGTCTTGGATGAAGCCTGCGATAATGTAGCAGACGGAGCTGATGGCGGCCACGGTCAAGGCATAGGGCAATTGGGTGGAGACGTGAACCACGTGATTGCATTGGGCCCCGGCCGAAGACATAATGGTGGTATCGCTAATGGGCGAGCAGTGATCGCCGCAGACGGCGCCGGCCAAGCAGGCGGACAAACCGATGAAGAACAAGTGGTTTTCGACATTAAACATGCTGGTGACGATGGGGATTAAGATCCCGAAGGTGCCCCAGCTGGTGCCGGTGGCGAAGGCCAAGAGGGCCGCGACGATAAAGATAACCACCGGGAGGAACAATTGCAGGCTGCCTGCCACATTGCTCATTATGCCTGCGACAAATTCGGCGCTGCCTAAAAGATCATTGGAAATGCTCTTCAGTGCCGTCGCCATGGTTAAGATCATGATGGCGGCGACCATGGAGTTAAACCCTTCCGTTAAACAATTCATGGAGGTGTTGAAGCTCAACACGCGGCGAATCATTAAATAGGAAATGGTGAATAACAAGGTAATGGTGGCGCCCCAGGGCAGTGCCACGGTGGCGTCGGTGTTACCGAATGCGCCGACGAAGTCGCCGGTGAAGTCCGATGCGGGATCGAAGTAGCCGCCGACGTAAATCAATGCGACGACGGAGGTAATGATGAGGAAAATAATGGGAATGACCAAGTCGAAAAGACTGGCGTGTTCCGCCGTTTCAACCACTTGCATTTCGTGTTCCAGTGCGGAAATGTCGTCTCCCTGAAGGGCCGCTTCTTCGTAGCGAAGCATGGGACCGTAATCGTCGCGACGCCAAATCAAGACGATGACGAAGATCAGGGTCAAAAGGGAGTAGAAGTTGTAGGGAATGGCCCGAACGAACATGGTAATGCCGCTCATGCCCGTGCCTTCCGCATAGCCGGATACGGCCGCCGCCCAAGAGGAAATAGGGGCGATCATACAAATCGGTGCCGCCGTGGCGTCGATGATGTAGGAGAGCTTGGCGTGGGAGATCTTGAAGCGGTCGGTGACCGGTCGCATGACGCTGCCTACGGTAAGGCAGTTAAAGTAGTCGTCGATGAAGATTAAAATGCCCAGGAAGAAGGCCGCCGTTTGCGCGCCCCGTCTGGAGGTAATGTGTTGTGCCGCCCATTCGCCGAAGGCCTTGGTGCCGCCGCTGCGATTGATGAGGGCGACGAGCATGCCCAAGAGGACGAGGAAGAGGAAAATCCCCGCCGTACCGGATACGGCGCCGATTAACCCTTCGTTAATGACGTGGTCCATGGTGGTGGTAAAGGAGCCGCCGCTGGCCAAGATCGCGCCGACGAAAATCCCGGTGAAGAGGGAGGGGAAAACTTCTTTGGTAATAAGGGCTAAGGTAATGGCCACAATAGGCGGCAAGAGGGACCAGGCCGTGGCCTCGGTGCTCGCACCCGATGCGGCGACGGCAAAGCTCGCCCCGATGGCGATAATGCCTAAAATTAAGGCGATAATAAGATTGCGTTGGTTTGTCATGTAAATCTTCCTTTCTGCGTTTTCAATCGAAAAAAAGAGCCATGATACTATCATGACTCTTGGTTATACGAAAAGAAACGCAAAAGGCACGATAGCTCTCCGTTCCGTAGAACGACAGTACGCAGGATATTCTCCTACGTCCCGGTGAAAGATACTTGTGGACACAAGCACCCAACCCTCGGCACGTCACCCTTTCACGATTATCCATTGACCGGAGATAATCGCTACTGATGTGAAATGCGCCTCTATCATGTGGATTCGATTGTTGACTATGAGTATAACAGAGATAAAAGAAATGTCAAGGAAATAATCAAATTCTTTTTATAAAATAACCAGACTGGCCCCCATAACCATCATGCCGAAGATCAGACCCAACAAAGACAAGTGGGTTTCGCCGTAGGCACGGGAAGCGGGCAAAAGTTCGTCGAAGGAAATTAAAACCATGATGCCGGAGATGGCGCCGAAGACCACGCCGAAGAGGGTAGGCGTAAGGAAGGGGCGCAGCAAAAGGTAGGCCAACATGGCGCCGACAGGCTCGGAGACGCCGCTTAAAAAGGTGAGCCACAAGGCCCGCTTCTTATCCCCCGTGGCAAAGTAAATAGGCGCCGCCACGCCGATGCCTTCAGGGATGTTGTGCATGGCAATGGCCACGGCGATGGACAGGCCCATGGCGGGATCCATAAGTCCGGTCATGAAGGTAACCATTCCCTCGGGAAAGTTATGGACACCGATGGCGATGGCGCTTTTCAGTCCCACCACTTCCAGGGCCAGCTCTTTGCTCTTCTCTTCCAGCTCGTGTTCGGTTTTAATGTCGTGGGGCGCGTCGGCTTCCGGCACCAAATGGGAAATAAGGCCGAAGACGGCCATGGCGCCGAAAAAGGAGGCCAACATCATCCACTGCGACTGCTTGTCGGCCATGGTCTTCAGAAAATTTTCCTGTGCCATGGGCATCATTTCCATAAAGGAAATATAAATCATGACGCCGGCGGAAAAGCCCAAGGCGGAGGAGAGAAATTTTTTATTGTCCGACTTCGACAAAAAGACGATCACCGCCCCGAGCATGGTGGCGAGGCCCGCCAAGGCGGAACTTAAAAATGCGATTGCGACATTGGACATACTGCTTTTACTCCTGTTTCTTTTCGCCGGCAGTACCGGAAGAATGACTAACGTCCATTATTTTACCATATTTGCAATAAAAAAACGCCCGGCCACGGTTTTACCGTAGCGAGGCGCTTGTTTATCGAAACAGCCGCGCGGCCTCGTCGGTGAGGCGCTTCAGAATCAGGGCCTGTACGACGATTTTAATGACGAGCATCAAGCCTTGGAAAGGAAGTTTGGCTGTAAATAAGGGGCCGTAGGGATTGCCCGTAAGCATGTGCACCCACACGGTACCTAAGCAAACATTCACCACCAAGGTGGCTACCACATTGGCCAGGATGATGCGCTTTAGCGTCAGCTCTTTCTTGTAGAAGAAATAGCCGTAGATCACGGCGCCTAAAAAGGCATTAAAGGTGAATCCCGGAAAGTAAGGTCCCGTGGGTTTGGTGAAAAACCCGATGATGTCGGCCACAGCCGCCGCAATCCCTGAGGGAATGGGCCCTGCCACCGCCGATGCCAAGGTGACGGGAATAAATGAGAAGCTGATTCTCTGCACACTGCCGAGATCGATTCCCAAGGTTCGGGTAAAGACGATTTGCATCGCCACCATCAAGGCCAAAAAGGCAAGTTTCTTCGTATTCAATTGTTTCATTTTTCCTCCTTAAGCTGCTTAAGAGGACAGCAGCGGATGCGACAAAAGATAGCGAGCCTCTTCACTCTTCGTTTGAGAGCAACTTCCCATCTCTCAACACTTAACGCCTTTTGTCTACTCTACTTACGAAACAATTATAAACATTTCACGCCCATCGTGCAAGGCTACTTCGTGCGCACGCTTCCCAAGAAGACTTCCCCTGTGTCGGCGTTCATGGTAATAACCTCGCCGGATTTCAAGCCGTCGGTGATGCCCTTACAGCCCACAATGGTGCACTTGCCCAAGGACAAGCCGGCAATGGCCGAAGGGGACGTAAGGCCTTCTTCTTCGGAGATAAAGCCGCCGGCCCGAGCCAAATAAGGCGCCAGCGATTTTTCATAGCCCTTCGCCACGATAATGTCGCCGTCGGTAAAATCACGCATATAAGTGCCGTCTTCGGAGACGATGCGGGCGCGGGCGGTCTTTTTGCCCATGACAATGCCCACGCCTTTGTGCAGGGTGGATGCCACTTGATGGACCTTCACCACATTGGTGCTGCCGGCCACCCCTTGGGGAATTCCCGCCACCATGACGATTAAATCCCCCTCTTTAATAAAGCCGGCCCGCTTCACGATTTTCGCCGTCTCCTCAAAAATTTGCCTTTGATTGGTCTTTCCCTTGACGCCTGTTACGCCCCACTGAAGGCTCATTTGCCGCAGCACGGCGTCGTCTTCGGTAACGGCAAAGACATCGGATTTCGGGCGAAACTTCGCCAAATTTCTCGAGCTGTAGCCTGTGGCCGTGGCGATGACGATGGCATCGGCGGAAAGCTCTTCCGCCATTTCCACGGCGTGGCGCACGATGACATTGGTGGTGTTTCGCTTAAACTGGTCGCTCTTTTTCAAAATGTGTTCGTAGTCCAGGGCGGCTTCGGTAAAGGCGCAGACCTTGGCCATGGTCTTCACCGCTTCCACCGGGTATTTGCCTCCGGCGGTTTCTCCCGAGAGCATGACGGCGCTGGTGCCGTCGATAATGGCATTGGCCACATCCCCCACTTCCGCCCGAGTGGGCCGGGGATTTCGAATCATGGAATCCAGCATTTGCGTGGCGGTGATGACGGGGATTCCCTCGTCGATGGCCCGATCGATTAATTGCTTTTGCACCAGGGGCACGCGCTCCGTTTCGATTTCCACGCCCATGTCCCCTCGCGCCACCATGATGCCGTCGGCAAAGGCGGCGATTTCATCCATGTTGTCGATGCCTTCTTTGTTTTCAATTTTCGCAATGACCTTGATTCCCTCGCCGCCGTGGCTTTCCAAAACATTGCGAATGGCGATGAGGTCGTCTTTTTTTCGAATAAAGGAAGCGGCGATAAAGTCCACCCCTTCGTCGATGCCGAAGCGAATGTCTTCCACGTCTTTTTCCGTGAGGGCCGGCAACTGAATGGAGGCACCGGGCACGTTGATGCCCTTGTGGTCTTTAATCACGCCGCCGTTTAAGACCTTCGTGTGAATGGTCCTATTTTCGATGCTTGCCACTTCAAGGGCCATGAGCCCGTCGTCAAGCAAGATCACCTGCCCCGGTGAAACGTCTTTGTAGAGGCCGGCGTAGGTGATGGTTACACCGGATGCGTCACCTTCTATCTCCTCGGCGTAAAGGGCAAAGGCGCCCCCTTCTTCGAGGACCGCTTCCCCGCCTTTAAAGGTGGCGGTGCGAATCTCCGGCCCCTTCGTGTCCAACATGAGGGCGATGGGCAGATCCATTTCCCGCCGCACTTTTTTGATCCTATCCATGGTCTCTTTGTGGCTCTTATGGTCGCCGTGGGAAAAATTTAAGCGACACACATTGACGCCTTCGGTGAAAAGGGCCCGCAAGATGTCCTCGTCCCAAGACGCCGGGCCGATGGTCGCTACGATTTTTGTTTTTTTCATCGTCTCTCCTAAATCGAAATTTTATCCAGTAAGTGGTACATATCTTTGTCGAAGGTTTTTTCCACGGCCAGGGCTTCTTCCAAATCCACGGCCTGAAGCTTGCCTTGTATCATCCCGAGGGCCAGAGATTTTTTTCCGCCTCGGCAGTAGTTCACCGCTTCCGCCCCTAAGCGGGAGGCGTTGATGCGGTCCGCGCCGGTGGGTATGCCGCCTCGCTGCACATAGCCCAGCACCGTGACCCGGGTCTCGATGCCCGTGGCCTCTTCCAAATCCCTGGCCAGGGCGTAGGATGAAAGCTTGTCTTCCGTGAGAAGAATAATGTGGTGGCGCTTACCGCGAAGTTTGCCGGCGAGCATTTTTTTCTTCACGGCCTCGAAGTCGAAATCCACCTCGGGCAAAATCACGCTCTCCGCCCCGCCGGCGATGCCCGCGTAAAGGGCCAGGTCGCCGCAGTGTCTGCCCATGACTTCCACAATATTGGCCCGCTTGTGGGCGCTGGAGGTGTCGCGGATCTTTCCGATGGCATCTAAAATGGTCTCGATGGCCGTGTAAAAGCCGATGCTTCCGTGTTGGTAGCCCAGGTCGTTGTCGATGGTGGCGGGAATGGTAATCACCGATTGACCCAGTTTCGACAGGGACAGGGCCCCGCGCATGGAGCCGTCGCCGCCGATGACCACCAGGTGCTCGATGGCCATGGCCTCCAGATGCTTTTTCGCTTCAAAAAGCCCTTCGTCCGTGCGCATTTTTTCCGAGCGGCTCGTGCCTAAAATGGTGCCGCCTTTGTGAATAATGTCCGCCACGGAAGACAGGTCCATATACATGGCGTCTTCGTTAAAAATGCCGGTGTAGCCGTTTCGAATCCCCAGCACCTCGATGTTTTCGTACACCGCCGAGCGCACCAGCGCCCGTATGGCTGCGTTCATGCCAGGGGCGTCGCCGCCGCTGGTTAATATGCCTATGGCCATAGTCGCCTCACTTTCTGATAATATCTTCCGCGGGATCCACGTACACACTCAGATCCCGAATCAATTCGTCGTCGTAGTTGACCGCCAAGCGCTTCGGAAGACCCAGAGCTTTTTGCTCCTCGGTGAAATATAAAATCACATCCAGGGCGCCGCTGTGCTTTTCCAACACCCCTTCAATCTCCTCTTGAAGGTCGCGATTTTTCAGGCGAATAAACACCTTCTGCGCCGCCTCTTCCAAGGGACGAATGGATTCCACCAAGACCTTGCCTTCTTCCACTTCGCTTCCTTCAATGCGGCCGGTGACGGTAATAAGCTTGCCCTCTTCAAAAAAGCCCGGGGGCAGAGAAGCATAGACTTGGGGAAAGACCACGAGCTCAATGGTGCCGTAAAGGTCTTCCAAAATGCCGAAGGCCATCATTTTATTTTTCTTCGTCACCAAGGTTCTGGTCTCTCTCAACATGCCGCCTAAGGTGCGATTAAACAAGACATCGGCGGTTTCCAGAGCCTCTTTTATATCCGCCGTGTTTGAATTTGTTTGTTGCTTTAAGCTTTCGCTGTAAGACTCCAGGGGATGACCGGAGACGTAAATGCCCAGCACGTCCCGCTCGTATTCCAGCTTCTGTTTTTGGTCGTAGTCCTTCAGCTTCGGAAGCACGTCGCCTGCGGCGCTTTCCGTCTGTTGAAACAAACTGACCTGGCCGGGAATGTTCCGCTTATTTTCTCCCTGAATCTGATCCATGAGCTTGTCGTAAACGGCCAGATACTGGGGCCTGTTTCCTCCCAGGCTGTCGAAGGCGCCGGCCTTAATCAAAGATTCCATGCTGCGCTTATTCATGGCGCCGGGGGCCGCTTTATCCACTCGGCGAATAAATTCCGTCATGGAGGCAAAGGGCCCCTCGCACCTAGCGTCCTCAATGGCGCGGACGAAATTGGCCCCCACATTGCGAATGCCCTTCAGACCAAAGCGAATGGCCCCGTCTTCCACATTGAATTTCAAAAAGCTCTTGTTTACATCCGGCGGCAAGAGGGGAATGTTCAGCCGCTTCACTTCCTCGATGTACATGCGCATGTGATCGGTGTTGGACATAAAGGAGGTGATTTGTGCCGCCATAAATTGCGCCGGGTAGTAGCGCTTCAGCCAGGCCGTGCGGTAGGCCACCACGGCGTAGGCCACGGAGTGGGATTTGTTGAAGGCGTAGTTGGCAAAGTCGATCATGAGGTCGTAAATCTTGTCGGCACTGGCCTCGTCCACGCCGTTTCTCAGGGCGCCTGCCACGTCCACTTCCCCGGCGTCGGTTAAGCTGCCGTAAATAAAGTTTTGCCGTTCCTGTTCCATCACGGCCATTTTCTTTTTGCTCATGGCCCTCCGCACCAAGTCGGCGCGGCCCAAAGAGTAGCCGCCGACCCGGCGCACGATTTCCATAACCTGTTCCTGATACACGATGCAGCCGTAGGTTTCTTCCAAAATATCCTTCACCGCCTCGTAGGGATAGGAGATCTTCGAAGGATCGTGTTTCGATTCCACAAATTTCGGAATCTGATTCATGGGCCCCGGCCGGAAGAGGGCGTTGGCGGCGGCGAGGTCGGCAAATTTCGTGGGCTTTAAGTCTTTTAAAAAGGCCCGCATCCCGCCGCTTTCAAATTGAAACACGCCCAGGGTTTCCGCCCGCTGAAAGAGCTTCAACACTTCGGGATCGTCGTAGTCCATGGCATCGAAGTCGATCCTTTTGCCGTAGTCCCGCTCGATAAAGGCCAGGGCGTCGCGAATCACCGTCAGGGTTCTTAGGCCCAAAAAGTCCATTTTCAACAGCCCGAGCTCTTCCAACTCGATCATATTAAATTGGGTGGAGATAATCTCGCCGTTTCGCGTCAGGGGCACGTAGTCGGTCATGGGATTTTGACTGATCACGACACCGGCGGCGTGGGTGGAGGTGTGGCGAGGCACCCCTTCCAGTCGGCGAGCCAAATCCAAGAGCCGATGCACGTCTTCTTCTTCATCGTAGGCTTTTTTCAAAGAAGGCGAAATCTCCAAGGCCCGATTCAGAGTAATGTTTAATTCATTGGGCACCTGCTTCGCCACAAAATCCACCCGGCCGTAGGGCAGGTCCATGACCCGGCCCACGTCGCGAATGGCGGCGCGGGCGCCTAAGGTACCGAAGGTGACGATTTGCGCCACGTGGTCTTCGCCGTATTTGTCGATGACGTAGTCGATGACCTCTTCCCGGCGTTCGTAGCAAAAGTCCACGTCGATATCCGGCATGCTCACCCGCTCGGGATTTAAGAATCGCTCGAAGAGCAAACCGAATTTCAAGGGATCCACGTCGATGATTCCCAAGGCGTAAGACACCACGCTCCCCGCCGCAGAGCCGCGGCCAGGTCCCACTTCGATGCCCGATGCACGGGCAAAGGCGATGAAGTCCCACACGATGAGGAAGTAATCCGTATAGCCCATGGAAAAAATCGTGTTCAATTCAAATTCTACCCGACTGCGCACGGCCTCATTCACTTCGCCGTAACGCTTCACGAGTCCCTCTTCCACCAGCTCCCGCAAATAGCCTTCGTTGGTGTAGCCCTCGGGGAGTTCGAAATGGGGCAGGTGCAGGTGGTGAAACTCCAGCTCCACATCACAGCGGGCGGCGATTTTCACTGTGTTCTCCAAGGCCTCGGGGGCGTAGGGGAAAAGTTCCGCCATTTCCTCGGGACTCTTCACGTAAAATTCGTCGGAGGGGAAGCGCATGCGCTGCTCTTCGTCTAAAATCGATGCCGTTTGAATGCACAAGAGGGCGTCGTGGGCGTCGGCATCTTCTTTATTTAAGTAGTGGCAGTCGTTGGTGGCGACAAGGCCGATCCCCGTCTCTTTGGAAAGACGCAAAAGCTTGCGGTTCACCTCTTTCTGCTCCCGCATGCCGTGGTCCTGAAGCTCCAAAAAGAAACTGTCTTCGCCGAAAATTTCCCGGTAACGCAGGGCCGCCTCTTTGGCCCCTGCCTCGTCGTTTTGAAGAAGGGCCTGTTGCACCTCACCGCCTAAGCAGGCGGAAGTGGCGATGATCCCTTCGCTGTGCTTTCTTAAATCCTCCATATCCACCCGAGGCTTGTAGTAAAAGCCCTCCACATAGCCGGTGGAGACGATGGCCATTAAATTTTCCCAGCCTCGCTGATTTTCCGCGAGAAGAATCAGGTGGTAGCGCCGATTGCTCTTCTCCGTCACCGATTTATCCTGTTTCGTGACATAGACTTCGCAGCCCAAGATGGGCTTGATCCCCGCCGCCTTCGCCGCCTTGTAAAAAGCCACCATGCCGTACATATTTCCGTGATCCGTCAGGGCCACGGCATCCATGCCCATGGCCTTCACCCGCTCGGGGAGATCGGCGATTTTCGTAAAGCCATCTAAAAGTGAATACTCCGAGTGCAAATGCAAATGTACGAAAGATCCCATAGTCGTCCTCTCTAAATAAAAAAAGAGCTGTCGAAAAGGCCAGCTCTTTTAATCTAATTGTTTTTCTACAAATTCAACCATGCCCTCGATGGCCTCGTCCTCGTCTTTGCCTTCGGCCCGCAGGATAATCTCTTGACCCGAAAAAATACCCAAACTCATAATGCCGATAATGCTTTTGCCGTTGACCTCTTCGCCGTCGCGAACAATCGTAATATCCGATTCGTACTGATTGGCCACCCGAACAAACATGGCCGCCGGTCTGGCGTGCAGACCCTCTTTGTTTTTAAGTATAACCTTAGACTCTTTCAATTTAAACTCCTCTCAGCTTTTCCGCCAGCTCGTGTATTTTTTTCATGCGATGGTTCACGCCGCTTTTCGACATTTTCGGCACCATCATTTCGCCAATCTCCGTTAAACTGGCCTCGGGATGATTCATGCGACAGAGGGCCACGGGCATGAGCTCTTCGCCTAAAGACGAAAGGCCCACGGTCTTTCGGATCCAATCGATGTCTCTCATCTGTCTCGCCGCGGCGTTCACCGTCTTGGACAAATTGGCCGTTTCGCAATTTACCAGGCGGTTCACATTGTTCCTGACGTCTTTAACCACCCGGGTGGATTCAAATTCCAGGACGGAGCGACTCGCCCCCATAAATGCCAGGAAATCGGAAATTTTTTCCGCCTCTTTTAAGTACAGGATGTAATCGTCTTTTCTGTAAATGCCCTTGGCCGAAAAGCCCGCCCGCGAAAGCCATTTTCTTATGTCTTCGCCGTGGACCTTGTCGTGAGAAATCATCTCCAGATGATAGCCCTTCGACGGACTGGTCACGGACCCCGCCCCTAAAAAGGAGGCGCGGATGTAGGCGCGGATCGACGCCGCATCTCTTAACAGGGCCGGATCCACGGCATAGTGCATTTGAAAAACATTGTCGGGACGAAGGAAATCGCTATCCATCAGAAGAGAGCGAACCGATCCTTCGTCGGTCATGCGAATGCGATACTGCTTGTTTTTCTTCAAATACATATTTTGCGTCGCCGCCACTTCCACATCGCTGCCGAAGAGGCGTTTGATGGCGGAAAGGATGCGCCGCGCCACGGAGGCGTTCTCCGTGTGGAAGGAAAGGTCTATTTTAAGGCCTTCCCTCAGGCGGATCACGCCGCAGGTGCGCACGTAAGCCGCAAGCTCCGCGTGAAGAATCGCCATGTCCTCCATGGGCACGCGGGCCAATTCATTTTTTACATCTTTTGAAAAACTCACAGTCTCCTCGATTCTACTACCTCTCTATTATAGAGCAGTTTTTCATCCCTTGCAATGGATTTCCCCATAACGGTCACATAAGCTTAAAAGTCGTTGAGCCACGCGAAGGCCGTCGTGGCGAATGAGATCGCCCCCTGTGGCCATAAAGGCGCCTTCCTCCACATCTACGCCTTTTTTCGACAGATCCTTCCGCTCTTCGGCCGCTAAATAAATGGGCCGCACCCCTTCTTCTCGGGCGTACTTTTCCAGGAGATTCGGATCCGTTTTTGCATCGTTTGCAAGGATGCACTTCACCGGTCTCGTAAGGCCGTGGGCTTTTAATGCCTCTAAGTGATCGCTTAAACTCATCCCCTCGGTTTCGCCGCGCTGCTCCATTATATTGGCCACATAGACCAAGGGGGCGCGGGCCTCGTTTAATGCACGGGCGACCTCGGGCACGAGGATGTTGGGGATCAGGGAGGTGTAAAGGCTCCCGGGCCCCAGGACCAACAGATCCGCCGCGAAAATTTCATCGATGCAATCGCCGTTGGCCTTCGGCGCCTCGGGATCCAGCTCGATGGAGGTAATGGCCGCGTCATTTTCGTAGGCGTAGCGGGGAATGGCGGATTCGCCGCGAATGCTCGCCCCATCGGCGTAATGGCCGATGAGGGCGATGGATTCTTCCGTCACGGGAAGCACCCGCCCGGTGATCTTGAGTACCTCCGCCGCTTCTTTCACCCCTTCGGCGAAGCCGCCGTGAATATCTGTCAGAGCCGTAATAATTAAATTGCCCATGTTCTGGTCTTTTAAATTCCCGTCTTTAAAGCGGTACTGCAGGAGGTTTTTCAGCGAAGGCTCCGCATTGGCGAGAGCCACCAAACAGTTCCGCACATCCCCCGGGGGAAGCATGCCGTAGTCTCTCCTCAGCATGCCGCTGTTGCCCCCGTCGTCGGCCATGGTGACGATGGCCGTAATGTCGTCGCTGAAGCGCTTCAGGCCCCGCAAAAGAACGGAGATCCCCGTGCCGCCGCCGATGACTACAAATTTCGGATCGTTCATGCTACACGCCCAAATCTCTGTGGCCCACGATGACCCTATAGCCCGCCTCGCGCAGGGCCTCTCCCAGTCTTTCCGTCATGGCCACGGAGCGATGGAAACCGCCGGTGCATCCGATGCCGATGGTTAAATGCTCCTTCCCCTCTGCCACGTAATCGTCGCCGAAGGTCTTCATGTAGTTGACAATAAAGGCGACGAAATCCTCCGCCTTTTTCTTCCCGAAGACGTAGTCCCGGGTTTCGGGATTCAATCCGTTTTTCGCCTTCAACTCGCTGACATAGTAGGGATTGGGCAAAAAGCGCATATCGAATACGAGATCCGCCTCTTCCAAAATGCCGTTTTTAAAGCCGAAAGAGATCACGGAGATGCCTAGCTTGCCTCGCTCCTCGATTAAAATGCTCTTTAGGCGAATTTTTAAATTATAATTGGTCATTTTCGATGTGTCAATAATGTGATCCGCCCGGGCGCGGAGGGGCTCCATGTGCCGCTTTTCCTCTTCGATGCCCTTAGCGATAGAGGAGCTCAAAGGATGGGGACGGCGCAGTTCCTTGAAGCGCTGAATCAACACGTGGGGATCCGCCTCCAAATAGATGACGGTCACATCGTCCACCTCTTTGTCCAAGGTTTGAATGGCCACATCCAGCTCGTTAAAAAACAGGCTCGAGCGAATGTCTAAAACCAGTGCCACCAAGGGCATTTGGGCCTCTTCCACCATGTCGATGAATTTCGGAAACAGCGCCGGAGGCAAATTATCCACGCAGTAATAGCCTAAATCCTCTGCCGCCTTTAGGGCCTGGCTTTTTCCGGCACCGGATAAGCCTGTGAGTACTAAAAGCTTCATTCCGTTTCTCCCAACACTTTCACTTCCGTCTCCAGTTCCACGCCGTGTTTTTCATAGACCGCCTCCTGTACCGTGCGGATGAGCTCCACCACATCTTTGCAGGTGGCGTCGCCGCAATTGATGACGAAGCCGCAGTGCTTTTCAGACACTTGAGCGCCGCCGTGTTTCAGGCCCCTTAAGCCCGCCTGATCGATGAGCTGCCCTGCGAAGTAGCCCTCGGGGCGCTTAAAGGTGCTCCCCGCCGAGGGGTATTCCAGGGGCTGTTTCGCGAGGCGGCGTTGCCACAATTCATCCATACGGCTTTGAATGGCCGCCGCATCCCCCGGCTTCAAGGCGAAAGTGGCCTCTAACACCACGAGCTTTTCGTCGTAGACGCGGCTGTTTCTGTAGCGAAAGTCCATTGCATCTGCGGGGATCACTTCCGTGGTGCCGTCGTGATGCATGACCTTCACCGATTCCACCACATCCTTCATTTCCCCGCCGTAGGCACCGGCGTTCATGGTCATGGCGCCTCCCACGGCGCCGGGAATCCCGTGGGCAAATTCCAAGCCCTCCAGGGATGCCTTACAGGCCGCCTCCGCCACTTTTCTGAGTGAGGCACCGCTTTGAGCGATGACCCGCGTGCCGTCCACCCGAACGCCTGCAAAATAGTTTTCCAGACGGATCACCGCGCCACGGATCCCCTTGTCGGAAACCACCATATTGGTGCCCTTGCCCATGACCATCCATGGCAAGTTTTCTTTTTGAACCGCAACGATGACTTGGCGCAGCTCCTCCTCGGTGCGGGGTTCGATAAAATAATCCACGGGCCCGCCGATTTGAAAACTGGTCACTTCCTTCATGGGGCGATGCTCAATCACGTGTTCTCTTACAAATCTGTCCATCTATCTAAACTCCTTTATTTTTAATTCTGTAAACCTATTGTACCAAACAAATGCAAAGAAAGTTCAAAAAAGGGGGTTGACAAGTAGAGGATGTCCTTGTTAGAATTGCTTCACCGAGTTTGACGAGGAGAGTAACCTGAAGGGATCGAACTACAGAGAAGCTTCATTTGGTGAGAGAAGCGTTTTGGTTTTCGGGCGAACATGGCCTCTGACTCTAAGGGTCGATACTAGATTCTTACAGGTGCGCCTGTTACAGCGCCGGAGTATGATGGTACTCGTTGAGGTGTAAATCGTGAGATTTACATAAATAAAGGTGGTAACACGATTTCTATCGTCCTTTTTTTCCTATGGGAAAAGAAGGACGTTTTTTTATTTTCATTTTGAACGAGGAGGTTCATCGTGATCGACTTAAAACATATTTCCGTGGTCTTTGAAAAAGACCGCCAGGCCTTTACGGCGGTGGACGATGTGTCCGTCCACGTGGCGCCGGGGGATGTCTTCGGCATCGTCGGCTACTCCGGTGCAGGCAAATCCACACTGGTTCGCACCATTAATCTACTGCAGCCCCCCACATCCGGGGAGGTCGTCGTAAACGGCGAAGACTTAACCAAATTGCCGGTGAAGGAGCTGAGAAAGCGCCGCAAAAAAATCGGCATGATTTTTCAACACTTTAATCTTATGAACGCCCGCACCATTTTAGGCAATGTGCTCTATCCTCTGAAAGACAGCAAGCTTTCCGATGCAGACAAAGAGAAAAAAGCCATGGATCTTCTGCGACTGGTGGGCATTGAAGACAAGGCCAACAGCTATCCCCGAGAACTTTCCGGCGGACAGAAACAGCGGGTGGCCATCGCCCGGGCCTTGGCCAACGATCCGAAGATTCTGCTTTGCGACGAAGCCACATCGGCTCTGGACCCCCGGACCACCACCTCCATTCTCCATCTCTTGAAGCGGTTAAACGAGGAGATGAATTTAACCATTGTCCTCATTACCCACGAAATGCAGGCGGTGAAAGAAATCTGCAACAAAGTCGCCGTCATGGAATCGGGGCGGGTGGTGGAAGCCGGCTCCTTAATCGACATTTTTGCCAATCCTCAAGAGGAAATCACAAAGCAATTTGTGAACACCGCAAGCCACTGGGATGAAACCATCGACAAGCTCAAGGACCACGGCTACTTTAATGGTGACGATCCCACCAGCGAGCTCATCCACCTGCGCTACATCGGCGCCTCCGCCACCAACCCGGTCTTAAACGACGTGTTCACGAAATTCCACGTGAAGACCAATATTTTGTCCGGGAGCATCGAATTTTTAGAAGATGTGCCCTTCGGCAATCTTGTGGTGCTCTTTGAAGGCTCTCCCGACGCCATTAAACAGGCAAAACAATACATGATCGATCAAAACGTCGACCTTCGCGTCGTCGATAAGGAGGTGATTTAATGGACTTCTTTGCCAATGCCATCGCATCGAAACAAGATTTTATTACGGAAACCGGCGCCACCATTTACATGGTGGTGGTCACGTCGATTATCGCCGGCATCATCGGCATGTTAGGCGGCCTGGCCTTGACCCTGACCCAAGAGGGCGGCCTGTGGGAAAACAAAAAAGTGTATTGGGTCTTGGATAAGGTGGTCAACATCTTCCGTTCCATTCCCTTCATTATTTTACTGGCCCTCATCTCCCCGGTAACCCGCGCCATCGTCAAGACCACCATCGGCAATACCGCCGCCATCGTTCCCCTGGTTGTGGGCAGCGCCCCCTTCTACGCACGGCAAATTGAAAATGCCTTGGCCGAAGTAGACGGTGGTATCATCGAAGCGGCGAAATCCATGGGCGATTCCCCGGCGAACATCGTCTTCGGCGTTTATTTAAAAGAAGGCCTTCCCGCCATTTTACGGGCCAGCGCCATGACCATCATCAGCCTCATCGGCCTCACCGCCATGGCCGGTGCCGTCGGCGCAGGGGGCCTGGGCAACCTGGCCATTACCCGCGGCTACAACCGCTATCAAAACGACATCATCATCGTGTCCACCGTCCTTATATTAATTTTAGTCTTTATTACCCAAGGCCTCTTTAACCTGTGGGTGAAGAAAGTACAACACTAAGCAAAAGCGAAAGGAGCTTAAAATGAAGCAATTAGTTAAGAAAATTACCTCTATCGCCCTTCTCTCGGCCCTGGTGCTCACCGGATGTGCCGGCGGAGGAAATAACGCGGCAAAAAACAATGCCGACAACAGCGGAAAAAATAATACCGCACAAACGGCCAATGCGAAAAAAGAAGGCCAAGTGGTAAAAATCGGCGTCGTCGGCGACGACCAACGCCTTTGGGAAAAAGCGAAAGAAAATGCTGCCAAAGACGGCGTTACCTTGGACATCGTGGTCTTTACCGACTACAACACCCCCAACGACGCCTTGGTCAACGGCGACATCGACTTAAATGCCTTCCAACACAAAGCCTTCTTGGATGATTACAACAAGGCGAAAAACCAAAACCTCGTGCCCATCGGCATGACCTACCTCTCCCCCATCGGCATCTACTCCACGAAGATTAAGGACTTAAAGGAACTGAAAGAGGGCGCGAAAATCGCCATCCCCAACGACGCCACCAACGGCGGCCGGGCCCTCATCGTCCTCGAACAAGCGGGCGTCATTACCTTAAAAGACGACGCCGGCCTCGTGCCCACCATTAAAGACATTAAAGACAATCCAAAAAAAGTCACCATCGACGAATTGGACGCGTCCCAAGTGGCCCGCTCCCTTCCCGATGTGGACGCCGCTGTCATTAACGGCAACATGGCCGTGGACGCCAAATTGGATCCGCGAAAAGACCCGATCTTTGTCGAAGCAATGGGCGAAAGCATTGCCCCCTACATTAACTACGTCGTCGCACGAGCTGAAGACAAAGACAACGAACTCTACAAAAAAGTCGTGAGCTATTACCAACAAGACAATGTGGATCAACTGCTCCAAGAACTCTACAAAGGCAGCCAATACGCCGCATGGAAATTGGATCTGAAGGATCTGGGCCAATACGGCGATTCGGCAAAAGACGCCAAATAAATAGATCATTAGAAAGAAGGATCGACATGAAACGAAAAGAACGAATGCTTTGCCCGTCCACCCGTTTAACAATCCACCGCCCTTAGGGGCCCGGGTGTGACGGATTCCTTCGAACACCCATTACCGGCTTCGGCCAAAATTAGAAAAGGAATAGTATCCATGAAACACATTTTTAAATCCATTACCGCCGTTCTCTTATGCGCCTGCCTCCTCTTTACCGCCACCGGCTGCGGCAAAGGCGGCGACGGCCAAGCAAAACAAACCGTGAAACTGGGCGTCGTCGGCGACGACCAACGCCTCTGGGAAAAAGCCGCGGAGCTTGCGGCAAAAGACGGCATTAAAATCGAGCTCGTCCACTTCTCCGACTACAACACCCCCAACGACGCCTTGGTTAACGGCGACGTGGACCTGAACGCCTTCCAACACAAGGCCTTCTTAGATGCCTACAACGCCTCGAAAAAAACCGACCTCGTCCCCATCGGACGCACCTTTATCTCCCCCATCGGTGCCTACTCCAACAAAACCAAAGACTTAAAAGACGTGCCCCAAGGCGGCAAAGTCTCTATTCCCAACGACACCACCAACGGCGGACGCGCCCTCTTCCTCTTAGAAGCGGCAGGCCTCATTAAGTTAAAAGACGACGTCGGCGTCAGCCCCACCAAGGCAGACATTGCAGAAAACCCGAAAAACATCACCATCGATGAATTGGATGCCGCCCAAGTGGCCCGTACCCTGCCCGATGTCGATGCTGCGGTCATCAACACCAACCTCGCCATCGATGCCGGCCTCTCCCCGAAAGACGATGCCATCTTCATGGAACCGGTCAACGAAAACTCCGCCCCCTACATTAACTACGTTGTGGCCCGAGGCGAAGACAAAGACAACGAACTCTACAAAAAAGTCGCTTCCTACTACCGCACCCCGGAAGTCAAAGAATTAAACGACAGCTTGTACGAAAAGACCCAACTCATGGCTTGGGAGCTGGACATTCCCGATGCCGGCAACACCGCCGATCCCGCCTATCGTCCGGGCAAATAAGACGATCCTCCTTTAAATAAAAGCCCTTCGGGGCTTTTTTTGTGCCCGTCGTGGTGCTATCCGATGCCCGATGATATAATGATTAAAGTAGTCAAAGCCCTAATTCAGAAAGAGGTGCCCATTGAGTATTTCGAAAAAATCCAAACTTCCCAAGGGAGAATTTCGCATCATTAAAGATAAGTACATTCCGGAAATCGAATCCTCCCTTCGCAAAAAACCCGTACTCATGCCCAATGCCATTTACAATGCCAGCGGCATTCGCATTCAGGGCACGCGAATCAAATCCCTGATTTTCTCAACAGATATCGCTTTAATTCGCAACTCAAACGCCCAGGCGGTCTTCGCCGTTTATCCCTTTACGCCGCAGCTGGCCATCGTGCAGTCCATTATTCAAGGCTCCTCCATTCCCGTCTTTGCCGGCGTTGGCGGCGGCACCACCTCCGGCCCCCGCAGCGTGTCCATCGCCTTGGAATGCGAGCTTTTAGGCGCCTACGGCGTCGTGGTCAATACGCCCATGAAAAACGAAGTCATTCGGGAAATGTATAAGGTCTTGGACATTCCCATTATCGCCACGGTGGTCTCCAAGCACGACGACTTCGTCGGCAAGATCAACGCCGGCGCTCGGATTTTAAACATTTCCGGCGGCAAGAATACGGCGGAGCTCGTAGCCTATGTACGAAGCATTATCGGAAACGAATTTCCTATTATCGCCACCGGTGGCGACGACGAAGCGAGCATTCACGCCACGACCAATGCCGGTGCCAACGCCATTACTTACACACCCCCTTCCACTTCAGAACTGTTTAAAACCATGATGGAAGATTACCGCATGCATAGCGCAGCATCCAAGGCGGGAGAGAACGACCCGACGAATTTGGATGTGGAAGAATTCCAACGGGATTTAGTCTTCCCCGCCGATTCCATCGAATTTATTTATCCGGAGCTGAACGATGATGAAAGGTAAACTGAATCAACATTTAATTACCGTGGTTTTAATTTTTCTCATCATTTTGCTTTTCAGCACGACACAGAAATTTTTAAGCCCGGTCTACAGCGTCATTATGTCTCTCATCGTGCCGCTGATTCTGGCCATTTACATTTTCTACGCCTTTCGGCCCATTCGCGACAAGCTGACACAATGGACGAAGAAGCCCCGCCTTTCCGCGGTGCTCACCTTCCTCCTTTTTATCGCCATTACCATCGGTCTCTTTTACGTCACCTTTACCATGATCTACGATCAGGCCACGAGCTTTTTCTCGGACTTCGACGTCAACGCCTTGGTCACCTTCAATCAATCGGAGTTTTATCATCAGCTGAATCAGTACGTAGCCTTGGACAGCTACATGGATAAGTTTGAAGCTTGGCTGCAAAGCATTGCCGGGGACGTGCCTCGCCTCTTGGCCAGTGGCCTTTCCAATATAGGCGCCGTGGGAAGCCTCCTTCTCTTAATGATTTTGGGGCTTTTCTATCTCTTAATGGACGAAGACGACGCCGTGAAGGCCATTCAATACTTGGCTCGCGGCAAGTATTACGACCGCATCATGGAGGTCTTGAGTGAAATTCACAAGACCTTGGAAACCTATATCTCCGGGCAGATTTTAGTGGCCGGCGTCTTGGGCGTGCTTATGTTTATCGGCTACACCGTCATCGGCTTGAAATACAAATTATCCCTCGCCGCCATCGCCCTGGTCTTTAACTTTATTCCCTTTATCGGGCCCTTCTTAGGCGCCGCACCGGCGGTGCTCGTAGGCCTTACCATGGGCGGCTCCATGGTCATAAAAGTTATCGTGGTCAGCGTTGTGGTTCAACAATTGGAAGGCAATGTCATTACCCCGAACATTATGGGAAACAAATTGGACATTCACCCCTTCGTCGTCATTTTGGCGGTGATGATCTGCGCCAATCTCTTCGGTGTACTTGGCGCTTTAATCGCATCGCCTCTGTATATGTGTTTGAAAATCATCATTAAAGGCATTCGCAACGAACGCTTCGACAACAAAAACCTCTGCGCCATTCCGGAGGAGGAAGGCGCGGAGTCTTAAAGGATCGGTGATTTTATGAAATGCCCACGCTGCGGTTCGGATCAACGGACAGGCGCCGCTTTTTGCAACGCTTGCGGCGCGCCCCTTCCGCAACAAGCCCCCGCTTCTCAACCTTCGCCTCGTGGGGCGGACGGTTCGAAGAAAAAAATCATCGCCGTCACCGTCCTCTGCGTGCTCCTCGCCATGGTGGGCCTCGTCTTTTTAATGCGCCATCAAAAGCAATCGGAGATACGGGGTTTGGAAAAGCAAATGAGCTTTCACGCCGCAAACGGCGATTACGACAGTGCCCTGGACATTGCGAGACGCCTTTATGACATGACCGGCGACGACCAATACCTGAGCCGCTCCACGGAGCTTGAGCAAAGCGCCCGGGCGGCGGAAGATTTGGCCGAAGCAAAAAAGAAAGCCGCCGAAGTGCCGGAAACGAAAACCATCGTCGTGGAAAAGGAAAAGCCCGTGGAAAAAACCATCGTCGTGGAAAAAGAAAAGCCTGCGTCGAAACAGGCCTCGTCAAACGGCAGCAAGCTCAGCAAGGTGGCGGCCAATCTGAAAGACAAGGACATCACCTCCACGGCCCTGAAGTCTAATGTGCGCACGGAGCCTACCATTCACGCGCCGGTTCTCTACGCCTTGGAGAAGGGATCCGTCGTCCACGTCTACGACACGGTCATCGAAGGCAATATTATTTGGCTCGACATCGGCGACGGCTGGACCTCCCACAAAAATTTTAACGGCGATCTTAAATATTGATCCCGCCGCCCTCGGTTTCGCCGGGGGCTTTTTTGCATTTGTTTTATTCTACGGGCAAGGCAAGTTTGCCGCGGCAAATCTCGCTTCGCCATGGTACTTTCCTTTAATCTTCGCTATAATTAAATTATTACAATAATAAAAGGTGGATTATGAGCCCTTCCAAGCGAAACGATACAATCGATCTGATCAAAACCTTCGCCATTCTCTCCGCCGTGGCGATTCACGTCTCCGCCCCCTATGTGGCAGGGGATGTTACAAGCGCCTATTGGCCCGTCGCCTGTTTTTTCAGGAGCTTCGCCTCCGGCGGCGTTCCCCTCTTTTTCATGGCCAGCGGCGCCCTTTTGTTGCGCCCGGAAAAAGAAATGCCCCTTAAAAAACTCTACGGCAAAAATATGTTGCGCATCCTCGCGGCGCTTTTTGTCTGGGCCTTTGTTTATCGCCTCGCGCCCATCTACGGCGGCATCCATTCCCTCGGGGAGCTGAAAGCGGCCCTCGCCGATTTAGTCTTTTTCCGCCACAAAGACCATCTCTATTACCTTCACGTTATGATCCTCGTCTACGCCTTTTTGCCCATGAGCCGCATCGTCGCCTGCCATGCCGCGAAAAGCGACAGGGTCTATCTCCTCGCGCTGTGGTTTATTCTCGGGATTTTTCTTCCCACGCTGAAGGCTTTTTATCCCCTCGACGGCGTCGGCGCCATTCCCCTGCAGTGGAGCATGGTGCTCTCCTACAGCGCCTTGGGCTACACCTTCATGGGCTACGTCCTTTCGGATCAAAAGCCGGCGAAAACCCCCTTCGCCTTCAGCGCAGCCATGGGCTTTTTGCTCATCTTCGTCGGCACATTCATCTTATCCCGCACCGCCGGCCTATTGGAGGAGCGCCTCTTTGAAGGGATGTCCGTCGGCGTATGCCTTTGGGCCATGGGCCTTTTCGCCTTGGCACAACACATCTCCCTTTCAGAAAAAATGAAAGCCCGGGTCCTCGCCGTCTCCAAGGGCTCTTTTGCCATTTACCTCGTTCACGTCCTCGTCTTGGATTATTTGAAAAACTTCTTCCCCGTCTTGGGAAGGCTGAATCCCCTTTTGGGAATCCCCGCCGTCACGATCGCGGTCTTCGCCGTCTCCTACATGATCTACAAATGCCTTTCAATCATTCCCCTCGTTCGGAAATGGCTTATTTGAAAATTGCCCGGCCCCGCCGGGTTTTTTTGCGCAAAAAATCGGGCAAGCGCGTGCTTACCCGATGAATGTATTTCTTCAATTAGTTTAATTCGTCCAGCTCGTGGATAAAGAGCCCGCTTCTGGGCTTGGGCTCAAACCAAGTGGACTTCGGCGGCATGACTTTGCCGGAATCCGCCACGGCCATAAGCTCCTCAAGGGCCGTGGGGTACATGGAAAAGGCCACGGCCATGTCGTCCTCCACCCGCCGCTCCAGCTCTTTTAAGCCGCGAACGCCGCCGACGAAATCGATGCGCCCATCGCTTCTTGGATCGTCGATGCCCAAGATCGGTGCGAACAGATTGTCCTGCAGGATCGATACATCCAAGGCCTCGATGACATTGTCGGGCACTTCGCCCTTAAATTCTAAGCGGTACCAGCGATCCGCTAGGTACATGCCGAATTCGCCTTTCTTTTCAGGGCGGACGGCTTCATCTTTTTCCGTGACGACAAACTTTTCCTCAAGCTTTTTGAGAAAGGCTTCTTCGCTTAGTCCCTTTAAATCCGCCACCACCCGATTGTAGTCGTAGACGTGGAGCTGATCGGCGGGATAGAGAATGGCCATGAAGTAATTGTACTCCGTGTCCGCATCCCCGGGGCCGAATTTTTCCCGGCGTAGCTTCGCCACCCGCACCGCCGAGGCGGATCGGTGATGGCCGTCGGCGATGTAGAGGGCCTCTTGCTTCTTGAAAGCCTCCACGAGCCCGTCCACGATGGCCCGATCGGAGAGGGTCCACACACGATGGGTTATCCCGTCGTCGGTGGTGAAGTCCAGCTCCGGCGCATTTGCCGTGCCTTTCGCGATCAAATCGGCGATACCATCGTCGTTTCTGTAGGTGAGAAAGATGGGTCCCGTTTGGGCATTTAAGCGATCGATGTGATCCACCCGGTCTTCTTCTTTTTCCCGGCGTGTCTTTTCGTGTTTTTTAATGCGATCGTTGAGGTAATCGTCGACGGAAGCGAGACACATAAGCCCCCGCTGCTTGCGGGCGCCGTCGTCCAGCTCGTAGACATACATCTTCCGCGTATCGTCCCCCTGGAAAATCCCCGCCGCCTTCATGGCTTCGAAATTTTTCACCGCCACATCGTTTATGGCCCCGTCGTAGGTGTCCACCGTGGCTGCCGGCAGATCCACCTGCAAAAAGGAGCGGGGGTGTTTTTTTATCTCCTCCGCCGCTTCTTTTGTGGAATACACGTCGTAGGGCAGGGCCGCCACGTCTTTTGCTAAATTAGTTTTCGGCCGCAGGGCCTTGAAATCTTTAATGGTAACCATGGGACACTCCTAGAAAAACCGCACGCGAACCACGCCGTCGATGTTTAAAATCTTTTCCCGCAGGCCTTCGTGGACGGGGGAATCGATGTCGATCATAGTGTAGGCCCAGTTCACCCGGTGGCGATTCAAAAGATTGGCGATGTTGATCTCCTCATCGGCCAAGACCTTGGTGATTTGCCCCAGCATATTGGGAATGTTTCGATGGTTCACCGTGAGCCGGCCCATGCTGGCGCAGCGGCCCATATTGGAGTCGGGGAAGTTCACCGAATTTCGAATGTTGCCGTGATCCAAATAATCCACCAATTGGCGCACCACCATCATGGCGGAATTTTCTTCGCTCTCCGGCGTGGAAGCGCCTAAGTGGGGAATGTTAATGGTGTGGGGAAGCTTCATGGTTTCCGAATCGGGGAAATCCACCACGTAGTTCACCACGACGCCGGCATCCATGAATTTCTTCAGTGCCTTTACATCCACCAGGCCGCCTCGGGCGATATTAATGAGGCGCAGGCCCGGCTTGGCGATGGAGAGCAACTCCTCGCTGACGAAATTTTTCGTGTCCGCCGTGTAGGGAATGTGAAGGGTAATGTAATCCGCCTTATTAAAAAGGGCTTTGGGATCTTCCACCACGTCGACGCGGGTATCCAAGTTCAGGGCGTTTCCGATGGAAAGGAAAGGATCGTAGCCCACGACATTCATGCCCATGTCGATGCCCATTTTTGCCACGCGGCGGCCCGTGGCGCCGAGGCCGATGACGCCCAGGGTCTTGCCCATAAGCTCAGGGCCTGCGAAGCGCTTCTTCGCCGCTTCCACGTCCTTGCCGATGGCATCGCCCTTATAATTTCTCACCCAGTCGATGCCGCCCAGCACATCCCTGGAAGACAGGAGCAGAGCCAGAAGCACCAGCTCCTTCACGCCGTTGGCATTGGCCCCCGGCGCCTTGGTGACGACGATGCCCTTTTCCGAGCAGCGATCGATGGGGATGTTGTTCACGCCCGCGCCGGCACGACCCACGAAGCGCACATTGGGCCCGAAGTCGTAGTCGTGAAGATCTGCACTGCGCACCAAAATGGCATCGGGGTCTTCCACATCCGGCGACGCGATAAAATTCGCCGGCAACAGCTTCAGCCCTTCCTTCGAAATATTGTTGATGGTCTTGATTTTATAGACACGCCGTTCATCCTTAGCCACGTTGCACCTCAAATTCCTTCATATAATCAACCAGCGCCTTCACGCCATTCATGTCCATGGCGTTATACAGGCTCGCCCGCATGCCGCCCACACTTCGGTGGCCCTTCACATTGTAAAGGCCCTTGGCCTTGGCACCGGCGACGAAATCCCCGTCCAAATCCTTGTCTCCCGTCACAAAGACCACATTGGTGAGGGAGCGATCCTCGGCGGGAATGGTGTTTTTAAACAAAGCGCTGTTGTCGATGGCGTCGTATAAAAACGCCGCCTTTTCCTTGTTCCGCGCTTCCATGGCTTTGACGCCACCCATTTTCTTCACCCAATCCAAGACCAAGCCGCAAATATAAATACTGTAGCAAGGCGGGGTATTGAACATGGAGTCCTTTTCCAAATGGGTCTTGTAATCCAACATGGTGGGCAGCTCGCCCTTTTCCTTTTTTAAGAGATCCTTTTTCACGATGACCACGGTAACCCCGCTGGGGCCTAAATTCTTTTGCGCCCCGGCAAAGACCAAGCCGCAACCATTCACATCGTAAACCTCGCTTAAAATATTTGACGACATATCCGCCACCACCGTGCCCTTTATGGAAGCCAACCGGTCCGGAGCCAGGCGGGTGCCGTAAATCGTATTGTTCACGCAGACATAAGTATAGACGCTGTCCTTTGCCCCTTGTTCTAGGTTGGGATAGTAGGAAAAATTAGCCTCCTCCGACGAGGCGACGGCCTTCACGGGATAAAGCATGGCCGCTTCCTTGTAGGCCTTCTTCGCCCAAGAGCCTGAGATCACGTAGGAAGCCGATTGGCCTTCGGATAAAAGATTCATGGGGATCATGGTAAATTGCAGCGACGCACCCCCTTGCAAAAAGAGCACCTCGTGATCCTCATCCAGATTCAGAAGCGAGCGAAGAGATGCCTTGGCTTCGGCGTGAATGGCCCCGTACTCACTTGAGCGGTGACTCATTTCCATAACCGACATGCCGCAGCCTTTGTAATTCAACATATCCTTCGATGCCTGCTCCAAAACCTCCACAGGTAAGGTGGCGGGGCCGGCGGAAAAATTAAACACTCTTTCCATTACAAACCTCCTACGTATAAAACACTGTAAAGCACTAAAGCTTTTTGGATATTGCCCTATTATACGCCGTAAGATAAAAAGAAACAATCCCGCAGCGAGAAAAAATTAAATATACGGATGGCCCACGGCAAAAATCAAAAAACGTCGCTTTTTTAGAATTACAGCTTGAAAATTCTGCTGTAATTCTCGAAAAAGGCCTTTTTCGCAAATTACATTTTAAAATCGCCTTTCTTCTTCTCGATAATCCCGCTTTTTTAATTTAAAAGCATTAAAAAGCGGGGAAACAGGCGGGGATATTTGCAACACACAGCAACAAAGACACGACGATACAAAACGATCGCATCAAAAAAAGTGGCTGATTGCAATGCTAGCAACAATCAGCCACTTTTACATATGGTGGAGACGGCGGGGGTCTAGGATATAGGCTTATAAACCCCATGATATAGGCATTTAAAACAAATAGTGTGCAACCAGTGTGCAACAATGATTAGGAAGTGTAACATTCTATCCCTGTGTAAAACTTCTTATTTTGTAAATAAGCACCTTACGAGAAATTTCTAAATCGTGTAGGGTAATGGAGTCCTTCCATTCAAATTTATTTAGCGTATATGATAGAATTTAATAGAACATTGAAGCAAAGTTTCTGGAAAAATTAAGAACGTCATTGTCTTGATCTCTATCTAATGAAAGGAGTGTAAAATAAATGAACGATAAATTTAATATGACGCTTTCACAAAATATTGCTTACGCAAAACGTAATTTAGTAGACAGCATTTATAATAGTGCCAAGTTGGAAGGATTAAATGTTACCTTCCCTGAAACTTATACTATTCTTGAAAAAGCGAAGATGCAAAATGTAGATATTTCTGCCGTCAGTACGATTTTAAATTTAAAGCATGCTTGGCAATTTCTTTTAAAGAACATCGAAGAACCCATTACTCTTGATTTCATAAAAGACCTGCATTATGAAATTGCGAAAGATGAAGCGCTTGCCTGGGGAGAGTTGAGGACGGGTCGTGTTGGTATTGGTGGAACAGATTATATACCACCAATACCTGAAGAAGGCGAAGTAAAAACAAAACTTTTAGCATTCGAAAAAATAAATAATGCAACGGAAAGAGCGATTGAACGAATGCTGTGGATGATGAAAGCTCAACTTTTTTGGGACGGAAATAAACGAACTGCTTCACTTATTGCTAATAAAGATCTTATAAGCCACGGTAAGGGTATTCTAACAATCAGGGAAAAAGATATTCTAGAGTTCAATACCTTGCTCAGCCATTATTACTCTACAGATGAAAAAACCGATCTAGTAAAAATGATTTACAAAAAAGGAATTTCCGGTGTCGAGTTAAAAGATCAAGCAACTAAGAGAATGAATCTTTCTAAGCCCGACTCGTCATTGAAACATAGTGATTTAGAAAGATAGCTTTAAAGCCACTGTCTTATCGATGTTCCATCGAGGATGGTGGCTTTTTTGGTCTTGAATTTACAATCTAAGTGCAACGAAAAATGATTCACCGTTTTCCGGTAAAATTATGTCGACGAAAACCAATCAACCAGGGAGGATGATAAATCATTATTCTCATTTTACACAAAGATTATGCCTTCAGCGTGCGACGAAGTGTGCAACCGTTCGAGATTATTTGAGACAAAGTGAAAGCCATTTGCTATTTCAAAAATAACAAATGGCTTAAATAAGCGGTTTCAAGATTATTTGAAACCCTTTGAAATGGAATGGAAAGGAAATCATATATTGATAGAATTTCAGCCTATGGGTGCAAATCGATACCTATGGGTGCAAATGAGGGTGCGTAGGTGCAATTCAATGGGTATGGGTGCAGCTCCATTTTACAACTAACTATTCCTCATAAATTAAGCCCTTCTACTATTTCAGGTATCCACGCACATAATAAGAAATTTATGCTTTTACTTTTTCTTTACTCATCTTATTTAGTTCTCCAAGCATCATGAAGATTCCAACAACAATCATAATGAAATCAACAAGGGGCTGTGTGAACCAAACAGCTTTTACTCCAAATACCATTGGCAGAAGAACCATTGCAGGGACAAATAGGAAGAGCTGTCTAAGCATGACAATAATCCCCGCTTTCTTTCCGTTCCCGATTGATTGGAAGAATGTAATTGTCATTACCATTACTCCATACATAATAAATACAGAATAGAATAGTCTGAAATTCCCAACTCCCTGTGTTATGATACTTGCTTCTACTCCAAACAAGGAAAGTATCTGACTTGATAGCAATAATGATGGAATCCAAAAGATTGCCGCAAGCACAAGTCCTCCGATAGAAAATACCTTCATTGCTTGCCTTACTCTTTCATATTGCTTTGCTCCGAAGTTTGTTCCGACAACAGGCTGCAATCCTTGACTCATTCCCCAAAGTGGAATGAACGAAAAGGCATATACACGAAGCGATGCTGCCATCAAAATTCCGTTTGGATCTCCGCCATACTTAAATGCCATTTTATAAAGCATAGTCTGTTGAATCATGAACAGAAGCTGCATCATCATAGCTGATGAGCCTACTCCAAACATTTCTTTTTTTATTTCTTCATCGGACTTAATCTTATGAATTTTAACGACTTTACTCTTTTTCAGGAAGTAGTGCAGCGTTACAACCGCCTGAACAAACTGTGCTGTAATCGTTGCAAGGGCAGCACCTTCAATGGCGTATTCACCCATAACTGTCATTAAAATCGGATCAAGAATGATATTCAGTAAAGCTCCAAGTCCCATTATCATCATGGCTTTTTTCATTAGACCTTCGCCACGCATAACCATGTTTGCGGACTGTGTAAAATTTACAAAGAGGGAACCGATAAAGATTACTCTTAGGTATCTGATACCATAAGCTTTGATCTCACCTGTTGCTCCGACCATATCTAAAAAATGTGGTGCAAGTAGTATTCCGCCAACTGTTATGATCGCCGAAAACAAAATCACCCAGAAAATCAGGTTGCCCATGATTTTATCTACGGTTTTCTGATCTCCTTTACCAATCGCTCGTGATAAAACAGATGCAGAACCTACACCAAGAAGTGTAGACACCCCGCTGTTAAAAAAAGTAAGTGGCATCGCAACGCCGCAGGCAGTCATTGCAGTTTGCCCTATGATTTTCCCGGCAAATATCCCGTCCATTAACGGATACAAACCGATTACTATCATTCCGATAACC
The DNA here is from genome assembly GCF_943169845.1 of Peptoniphilus rachelemmaiella. Lineage (GTDB taxonomy): Bacteria > Bacillota > Clostridia > Tissierellales > Peptoniphilaceae > Aedoeadaptatus > Aedoeadaptatus rachelemmaiella. The sequence continues at coordinate 69,816 of NZ_CALPBW010000010.1, forward strand.
GCCGGAATAGATAGCTGAAATAGTAAATCTATTGGTCTTTTGGTCAATAGTTGTTCTTTCATATCTTGCTTCATACCAAAATCTCTCTTCTAAAAATTTTTCTATTTGATTTTCCAACCGATTGCTTGTATTCTTGAATCAACAAATCGTTGATATATTCCATCTTGCTTCATTAACTCATCATGAGTCCCGTTCTGCACAATTCGTCCTTTATCTATGACAAATATTTGATCTGCGTTTCTAATTGTCTTTAGGCGATGTGCAATCATTAAAATTGTTTTTTCCTTTGTCAGCGCTTGAACGGCAGCCATAAGTTCTTTTTCATTTTCTGGATCTACATTAGCAGTCGCTTCGTCAAGGATGATAATAGGTGCGTCTTTCATAATTGCTCTGGCAATGGAAATGCGTTGTTTTTCACCTCCTGATAATGATGTGCCATTTTCTCCGATAACTGTGTTATATCCATCGGGCAGAGCCATAATAAAATCATGACAGCAGGCTTTCTTTGCAGCAGTAATGACATTCTCCATCGAGGCGTCCGGTTGTCCAAACCGAATATTATTCGCAACCGTATCGTGAAACAGATATACGTTTTGGAAAACGAAGCTGAAATTTTGCATTAGAGCATCCATAGAATACTCTTTAACATTCTTCCCATCGAGAGATACCCTTCCCGTATCTACATCCCAAAAACGAGCAATCAAATGACAAAGTGTGGTCTTACCTCCGCCAGATGGACCAACAAAAGCTACCGTTGTTTTCTCAGGTACAATCAAAGATAAATTGTCAATAATTTTTTTCTTGCCGTAAGCGAAATCAATACCAGATATTTCAATATTACTTGTCTTTGCGGTATATTCTTCACCTGATATATCCATCGTATTAAGACTCAATACCTCTTTTCCACGCTCTACGCACAAATCTACTACTCGGAGAAGAGAAGAGTAGGATCCCATTGTTTCAAGACCTGAAAATACCATAAAAGACATAATCAGCATGATAATTGACGTAAGTAAATCCATAGAACCGCTAAGATAAAAGCCAATTGAGGAGATCAAAATAGCAACTCCTGTTAGTTTTATCGCAATGTTTTGAAGTGGAATATATCGGTTGCAAATCATCTCCAACTCCGTGTTTGTATCACCAGCCATGCGAATCGTATCATCCAAATTAGTTTTCGAAGTGGAAACCAAATTGTAAGCTTTTACTTCGGATATACCTTGAATGTATTCCAGTACATTGGATATTACATTTGTATCAACTTCTACTTTTTTTGCAGAGGTTTCTGCATTTGCTTTTCGCATTATATGGTTTATTATGGAAAATATCGCAATTCCCACAAGACAAATTATCCCTATTCTCCAATCGAATACAATTATCATTAGAACAATAATCGTTGTGTTAAGAATCCCCTGAGTTGTGAGCATCACTACACGGGTAGCCACATCACCAAGTTGTTCCATAACATTCGTGATAACGGTAGTTATTTGACCAAGACTATTCTCATTGAAATATCCCATTGGCAAATATCTCAAATGTTCTGCAATTTCAATTCTTTTATCGGCACATTCCCGATATCCTGCTTTACACTGTAGCATGCTGGATATGCCTCGTAGGAATGATTCAAGAATTACAGAAATAAGTAGTATGATAAACCCTGTCAAAATTCTGCTGCCAGACATGCTGTTTGAAAGAAAGCCATCCATAACAAAATAGATTGCAGGGAATTTACTTGCTTCGCAAATAGCAATCAAAACTCCTATTACAAGAGTTTGATAAAATAGTCGTCTGTTTTCCTTAGCACAGAAGTTAAAAAATTTTTTAAGTGTGGAAATCATACTAATACACCTCCTCTCGCTTCATATACATCTCTCGCATAAATGTGTGCCTTCCACATATTCTTGTAAAGAGAACTGGAGTTAAGAAGCTCGGTGTGGGTTCCTTTTGCTTCAATATTTCCGTCCTTTATCACAACAATCTGATCAGCATCAATTATCGTAGAAAGTCTATGTGCTATTACAATAAGAGTCTTTTCTTTAGAAAGTTCTGAAATGGACTTTTGTATAATAGCTTCATTCTCAGGATCAGTATAGGCGGTTGCTTCATCAAGAATCAAAATCGGTGAGTTCTTTAGCATTGCTCTTGCAATGGAAATGCGTTGCCTTTCTCCTCCGCTAAGATGAGCGCCACTACCTCCGACAATCGTATCAAAACCATTTTCTAGTCCCATAATGAAGTCATAACAACCGCTTTTTCGTGCTATTTTTTCAACCTCTTCGTTTGATGCTGAAGGTTTGCCCATACGAATGTTCTCTCTTATAGAAGTATTAAATAGAAAACTATCTTGTGAAACGTATGCTATCTGTGCATTGTAGTCAGATAGTGACATATCCCGAATATCTACTCCACCGATTTTAATGTTTCCGCCCTGTACGTCCCACAAGGATGCTATAAGTCGAGCTACCGTTGACTTTCCACTGCCAGAAGGCCCTACAAGGGCAGTGACAGTTCCATCTGGTATTTTTAGACTAAAATTGTGAAGAACTTCCTTTTCACCATATCCGAAACTGACATTATTAAGTGTAATATCATGAACAGTATTCAATTTGTTGCTTATTTCTGGACGTTTCAGTTCCGTAAGATTTAAAATATCATCAATCTCTGTGAAAATCGAAGTTGCTTTTGTAATATCGTCGTTATAACTCATAACGGTAATGAGTGGTGAAATAAGTCCGCAAGATATTATTAAAATCATGATGTATTCTGTAAGAGAAAGCGAGCCGTTCATCGTAAAGAGTGCACCGGTAGGCAAAACAGATAATAATGTTGCCGGTGCAATCACCATGCCAAGTGAAAAAGGAATAACACATGCCCTCATCCATTCAATAAAACTGTTCGCATTTTCTTTTGCTGCATCTGCAAATCGCTTGTAGGAGCTTTCCGCTTTTCCAAATGCCTTAATAACCTCAATACCCCCGACATACTCTACCGCAGTATCGTTTAATACCTTTGTTGTAGTTTGTGTTTTTTGAAACTGTACATTTTTGTCTTTTAACATCCAAATCATTGCAATTCCTGCAATTGGAAGAGTAGCAAGTGACAGAAATGCCATACGCCAGTCAAGCGTCAGAATATATATAAATAGCATAATTGGTGCACAGATGTTAGCTGTAAATTCTGGTACTACATGTGCCAAAATCGGCTCCATAGAGTCTGTTCTCTCGCAGATTATATTTTTTAACTCTCCACTTGGCATTCCTTGTACTGTACCGAGAGGAAGGCGTGATAGTTTATCTATGAGCAGAATACGTACATTGCCGATTAGTTTAAAAGTCGTGCGATGAGATATATTCGTTGATAGAGTATGAAAAACTACTCTAAATATCCAAAGTACAGCCATTATCAGTCCTTCCATAAGATAGACATAAAAATCCCTTTCTCCTAAAAAAAGTTTCTTGACCATATCTCCCATCAAGATATATGGTGTGAGGGAAAAAAACACTCCGATCAAAGCAAAAATGATGCTTTTAATATATGTGCTCTTTTGTTCTCCTGCGAATTGGAAGATGTAATCTATAATTCCTTTTTTCCTTTGTTTATTCATATATGAATCTCTCCTTTTCCTAATGTCGATGATTCCTATATTCATTTGGAGTCATGCCACATATTTTTTTGAATACAGCACCGAATTTTGATTGGCTCTTATAACCTACTGCCATTGCAATATCTAATATACTCATATCTTCTTTTTCTGTTAGATATTCTTTGGCCTTTTCGATACGATATTCTTTTAGCCATGTGTAGATTGGTTTTTCGTATAGGCTCTTGAAGCAATCCTTAAGAGCCGTCTGTGAAATATCAAACCGCTCTGCTAACCACTTAATTGTATAGTCCTGATCTATGTTTTCGGAAATCAATTTCTGCACTGCTCGCGTTTTTTCTACCTTGTCTTTGTAGAAGTATGAGCCTCCTTTTGTTGTGTTCTTCGCCTCGATTGCAGACATACAAACTAATAATTCCAATACTTTGGTACGGAAATAAGGGATTTTCACACTATCTGGAAACAAGTACAGATCGGTAAAAAGGCGCTCAAGAGTTTCTTCCTTCTGTATGATAAAATATCCATCTTCTCCACAGAATTTTCTTCGTATATCTGTAAGGTCAATAGGAATACCTGCTGCATTCTCGGTAAGTGCATTTTCTGCCAATGAATTTGCAAATCCGATCGTGATCCCGTGATAGTGATTAGTTGGGAAAAAAAATATCCCTTTATGATGAGTACGAGAATCAATACATATATTGCCCGGCTTTTTCATATAATACATGTCATTATCCAAATCCATTGTAAGACTGCCCTCTCGGCAGTAGTCCACAACAAGCATTGTATCTACCGCCTGATATATAGAAGAATAAGAAGACATATGAAAATCGTTATATATTAAAAATACACCGTCAAAGACTTTGTAAATAATCATATCTCCTTCGCCAGTCTCGTTTTCCAAACGAATTACAGCGCAATCTTCAGTTCGAGATAAAACTCGATATTCCCCAATCTTTCCTAAACCATGAAAAGTATCTTGAACTATATCAGATATACTATTAAAATTTTCTGTTTGCTCATCAAAGACGTGAATACCCCAACTCATGCTATACCTCCTCCATATGAATAACATCATCACAGCAGTATTCAATAAATTCGCTGTCGTGCGTTACTGTGATTATTGTTCTTCCTTCTTTTTTTAATCGATTCAAAATTTGGGCAACAGCATTCATCTGCAGGCAATCTAATCCGCTCGTCGGCTCATCTAAAAGAAGAATTGGCAATTTTGATGCAATGGCACATGCCAAGGCGAGCCTCTGCTTTTGCCCCCCGGAAAGCGACATTGGGTGTCTGTCATAAAAAGCTTCGAGCCCGACATCGGAAAGAGTTTTTTTTGCTTCCTCCTCTTTTTCCCTTGGCTGACTAATCAAAACCTCATCAAGAACTGATTCCGTAAAAAGTTGATGATTAACATCTTGCATAACCATAAATATTTTGCCAACACGTTTTTTACAAGTATAAGGTACCCCATCCACAAACATGATGCCGCTATTTTTTCGTATACCACATATGCATTCCAAAAATGTGGTTTTCCCTGCACCATTCGTACCAATAATAGCAGTCACTTTACCTTTTGGGATTTTCATTTCTTTGATAGAGAAAACCTTACGTTTTTTATCATGTGAGTAGTTAAAATCTTTAAGTAAGATATAATCATCTGAATTTGTATTAGTTCTGACAAGACTTGTTGGTGCTACCCTTTTGAGAGAACGCATCCCAAATTGTTTTGTATCATCTTCTGTAAAACAGTTAACTTCATTCTTTGCAATTTCTTTCTTAAAAGTACCATTTTCCAGAATGATTACCTTATCTACCAAATCCCAAACATAGTTGATACGATGCTCCGCAATCAGAATCGTTTTTCCAGCGTTTTTCCAACATATAATCAGTTCTCGAAGATTTTCCGCTGCCTCGTAATCTAAATTTGCTGAAGGTTCATCAAGTAGAATAATGCTCGGTGCAAGAACATTTATTGATGCACAGGCAATTTTTTGCTTTTCACCACCAGAAAGTTCAAAAATATTCCGATCCATCAGCGGCTCAATATGAAAATCCCTTACAGTTCTGCTAATACGATTCAATATTTCTTGCTCTGGGAATGCAAGATTTTCCAAACCGAATGCAAGTTCACTGGTAGTATCAACATTAAAAAATTGTGAACGCGGATTTTGAAAAACTGTACCAATCATTCCAGCATTATCTTCAATTCTACCTTTTTGTATATCTTTATTATCTATATATATGTCACCTTCGATTTTCCCACTATAAAACTCTGGTATTAACCCGTTCAACAACCTCAAAAGAGTGGATTTCCCGCATCCGGAAGGCCCTGTTATAAGGACGCACTCTCCATCTTTCACAGTCAAAGAAAGGTTACTAATGCTCTTCATTTCCGGTGTCGCATCATAGGAGAAACCGACGTTATTAAACTCAATCATGCCAATACCCCCGAAAGCCAATAAATCAATGTTGACGCAATAAACAGAAAAATTACATAATCCACCCATCCTAATCCAATTTGACAAATGTTTGTCCGTTTTTTTTGTTTTCCAAGACCTCTTGTAAGTGCTGAAGCCGACAATTCTTCACCTATCTTCGCCACACATGTAATAATGGGTACGATTCGGTATTCCAACATTTTCTCGACTTTCCCTCCGCCGAATCGGATTCCTCGCATTTTCATGGCTGCGCGGATTGAATCATTTTCCTCACGAATGGTTGGAAAAAGGCGAAACATGACACACATAGGAATTGTTAGTGCATCTGGCATATGTAATCTCTCCATTGTTGCCTTAAACTCGCTAACAGTAGTTGTATTGATTACATATACGCCCATCATGTAGGCGGGAAGAAAGCGATTAACAACCATAATGATAATGAGTAAAATATTTGCCAATGCCCCCTTTGCATGTGGAAATACGACACACTCTAAAAAGTAAATTGTACTCAGAACAAGCAAGCCTATAACACAAGTTTTATATTTCTTTGCTGTAAGTAAGAGCAAGAAGGGAAGAAAGGCAAAGGCAACTCGGAACCAAAACAGTCTACTTCCCCCGGCTGTTGATAAAACAAGAACTGCTTCTACAAAAATAAGAAGCAGTTTTGTTCTGGGATCAAGCAGGCTCTTTTTTCTATGTGGTGTCCATGAAACTTCCATCATGCAATGCCCGCCCTCTCAAAATGTTTTTTTAACAGAGCTTTGCCGATAACACCTCCAATAATGCCACAGATAACAGTAGCAATTAGCAGAACAAAAAACATCCAGTTCGGAGTAAGCTTTACGACAGTATCGATGTATTCCTGCCCATAGTTAGTTTTATCCGCAAAATAATTAGCCTTTTGTAAAAATAATGGCAGATAGTTTCCGCATGACCAAAGAGGAAATATTCCAGCTGTAAGAATGGCAGAACGCATACTCTTATACTCACCATTCCTATAAACCAGTTCTGCAATAATTCCAGTGACAATGGAAAAAGGAATAGGCATCCATGTCATACCCGTTACAAACATCATAATTCCCATAATAAGACTCATGATAAGAATCATACCGGGCTTTTTCACTTTCGTAAGGAAAAGCATAAACGGAATACCCCCAATGATCCCAATCATAGATGAAAGTAGTATAAGAAAAATCGGAATGAGTCCTGTCATGGCCAGCGCCATAACAATAACAAAATAGATTGCCGCATAGATTCCGATATTGATAAAATCTCTACCATTTAGTTTGTTTCCTAATTCTTGTTTACTCATAAAAGTTTAGTCCTTTCTATTTTTTTAGTTAGATTAAGCTAACACAATTATAATAACTTGAAACGTTTTGTTTGCATATGCCATTTAGACATTATTATTCTGTTTAGTTTAGAAATTTCATATAATAACAAAATTGATCCATGACAATGACTTTTACAAATATCTGCGGTATAATATAAAAAAAATTAAAACTTGCTTAATGCTTGCTACCCTAATCATTCTTTTGTAGCAAGCACAGTAAGTGTACGGACACTTACGGAAAATTGACGAAGCAGCCCTTTGGGATTTGCTTCTTTTTTTATCAATTTTTAGCTTGTTAGGGAGAACCCTAAGACCCCAAAACACATTCAAAGGAGGAGTTATTTATGGCAAATAGAATAAGAAACGAAAGACTTGAAATTAAACTAACTGAAGAAGAAAAGGCTCTTTTTGAGGAGAAAAGAAAACTTTCAAAGTGTAGAAATATGAGCCTTTTCATCCGCAAATGTGTTTTAGAAAAGGAAATTTATCAAGTGGATTTAGAGCCTTTCAGAGATTTACAAGGCTTGCTTTCTAATGCAACAAACAATATCAATCAAATTGCAAAGCGAGTAAATTCAACAGGTGTAATCTACAAAGAGGACATCAGTGATATAAAAAAAGAAATTGAACATTTCTCAAAAGAGTTATGGCAAATTCATTCCCTGCTGCTTAACAGGACTTCCGGAGGTGATTAGTTTTTATGGCTATTACAAAAATACATCCAATAAAATCGACTCTTCATCTTGCCATTGCTTATATTGTTAATGGAGATAAAACAGATGAACAGCTTTTAGTCAGCACTCATAAATGCCACGAATCAACTGCTCACACTCAGTTTTTAAGGACACGAAATGACGCAGGAACAAAAGGAACCGTTCTTGCAAGACATCTCATTCAATCCTTTTTACCGGGAGAAACAAGTCCTGAAATGGCTCACCAGATCGGTATGGAGCTGTGTAAGAAGATACTCAAAGATGAGTACGAATTTGTCTTATCTACTCACGTAGATAAGGGACATATCCACAATCACATCATCTTCAATAATGTAAATATGGTAACGGGTAGGTGCTACCAGTCTAACAAGAAAAGCTACCACCAAATCCGTTATCAGAGCGATAAGTTATGCAAAGAAAATAACCTATCTGTCATTGACGAGTTTTACGAAAATTATAAGAAAAAATACAAGATTAACGGTAAATCTTGGTATGAGAATGAACAGGCAAAGCGTGGTACTTCTTGGAAAAGTAAACTTCAATTTGACATTGATAGAATAATAAAACAGTCAAAGGACTGGGACGAATTTTTAAAGAAGATGGCGGATCTTGGCTATGAAATCAAATACGGTAAGCACATTGCTTTTAAGCCAAAAGATAAGGCGAGATTTACAAGGGCTAAAACAATCGGAGAAGATTATACCGAAGAAAGATTAAAAGAACGAATTGCAGAAAGAGAGTTTATCAAGACTCCTGCCGTCAAAAAACGCATCGGCAATGTTATTGACATGAACACCAATGCAAAGGTAAAGGAAAGCAAAGGCTACGAATATTGGGCAACCATACATAACCTTCATACAATGGCTGAGTCTGTTATTTATATCAGAGAACATGGCATTAAATCCGTTAAACAGCTTGACAAGTATATTCAAAAAGCAGCCGATGAAAGGCAAAATATACAGGAGAAAATCAAGGCTATTGATAAGGAAATGCAGAAGCTTTCTACCACTATGGAGCAAGTTCATACCGTTAAAAAACACAGAGCGTGCTACAAGGAATATAAGGCTAATCCATCTGACAAGGCATTTTTTGAAGAGTACAAAGCTCAGATTACCCTATATGAAAATGCTCTCTCAGAGCTTAAAAAATCTTATTCCAAGCTCCCAAATTCAAAGGATATTTTAGCTGAGCTTGATAAATTACAAGAAAAAAAGAACACCCTTATGCAAGAGTATTCTTCCTCAAAATCCACTATGGACGAGCTTTACAAGATACGAAAAAATTACGGAATTTATATGGGGAAGGAGATGGAGAGATAATTTCTATTTCCTCTTTTTCGCAAATCAGAACCACCGGCTTAGCCGGTGGTTTGTTATGCCCCTATAAGGGGCTGTTACCGGCAGCACTCTCGTGCCCTGAATTTCTTCCTCTTGCAACCATTCCCCAGTTGGCGCTAAAGCGCCTGTTCTCATACTTTATTTGACCTGCTGACCCATAAACGGATCGATGAATTCTTTCATGCTTATCTGATCCGCCATGTAGTCTTCTTCCAATTGGTTTTTGATGTATTCTTGAATTTTTTCGCATTTTTTCCCGCAGTATCGACGTAATATCCTCTACACCAGAAATGCCTATTTCCATATTTGTACTTCAGATTTGCGTGTCTATCAAAAATGATTAAGCTACTTTTTCCTTTTAAGTATCCCATGATTTGAGATACACTATATTTCGGTGGAATCTCCAGCAGCATATGTATATGATCCGGGCAACATTCCGCTTCGATTATGTTTATTCCTTTTCTGTCGCATAGGTCCCTTAATGTTTTTCCTATGTCTTGTTTCAATTTCCCGTATATAACCTGCCGCCTATATTTTGGCGCAAACACGATATGATACTTCCAATTCCAACTTGTATGTGCTAAGCTGTTCTTATCCATATGGATACCTCCTTGATATTTTATTGCCGATATCACAATAATTTTGGTTCTATGTCAACCATTGGGGAGTCTAGTGAAAACTAGGCTCCTTTTTGTTTTCCTACACACCCTCACTCACTTATCTTTTGAACAAACGAAAAGCAGTTTCGTGCGGAAATGATGAAAGTTACGC
>NZ_CALPBW010000011.1 GCF_943169845.1 Peptoniphilus rachelemmaiella
TTTCGGAGCAAACACTACGTGATACTTACAATTCCATTTTGTGTGTGATAAACTATGGGTGTGATTTAGTGATGTCATTATTTCCTCCTGATTGTGATTGGTTGGCAGACCTCTCTCATCATATCACTCTGGAAATAACGGGCAATTATCGCTAAAGCTAAACGGAACCCCCGGTCTAACCGGGGGATGGTTATTGCATATCCTGTTATAGGCGCGGACTCGAAGCCCCATCGCGTCATTTTACGGCAGCCGCATACCTCAAGCGCACCGCGTTTTCCCATAAGGGTAAAACCCGTACGCTTCATGTATTTTATATTTTTTAAAATATCCCTTGACTCCTCATCTCGCTTTGCCTATAATTCCATTCATAACGTTGAAGAGGAGAGTACAAAAGGGAAGTGCTTACAGAGAGATTTCATTTGGTGAGAGAAATCGGCATGGAAGTTTTGGAACATGGCCTTGGAGTGTTCGCACCGAGACTTCGGTTTAGGCTGCGACAGGTACGCCTGTTATAGCGTCACGGGTATGATAGTACTCTGTAAGGTTATTTTAGCGATAAAATAATGAAAAAAGGTGGTAACACGAGCATTTTGCTTTCGTCCTTTTGGGGCGGAAGCTTTTTTTATTTTCTCGCAAATAACAGAAGAAAAAAGGAGAAAGACATGAAACAGAAAAAACGAGACACACTTTACATCGGCTTAGCGCTCTTTGCCTCTTATTTCGGGGCGGGCAATTTAATTTTCCCCGGCGCCCTGGGCCTCGTATCGGGAGATCAATGGAGCTTAGGCGCCGTAGGGCTTATGATTTCGGCCGTCTTAATGCCCATCGTCGCCCTGTACGTTATTTCGCGGGCCGGTTCGGTGGAGGCCCTTACGAAAAACATCCACCCGGAATTTTCTAAATACTTATTGCTCTTGATTATGCTCTTCGCCGGCCACATTTCCGTGCCGAGAACCGGCGCCGTGGCCTACGAGCTCGGCGTTCATGCGTTGTTCCCGAAGGTGCCCATGGCGGTATTCGCCCTCTTTTATTTCGGCATCGCCCTTTACTTCGCCCTGGACTTAAGCGCCATGATCGACAAAGTCGCCCGGTATCTCACGCCGGCCCTCGTGGCAATCTTATTTATTATCGTGATTAAAGGCGTGCTCTTTCCCATCGATGCCGTCCCGGCCGCGCCTCAAGCGGACAATGTCCTTTTAAATTCTTTCTTGGGCGGCTACCAAACGGGCGATTTACTGGTAAGCTTTTTAATCGGCACGGTCTTTATAGGCGACATTGTGCGAAGAGGCTACGCAAGGGATGCGGAGCGAAACACCATCGTCGCCAAGGCCGGCATCATTACCTTCGGCCTGTTCTTCGTCATTTACGTCGGTCTCCTCTATTTCGGCGCAAAATTAAGCGGACAGTATCCGGCGGACATCGATCACGCCGCCCTACTGCTCGCTATCGTCCGCGCCATTTTAGGCGAAAAAGGACTGGCCTTATTGAGCATCGCCGTCGTTCTCGCCTGCTTGACCACGGCCATCGGGCAAATTACATCCATCGCCAATTTCTTTCACGAATTTACGAAGGGGAAACTCTCCCATAAACAGGCGGCGATATTATTTTCCTGCATCGGCGCGGGCATTACCTTACTGGGCGTGGAAAAAATCGTCTTCTTGGCGACGCCCATTTACCTCATGGTTTACCCCAGCGTGATCATGCTCATGATCCTCGGCGTTTTCTACAAGCCCCTGGAAAATCACGCCCTCGCCTTCCGCGTCGCCATGGTCTTCACCCTGGTGGTCAGTTTACTGGAAGCAATCACCGCCTTTACGGGCCTTCCCCTATTAAAGGCCGCCGTCGATGCCATTCCCCTTTCGGGAGCGGGCTTCGCGTGGCTCTTACCGGCCGTTACGGGCTTCGTACTCGGCTTAATCTATGAACTTGCGAAAGGTACGACAAATGCCGCCGTCCCTTCCGCTGTGAAAAATGAAATTTAAGGAGGATATTATGACAAAACAAGGACTCGGAACTTTATGTGTACAAGCGGGATACGATCCCCAAAACGGCGAACCTCGCGTGGTGCCCATCGTACAATCGACAACATTTAAATATGATTCATCGAAACAAATGGGCGATCTCTTCGACTTGAAGGAATCGGGCTATTTCTATTCCCGACTGGCCAATCCCACCAACGACGCCGTGGCGGCGAAGATCACGGCCTTGGAAGGCGGCGCATGTGGCATCCTCACCTCTTCCGGTCAGGCGGCAAATTTCTATGCACTGATTAATATTTTAAAAGCCGGGGATCACGTGGTGGCATCCTCCGCCATTTACGGCGGCAGCTACAACCTCATCGCCCACACCATGAAGGACATGGGCATCGAATCCACCTTCGTGGATCCGGCAGCGACGCGAGAAGAATTAGACCGCGCCTTCCGCCCCAATACGAAGGCGGTCTACGGAGAGAGCCTGGCCAACCCCGCCCTGAAGATTTTGGATATCGAAACCTTCGCCGAAGCGGCTCACGCCCACGGCGTGCCCCTCATCGTAGACAACACCTTCCCCACGCCCATCTTCCTCCGCCCCTTCGAATACGGCGCCGATATCGTCACCCATTCCACGACGAAATACATGAACGGATTCGCCAACTCCGTCGGCGGCGCCGTCATCGACTCCGGAAACTTCGATTGGACAGCCCACAAAGAAAAATATCCCCAACTTACCGAACCGGACGAAACCTATCACGGCATTACCTTTGCGGAAACCTTCGGCAAGGCGGCCTATATTACAAAAATGACCACGACGATTATGCGCGATCTCGGAAGCATTCCCTCGCCGCAAAATTCTTTCTACTTGGGACTGGGCTTGGAAACCCTGCATTTGAGAATGCCACGCCATTTCGAAAACGCCCACGCCGTGGCCAAGTATTTAAAAGGCCACGACAAAATCGCCTGGGTTAATTTCTCCGCATTGGAAGACGACAGCCAACACGAGCTGGCGAAGAAATACCTTCCCGACGGTTCCTGCGGCGTCATCTCCTTCGGCATCAAAGGCGGGCGCGAAGCCGCTACGAAGTTTATGGATAGCTTAAAACTCGCCGCCGTCGTCACCCACGTGGCCGATTCCCGCACCTGTGTCCTCCACCCGGCGAGCACCACCCATCGCCAAATGAACGACGAGGAACTCCTCGCCGCCGGCGTCAGCGCCGACCTCATTCGCATGAGCGTAGGCATCGAAGACAAGGAAGACATTATCGCCGATATCGAGCAAGCTCTGGAAAATCTATAAAAAAAGATCGCCTACGTGGCGGAAAAGTGGATTCAAAAAGAACTGGTTAAAATGAATTAAACAACACGCAAAAAGGCGCCGACTCTCGGCGCCTTCTTTATTGCTTGTATTTCCTTTTATCCATTTACTTTCGCGATGCATTAAAAAGATCGACACCGTTTATAAGAATGGAAGCCGCAGTCAAAACCCACAAGGCGCGACTCAAGGTGGGGTGTCCATGAGCCCGACCCAATCACCGCCCGCCACTCGGGCGGCGCCGTCAGCGTAAAAGGCGCAGAGGGCAAGGGCCGTGAGGGACAAACTCGCCCAGCGAAAGACTTCCCGTTTTTCTCCGGGCTTCCGTAAATTTAAAAAGGCGAACGCTGCGGCACCCATGCCGAACACGAACCACATGGCCTCAGTCCTTCCCTTCCGTCATTTGTTTCTGCGACAATTCTTCCAGGGCCTTTACGTCTCCTTCCCGCACCATCGTTTGCGGTATCTCCATTGCGAAAAATTCATCCTTCGGCTTTTGTACCTCGCCCTTTTCGTTCACTCTCTTTTCCGAAGTGAGGTCGATGGCATAGGCGGTCACATTCAGGCCCTCGGCATCCATGATTCCCTGCGCCCGTTGCAACACGGCCATGGCCTCTTTCGCCGTGACCTCGTCGCCCACGCCCTCGATATCCACTTGCAGTTTAAAGGGCAGATGCTTCATGTCCACGGGCTGATCCACCGTCAAATACTCCGTGGGATCCACCTTGTCCCAATAAGACAATGTTATTACATAGGGAAAGTCGTAGACCTTCTCCAGATCGTGGCCGTGCTCGCGAAGGGCAGCGTCAAAGCGCATCATCGTGTTGTTGATGCGCCACTTGTAAGTATCCTCCCGAAGGCGACCGAGGGCATCGAAACACAATTCAAAGGCCGAATCCTCGCTGTTCTTGTCTTGCAAATGCACCACGTACTCGGGGATCTTAAAATTATAAACCGCCTTTTCGCGGGATAAATCCAAATCGCCGTACTTTTCAGCGATCACCTTGTCCGCTCCCCGCTCCGCCAGCGCCTTCGAAACAGGATTGCCGAAGATCGCGTTCACCACCGCAAGAACAAGGAAAACAAAAATGGTGAGGACAATCTTTTTAACGCTTAATTTCATCGCAAGCCTCCCAAAAAACTTCCCAAAAGGGCCAAGGCGCCGTAAATCGCCACGTAAATCAGGGCCGATTCATTGTAAAAAATCCAAACGGACGGCAAGAAACACAAACTCACCGCCACAGGATAAAGCAGGTGAAAGCCACGCATCCTGCCGTAAACAATCGAAATGGCGAGGCACAGGACGGGCATGGCGAAAAGCAAGACCATCATCGCCCCCACCGTGTTCCGCATGACAAGGGGCAAAAGATAAAATACCGCAACGATTCCCGCGAGATATGGAATCATGTTTTTAAAAACCTTCATAGCGCCTCCAAATACTTGCACAACCATACTCTCTTTCCTTCATTATACCCGCCGGAGAAAATAACGCAGCTCTCCCTCGCCATTCTTAGACGAAGCACCCACATTGTAAAGGTATTGTTCCCAAGGAAAAAGGCACCGCTATGCACTGACCCCCAAAGGTTGGATTTCTTGGTCCAACTTTTGGGGGGCAGTGCAATTTCTAGATGCTTTTAAACAAATTTGTATTATTCTTTTACTATAGGGATCCATAATTCCATTTGATAATCTTCTGAATTAGGGTCTCCATCTCCATATACTTCAAAATCGGGACTTTCATCATGTCTATATCCTTCTTTAGGGAAGAAATATGAAATAATATACTTCCAACCTTCGTGAATGCACTTTGGTATAGGTCCTTGTAAGCTTACAATAGCATACTCTTTTTCAGGAATACTGAGTATATCCAAACCTAACTTCTCAGCTTTTACCTCATCCGTCAAATCAAAACCAGCTAAGTATATAAATGAATCTTCTTCATCCATTATATAGTCATATCCTACGCCAAAGATTTGACCATTACCAAACTCTTCAAAATTTTCTCTTGGCACTTTTTCAACTAGTCTATCCCAAACTTTTGGGAAATTTGAACTCTTAGTTACATCTGATTTAATACCAGCTACTTTAAACGCTTTCTTTTTCTCAATTTTAATATCCATTTGATTTCCTCCTTGAACTGAAATAGAAAAGTAGATTCTTGGAAAATATTGATATTTTGCTCCTTTTTTTACTTGACCTGGAGTCAGCTTATGAAAACTTTTAAAAGCTAAAGCAAAAGAATCCTGAGAATTATAACCATATTTTATTGCGATATCTATAATTCTTTTATCTGATTTTTTTAAATCAATTGCAGCATTTGTCATCTTTCTTAACCTTATATACTCAGATAATGAATATCCTGATACGATTGAAAATATTCTTGAAAACATTGGAAATGAATATCCTGTTATCCGTGTTATTTCTTTTTCATCGAGTTCATCAGTTAAGTTATCTTCAATGTAGTCTATTGCTAAGTTAAAAGATCTCATTATATCCATATTCTCACCACCTTTCATTTAAATTGTACAAGGATTTATTAAATTATACCCGATAATGCTAATACAAATATTATAGCATCTAAAATTTATCAAAGTCTTCTTGCGTAGCTACTTCTTTGTATTTGTATTCATCGTTATTCTTTTCTGTGAACATATCATTTACAAGTCCAATTGTTAGTAGGGATAAATCAGAGACAAAAAGACCAAGTTCCACTGTCCTTAATAAAAACAAAGGTGTAGTAATTGGTCTTACTTTTTAAGGACTTTTCCGACTTTATGTTAAGCCCCCATAATTCAATTAGTTGCGGCGAAATTGGGTAAATAGCAAGTGTCTTAAGAAGGTTTTAGTAGTTGTTATTACCGCTCCTACATCTAACCGCTAATTAAAACTTTGTAGCAAATAATATGTTAAAAATATATGTCTGAACAGTGAGCATGATTACTAATGTGCCTATCCAAAAAAATAACAGTTCATAATAGCATTGAACACCATCAACTTGAGTCTGATTAATCCAAGATTTTGGAACAGCTTTGTTAAATGATTTATAAATGCCAAATCCCAAACACGTGCCAAGAGTATTTGCTATCAAGTCATTTATATCTGTTGTTCCCATATCAAACATCTGAACAAACTCAATAGATAAGGATATAAGAAATCCAGCTAAAACTATATTTGCTAATCTATTATATTTTTTATATAGAAATGGCATAAAAAAGCCCAATGGTATAAATAAAATTACATTTAAAAACGTTTCTATTGGCCCTGTAATCATTTCCACAAAAGGAATATAAACAATTCTTGGGAAAAATGAGCCTTTGATAGCAATACCCGTCGCCGCCAATATTCCTGTGAGATAAAAGCAGAAAACAAAGGATAAAATTATATGTCCTTTTGTTTGTTTTTTCCCACTAAATAATAAAATAGCAAAATAGATAGCTACTGCTAAAAATACAGGAATACATCCACTTAAAAAATGATACATAATAAATTCAAAGTCCATGAATTACCTCCACCAGAAAAACCATAATTTTTCTCTTTTACCTTTATTTACTTCTTCTTCGTGTTCTCCCAAACTAATCCATGTTTTTCTCAGTTAGGGATGTTTCAATCTTGCCATGTGCAATCCTACTTTCATCATCTGTATGAATTTCTTTTAGATGATTTAGGTATTCAAGCATTTCATCTCTTCTGATTTGTGATAGATTTCCCAATTTTATTCCACCTCATTTCTTCTCCTTTAGTTTTTTAATACCACTATCACCAATTTTTTCAAGTGATCTCAATTGTGTTATGGCAAGTTTTCTAAGTTCAACCATTCTTTCTTTTTGATTCATGCCTTTACCAATAAGGACTGCATTATAACTTTCCATATTTGCAAGCACTAATAACTCCTTCAGACTTGCATAATCTCTCATATTACCTTTTAAACCTGGATTTTCTTCACGCCACTGTTTGGCTCTTTTATTAAATAAAGCCACATTGAGCATATCTGCTTCGCTTGCGTATTTATAAGATAACTGTTCATTGGTAAGATCCTTTAAAATATACTCTTTAATTGCATCCGTATGAATTTTATAGTTTATTTTTGAAATTTCCCGATTAAGATTCCACCCCAGTGACAATCTTGAATTTTCATCTGATTTAAGTCTTTTATAATCTTGAATAATGTAAAGCTTAAATTCCGGTGAAATCCAGGAAGCAAATTCCATTGCTATATCGCTATGGGCAAACGTGCCTCCATATCGTCCTGACTTGGAAACTATACCTATTGCACTTGTCTTCTCAATCCATTTTTTTGGTGATAGTGTAAATGCATTACTACCGGCTTCATTTTTTAACCTATCGAATTCGATAGGTTTAAAATCAGGATTATGCATTGATTCCCATAAACCTAAAAATTGAATGTTATCCTTGCCCCTTAACCAGTTATTAATAACTATAAATGGTTCATCACTTTTATATCTTGCAATATCCGTTAGACTTATATAGTCGTTCTTAAAATCTTCAGTATAAATCTGAATAGCAAAGCCCTTTGCTTCAATCGTGTCTTTTTTCACCTTAGACATGTGAGTTCCTCCTTTATACTGATATATTATTTACAGCATTTATTTTCGTAATAACTCCTCTAAGCAGCACACCAACGATTCATTTTTTGATTTTATACTTTAAATGAGAAAGCGGGCATCTTTCATGTAACGGGAAAAGGCTGTGTCTCCTTCGTCGCCATGGAGTTTCTGAATAAAGGGGAAGATTTCTTCGCTGACGAGGCGAAACATTTCTTGTGCCGGCAAATTTTTGAACTTACTCCAACGGTAATGCTGTTTGTCGGCGGGAAAGATGCTCTCCACTTTCATGCCGAGGAGCTCCCCATCTTCTTCTTTTGCCAATTCGATTTCGTCCAGATTTTTCATAAAGAGCAAATAGGTGATTTGTTCGATATTGGTTAAGGGATTGGTGGAGCCTTCCGTCCAAAGGGTGGTCCAAATCCCATCGATTCTGTTGCGCGTTTCGCCTGTGAGCATGGTATTTCTCCTCTTTCCTTGATCTTTTATCATATCACAGGATGAATACGTTTTTCCACGATCGTACCCCACAAAAAAATCCACCGGGTTTTCCCGATGGATGTTTACTTCTCCCTTACCCGATAGATGAAATCGCCGCGGTAAAATAGATCCATGTAGATTTCCAAGTCTTCGTCGCCGCGGCTCAAGAAGCCGGTGATGAAGCAGTTTTTGTAGCCGTGGTAGGTGCTCATGATGTCCATGGCCTTGAATTTTGAATGGAAGGCGTCGAGGAAGGTCGCCAGGGTCATTTTTTCGCCGACGAAGCCGCCCACATTGCCCGTGAGGACGTTTTTGTATTCCATGATATAAATATAGGAATCTTCCGGGGACACGCCGGTGACGATGACCTCGCCATCCACCATGGCATCGGCCGCGGTGTCCACGAAGCCGTATTGGGGCACGAGGCGCAGCTTGCCGCTTTCGTAATCAAATGCCACGTCGACGATGTGGGCGTCGTGGAGGCTGAAGCGATCCCCTGCTTCTTTTTCTCTCTTGTAGTCGGTCATCTGTTTTCCTTTCTCGTCCTACGATCCATTATACATGGCCTTTTTCGACGACGAAGCTCTATTTGCGCCTGCAGACGCCGCCGGCCATGGTGTAACTCTTTTATTTTTCTTCCCCACGCAAAACAGCCACAGAGGCATTCTCCGTGGCTGTATTCCTTACAGATCTCGGATGCCCACCAGTTCCGATTTCACCAAGAGGCGTTTGTTGTTTTTCGGATAGGGATGGCAGCTCATGAGGTAGAGTTTGGTTTTGTCTTCTTCGCGAATGAAGCGGCTCCAGTCGTTGGGCTCCACCACTTCGTCGCCGGTCACTTGGTAGTAGAGGACCTGTTTTCTGGTGGTGATTTTTATTTCGTCGCCGGGCGCCAGTTTGCCGATGTGCAAAAAGTAATCCAGCCCTTTGCCCGAGCCGCGGTGGCCGGCCAAGACAGTGATGGTGTTTTTCGACCTGCTCGGGGGATCCGTGGTGTCCACGACGCCGGCGCCGAGGAGGAGATTTTTCTTGCTCGTGTTGTCGAAGATGGGCAGCACCACG
The DNA here is from genome assembly GCF_943169845.1 of Peptoniphilus rachelemmaiella. Lineage (GTDB taxonomy): Bacteria > Bacillota > Clostridia > Tissierellales > Peptoniphilaceae > Aedoeadaptatus > Aedoeadaptatus rachelemmaiella. The sequence goes on from NZ_CALPBW010000011.1 coordinate 9,393, forward strand.
CCGATTTTATCGATGCGGATGACGCCCAGGGCGTTTTCGTAGGTGATGGCATCTTCCTGAGGGGCCTTGGCAGGCTCTTGCCCGCCTTGCGCGCTTTTTGCCGCCTGCGCGGCTTTTGCGGCTTTTTCTTTTTCCGCCGCCTTTTGCATCGCTTCTTCCAGGGCCATGGCGGCCTTTTTTTGGCGCACATTTTTGAAATGGACCTTCACGGGAATTGCCGCCCCAATAAGGAGAAGGGAAATCCCCAGGATTATTAGGAATTTCCCTTGCCTGTTTTTGTTTTTACTTGGCTTCATCGACGGATTCTCTCTGTTTTTTCACGCCGATGGCGAGAACCACTGCACCGAGAACGGCCAGGCCTGCACCGTAAACCACGGGGCTGATGCCGTCGCCGGTCTTGGGTAATTTGCCTTTGTTTGCTTGGGTGCCTTGGGTCGTGCGCGCGGCGGTGACGGGAACGCCGTAAACGGTGATCTTGCCGTCTTTTGCGGCGACGGTATCGCCGGATTGGATCTTGCCCAGGGCGATGCTGCCGTCTCGATTCACTGTGAAGTTAAAGTCGCGGGCCAGTTGATAGCTTTGGGGCGCCGTCTTCGTGTGGAAGCGGTAGCTGCCCGGATGCAACATAATCTTGTAGCTTGCGGTGGAAGTCGTCCAGCTTGCGACGGATTTTCCGCTTTGGAGAATTTCCACGGTGGCGCCGGAGAGTTCGCTGCCGCTTTTATTGGCAACGCTGAATTCCACCCAGACGTTTTGTACCTGTGTGCTCGGTTTAGCCTTTCCTTGTCCCGGTTTTTCCGCCGGTTTCTTGTTTGGATTTGCCGCAGGTGCATTTGACGGTTCGCCGACGACGATGAGGTCGCCTTCTTTCAGCTTCACGTTTTCACCGGCTTGAACCTTGCTGAGTGCGACGGTGCCGTCTGCCTTTACTTCAAAGTCAAAGTCTTTGACGACTTTGTGGCCGATGGCGGCAGAGGCTTCGTGGTATTTATAGACGCCCGGTTCCAGTTCCTGCTTGTTGCTGTCGGATCCGCTCTTCCAGGAAGCGATTTTGATGCCGTCTTTGTAGATTTCGATTTCGGTTCCCAAAAGGGCCTTGCCCGAGGTATCCACTCGGCTGAATGTAACGACCTGCTTGGCGTTTTTGCTGAGAAGGGTCAGTTTTTGATGGCTATCTACGTCGGTAAGCCCGTAGGTGGCCTCGACAACTTTATCGCTTTCAACTTTAAAGCGAATGGGCTCCGCCTTTTCGTGACCGTAGGGCACGGTGGTTTGCGAAAATTCGTACACGCCATCTTTAAATTCCTTTATGGCGATCCCTTTCAGGGCGTCTTCGCTAAACCATTTCTTCACGACAGTGCCTTCGCTGTCTTTAATTTGCAGCTCCGACCCGGTTAAATTTTTGTCACTACTGTCTTTCAGGCTGAAGTAAATTTGCTTTTCAGTGGGCTTCGCTTTTAAGAACAGGGTTTCGTTGCCGTCTTTTTTATCTTTATCCAGATATTCTTTGTCGACTTCCAGTTTACCCTCATCTTTGATTTCAAACTTGATGGATTTATTCTCAAGAGTATAGCCCTCCGGCAAATCGGTTACGGTCAATTCATATATGCCCTTATCACGCGTCAATTCATAAGGCGTTTTCTTTGTTTCAAGCGTTTCTTTCAACTTCTCGCCGTCTTTTTTGATTTCGAATTTTGCACCGGCCAATTTCTCGTCGCCGACGCTACGAAGACTGAAGAAGAGTTTGCCTGTTTCTTTTTTCGTCTTTTCTGATGATGCGGTAGCAGGTTTAGCCGATCCATCCGACGGCTTGGCCGCCAAGGTCGGGGAGACTGTGGCTAAAACAAAAGTCATGGCTAACAGTAGGGCTGTTAATTGTCTCTTCATGTCGTCACTCCTTCTTCAATTAGGTACATCCTTCTATATTCATCAAAGTCTTTGCCGAATTGATTATTTCACATGTATATTATATCACGATTCATTCATCTTATGGAAAAAATTCCCGCAGTCCGTCGGTCCCATGGAGCACCCCTTTTTCTGTCTAAAGTTTTCGGGCATAAAAAAACGCACCCTTTCAGGTGCGTCATTTGGTGGACAGTACTGGACTTGAACCAGTGGAGATGACGCTTATAAACGGCTAGAAATAGCCATCTCTGGCGTTATCAGCTAAAAAAGCGGGGAGAAAAAGCGGGGACTGTGATATAATAAGTGCGAATTGAAAAACTCATTTGTTTTTGTGGCGGGTGCACTTGTGCGCCCGTGATTTTTTTTGCACTTAGAAAGGCGGGAAGGATAACCCGCCTTTTATTATTTATCTTTATCGTCGTCTTTGATCTCTACTTTATGGACTGCCTGTTTATTAAATTCTTCGATTACCGGATTAAAATACTTTTTTTCCGCTTCTTTCCTCGCTTGAGCGGCTTCTTCTAGCGTATCAAAAACGCCTAAATATTTCCTTTTTTTGCGCAATGATATTTCCGCAGTATACTTGTTGCGATGAAAATATACACCTTTCACGCCGGTTTTACCCCATGACTTTTTCTGAAGTCCGGTAACGCGCGTTCCATCAAAAAGATAAGAATTTACTGTTTCAACGCTCTTTTCTTTCTTATTGCACCCGCACGAAACCGTCGTTGCATGCGGGCCTACTACATCAGTTATAACTGGTCTTATCTCGTTACCGCAGTCGCATTTACATAAAAGTCTATAGTTATATACATTCTTTTTTGGGTCATCCTCATCTTTATAGACATCAAGTATCGTTAGCCTTCCAAACTTTTTGCCGACTAATTCTTTTTTAAGTTTTTCAATCTCTTTTTTTCTACGCTCATCTTTTCTATCTTTTTTGATCTTTTTGTATTTAGACTCTGCCTCGTCTCGCGCTTTTATTGCTTCTTCCAGTGTGTCATACGTTCCCACGTGCACAGCTCTGGATTTTTCATTGGTCGCCCTCACTCTATACCTGCCGTTAGGCTTGAGGTCAATCCCTCTATCAACAACAATCACTTTACGCTTGTCTGCCATAATCAATCATTCTCTTTAAAGTACTTTTCCAAGGCCATGATGATGACGTCGTTTTTAGCCACGCCTTGCTTCGATCGCTCAATCTCGATCTTGTCATTGAGCGCTGCGGGGATATAGGCGTATACTCTGACCACACTCTCATCTTCCACAACCGCGCCAAACTCATTTTCGTAGGTTTCGGCGGGGAGATATTCCTCCGCCCACTCTTTGGCCTCGTCGTAGGTCAAGGGCTTGATGATCGCCAAGCCTTCGCGGCTTGAGTCGCCATATTCCCGGCTGTATATGCTACCGGGGCCGCCGTCGCAGAATAAAAAGTATTCGCCGGTGCGCTTCCGGTACAAATCCTCATCGTAGCCGTATAACCGATCTTCGGGTTTGTAGCAGTACGAGCTTATATAAGTTGCGGTGTTGGTGTCGTAAACTTTATTTTTAATGATCTTTCTCATAATGTCCTCCTGTGGATTTTTTTTAGAAGGGGCCCGAAGGCCCCGCCAAGTTTATTTTGTGAATCTTGCGAATGCATCGTCTTTTTCTATTTTTGCAATTCCATTTTTTACAAGGTAATCGTATATTAATTCTGTGAAATCTTCCCAATATGTGGTATCCCAATCACTGACCCATGATTCTTTTATGATATCAACGTATCCTACTGTTACATGGTCATATCTACATTTAAATGATGTACTCAATGCTATAGTTTTTCCACCGTATAAATCTGTCGAGAGATAGACGCGTTCTTTTTCGCCTTTTTCTTCGTTTTCGTCCCAGTAGATTTTTCCGTAGTTGGTCAAGGTTCTTTTTGTCATATTGTGTCTCCTTTTTTTTAACTCTTGGGCGTTGCCCTTTCCTCATTTCTTGTCTTTATTATATACTAGAGTTGGCGGCAAGTCAAGTCTTTTTTAAAACTTTTTTTTGACTTTTTTGAAAAAATCGAGTATATTAAAAGCGTAGCGAGGCGGGTTTGTCATATTGTCTCGTCTCGTCAGGTCTAAGACCTGTGGATTTAAACACATTAGTTTAGGACAGTGATTCAGGGCGCGAGCCCTGCGGATTGAAACATATTTTTATACGATCGCGATCAGGGGCTATGCCCCTGTGGATTGAAAAGTGTCTGTATGCGATTGAGATCAGGGGCATGGCCCCTGCGGATTGAAATGAGTCAATATGCGACTGTTCTAACGCAAAAATGGGAGCTCCGGCTCCTCTTTTTGTTTGTAACAAAAAAAGAGGCTTACCGGGAATTACCCGATAAGCCCTTTTGAGAATTAAAGTACCTTTGCTTTTTGTGTAAACGCTTAAACTCTTCCTCCGAGAGCAACCGCTGCACAGCGATTTTATATTCCTTACAATAAGGATATTTCCCGGCATCCACGAGCCGGCGGACGTTTAGAGCGTCTTTTTTTGTGTGCATGTGGGCGTGTTGCTCGTAGCTCCCGCCCTCTCGCTTGATGAGCCACGGGCGATCACCGCAACCGGGCTTATACAAAATCGTCAGCTGCATAAGCTATTTATGCGCGTGATCTTTGTATGCCTCTTTTTCCTGCGGGCTTACGATGCCCTTATCGCCCACTCTCGACCCGCTCTCATAAAGTCCCACGGCGGAGAGCCCGATCACGATGCCTGTCACGACATGCTCGGGAGAGATGCCCGCAACGGCCACGTACATAATCGCGCCGACGAGGATCGCCACAATGGGAGAGTATTTAGCCGGGAGTCCAGCAATTTTACAGGCCTGTACGATACCCAACACTGCCGCCGTCATGACAATCGCATTTTGCATTTTTTGCCTCCTTCGCTTTATACGTTCTTACCAGCATCGCCGCAACTTCCGCCCGTGTCGCCATGGCACCGGGACGGGTTCCATCGGTGATGCCGAGTTCCTTCGCTTCTTCCCACTCTGCTTCCGCCCATTTAGGCAGATAATCCGGATCAACTTTTTGTGTCATTAAATACTCCTTCCGCGCTTTGTCCTGCGCCTTTAAATCCTCCACATCCGTGACCTCGGCCACCGGTGCCGCCGCTCTTGCCTGTGGCCCAAACTCCGAGGACTTGGAGAGGTCGATTTGCCACTCAATAGGGGCTTTAATCTCCTCTTTAAACTGCCACCACATGGCCCAATTATTGGCCCTAAAATTGTGGGGACAATCCTTGCGGCTCACGTCGTAGTGGCGACATACTCTTTCCGCCGGCACCTTAAACTTGGCCATGAGATTTTTGGTCAGCTCCAAGACGTTTTTATAGGTCTTTTTTTGGTCCGCATCGGCATTAACGCACATCTCGATACTGATCGAGTTGTTATTGGTGCATCCGTTGAGATACCTCCCATGGCCTTGGTTATCTCCCACGGCCCAAGCCACCCGACTGTCGCCGATAGTTTGTATGATCTGCCTGTCGTCTACAAAGTAGTGCGCGGACCCATACCGCGTCGCTCCCTGTAAATACTCGTAGTGCCCCTCCGCATCGGCTCCCGCGTTGTAATTGCCGGTGTAGTGGATCACGATAAATTTAATCTCACTGTGGGCCCGCTTGCGCCCGATCTGGCGGGCGTTGGTGATGGGCTTGTAAATGTATTGCACGGATCAATCCTCCCTTGTCTTTGCTGTGCAGTAGGTGTCGATCCTAATCACTTCGTCCTCAACCTTATTGATTCTATCGTCGTGGGTCTCCAGTAGTCTGTGGATCTCGTCCCGATCCTTTTGGCTGTCGAGGATGTCACGGCGTAGCTCCTGGATCGTATCTTCTAAACTTTTTAGCGTGGCTTTTGTCCCTGTCATCACTTTTGTAAATGGCGTGACGATTAGCCGCGCAAAGCTAAAAATCGCAATAAAGGCGGTTGCCCATTTTGCGATTAAGTCAATGTCAAGTTGCATAGATCACTCCTCTCTAATATCTAATGATGTTTACGTCCTCGTCAAAGGCGCCGTCTGCGACTGTGCAATTTTTAGGGACTTTTACTTCGGTTAATTTGTTGCTATCAAAAGCCCAGTCCCCAATGGTTGTAACGCTCGGCGGTATGGTTACCGCCGTGAGTTTGTTGCTAGAAAAAGCCGATTCCCCAATGGTTGTAACGCTCGGCGGTATGGTTACCGCCGTGAGTTGGTTTCTATCAAAAGCCGATTTCCCAATGGTTGTAACGCTCGGCGGTATGGTTACCGCCGTGAGTTGGTTTCTATCAAAAGCCGCTTCCCCAATGCTTGTAACGCTCGGCGGTATGGTTACCGCCGTGAGTTGGTTTCTATCAAAAGCCGATTTCCCAATGGTTGTAACGCTCGGCGGTATGGTTACCGCCGTGAGTTGGTTGCCTCTAAAAGCCCAGTCCCCAATGGTTGTAACGCTCGGCGGTATGGTTACCGCCGTGAGTTGGTTGTTAGAAAAAGCCCAGTCCTCAATGGTTGTGGGCTTGCCATGCACCTCGGGCCATTCGCCTGCTTTTTTTGTTACGAGGCTTTCCCCCATTAAGATGTCATATAAATATTGTTTATCTAAAAGGTTGGCTTTCTTGGCGTAGGCCGTGAGATCGACATGCACCATATCCGCCACTTCTTGCTTTTGCTCGGGTGTTAGGTCGTCATAGCGCATAGGCAACCCGCGCTTCCCTTCCACTCCGGGATCACCTTGTTCGCCCTTGGGCCCCATGGCGTGCTTCCCGGTATCCACACCTTCCACGACCCACGTACCCGCATCAGAGATGGTGAGCTTCGGCGGATCGCCTTTTTGTCCCGGCTCTCCACGATCCCCTTTCTCGCCTTTGATCCTTCCGACATTTGTCCACGTCGTCTCGCTCCACACGTACAGATCGCCGCCAACCATGTAAGCATCGCCCGCCATGCCTGTTACAGGGAGCTCCGAGGCGGTATTTTTAGTTCCTTTTACATTTAGGGCCGCACCGGTTTCGCCGCGGTCGCCCTTCTTTCCTCGCTTCCCTTCCGGGCCGCGGTTAAAGTACGGAAGTTCGGCATAAAGCCTTCTCCCGTCCCCTACCTTCATCAAGCCCGTGTCGCCCTCCACGGCTAGCTCCCCCGCGTATAAAATCAGTTGCGACGCCTCCCACTCCGCACGGGTGCGGTACTGGAAGGCAAATCGCCCAAGCGTTACCCGCTTCATGGTCTACGCCTCGGCTTTGTCGAGTTCAAGGCGTTTTTTCACGGCATCCCGCATTCCGAAGCAGGTCGGCACGTCCTCGATGGTTTTTTCTCCGCGTTTGATTGCATTGGCCCAAATTTTTACGATCATGCTATTTTCGTCGAGCTTAAACATTATTTAGCCTCCTTTAAACTTGCAACTTCCACCTGCAACATCCCGATCATCTCTGTCATTTCCATGGCCATGTTTTCCATGGCCTTTTTTTGATCCTCGATAATCTGCGCCTGCGTCCCGATCATCTCCGACATCTCCATGACGGTGGCCGTGGAAGCCTCGCCTTGCGCGTCCACTTTGTCGTCGATGGTCTTAATGGTCTTAATGACGTCGCCGTCCTTTACTTTCTCCTCGATGTAATCCTCGCGATCCCGCTCTTGATGGATCGCGATCAAGGATCTCTGATTGTGGATAATCATTCAAATGCACCTCCGATGCCGTATACATAGCTATCCATGGTCGCCGTCTTGCGCTCGACCACGATCTTTACCGATATCCCCCATTTATCCGCCGTGCGCTTGGCGTTTTTAAAGTTGTAGTTGAGATTGGACATCACCATGGACGTGATGTCCTCCCACGTGGGCGTCTCGTCAAAAAAGTTGTTGCAGGCGTAAATTCGCCCTTCCGCGCCTTTTGCCACGCGCCAGTTAGGGATGATGAGGATCTTCCGCGCCGCCGCGTCGGTTTCGATGGGGTCTTTTAATTGCATCACCAGCCGCGCCACTGTGCGGGTAAAAGAGATCGTCCGCCGGCTCGTATTACCTGTGCTATCCGTGGCTTCGATATGGATCGCGTGCCGTCCCGGTCTTACCTTTACAAAATCGCCAAGGCCGCTGTCCGAGCCGATGGTGTAAACGCCACCGCTCTCCGTGGGGGTTAGTGCCTTGATGCCGTCGTAGTCCACTTTGACTTCTACGGTGTCGCCCTCGATGTCCTCGACTTTAAACTTAATATCGCCCAGTGCGGATGTTTTCTCGCCGATATCCACGTCGGCGGCTACATAGGCCCCGCTACTATCTTGGATTAAAATCGTCGGCGCAAAGTTAGCCCGGCGGAATGTTTGTACCAGTGTCGCCCGGCCCTTCTTGTCGTCCTCCGCCTCGACCCTGATCTTGTAGGTCTTGCCTAATTCTAGGGATCGTAGCTTGGCATCGTCGATGGTGATCGTCAAATCCGTCCCGAGTTCCACGGTGCTGCGACTCCGGATAATTTCGTCGTCTAAATACTCGACGACGCTGACATTGTCGCCCTCGGCGTCCGCCACCTGGTACGTAAAGCTAAAAGGCGTGTTCTTGTCGCCCAAATCGCCGTTCGAGACATTAAACTTGGGCGGGGTGTTGATCTTGGTAAAGCGATAGATTCGCTTCGCCGTCGCCCCTTTGGCGTCTTTTGCCACGATCTCCACGCGATGGTCGCCGAGACTGTAATCCGCCAGCTTAATATCCAGCTGATTATTGACGTTGAGCGTGGTTTTGCGATCGTAAACCACCTTGCCCGATGCCGTGATGGTAACCGTCACCGCGTCATTGTCCGCGTCGCTTACTCTCCAAGTGATCGTAAAATCCTCTCTAACGGCACCATAATCATAATCGTTGCCGCTGATTACGGGGGCCTGGTTGTTGATGACACTTACGATGCTGCTCGTCGCATAGCCGCTGTAATCACTATTTTTCGAGCTCTGGACCTTGACGCGGTAGCGCAGGGTATTAGCACCTCGCGGGGCTGTGTCGTTATAACTCATTTCCCGCCCGCTATAAATCGATCGATAGTAGCCGTTGTCGATGCTGCGCTCCAGATAGTAAGTCACATTGTAGCCGCGGCCATCTACCCAACTCCACGACACTGCCACCGTCTCTCCCGCATTGACGCTGCTCGGCACATAAATATTGCTTGGCGTATAAGGCTCCCTATTACTGGAGCCTTCATGGCAGCTCTGATAACCTTCACACTCGCCGCGGTCCCCAAACTCCCAATTACTCTGACATCCGTATAAGCATGTCATATTACACCGTCCTTTCCCCTGCTAAATACGTCGCCTCGGTCCATCTACAATAGGCTTCGGGGATCGTATTTAAATCTTTGTTTGCAAAATAGTTATTTATCGTACATCCGCCGACGCAGATTCCCTTCGCCGCGCACTTCTCGCATCGGCCCTCCGCCGCGCTTTTGATCTGGTCCACGTGGAAGCGGGAGATAATCGCCATGCGCTTCTCGTCGTCCACGCCGGTGTAGATATTGCCGATTTTAAAATCGCCGCAATCGGGATTCTCCGTCATCTCCTGGCATGAGTAAATATCTCCGCTCGGGCCAACGGACCCCGAAGGCCCCGCACCGATGCCGCAAGTGCCGCACCCGAGGGCATCCCGCACGCAGTCGCGGGTCTTGTCCGTCCTGCGTTTCTCCACCTCGGTAAACTCCGCGTAGGGCTCGCCGCTCGCCTTGGCGCGGTCGATATGCTCCATAATCTGATCGAGCCCACGCTCCATGGCAGCATAATCCTCCGCGCTCCACGCCTCAAAAACGTTGGGGATCATGGTCACACTTGTATAGCCCTTTCCCACGGCAAAAATGTAATTGACGTACATGTCCCTCACATTTCGCGGATCCAAGGTGGCGCGGAAGGTCTCGTCGGGATAATACTTGCGGTACAGGTCGATGGGGATGTCGTCAAAAGAGCCGCTCCCGTCGTGCTTTACCCGCAACTTGTCCTGCGTCGCCTTGTCGCCGTCGATGGAGAGTAAGACGCTGACGCCGTTGTCGCTTAAAAACTTGAGCCGCTCCTCGTCTAAAAGCGTCCCGTTTGTGGTGATGGATAAATCATAATCGCCGTACCGCCCGCGGACATAATCCACCAAGGGCTTAATGATGTCGTCGTACCGCAGCATGGGCTCGCCGCCGAAGAAGGTCGCCGTCGGCGTAGTTAGGTTGTCCAGGGCATTTCGGGCATAAAAGTCCACGGCATCCTTCGCCGTTTTATAATCAATCTCCAGGGGTTGTTGTTTTACAAAGCAATACTTACACGCCAAGTTGCACCGCTGCGTGACGTTGATAAAGCCGCCGCTAATCTTCGGCAGCATCATACAACCCCGCGGCCGTTTTCTTCGTCATACCAGCCTTCGATGACGACGAGATCCCCGGCGATGGTCTCGGCCAAAAAGCTGTTATGCGGCATGTTGTTGCTGATCCCGCCGACCAGCGTGTTTAGTTGCAGATTGATTCTCCGCACCAGGTCCATCAAATACTTGATTTTTAGATGGTTGATCAAGTCGTTCCATTCCATGCGGCCCAAGTGCCACGAATCCACCGGCGTGCCCTCCTGAAAGATGTAGCCATCGAACCGTTCGTGTTGCACGATTTCATTCCCTTGGTCATCTTTCCCGCGGATAATTTCCGTCCGTACGTTCCCAAACTCGGAGATGTGATCGTCCCAATAGACCAGCTCGATATCGTCGTCCAGGAAGCTCTCGATCAGCTTATCCAGGTACTTGGGATCTTTCTTGACCTCCTCTTTTGTCCTGTAATATTCTCGCTGATTATACTTCATTCTCTACCCCCATTTTAAAAACACTGTTTGGATCGGTAATCTCGTGCTCGATCAGCTGGATATAAAAACTGCTCACCAATCCGTATCCTAAGATTTTTTCCGTTTCCTGCGGGCGGTTGATCACCAGGGCGCCCGTCTTATCGTAGACCCGCACATCTGTAATTTTTCCGTGGGGGCGGGGGGTGTTGATAAAAATCTTGAGCAGGTGGTTTTTTGTTATATCCACCCGCATAATCTCCCCGTCCGCCTCCTCGCCGTCTATGACGATGGTCGCCTTGGCGATATGGTCGCGGATGTACTCCACCACCCGGTGCATTAAGTAGTCGCTAATCATGATCGTCCTCCGTAAAAGTAAATGCCGCCTCACTCTTTAGATCTTGCATGTAGATAAATTCCTCCTCTTTATCCGCTCTCAGCTCGCCCGCTTTGTGGCCGCCGTTGGTGTAGCCGTAATAATCGCGATGCTGGCCGAGACCAATCTTGATGCCCAGTTCCGCCGTATGCCGCGTACCGAGAATCTTGTCCTCGCGAAGTGTTCCGCACTTTCGCTCGCCACAGACAGGGACCGGGAATTTTGTGTCGCCGTACTGTGTTTTCAGAGCGAGCGCTTTAGCCGCTATGATTGTGACGTCGTCTAGCCATGACCTGGTGTTTTTTATCGTCTGTAAAGCCTCATAAAAATTTTTATCGAGGACAATAGGGTTTTCCCCTTCCAAGATATGGATTTTAAAATAATAGGGCCGGCCATCATATTCGTACCATTCTGTAAGCCCGGCATTTCCAAACATCGTCGTCAGCATATTCTCCACCGCCCACGGGGTGCCTTTGTGCTTATGCCAAGCGATTGATTGCTTGACGACGGCTCTCTTCTTTTCCAAGCTAAAGTTTATATCGTAAAAATCCACGTGGAATTGATACGCTAAGTGATTAAGCGCCGTTTCGGGCAGCTCGTCAATCCGCTTATAAATTAAAAGTAAAAGGGCCATTTCCCAGTTTTCGTCGAGATAGGGCTGGAGGATCTCGCAAATAACTTCTAATGTTTTATCGTGTTGCAACGACGAGGGTAGCATCTTATGGAGCATGGGCTTGGCCTTTTCAAATTCGGTGGCTACCTTTTTGGGTGGGCTCCCGATAACAACGTCCCCGTCACGATTTCTATGCCGCGTCATTCTGCCTCAACCCCTTTATACGAGATAACTTTCGGGTTGACGTAGCAAACTTCGGTTTCTTTAAGGACTGTAAATTGTTGTTTTACGTCAACCCGCTTCGCACCTGCCGCCACCATAAGCGTGATCAATTGAGACGGGTTAAAGTCACGGCCAAGCCTGGACTTTTGCCAGGTCACAAAATCCCCCACAGACGCGTCGACGGCTTTTTTTATTTCCGCGACAAAGGGGATATTTGTCTCGCTGATCCAGTAGTCCACCTCAAGATCTACTTTGTGTACTGTCGGGGCGACCACCTCAACTTTGTCAGTCAAGGGCCGGATGGACCGGTCGTTCAGTCGCTCTTTTATATCGTCGAGCACCTCTTCGCCGGGGATGGACCCGTCAACGTAAAGCGGCACAACCTGTGCAACCCCCGGTTTTGGTGACCACACAGCCACATCGCCCACATTCGGATTGACGGTTCTGGCCCAGTAGCGATAAGCCCCGTCGGGCCCGGCGGTAGAAAATTTTTCTGGGGCCTCGTGGATCCGTATCCGATAGTGGTCGTCGTCTTCGCGATCCGTTCCTCCGCCAGTCGCCGTAACATTTTTTACAGATTGGTAGTGTGGGAAGGTGTCAATTACATTAATAATCTGCCCAGCGGGGATTGCGTTATATTTCGCGCCGGGCTCTGTGCTGGCGGCAGTTACTCTCCCGGTCACCTCACCGATTGCGATCATGAGCGGTTCCGTCGTCGAAAAAACGGCCCCATCCATCGACCGCACGCGCGTTCCCGAAGGGATCACGTGAACATAATCGAGGGGTTGGGAAATGGTAAATTCCAATGTCGTTTGCGCCGGGTAAGCGGGAAAGCGAACCTCTTCCATCAAAGCCCCCATGTGATCGAGGAACCCGTCCCGTGAGTAGGCTAAAAGATTCTGCTTGCCCGTGTCGTTTATAAGCTCCCTGTCCTGAATAATGTAGTCCAGAAGTGTCAAGAGCATGATTCGCTCCGGGGATGCGGGATAAATATCCTTGCCCAGCCGCTTCTCCAGCTCATCAACGGCATCCGATTTAATTTTTTCAACATCAATGTCTACAAATTCTACAGGTTGTAGATTAAAGTACTCGTTCATCTATATCTACCTCCACCGTCACATGGGCCTGTCCACTCAAGTGGTCTTGCTCCACTTTTACCTCCAGCACCTCTACGCGCGGCTCATACTCTTCGATCTGAAAGTAAATGGATTGATACAAGGAGCCCAAACTGTTAAGCGGCTCATCAATCACGTCCATTTCTACGCCTAAGCGGCGATCTAAAAAAACGGTTCCGCGAATGGTGGTGAGCAGAGTGTGGAGGCATTGAACGATGTCATCTACGCCCTTAACCCCGAGCCTAATTGGGGTGGGCTCTCTAGTTGATACCGTGGCCCTCATTTTTTGTTCGCCTCCTTAGTAACTTTCTTTTTTGCCACCATTTTTTTGTCGATTTTATCTTTCTTTTTCTCTTTTACTTTTGCCTTATTCGTTACATACTCTTTGGCCGTGACTTGATACTCCACAGCTAAAAGATTCCCCTTATTGTCAATCCGCTTGGCCGAATCATCTATTTGTGTGACAACATACTTCCCGCTTCCGACCGGTCGAGAGCCTAGAAAAAAAGCAAGAACTTTTCCTTCTTGCATGGCATCCTTCAATGGCTTGATTTCTTTTTCGGGGTATACATTGTCTTCGATTCGCCAAAACAACGTGAAAGAAATTTCATCGATCCCTTTGCCGACAAATTCCATAACCGGCTTGCGTTGGAGGGAACTATGTTCGCCCCAGCGCGTAGCGTTCTTGCGGCTTAAATCTTTAAAAGTTTTTACTTTGTTTGTAGAGGACTCAAAATGTATAGGCCCAAAATATCCAATCATTTCACACCTCCTAGCAATTTAAGCAGCTTGTAGCTACGCCGTTAAAAATGGGAGAGGTAACGGATTCGGCAACTGAAAGGCTTTTTGTAATCTGCACATCGCCGTCTAATGTAATCCGCGGCGCGATCAACGTTATCTCTTCTGCTTTCGCCGTCATATGGCCCTCTTCGTAAAGCACATAGTCCTTGTTGTTAAAGAGGATCAATTTCTTTTTTGGGTTTTTCTCCGGGGGCGGGTTGGCATCGTCATAATAGGACCCCATAATAAAACCCTCCTCCAATCCGTTAGCCAAAAAGCAGCAAATCACTTGCTCCCCAATGTCTGGCATGGCGTAAACTTTCATGTTTTCGTACGTATGCAGATACTGGATTGGGATTTCTTTCGTTTGCATATCGTCCCGATCCCGAAAAATAACGCGCGCACGTGCTTTCTCGGGATTAATAGAGAGTACCTCTCCGATCATAAGTAGCCGATTGTTTTCTACGTCCACAGGCACCTCCTTATTTACCTACATAGCGGAAACAGTTTTTAAACCGCGTCTTATTAAGCGTCGTGTAGGCGACACCGGAATAGCCCAAAGTACGTTTGCTATTCCCGCCGCACTCAAGCACGCGCCCGTTTCCGGCGTAAATTCCAACGTGTCCGGGGTTGCCGAAAAACTGGAGCACATCCCCGCGTTGCATGGATTCCCACGGCACCTTTTGGAAGCCGTGAGCTCGAGGGTTATTTCCGAGGCTTGACGATGTAATTCGTCCGCCAACATCCATCCCCGCCTGCTTGTAGCACCAAGTAACAAATCCGGAGCAGTCGGCGCCGCCATGAAGAGGGTCAGTCCCGCCCCAAGTATACTTTTTACCGAGGGCTTGTTCCCCGGCAGCGAAAACAGCTTCAATTGATCCGCTACCACGTACGGCATCCGCCCCACTTTCTTCTTTTTTGTCAAAATCGCCGAGTTTATCGCCTTTATTGATTCTGGTGCAATCCAAGTCCACCGTATAGCCGGATTCACTAATCTTATGAGATACACCCATGACAAGGTATTTGCCATCGAATTCCCCCCAACCGATAACTTCCATTACCTGTTTCGCTGCAATGGCTCGAAAGGGCGCAACCGTAAACTTCGCGGTCTGGATTTTTTTATTCTCTTTATCCAGCGCTTCCTGGCACTTCTTTTTGGCTTCGGCCTCTGACTTTGCTTTTTTGTTTAGCCGGAGGACTTTTCCGGATTTACTTTTTTCGCCCGCGTTCTCCACTTTTGTTTTAAAGACTTTCCCTGATTCGGGGTCTTTATACTGATTTTCCGCCGCGGCGTAGGCGTGGAGCCCGGATTGCGTAAACTCCCAACTCAAAAGCTCATATAAGTCGTCCTCGTAGGGTGTATCCGCTTTTCCGGGCGGGGTATACCGTATTTTGAACTTCGGTTTTTGCTTTATATAAAATTTTTCTTGGGTTATGACAACTTTCTTGTTTTCGAGTTTGACTTCGTACCCTTGTTCCTCAGATATTTTTTTAATAAACTCCATATCCGATAGCTGGTTTTGGTCTATTTTGTCGTATATCCGGGAGCCCTCTATTTCGAAAGTGACCGCCATTTTATTTCTGGCGGCCACTTCCTTAACTAAATCTTTGTATTCAATCCATTCCCACGACTTGTTCTTTTTTGTATCCTTGGAGTCCCCTTTGGCGGGGTGGGATATGGCCTTTAAACTCACAACATTTGGCGAACCTTTCGCCGTGATCTCATCTACTTCAAACTTTCCACAGGGGATGACAATTTTTTCTCCCGGAAAGTTGTAGTGCTCCATGACTATTTTCGCTTGGATTTCGTCACCCCGCTTGGGAAACCAGGAATTTAGCCATAAACGATCCCGATTTTCGAGGTTAAGCTGGATGTCTTCCGCTTCCTTGTCATTGTCGGTGTAACTAAAGTCAAGTAAAAAGGCCTGGATTTCTTTTGTGATGTCTTTCCCGTCATAAACTAAGTGGACGCTCGTTCTTCTTGCGTACTGGTCCATCATTCACCCCGTTTCCACGGCGGAAGTGACTTGTCTACAGGTAGTGGGATATCCGGGCATATGATCCGTACGCCGGAGCCGAAGAATATGGTCTTGATGTGATCGGGATTGCTGGTCATTAGTTCGTGCAAATAAATCTCATTTCCATAAACCTTAAAGGCGATCTTATCCCACGTATCACCCAAAACCGTCGTGTAAACATCGATAAATTCTGGAATCGTAGGGACCGACGACATTTGACTAAAGCGTGGATCCCGAGACTCCTCTCGTCTTTGCATGTCGCTCCTCCTTAACTAAAAGCCAATCGCGCGCGGTCGTGGTCGTATTTATTCAGCGCTTGCACGACCATACGTTCAAAACGCGGGCTTAAGTGATCCATAGCCGCTTGGATGGCCCCCGCAGTTCCGGGATCAGCGCCGCTCGCATCGATGTTAAATTGGATCACGACGGAACCGGACCGGGATTGCGCAGAAGTGGTGGCTGGCCCACCACCGGCAGATACCCGTTGCAGCGCCCCAAGGCGTTCTCCGGCGTACTGCCACAAGCGCATGGAGTTTAAGCGGTTGTTTAAAGGGATGACCGCTTCGTCGTCGCCACCCTCGCCGATATAGGCAAGCTCGGGCTTACGAACGATGCCGCCTGTCGCTCTCGGAGTCGCCCCGGTGGGGGCTCTTCCGCCGCCGCCAAAGTTGCTGATCCCACCTTTGATTTTGTCCCACGTGCCTTTAATTGCATCAATTTTGCCGGTTATCCAGCCCAAAGCATTATGCCAGGCGTTGGATATAGCGGATGCAGCCCGACTGCCGGCGCTTTTAATGGCGTTCCATTTACTTTGGAGTCCGGCGGCAATGCCACCAAAAAAGCTTGCGATAGCTTGCATGGCACTATTAAAGCCGGCTTTTATAGCTGTGTAGCTGGCGATCGCAAAGGCCTTGATTTTATCCCAATTTCGGATGATCAGGGCCGCAACAATTGCCACGACAACGCCGATAGCCAGAACGATCGGGTTTAATCCCATGATAAAAGAGGCCACGATTCTGACGATTTTATACACATCATGGAATTTTTCGATCATTTTTAACACTCCGGAGGCGGCTCCGAAAACGCCCGTCGTAATGCCGGAAATTACCAGTTTTATTGCGGTGGCGGCAAGACTTGCTGCGGCAATTGCTGCGGCAATTTTTACAATGGTAGAAACCAATTGCGGATTTTTGGCAGCCCAGTCGCTAAACTTGTTAGCCGCCGCACTGGCTTTTTGTGCCAGCTGCACAATGGTTGGCAGAAGGGCGGAGCCCAGTTGTGCGCCAACATTGCTCATGCTTTCTTTCAACAGCTTAAGCTGGTTTTCTGTCGTCTGTGACCGGATATCAAATTCTTCTTGCATGGATCCCTTGAATTTGCCTGCCTCTTCATTGACGTTGGCAAAGGATTGCTTTAAGGTGTCCAGGTTGTTGAGCATAGGTGCGATAGCCTGTACAGACTCTTCCCCAAAAAGGTTAGTTAGCACAGATGTCTGCGCCTCTTTCGGCAGGGCCCTAATTTTTTCCAGGATGCCGACAAAAGTACCCTCAGCATCTGTCATCATGCTGGAGGCTACGTTTTTGGCCGTCAATCCTAATTGGGCATACGCATCTTGTTGTCTTTTCGTTGCTCCCGCCCCTTTAGTTAGGACAGTGGCAACTTTTTTCATGCCGGTGGCGCCGACGTCGGCATCGACACCCATTGAAACCATAGCCGTACCAATAGCGGCAACTTGTCCCGCATTAAAACCGGACAACTCGCCCAACGCACCGACTTTAGATACGATATTTGCAATTTCCGGAGCCGTTGCCGCCGAATTGTTAGATAAGTAATTGATCTTATCTGCTAAACCGACAACATCTTCTTGGGACATTTGGAATGCCGAACGCCACTTGGCCATCATCTCGCCTGCAGCCCCGGCTTCAATATCCATGGCCACAGACATTTTGGCCGCGTCTTCGGAAAACGGCAAAAGCTCAGCTTTCTTTATGCCTGCGCCCGCCGCCGAAGAAATTAAATCGCCGTAATCTTTAAAGGCCATTGGAATTTCTGTGGATAGCTTTTTGCGCATGGCCGCTTCAAAATCAGCTTTTTCCACCGCATCTTTGAAGTCGATCATTTTTCCGATGTCCGCCATAGTGTTTTCTGCGTCGATGGCGAGTTTCACGGGGACACCAATGGTTCCGCCGACAAGTAGTGCTTTACGCGTGAGGGAGCCAGCCAACGCCGACGTTTGCGCTTTTGATTTCTCATACGCGGCGGATGCGGCTTGTTGCGCACCATATAAAGCCGCCATCCTGCCGGCTTTTTTCTGGATCGTTCCAAAAGCGGAAGTGGCCACGCCGGCGGCGGTAAGTTTCGACTTCAAACCCGCCAAAGTGGCTTGTTCCCTTTTTAATTCTGAGTTTAGACGAATGGTGCCTGATTTTGCTTTTTCGTAGCTGGCGCCAAGTGTTTTCGTTTTGTCAGCAGATGCCTTGAGCGCTTGCCCCGCCTGTTTTGCCTCCAGCTTGGCTACCGCCAAAGCGGACTTAAGTTCCCTCGTTGGCTTAACAGACTTGGCGACTTCCATTTCGAGGTTGCTTACTTTTGCTTTTGCTTTGGCGGCGGCCTCGCCTAATTTTCTTGTCTCTGCAGCCGATGCGTTGTAAGCGGCTTTTGCCGCTTTCGTCGTCGCGGCAGACTTAGATAACGCCTCTTTTAAGCCGGCAATGGAGCTTTTCGCCTTTTCCACACCCTGGATATTCAGGCGGGCTTTTTCAAGCTTTTTGAGTTCCTTCGCCGTCCGCGAAGTGTCCGAAGCGAGGTTCTTTAGCGCACTTGAGGCAGACCCGTCCAGTTTTCCGTTGATTTTAAAGATTAACTCATGGACCCTTCCCAAGTCCTCACCCCCTCTTCGCCATTTCATTCACATCGGCGACCATCTCAAACAACTCCTCTATCGGCAAGCCCTCAAAATAATAAATCGGCGTGTATGTGGCTTGACTTAGGCCAATGCAAACTTTGCGCAAGTCGCGCTTAAGCTGATGGAGCCTATATCCCCGGCCAAAATTTATAATAAAAAATCCATCACCTTTAGCGTGATGGCGCTATAGTCTTTGATACTGGCCGCTTCGATCAACTCGATCGGTACGTCCGCAGCATATGCGGCGAGAGCGGCCTGGAACGTCTTATTGAGCTCGATAACCGGCGCAGCTTGATCTTCCGGCGGCAAGGATTGGATGACCCGCTTTACATCGCGCCCGGTCAAGCTGTCGAGGTCCATGTAAATTGACTTTACGTCTCTCCCCTCAAAAACAAAGGGGCGGGAAAAGGTAAATTCTTCTCTCGCCACTGTTTTCGTTGCACGTTCATTTTCAGCGGGGCGGTCCATCCGCTCCATGGTTTCTTGCAGATACCCCGGTTCACTTACTGCATATTTTTGTTCTTCCATTTTGTCCTCCTTACATGCCTAAATGCGTACGGACTTCTTCCAAGTAGTCTTTTCCGTGGATATTACAGATAAAGTTTGCCTTATCAATTTCCACGAGTTCCTCATTGTCCACGACCAGGCGCATGTAAGCCACTTCGCCTTCGATGGAGGTGTCCGTGGTGGCGCCAACCTCAAACTTGCCCAATTCCGTCGTCTTAGGCAGTACCACGACGGTTAGTAAACAAGGATAGGCCGAGATTTTAGCCGTGGCCTTATCCAGTTGTTGGAGTGATCCGCGGACCTCCCACATCGTGCCCGTGGGAAGTAATCCAACGTAAGCATTCGTGGGAAGCGTACGAAGATTAAACTTAATGGACATGGAACTAAAGTGGCCGATCGTGGGCGTCTCCATTTCCCCGGCAAAACCGGATCCGGATAGCGTCTCGGTCATGTATTCAAGGGACGGCAATTCCACGTCTGCATTAAAAAGGGGTGCGTTGTCTTGATAAACACGGAAGTTAACTAATTTATCAGGAATGTTTTTCATTTTTATTCACCTGCCATTTCTTCAATAAATGCGGTTACATAGTTCACGTCGTATTCCATGACGAAATCAATCTCACGCGCGGGAGACGGCGGCGTCAAGTATACGTGGAAACGAACGATCCCGTCCATCATATCGACGGTGGAGTTTTCTTCTTTCAAAAAGACGACGCGCCCGCCTACAATCATTTCTCGGCTTTGCAAAGAGTTTAGCCAAATATTCGCCGACGCCATGACAGTTTCTAAGAGTCGTTTGTTTAACGGATCGTCAATTTTTTGCCAGTAGGTCAAAATTAGTGTATTCGCGATCCAGTCAAACATGCGGCGGATCGGAATAAAGGCGTCTTTAACATCAGTTACGCCCGGATAGCACGCGGTGCGGTTCCCCCACGATTTCCATCCGCCGATCCAGTTAAGCGCAGTAATAATGCCGTTGCCGTTTAAATAGTTGGCCTCGTCTAAACCAAGCATGACTTCCGTTCCGTCCTCTAACACCGGTGCGTTAGTCTTGAGCAACTCGTTGGAGGGGGATTTGTAAGGTACATCTTGATGGGCTTTATCTGTCTTGTTAATTAAGCCAAGCATTTGCGTGGAAAAGCGATAAACTTTGTCGCCTAATTTGAGCTTCGGCCAGCAAAGGAATTGGCCCGTTCCCATAATGTTGTTTTTGTTTTTCCATTCAGGAGCTTCTGTGGATTTTATTCCCGCAGGGATATCTACCAGGCTTTCCGCCTTGAAAATTCCGTTGATATTGCGGGCCTTGGTATCCATGATGGCAGCCACTTCCGGGTCGTGGCTAAAACCGGGAGCGGCGATAAGGCCGGGGACCAGTCGGAAACGGGGATAGATCTCATTGACGAGCTCTAAGCCCATTTTTTTCTTCGTGTTGACGTCGATCCCGCCGATAATGTCTTTTTTCGTGATGCTTGAAGTATCCACCCGATTGTAAGAAGCCTTTACTTTTCCGTCCGGAATGGAGGAGCCAACGGAAGCTACTTTCAGCCGTCCTTCTTGATCATAAGAAAGAACATAATCCTGTTCGATGGCATAGGTCTTGTCCCCCGCTTCGTTCGTCAGCTTCACGGATTCGGCGATAACATCCAATCCCAAATCCGCGCGGCCATCTTTTACAGAGACAGTTTCACTGGCAGG
The DNA here is from genome assembly GCF_943169845.1 of Peptoniphilus rachelemmaiella. Lineage (GTDB taxonomy): Bacteria > Bacillota > Clostridia > Tissierellales > Peptoniphilaceae > Aedoeadaptatus > Aedoeadaptatus rachelemmaiella. The sequence goes on from NZ_CALPBW010000011.1 coordinate 30,305, forward strand.
TTTTTTGTTGGTGTCAATGTCCAGCACATTGATTAAGACAATGGGGGCCATCTGATATAACGCAAATTGCGAATAAATGACCTCAGACAAAGTGTATTTTTCCCAATCGTCCGAAATACCGAAATGCTCAATCGCTTGCTCGTAGCTAAAGATCAGCTTAGGCTCGTTGGCCTTGGCGGGATCTAAGGCAGTATGGACAGGTGCGGTCCCGACGACGACCGGTAAGCCCACGTCAGCTAATGCCGGGGGCACCAACTTTGTCGGGATTTCGTACGTATAAATACCATGTTTGTATGCCATTATTTACGTCTCCCTTCTCGCAAATAGGTTTTGACTGCGTTATTAGCTACGTAAAGCAAAGAGCCTTCGGTAGCTAATTCCGCGCGCGCTTTCACAATGTCTTCCACCGGCACAAATAAATGTTCTAAAAGAGGCACAGCCTCCATATGTTTTTCCATGGTTTTCGGGATCCCGCCAATAAAAACGGTCCCTGTCGCACATTCGACGCCAAAATTGTCGCCGATGTAAACGACTTGATCGGTGCTTCTATATTTTTTCAATTTCTTCCTCCTCACCGTCATAGGTATAGGTAAATCCGGTAAAATCAGCTCTTACGTAGCCCCACCACTGCGGCCACGGCTGTTCATCGGGATAGTAAGTTTCAAACTTTTCCCGGTCAAAAACGAAAGACCCGTCGCCGACCGTGTAGTGGCTATATAGGTGACTGCGGATGGAATCGATGATAGACACCACATCTCGCCAGCCCTCATCATTCTGCGTATAGACACCAACGACAAAATATACAGACAAAGTCGTCTTCTCCCCTGCCACATTTTCTCCAACCGGAGAAATAAGCACACGGGGGAAGTCTTCTTTGGTTAGCTTCCTTGTCGTCCACCCGGCTGACACTTTGACCGGAATCTTAGCTTCTTGGTTTTTTGACTCATAGGGGTATAAGAGGATGCCCTCAAGCTCCTGCTTTAAAATATCGACTAGATTGCGTATATGCATACTCCGTCACCCCAACTTCCTTTCAATTTCGTGTGCGATCCGCGTCCTATAAGCTTCAATTGCCTTTTTTTCTGTGACTTCCAGAACTTCCTCCTCTCCCATCATCTGGGGGGCGGAGACAGAATATAATTGTTTAATCGGATAACGCGGCTGACCTACTCGCATAAAGACGCCGACGTGCCCGGATCCCATCTGTTGGACAAAGGCCGGGGGTATGCTACCGCCCTGGCCTTTTTTTACAACAGCTTGTACCATTCGTTTGATGGGTATCTTGGGCTTTACGTCAAAATCGATCAGTGGATTCGGCCCGCCGCGAACAATCATCTGCCCGGATCCCGCCAAAATCGTAATGCCCGCCCGAAGTTGGGCTTGCGTCGTCTTATAAGTTTTAGCCGCCTCGCGAACACCTGCCGTCCTCGCTTGCTCTAAAGCTCTTTTAGTCGCCAGATACACCGCATCCTCGAGACGAGCCTCGAGCCCATTTAAAAAATGCCCGAATTGATCAAAACTGTCAGTGTTAATTTGCACTTGCATTAGTAATCAAGCCTTTCCAGGACAATTTCATAGAGTCGGGATTCGTCGATCACATCAACGACTTTATAAGCGTCGTCGTCGATATTTAAAACCTCGTCAATTTCAGGCCTATGGATGCTTTCCGCCAAAACAAAAAGGGCTATGCGTTTCTTGTACACACCCTCAAAACGATTCGGGAAGTCCTCACCGGAATAGGCGTCCTCGTCAATAACGCAAGGTACGTCTTCGAGGTCGTTAAGTTTGTGAACCTCCCCGAATTCCGAAAGGTTTAAAAAAAGCGGTCGTTCCTGTTCGGCGGCATCTTTAAAGGTGAGCACTTTAAAGCACTTTTGCAGAGACCCAAGCATCCAAATCGAAGGAATAAGGCAGCGGTCTGGAGCTTAGTCGGAGCATTTTTCTATCGTTGGCTTCATCGGCCCACGCTTTAGGTACTCGCACGCCTTCATAGCTTCGGAAGTCTTTGTCTTCCATTTGCGTAATGACGCCATAGCCGAAGGCGCCAATATCACGACGGCCGAATAGTACGTAACCATCAGGGATCAAGGGCACGTCGTCTCCCGCCTCAGCGTCATAATAGAATTCTTCGTATGCGTAAACGTCTACACCCAAGGCGTTAAAGCGGCCAATGTAAGTGGTTGCGTCGTCCAAAACTTGAGGCGCCAAGTCGCCGATATTAATGTGTTGCTTATCGAGAAGATCCGCGATCTTTGCGTCTGTAAAGAATTTTTCCGCCACAGTTGTAGATACGATCAGGATGTTCGGAGCAACGCCAGACTTCTTAATGCACTCAGTTCTCCAGGTTCTGAGGTCTTTGAGGATGTCGGCGCCACCGGCGTCCCATTTTGTAGCGGGAGTTTTGGGCTTTTTCGCTTCCGCTCCGTATTCAATAGTGGCTTCCATCATGTTTTTGTTTTCGTAGTCAATGTAACCCTTTACCGAGATTTTCCCGTCGAACAGAAGCTCTTTCACCATGATTTCTTCTCGGCGGGTGATCATGTCGTCCAGTTCCTTTAAGTCGCGTCCTAAGATTTCTGCGGCTCGTTCGTCCGGTGTTTTTGTCGAGATAATGGATTCTCCAAGAGCGCGGCTCTTTAAGTCGTCAACAGTTAGCACGCGTTGGGGCGCTACTTTCGGCGCGGTGATTTGCATGGTCCGGAATCCCTCTCTGTCCATCGTGGATCCGCCGACCTTGGGAGCAACGAAGGGTGCTACGGTTCTACGGCCCTTTTTTACGTCTACTAAGATGGATTCGGTAAGGAATGTGCGGTCGTTGGCTCTGGGGAAAAAGGTATCGCGCAAAAAGCTATTTGCTTTGGGCATTTTTTCCACCGCTTGAAGCATGGTCGTTGTTTCATATAAGTTCATTTTGTGCCTCCTTATTTCACGTTGTCTTTGAGGAAAATTCCGAGCTCTCTCAATTTGTTTTCGTGTTTGTCTGCGGTATCAGACCCGCCGAAAATCAGGGCTTGTCTGTTAAACTGGCCGCTCGAGTAAGCCGGAACGAACACGTCGGTTTCGGGTGTAATGTCAATGGCCAAAATGCAATCGGCAACTTCGGATCCATCCGTCTTCGAAGAATCCACGGGGACGGCCAGCCCGGTTGCCTTAACAATGCCAAGGACGGTTCCGCGTTTGAGCTCCGTCGCAGATTTTTTGATCTTTACGGATTTTTCGCTTAGCGGGATATTGATGTCATTGATTAAGTTATCTACTTGATTTTCAAAGTGCTCTACCATTTTCATTTTGTGCCTCCTTTAGCGATACGATCGATCAAGTCTTGTTTTTGATCGAGGACGTCGGTTGCGTCTATTTCGGGGATGTCGTCTTTATCGTCTGTCAAATTATCGATGTAGGCTTCTCCGAGTTTTTTTTGGTTTTTAAGGATCTCCACGGCGAGATCGCGCGCATCCATAGGTGCTTCAAACTTTGCCCGGTTTACTAAGTCGGGCAGGCCCGCATCGGAAAGTTCTTCAATCTCTTTTATCCGATTTCTTTCTTCCACAACGCCCAAGTTTTTGATTTCTGCGTACAGCTCCGGTTGTTCCTTTTCCAAATTCTCGATTGTTGGTTTGCTATCTTTGATAAGTTTTTGTAGCACCTCCCTATCCGGCCGTAATCCATTCAGGACCACATCCGGATTGACGTCTTCCATAAATAAAATGCTGTCAACTAAACCGCTCTTTTTCGCCTCGTCTGCATTGAACCAAGTCTCTGCATTCATCAGCGTTTCCAGTTCGTCGTCAGACAAACCGGCTTTTAATTTATAAGCGGATCGGATAGCATCGTCCACGGACTTGAGCATATTTGAGCTCGCATCCATCTCCCGATGATCGCCAATAGCGAAAGATTGGGAATTGTGTACCATCATCAAGCCAAGCGGACTGATGGAGACCTCGTCGGCGGCCATGGCGATCCATGAGGCCGCCGAAGCCGCCAATCCGACAATTTTTGCCGCGACCTTCCCGTCATATTCTTTGATTGCAGTATAGATTTCCGCTGCATCAAATACCGATCCGCCGGGGCTGTTAATGACAAGCTCCACGTCATCGGAGCCGTCCAGGTCGTTGAGAATGTCGCTCGGGCATGTACAACTGTAGCCGTAGCCTTTGTACGCCTTGGCTAAATTGTCTGAAAGGATCTCACCTTTGATTTGTATCTGCTTCATTCGTTCGCACCTCCTGTAGTAGTTTCTCTTCTTTCTTGATCTGTCGCATGTTATTTTCGTAATCGCCGCCGGTCAACTCTACGGTCTCTTTTTGTCGCGTGGAGAATCCTTCTTCCACCCGACGGGCGGCTGCGTTAACTTCCTTCAATGGGTCAATTTGCCCTTGTGTCGGTCCGGACCATTCGCAGGTCATGTAAGCTTTCCGGATCATAGGATCGGCAAAGAAGCCCGGAGCCTGTATCCTACCCTTAGCCACGGCTTCGAAAAACCATTGCTCGTATACCGGCTGGCAAAAATCACTTACCAGCCAGGATCTTCGCATTTTAAACATTTTCCACGCCTCAAGTAACGAAGCGCGAGAGGCCGAATACGAAGAATTAAACTCTTTGAGCAAGAGCTCTTTTGGTATTTCCAATGCCGCGCCAATTTGCCGGCACATAGCCTGGACGAAACCATCAAAAGCTGTGTTCGGGCGACCGGGATTGGCTTCTTGGACTTTCTCGCCGGGGGCCAACGCCATAATAGACCCGTTCCCAAGCTCATAGGAGTAGTCGTCTTCCTGGTCAACTTGCATGGCGTCCGGAATCGACTCCCCAAAGCTTGTTGCCGGCCCGGCCTCTACATCCGACGTAATGAACAAGGAATACATGGCGGACACCACCGCGGCCATCAATTCGGCGTCTTGGTAGCGGCCAAGTTGCTTCACCGACTCGATGACCGGGGAAAGAATCGGGACGCCTCGGACTTGCCCCGGACGCTCCGATTCCATGATGTGTAAAATATTCGGCTGGCCCGTTTTGCGCCCATAAGCTCGAATCCGTTTTGCTTTTCCGCCCCCACCTAAGTAATTCTGACCGGTGGTGTGAACATGGTAATACGTAGGCTCACCGAACCCCCCGCGTTCGATTCCGCCTTTAATCCGACTGTCGTTGGACCAGACCAAATCAGATTCAATAATTTGGACCTTGAGACCATAGGGCCCTCCGCGCGTGACGTAAGGAAGAAGGACGAACACTTCGCCGGACATAAGTTGGGAAAGAAATACGAGCTGCTGCAGCTCGTAGAAGTCATTCATGCGAGAGGCGTCGCAATCTTTGCTTTCGCCCCACAAATTGAATTCCTGTTCAATTTGCCGCTCCAAATTGGCGGCGGTTTCATCATCTAAACCCAAAATATCTCTGGCGAGGTGCGGTTTTGGCCTAAGCCCCGCACCTACAACGTTGGTCCGTAAAGTCTTTAAGGCCCCCGTCGCAATAGGAGATCCCCCCATATACAGGTCGCGGGATCGCTTGCGTAGAAGTGGAAGATTGTCTGTGATGTCTTCGTCCGGTGATCCGGAATCAGCGAGCCAACCAATCATTGATTTTTTTATTCGGCTGGCACCGTGGTTGGAATAGCCTTTATTTTTCGGTGGCGTTCTTAATAGCTTGTCAAGTATTTTCATTTTCACCTCCTATTCAATATAAAAAGTGCCTAAGAATGTGTAACAGCATCCGACGCGCATCAAAAAAGCACACGCCGAAACACTGATCAGCCTGTGCATTATAAATCTCGGGGAACCATGCGAGTAATTGACCGCGACTTTACCCCTATTCTGCCGTTTTCCTCTTCGTCCACGGCCATATTATAGCGGTCTTGCCAATAGTCAATCATTTTACGGATCTCGGACGCGTGGGCTCGCGTCAATTCCCGCTTGCCTATTTTATAGGACTGCCCTGTTGCGACCGCCGCGTCAGCTTGAATCCACAACTCGAGGTGTTCTTTGCAATAATTCGGCGTTATGATTTGCTCTCTACGTCTGTACAATCTTACACCCCCTTAGAAATGATCTTTCGTCTTTTTGGAATCGGCTTTTGTGCCATTCCTAATGACGCCTTGTAATTTTTTTCCAGGTAACTAAAATCCGGATTAAAAATCTCCATTGCCGCCGTGGCATAGTTCCGGCAGTCTAAGGGTTCGTTGCGCACACCCGAACGTTTAACCCATGTTACCTTGCGAACCCCCTTTTTTGTGACGATTCGCATGGACTCGGATGTGATCCCTTCGAAAAAGTCCTCATTGTATCCGGTCTCTTTTTTCATGGGAAAGTGGCAATACCCGTCGCCTTCAAAATTTATTTTCAAGCGCGAAATGATCGTGGCTTTCCCTTGATCAACGCCAAGAACAAACAAGGCGGCATTTTCTCTGTTGTTTCGAGAGGGCTTTCCTATAAAGGGGATGCCTTCCCCGCCGCGGCCTTTCACGGCAAATATTCTGCGGTGTTCTCGAGCCCGGCAAAATTTATAGACTTCGGAGGTTCTGTGTCCCCCGGAGTCTATACAAGTGGATGTAATGTGGATCCCGGCCCCGTCCGCGTAAGTAAATTCCTTCTGAAGGTACCGGTCTAGTTGTTTCCAAACAGGCTCTTGTGAGGTGTCCCCGATAAAAACTTGATACTCGATCCCCCACGATTCTTTCCCGTGTGACCACCCGACGACTTCCAGCTCCAGCCGATCGTCCTGCACGTCCACACCGCAAGTTAAGAGGAGAACTTCGTCCGGCACCTGTGCCATGTACTGTTCTCGACGTTTCATAACCAGGGACGCATCTGTGTCGGATTTTTCCTCCCAAGATTCGCCCAACGAAGTGTTTACCCACGTTTTTAATAGCTCGGGAGAGTCCTTCGCCTTTTTAAAGTCGGCGATAACTTCTTCCCACCGTCGCCACGGGGATGCAAGTTCGTTGAGGTGGAACCCTCGAGAGCCTTGATTTTCTTCCCGCGCCACCCATTTGCCGGGCTGCCTCTTCCACACGAATTCGTCAAAGCGGCTCCTACAGTTCGGGCATTCCATGGTTCCGTCGTCAAAGCGTATCTGCGACCATCTAAACGCCTGATACTCTCCGCAATGGGGGCAAGCCACTTTCCATTCTTCGCGCGTTGAATTTTCATATTCCTGTTCAATCCTGGAATAGCCTTTTATCGTCGGCGTGGATACGAAAACCATCTTTCTGTTCCAAAAAGTCGTTGTCCGCTTGATTGCAAGGCTTAGTGGATCCCCTTCTTCTCCGGCCGATGGGGGGTAGCGATCCACCTCATCAGCTAACAGGATCCGAACGGGCCGCGAAGCAAGGGATGACGGGCTGTTCGCCCCGACGATGGTGACATGGCCGCCGGTAAACTTTTTATGCAAAACGGTATTATCCGAATCCCTGGAACGCGGATCCCCCACCTTGTCTTTTAACGCCGGCGAGTCTCGCAGCATAGGGGCCAGACGGTCTTTGGAAAAGGTCTTGGCCATGTCTAAAGTTGGTTGTAGGACCATGATCGGCGATGGATCGTAGTCCATATAATAGCCAATCGCATTAAGCAGTATCTCTGTCTTACCGACCTGTGCCGACGTCATAAGGACAACCCGCTCTGTGCTCGGGTCGTTGAGGGCATCCATAATTCCGCGTTGATATTCTGCCCGCGATGTATTCCACTGCCCCGGCTCCGCCGAAGATTCGGAAGACAGCCGGCGATATCGATCCGCCCAATCAGATACTTTTAATCGAGGAGGCGGCGCCAATACTTTGGCGATGGACTTGAAAAGATTTTGTGTTTTATTCATGGGAATCCACCAATTCCTCCAGCTCGTCTTCGTCCAGGTCTACGTACGTATCGTCGACGAAAAGGGAAGGATCGTAATCGGAGAGTTCTTCCAACGATTCGATGATGGCGTCTTCCAAAATTCCTTCAAGTTCAGATATCCCGGATCGACCAATTAAAAGCGGCGCGGTTTTCGTGGGGATGGATAGGAGTTTAGCCCGGAGGTTCGACAACATGTCGGTCATGACCTTTTCCACGATGGGACCCCTGTGTAGCTCTCCACGCATTTGGCCAAGTTGCAGCTCTGCTTTTTTCCGCTTGGCCCGTTCGTGAAGAAGTTTTTCGTCGTTTAGATCGCCGCTCTTCCTAATATCTGCTTTTTCCTGATTTTCAGCAGCCCTTAAACCGGAAATATAGGTCGTCATGGCATAGGGCAGTTCGTACGAGCCGTTGGCAAGTTTTGGAATTTTGCCTTCGTCGGCAAGATAGCGTACTTGTCGATCTGTCACGCCAAGCAGTTGGCCCATAGCCTTAGCCGTTAGCTGGATTCCCTGCACATCTGATAATCTTTTTCCGGCCATAGGCGGTCACCCCCTTTCCTGTTGATAGGCCCCTTTCGGTCGATCAGTCCCTTTTCGGTTGATAGGCCCCCGGTTGATAAGCCCTCCGGTTGATAGGCCCTCCGGTTGATAGGCCCTCCGGTTGATAGGCCCTCCGGTTGATCGGCCTTCTGGTTAATCGGCACCCCCGTTAAAGGGAAAATTTCCTTATGAAAAACTCTGTCGCTAGATAGATTTCGGGCACTCGCTGACCCGCAAACCCTCTAGATCCCCAGAAGAACCTATTTTTTAAATTTTTCTTTCGCATCATTAAGCCGAGCCGTGGGAGTCGAACCCACCATACCACTACTCGGACAAACGCACGGGCTTGTGGTGTCCATAGGTCGAATGAAAGGAGTAAAACATTGTATGTTGTCAAGGTGGGTGTTGCCCGTGCGAAGTAGTTTAAGGACATACTCAGGTCCTATGTAACACAGTAAGAAGCCCACCCCGCGCGACATAAAGCACTGTGTACCGCGCCCCTCGGTCGATCGGTAAGAAAAGCCCCACGTTTTTACAACCGCCTGTTACACAAAAGATCGACCGCCACCAAAAAAGAAAATAACAAACAAAATACTATTGACTTTGTACGTGTATACGTGTATAATAATCATAGGAGGTAAGGATGAAAGACAAAGAGTTGTTAAAGTTGTTTTTGAAAAATGGCTGGGAACTACGGCGAATCAAAGGAAGTCACCATCACCTGTTTAAAGATGGCAAGCGTGAAACCTTGGCCGTCCATGGAAGAGAAATCAATCCGAACCTAGCAAGAAAAATTATTGAACGGTGCGGGCTAAAATAGCCCCACCGCCTCAAAGGAGGTATGTCTATGTTGTTTTATTATCCGATGATCGTCCACGAAGAAGATGGCTATTGGGCAGAATTCCCGGATCTTGAAGGCTGCAACGCTTGGGGCAAAACCCTGGAAGAACTTTACGAAGATGCCGAAGGCGCCATGTCTTGCCACATCTACAGCATCCTTGCCGATGGCGAAACACTCCCGGCGGCTTCCCGTCCTCACGAAATGCCCACAGACGGAAATAGCTTTGTCGTGATTATGTCCAGCGATGTCAATCTTAACCAAGAAAACCAATCCGTAAAAAAGACCCTAACAATCCCGGCGTGGATGAACAAAAAAGCGGAAGAAGAAGGAATCAACTTTTCCAAAACTCTACAAGATGCTCTTGTGAACAAACTCTCCCTTGCCAAATAATCAACAGAGAAAAGCGCGGCTTACAACAGTCGCGCTTTTTAAATGCCCGTCATTACCAAAAAAGGCCGCCCTCTCGGACGACCTAATATCACTGATACTATAATATCACGTGCGCGACTGCCATTTTATGCCATCTTTAAAAAGCAACGCCAAAGCTTGTCCATGCAATTTATAAACGTGTCGCGGATTATATCCGGCCCGCTTGGCTACGCTCCCCCAGTCGAGACACTCCAAATATCGCAACTCCATAATCAACTTTAACTGCAAGTTACCATCAAGTTGTTTAAACAACTCCCGCGCCCGCTCTTTTAAATCCACCAGCCGGTCGATGTCCTCCACAATGGATTGATCCAGCGTAGCAATCTTAACCGCCGTCGATGCCGTCGGATCCGATAACCCCGATTGCACCGGGCCTGTATCGCTCGCCCCGGTCGGAAGTCGCGCCCGATACGTCTTAAGTTGATCCAGCTGACGCAACTTAGAGTTGATTAGTTGATCCAAAAATAATATTGATTTTAAGTCATCCTTTGTCATCGTCGCCCCCATAAAAGCAAGTTACCAGCAAGTTACCAGCAAGTTACTAGCAACTTACTAGAAACATACTAGCAACTACTACGAACTACTACGAACTACTACGAACTACTACGAACTACTCTTAACTGCCCTACGCCACAACAGCGTTTCTTTCCCATCCTCGATTGCCTTCACCTCGACAATCCTTCCCGAGTCCACGCAAAAGTCTCCATCCTTACCTGCGAAAGACAACACCTTCCCTGTACTTAATGCTCCGATCAGTTCCTTTTGATCGTGGCACGAATTCATCTCCATGACGTTGTTGGATATGTCATAATGCATTAACTCTCCGATCCAGTCGCCTTCGCCAATCTCAATAGTGCTTCCGTCGTCAAGAATAAACTTAATCCGCATCTTTGCCTCCTCCATATAGCGTCTTAGTAAATGCCTCTTTAAATTTTTCAAACATGTTAATCACTCCACCTTCGCGCACCTCGCCCATCGGCTCTTCTTCCAAGCTCGCCAGCCGCTCGATGTAATCCATCGCTTTAAACAGATCCTCCACACCGCCTTTTAATTCGTACCGGATCAAATACTTCAAGGCATTGCCCCGCAAAAAGCCCTTGAATTGTTCCTTGCCTAAGATCTTTGCGATCAGATCCATGCTGTCAGATCCATCCTCCAAAATATAATGTGCAGGCGTGTTAAATTCTGTCATTGCTTATCACCGACGCTAATTTGTTTCATCATTTCTTGCATAAAAATCTTCTTCATGTCTTCACGACTAAAAAGTTCTCTAAATTGTTCGGTAATAAAGTCATTTAATTTGCTCGCTAGCATATCCTCGATCTTGTCGCAATCCCATACATAATATTGCGTCCACATCTCTTCAAACTGATTTATCATACACTCTTTGATTCCATCTTTTACATCTTGCCAATCTTCTTCCGTGAAGTCAGCTAATATTGTGCTAAATAATTTCATTCCTCTACCTCTAGATTCTCCACTTCATTCTCGACCTCATATATCGCTCTTTCTAAGTCGTTATATATGTTGTCAATTTCACCAATCACATCGCTTAAATGTGTATATTGCAAAACTAACAATTTATCCGTTATGTCTCTTAATTCTTTAAAAAGAGTTTCCAATTCTAACTTCATTCTTCCACCTCAATCATTGCCCAATTGCTAGGTCTTATTGTTATTGGGGTCCCTGTTGTCGCATCAGTAAAAATAATAAACTCGACTTTATTGTCGTATATTTCTTGTAATTCATTTCCGTAATAACTTTTATCTTCTTTTACCATTATTTCTTTTTCAACATATGGGTTGTGTAATTTTAATTTCATTTTTCTACCTCAATTCCCCACATAAACGACAATGCAGTCTTTCCATTTGTCGTCATACTTGGACTTTTCTTCTTCAAAAATTTCTTCAAACTCATCATCGGTAAAGTTGGAATATGCGTATTTTTCGCACAACATTTCTCTTAATTCTTCTTCAAAGTATCTTTTATCATCAAAGACAATTTCATTATCAACTTCGTTTTGGCAATCAAGGATTTTACCCTTATGCGCTCTAATCATGCTACACGACATATAGTCAAAAGTACCGTCATTCCCTGTATCATCAGCAAAAAACATAAGTGGCAAGTCAGGATATTCTGCAATCAACCTTTTTAATTCTTTGCATTCGTTAAGAAAATAGTAATTATTCATCATCACTGCACCCCCGTGCTTCCAAATCCACCTGTGCCGCGCCTCGTATCTCCAAGCCCGGCGGATCGCTCCAAGTCCACTTGTAAATACGGCACGATAATCATTTGAGCCACCCTTACTCCCGGCTCAATCGTAATCACATCGTGGCCGTGATTAACCAACTTAATCCCGATTTCTCCGCGATAATCGCAATCGATTATCCCCACGGAATTTAACATCGATAACCCGCGCCAGCCGTAACCCGATCTGACTACGAGCATCCCAAAGCATTCGCTCGGGATCTCTACAGCGAGATGTGTTTCCAACTCCGCCAGCGCACCGGGCCCGATGGTGATCTCTTTGTCGCCGTTATAATAAACATCAATTCCGGCAGCGCCTTCGCTTCCGTAGCGCGGCTCCTTTGCGCCGGGTTTCGTCATTACATAGTTCATTTTTCTAAACTCCTCACAACAATAATCGGATTTCCAAATCCTAAAACCTTACAAACCTCGTAATCGCTATTCACCGCGTTGCCCTCATTGGCGGCTGTGACCTCTTCTTCCGGATCGTATTTGCTCAGGATGTATATCAAGTCCTTAACTTTCATCACATCCTCCAATCTCCGCTTTTAACTTCTTAAGCAACTCTTCCTGCCGGATGCCCTTTCCTTCAAGCGCTTTCGCCACACGGCCGTCCACCGTGCCTTCCGTCAGCAAGCGATAAATCCGCACCGCGTTCTTCTGCCCTTGCCTGTGCAGCCGTGCGTTGGCCTGCTGGTAGAGCTCCAAGCTCCACGTCAGTCCATACCAAATAATAATGCTCCCGCCATCCTGTAAGTTCAGCCCGTGGCCGGCGCTCGCGGGATGCGCCAAAAGCATTTTTATCTTCCCGGCGTTCCAGTCCCTGATCGACTCCGCCCCGTCCAGCTTCACCGCATCGGGGAAGCGCTCTTTGATCCGCTCGTAGTCGCTCTTAAAGCTGTAAAACACCAGAATATTTTCGCCCTGCGCCTCTTCCCTGAGCTCCTCCAAAGCATCCAACTTTCGCCCGTGAACGATGTGGGTCTTTCCATCCTCGTCGTAAACCGCACCATTAGCCAGCTGCAGAAGTTTATTGCTTACCACAGCAGCGGATAAAGCGGCGATGGTATCGTCACCAAGTTCCAACACGGCATCTCGCTCCATGGTCTTGTAAAGCTTCTTCTCCTTGGCGTCCATGGCCACCTTCACATCGATCAGCATAGGCTCTTTCAAATCCAGATGATCCTTGGCGCTCATGCTGATACAAATGTCGCTGATGGCATCGTCGATCGCTTCCTTTGCACCGGGCTTCAACTTATATTCCGTATACATTCCCCGACTGATCCCGTCGAAGTACGTCCGGCGAAAGGCGGTGATGTTCTTCCCCAATCGCTTCCCGCGATCCAAGAGATAAACCTGCGCCCATAGATCCAGATAGGAGTTCGGCGCCGGCGTACCGGTAAGACCGATCACCCGCTTGAAGTATGGCGTCACGGTTTTCAGCTTCTTAAAGCGCTTCGACGCGTGATTCTTAAAGCTGGAAAGCTCGTCGATGACCAGCGTATCGAAGTCCCAATCCCCTTTCATCTCGTCCACCAGCCACGCCACATTATCCCGCGACACGATGTAAACATCGGCATCCGCCTGAATCGCTCGTCGCCTTTCCGCCGGCGTGCCTAAGATCTTCGAAACCGTCAGCGATTGAAGGTGGCGCCACTTTTTAATCTCCGAAGGCCACGTATCCTCCGCCACACGCTTCGGTGCAATGACCAGCACCTTTCCGATGTCCAGATAATCATCACGAAGAAGCTCCACGGCCGTCAGGGAAGATACCGTCTTTCCCATGCCCATGTCGAGGAAGAGACCACAGGCGGGATGGGACAGAATCCAATCTGTCGCCGCCTGCTGGTAGTCATGGGGCCTATAGTCCATGTTCCACCTCTCGGATAAAGGAATCCACCGATAGATTATTCGACAGTACCCGCACATCGAAACCCAAAGAGGCGAGTCTATTTTGTTGGGCCGCCTGCACCGGCGAAAGCTTTCCGTATTTCGGGCGTTTCAGTTCTACGAAGACACATCGCCCACCGGGCAGAAGCACCAAGCGATCCGGCACGCCGTTATTTCCTTGGCTCACCAATTTCATACACCGGCCGCCCAAAGCTTCGACACCTTTTCTCAGACGCCGTTCCACATCCTTTTCAAGTGCCATCTCATCACTCCTTTCTCTAACAAGACAGATAAGACAGAATTTAGGCGACAAACTTATATTTTCGTATAGGGGCATTAGGCCCTATACGTGTGTGCCTATTAATACATTTTATTTTTCTCATATATTCTGTCTTGTTTGTCTTATACTTGCATAAACGTTGATAAATCAATGGGTTGAGTACAAGACAGAATTTTACACTCTGTCTTGTTTGTCTTATAAAAATAAGACAGAATCCGTTCTACATAAGACAGAATTAAAAAGTCTGTCTTGCCCGTGCATAGGATCTTTGTTGGCCATAAATCTTAAAATAAGGTCTTCCATCTTCCTTCTCCCATCCACGAAGACTTCCCAAAATATCGTTGATCTCCCGTGAATTGATCGGCTTCAAATCGCCGGGCCGTTTGCCCAAGACCTCGCACCATACTTCCATCACACAGACCCGATCCTTTCGATAGGTGCGGGCCGCTTCCGTGAAGGTGTCGGCGTCTCCTCGTAAGAACGAAAGCCGTTCCTGCAGGTCCAACTCGTCCCAATCGGCTGGGAAGTCCATGTCCAGGTACGCTTCGATTAGACCGGAAAGAGGCGTGTCTTCCTTGTGGGCGTGCTGCATCTCGATTGCCAGCACCTTGGCCTCGTCGCTTAAAAGTAAGCTCGTGCCCTGCTTATAAAGCACATAGGCCTCCGCCCACAGTTGATCCACTTCCCCGGCTAAATCGTCAAAAACACTTTTCGTCGGAAGCACCTCATAGCAGTCAATGGGCCATGCCCGCCTTTCTCCCGTCGGATCTCGTAAATACCGCTCGTCGTTCGTCGTCCCCCAAAAGACACATTGCCGGGGAAAGCGCGAGGTGTTCTTCGCGTAGGCCACGCGGTAAATATCTTCCTGCTTGGATAAAAACGCCTTTACCGCTTCCCTGTCCGCCTTCCGTGTGGCGTTCAGCTCGCCGACCTCCACGTGCCAGACGCCCTGGATCAGCTCCGCCGCTTCCTTCCCCTTCACCGTGTCGAGAGAGTCGGAATACCAGCCCTTCGCCAGCTTGGAAATGAACGTGGATTTCCCGATCCCCTGAGCGCCTACTAGGGTCACCATCTGGTCGTACTTCGTGCCGGGGCGCATCACCCGCGCCACCGCCGCCACCATGTGGCAGATGGCCACCTCTCGGGTATAGACATTGTCCTCCGCGCCCAAGTAGTCCATAAACATGGTTTCGATGCGCTTCGCACCGTCCCATATCAGCCCCTGCAGGTATTCCCGCACAGGGTGATAGCGATGCCGCTCAAAGGTCAGATTCTTCGCATCGTCGATCTTATAAGCCACCGTCAGCCCGTAGTTCGATTCCATAAAAAGCCGAAGCCCGCTGTCGTCATTGTCCCGCCAATCGTGTTCCCCGTCCTTCGTCCAGGGCACGCCGCCGGCCACGTACGCCCGATTGGCGAAGGCGTCGTATTTCAGTTTCCCCGCCAAACGGGGATCGTGTTCTAAAATCAAAATGGAATTTTTAATGGCATTTTCCACATTGCCCTTTTTATCGATGGAAAGCTCTTTCAGCCACGCATCGTCGTCGCCCTCGTCAAATTCGAAGTCATCCTCCGCCGATGCAAGACGTTCCTTCCCGAGCTGTATCTTGACGCCGTCGTCTTCTCGCGCCATAGCCACCATCTTCGTAAAAGAGGGCAGGCGATTTGTCGGCGTGTCTGCCTTCGCTTCATCGTCCAAACCGCCGAAGAGGTGGATGCGCACCAGGTCAAACGCATTGCACAGCTGGCCGCTGGAAGGGTCTGTCCCGTGATGTGAATAGGCGAACTTGTCGTCATAGACCACCAGCCCGCCCACGGTTGAGCCGGCCTTATAGGTGTAGCGCCCTTCCGTGCCCGTCGGGCCATAGACGTCGCTTAGGAAAGTATCGATGGCATCGTGAATGGAGTACGTGCGGCAAAAGGCGCCGACGATGCCGTCTTTCGTAAGCGGGTCTTCCTGCCGCTTCGCCTGATCCGTAATGCGGCCGTCCAGCCTTTCCGAGCTCGGCCATTGGCTCACGTCCCGCCAGTCCTCGTAGCGATCCAGCACCGTATTCGGATCCAAAAAGGCGCCGGGCACGTGCTTATAGATATACTCCCCGTCCGAGGGCGAGCTCGGCCAGTACATGAGCCGCGACGGCTCGAAGGTCGTCGGGTCGAAATAGGCGAGGCCAATGTCCTCCGCCACCTTCCGAGCCACGGCCTGATACTCGTCGGGCACCACTTGGCGAGAGAGCGGGATAATCAGCCGAAGCCGCGGCGCCTCCGGACGATGGGAGTGGGTGGAGTAAAGCACCATCTCCTGATTAAAGAACATGGTGATGCTGTCCCACACGTCATCCACCGTCGTATCGATAGCGTCCATGTCCAAGGTAAGCATGGAGCGGTTCGCCACGTTCTCCGCCTTCCGTCTGCCTTGTTTTAAAAGGCCGCCGACGAAACCGCCTACGTCCTTAATGGCGTCGCGGTTGGTCTTCGCCATGGCCCTATACTCCGCCGTCGTCTCCCGTGTGCGGGTGGTGCGGCTTAGCTTCTTCCTAAAATCCGACCAGCTGATCTCTTCGTTTTTCCAATGCTTTGACCGGCGGCCGGCTCCCGTGGCGATCCATAAGAGCCTGTCCGCGCCGGTATTTAGTTCTTTTTTCACATCCATAATCTAGTCCTTTTGATAGTACCGGCAAGTAAAGCCGTCGGCTCTAAGAGGCAAATCGGCGCACCATGCGGGCGGCTTGCCCATCATGGCGCAAATCGCATCCAGATCCTCCGCAGCCTTCGCCTCGATCACCACCTCGTCGTGGATGTGCATGACGATCTTATAGCCGGCGCGATCCAAAGCGAGCATGGCGTGACCTAAAATGTCTCGGGCCGTCGCCTGCACGATGTTCTCCACCAAAGAGCCGCCGTAGGTCTCGCGCTTGAGCCAATCCGTTCCGGCGCTGTTGCGCTCGTAGTAGACGATGCTGTCGCCGCCGAACCTGTTCTCGCCGATGGCCGGCTTGGCGTAAAAGAGGCGGCGCCCCGACGGTAAGACAATCTGTAGCATCCCCGAGGACACATAGGCCGCGAGCTTGCCGTCAGCGAAGCGCTGCGGCTTTCTCTCGCGAATGGCGCGGGTGACGGCGGACTGAGTCTCATACCACAGCTGCACAATCCCCGGATTCGCCTCTCGCCACATGTCCACAATGGGCTGCAGGTCTTCTTCGGGGATCCCCATCTTGAGGGCTCCCATGGCGGTGAGTGCACCCTTTCCCCCTTGATAGCCGAGGGCGAGGGTAGCCACCTTTCCACGTTGGCGCATGTCAGATCCTTTCTTAATCGACTCCACCGGCACGTGGAACATCTTCGCCGCCGTGGCCTCATAGATCTTTCCGGTGGTGCGGAACACGTCCAGCACCCAATCCTCCCCGGCGATCCAAGCGATGACGCGGGCTTCGATGGCGGAGTAGTCCGCCACGGCGAAGACGCGCCCTTCGGAAGGCACGATGGCCGTCCTCAGACATTGGCTCATAATATCCGGGCCGTCGTCATAGGTCATGTCCAGGGCCTCCAAGTCCCCCGTCTTAATCACGGCCCGCGCCGTGTCCAAATCGGAGATATAATTCCTCGGGAGATTCTGCGCTTGGATCAAGCGGCCCGCCCATCGGCCCGTGCGCCGTGCGCCGTAAAACTGAAAGAGCCCTCGGGCCCTTCCGTCGCCCATAACGATTTCCTCCATCTTGTAATACTTCGCCGTGGAGGTCTTCGAGAGCTGCTTCCTAATTTCCAGCACTTCCACCACATCCGGGTAGGCGGCATAGGTCGATATAAGCTCGTCTATATTTCCCTTCGTCACCGACTTCACCTTGTCGCCGGTCGCCGAGTGAATAAAGGCCTTAATGTCAGTTAAACTGTTGGGATTGTCTTTTCCCGTGATCTCCTTATAGCGGGCGGTTAGGTGCTTCACCATCTCCCCATCGATGGCCATGGCGCCGTGGACTAAGTCCATATCCAGAGCGATGCCTCGGCTGTTGATGGCCTGATCCAGCCTGTAAAGCGCCCACTCCGAATCGGGAAGCTCGAAGCGATCCAGCTTCTCGCGGATGCGCATCTCCACCTCCACGTCCCGGCGGCAGTACTCGATGAACCTTTCCCAGTCCTCATCTTCGTCCATGGCAAGCTGCTGCGCCCCTTTTTGCGGAGAGCAGAATTTCTTAATCAGCCGCTTGCCGTCTTTAATCTTTCCCTCGTCCTCACCGAGACCGATCGCATCGCCCACTGACGCCAAACCGCCGCCGATGCCGCAGGCCCACGCCTTAATCATGGTGCACTCCCACGGCCCCGAGGTGATCTCGAAGGCGCGATCCAAACACGTCCGCTCAAAGGACGCATTGAACGCCGTCTTAATCACCGATGGATCCGTAAGGGCGGCCAGAATAGGAGCGGGAAGCGGATCCTTTGTCAGGTCCACCACCTCCACGTCTCCGCCGTCGATGGCGTAGGCAAAGAGCAAGATGCGAAAAGCGGGCGTGTCCACATAACGATACACGCCCACCTTTCCAATCTCCTGATCGCTGAACGTCTCGATGTCGATTGCCAGCGTGCGCATGGCTACGCCAGGAAGTCGTCGTCGAACTCGGCGTCTTCGAAGTCGAAGTCATCCGTTGCGCTGGATGCGCCGGAGAGTCTTTCGCCGTCGGCTACCTTTTGCACATTATTGAGCCCCGCCGCGACACCCTTATTCCCGCTTACATTGTAGGGGTAAAAGTTCACACTTACATTGGCATAGCAGCCGCTATACACGTCTTCGGGTCCGAGAGGAAGCGGCTTACCCGTGTTCGGGTCTCTCAGCTTGCCCACTACCTGCGGCGCGTTCTTGCTGTTGGCGTTGATAAAATAATGCCCTTGATAGTTCTCGTCATCCGGGCGATCCACGTCGCCGTCACGCAACGGCGTGCGCAAACCCGTTCCGAACTTCTTCCCGTATTTTTCTGAGCCCGTTTCCTTTGCATTTTCCACGGCTTTTTGAATTAAAGCGACGGTGGCCTCGTCTTCCTTGTCGATTAAAATCGAAACTGAATACTTCGGCTCTTGCCCTTCAAAGGCGCGGGGCTCAAACAGATTGGCGTAGCTCAAACGTGCGCCTGCAATAATCACTTTCGTATCGCTCTTCATAACAGATTTTCCCATGGTATTCCTCCTAATTTTCAAATTCAAAATCGTCTTCTACGGTGTTCATGGCCGGCCGCTTATCGCTTTCAGCCACCAGCGTCGGCTTTCCGGGCGGCTTCACCACCACCCCTTCGCCTAATTCGGCGAAAGCCTTTTTCCCTACTAAACTCTCAAGCTTCGTCAGCGTTTCCAGCTGCTTCGGCTTGTAGATACTTTCTTCGTCAAATCCTCCGGCGATGAGCCTTTCCGCTAAAGCCTCGGGATCGTCGATCCTGCGATTGCTTCGTCCTTCCACCAGCTTCAAACCGGGGAAGGATGCACCGGCAAGCGCCTCGTCCAGCGCATAGGCATCGATGTCCTTCAGCCATCCCTCGATTTCCTTCTTCGCGAGGATGATACGGGCAATCTCTCCCGCATCGAGGGAGGCTTTCCGCTTTAAATCCAGATACGCCTGCATCTGCTCCGCCCGTGCCCGGCAGGTGGTACGCACCTTGCAAAAGCCACACCAGTCGCCGGCGCAGAACTCGCCTTTTCCCTTGTAAGCGAGAGCGGCGGCGGGTCTTACCGTTTTTTCCAACCACTCTTCCAGCTCGCCCACCGTCATGGTGTAGGAAGAGATGCCGTCGAGCCGCACCTGCGCCACCGTCATGGTTATGTCGCGAATCGTGTAGTAAAAGGGGTGCATTTCGCGATAGGCACCCCATGCGTAAAGCATAAGCTGAGGATTCCTCTCCGGATCCACCACCACGCCCTTTCCGAACTTCAAGTCGATGATCTCCAGATGGCCGTTTTGCACGATGACGCAGTCTCCGGTGCCGAAGCCCTCCGGCACTACGTCGCTAAAGTCCAGCCGCTCTTCCACCAGCATTACCGCGCCGGCATCATCGGCGGCCTTTGCCTCATTAAGTCGCTCCAAGCAATAGCCCGTGTAGTCTTCCACCTCGTCGATCATGCCGGGGTAAAAGAGCTCATGATCCTTTAAATCCTCGTAGTCCTCCCCCTTCAAGATCCTTTCGGCGATGGCGTGGGCCAACGTGCCCTCTCGTGCATAGACACTTCCCGTGTCTGCCCTTTCCGCTTCCAGCCTTGCCGACGGCGTACAGTTCAGCCACCGATGAGCGCCGGAAGGGGATAGTAAGGCATGGCCCATCAGATCGCCCCCAAGTCCTTCATCACGGCTGCGAAGTCCTCCTCTTTCAAAGAGGAGATGTTCTTCGCCCCGTACTTGTCCAGGATCCCTTTTAGCTGCGTTCGCTTGTCCTTCGTGTTCTTCGCGGCGAAAAGGGCACGCACTTCGTCGCGGGAGACGGAGGACTTGGCGGCGGCTTCCTCTTTCGCGCTATTTTCTTCTGCTTTCGTCGTCACCGCTTCCACGGCATCCGCTGCCACCTCAGCCGAAGCGCCCTTAAAATACGCCATGGCCCCGCCGAGCATAGCAATGGCTTCGGTTAGTTGATCCAATCCTTCAATCTTAATCGTGACTTCCATCGAGACCCTCCTCACAGCGTAAAGATCTAATAATATTCCTGTATTGACGAACTGCATTATTGGCCAATGCATTAGGATTAGCTAAGAAATCACTTTCACTAATTGTTATAGGTCCACCGGTTAAAAAACAATCGATATAAAATTCATCCGGTTCATCGGCATACCATCTCAGATTATGCTGAAATCTATCGGATCCTTTATAAAGTTTAAACAGAAGACAAAATTCCCCATTATGAAAATGCCTCTTGAAACCCATTCGTTCTAATTTTTCTTTTGCTGCTTCCATCGAAATCCTCCAAATGTGCTATAATCATGGTGTGTTACTTCTTCTTGATCCCGTGACGGTTGCAGCCGTTGCGGGATTTTTTTATATGCTGCTTTAATCTTGTCGTAAGCCGGCCAAGAGACGATGATCCCCGTTCGGGAATAAATCCCCCTGATCGTTGCATCCGGTACACCCGTCACTTCGGCAACTGCTTCGGTAGGCCCGTAGGCCTGCAAAAGCGCGATCACTTTTGGCCGTACGTCGTCAAGTTGCACAGATGGTCTATATGGTCTATACATTCTCTCACCTCCTAAAACGGGTACTCACCGCGGGCTTTGCTATACGCCACAGCCCATTGAGACTTGGTGTCCAATTGAGTGACGCATGCGCCCTCGGCGATGGAGTCAAAAACCGGGTAAAGCAGCATCGTAATAAACACAATTAAGGCGACAATCGCCGCAGCCGCCCACCGGCGCCTCCGCACATACTTCGGCGCCATGGACATTCTCACAGCCCTATGTTTCATCTCGTGCCTCCCTTCTCAAGCCACTCGTCGAGCCACTCTTTTTTAAAAAGCCTTGCGCTTCCATTTAACGCAAACCTGATCTCGCCGATCCGCGCCAGCTGTTGGAGCGTGTCATACCCGATGCACAGATACGCCGCCGCTTCCTTCGGCCGAAACACTTCTTTAGGTACTTTTACAAGATCAATAATTTGGTCCAACTTCTCATCGATCCTTAAATCTTCCATATCACGCCTCCCAAAAAGCTACTTCGTCTTTCTTTCTTCCGCATCCACCACTTCCACATTGGCGAGACCTTCCGAAATAAACAGCTCCGCTAAATTCCCCATCGTCCAACCCGTGGTTTCACTTAACGCCCTAAGATCCTCAATCACATCCCGATCGATCCAAATCGCCGAAATACCACTGCGCCCACGTTCCTTACGCTTCTTAATTTCAATCTTGCAATCCATAAAAACCCCCATTTCGAAACAACTACATATAGATTGAGTTGTAAGTTTTATTGATTATTCATACTACATATAGTAGAATTAAATAAATTCGATTTACAAATTCATAAAAATTTTGCAAGCATCGTCAAAATCCAAGTGCAAAACATCGCAGATAGCCTTAACATCGCCGAGCCTTAAATTCTGCCCCTCATTTGAAATACGTCGATACAACGTGTCCTTGTTCATGCCGATAGCCTTTGCAAGACCCGTCATATTCATTCCGTTTTCGGCTATCTTTCCCTTTAACTTCAAAACATTCAGCACATACACACCCCCCTAAGAACCAACCGGTTACATAACCATGTGGAAAGGACATAATGAAATGCACAACAACCTACCGCAATCAACCATTGGGCAACTTCAAATCG
This sequence comes from Peptoniphilus rachelemmaiella, assembly GCF_943169845.1. Taxonomy (GTDB): domain Bacteria; phylum Bacillota; class Clostridia; order Tissierellales; family Peptoniphilaceae; genus Aedoeadaptatus; species Aedoeadaptatus rachelemmaiella. The sequence goes on from NZ_CALPBW010000011.1 coordinate 52,637, forward strand.
CGACCGAAACCCTCGAAAAAATGAAACCGATGCTACTGCAGTTAAACGCTAATGTTCAACAGTTTCAACCGCTAATCGATAACCTTCAATCGGCTCTGCAGCTTGCATCATTAGGGCAACAGCACAAAAAAACATTAATGGCGCTTCAAAGTTCACTAAATGTACCGCTCAATTGCCTATTACCGGATCAATCATTCCTCGACCGGCTCAAAGCAGCACAAACCATTGCCGCCCAAGTAACCACACCGCCAATCGAGATACGCCGGAAGATAGAACTACCGCCGGTTTCCTATCCGGAAGGGGCTGTATATTCTTGGATAGAGCGTGAAACATACTCCTCGCCGAACCTGAACACTTCCGGAGATGTTTTTCTATATAGAGATGTCTCTGAAGTTTTAGATTCATGCAACGAAGAAGCAACCACCTCGGCAGAACGCGAATTCATAAGCGATGTAAAATCCTGGATCAAAGACCCCCAAAATTTAACGATCGTACTAATGACCGTGAACATTGCCGTAGACATAGCCATCCATTTCTTTTCAAGATACGATCTGGAACAAGCAAACTTTTACCTCACTCTTGCTGTGGACATACTCGAGGTGTTAACGAATTTTATTAAACGCATCGACTAACCACTTTAAACGCTTAGAAAGTGCAGCTTGCAATGAATCGATTGATTCAGTCTTAGCATTAGAATCTGAAATGCTGTGAAAACTTGAATTCTCACTGTTACTAACTTCAGAGGATCTCGAACATAGATCTTCATATTGTAGGTTCAAAAGAGCCACATACTCCGAAAAAATACAGCGATCAAAAGCCTCTTCCAGATCTGTAAGAGCGGACTTTGTACTTTCCGTTTGACTCGGGCACAATCGCTCCGTCAAGCTTTCCTTCGTATCCTGAAGAAGCCGAATGCGATCCCGGCATTGCCTTTTCAACTTTTCTACGTCTTTATCCATAAAAAACCTCCTCAAGCCGAATCAAGTCCCCTTGCTATTCGCCCTGCACCTCACATACAAAGTCCTAAATGCGATTCTGCAAGAATGTAAATAGCAAAAGCAAAAACCAGATGATGTCACTTGGCGCTTTAATCACCGGCTCCCGCCTAGACTCCAGCTTCTCGATCCTCTTTTCCAGATCCCTTAGCTGTTCTAATTCTTCTTCCACTTCACGCCTCCCAACCATCTAATCCAACTCGTCCTTCACACTTTCCGTCCGTGCAAGACCCTTCTTAATAAAGAGCCCCTCCAGATCCTTCAGGGACCAACCCGAAGCGGCACTCAAATCCTTATCGTTAGATTCGGGATAAATATCAAAATTCAAACCCAAACCCGTAAGCAGCAAATACAAATCATCTCGCGAAAGGCCCTTCTCCGAAATTAGGCGGAAGAGCCTTTTTTCTTTCTCCGGATCATCCGTAATCACCCGGAACCGGCGTAAATCATTTTCCATAGGCACCTCTTTTCCCTTATATGAATTGATATAGAATTAAATTCTACTTTTCGGGCAAAAAATTAATGTTGTCAATACTGATGTGATACGCATCCGATATGGCTTTCTGATTAATCACGTTCACCATCCAAGGACTTTTTTCCCACTTGATTAGCGTGTCCTTGCCGATACCAATGCGTTCAGCGGCTTCGAGTATCGTTAGCCCAGCATTGACCCGTGCAGCCTTCAAAGAGATTTGCAAAATAATACCCCTCCTTTCCTTGAAGTTAAATCCAGTGTAATAGAATTAAATTCTATTGTCAATAGGTTTTTAGAATTTAATTCTGTTTTTTTAGAGTTTTAGTTGCTATTTTCAGAATAATATTCTATACTTAAGTAAAGAAAACACTATGTATGGGAGCGATTCTATGGATACGATAAAAGACATTTTCAGCGAAAATCTTGGCCATTATATGGCGTTGCATGATCTTAATAATAAAGAATTAAGTGAGATATTAGGCGTAAGTGAAAGCACCGTTGGAAAATGGCTGCTTAAAAAAGCCATGCCCAGAATGGGGATCATCGAGAAACTTTCACGATACTTCGGCATCCAAAAGTCTGATCTCCTCGAACAAAAAGAACCCGAGCTTACATTTGTGGACCTATCGAAATCAATCAAAATTCCCGTCGTCGGGAAGATCCCGGCAGGCGTTCCCATAGAAGCCATCGAGGATATCATCGAGACCATCGACATCCCCGAAGACTGGACCAAAGGCGACAAAGAATACATCGGCCTGAGAGTCTCCGGCGACAGCATGTACCCCGTCCTCCTCGATGGCGACACCGTCGTCATCCAAGTCCAGCCCAGCGCCGAGACAGGCGACATCTGCGCCTGTTACGTCAACGGCTACGATGCCACCCTAAAACGCATATCCCTTACACCAAACTCAATCACCTTAAAACCCGAAAACCCCAACTACCCGCCAAAGACCTACACCCATCCGGGCGAAGTCACCATTGCCGGGAAAGTCGTCGAGGTAAGACGTAAGCTATAACTGCCGGGCTTCGGCCCGGCCCTGTATCCTAGAAAGGGGAAAATCATGTCAGCACGTACCAAAAAATGGAGTAAGAAAAAGAAAATCATCGTCGGCGTTATCGTGTTTTTTATCTTGGTGAGTCTGATTACACCGAGCAAAAAGAAGGACACTACGGCGGATAACGCAAACGCAACGAAAACGGAAGAAACGAAAAAACCAGAAAAGAAGAAAAAGGACAAAAATCTAAGTAAGGAAGAAGCCATCGAAGCTATCGCAGAAGCCGAGTCGCCACAAGAAAAATTTGACATCGCCGGCAAATTCGCCTTTGGAAAGAATTACACGTCCACTGAATTTTTTGGCGAAGGCGGCATCGATCGCGTCAACGTCGAATTTAAATTGGCCCCAAACCTAACAACAAATCTGGCAAAAGAAGGTTTTTTGATCGACTGCGGTGAGTTTATCGAGTTGACAAAAGACATCCAATACAATCAGCTTTTTATGGGCGCTAAAGCTACTTTTACGGATCAATATGGCAACGAATCCGAGAATTACGCTATGAAACTATTGATCCCGAAGAGCGAGATCGATAAAATCAACTTTGAAAACTTTAACTCTCAGAACCTGGCAAACATCGGCGAGGTGTGGGAACATCCTGCAATGCTCAAATAAACAAGCACATAAAAAAAGCCACTTACCGGCTGGACCACGGTAAAGGGGCGAGACGCCGTCACCATTGTCGGCAAAGTCGTCGAGGTAAGACGTAAGCTATAACTGCCGGGCTCCGGCCCGGCCCTGTGTCATAAAAAATAGAAGGCGAAATAAGGTTTTAGGCAAGAGGTAATTTAATCAATTCATAGGAGGAGAAGAAATGAAAACCGCAGAAGAAATGTTAGAATTCATGAAACTTCATAAGCTGGGATTCGGGGGATTCAGCGCCAACGAAAAAAGACACTTCAAAGTCTTGGAAAAACAGTTGAAGCCCAATGAAGACATTGACGTTTGCTTTATGGGCCTGCACAATTATAAAAGCGGGAGCAACCATAACGGCTACTGGGCATACGGTATAACAAAGGACAAGATTATTATGACTCAGAAGCGAGTCATCGGGGAACACGTCCTGGTCGTAAGCTTGCGCAACATCAACGATGTTTTCATGAAGACCGGCATTACATCGGGGATCTTAACCATTGACACCCGAGACGAGGTCTTCAATATATCAACCGACAAAAACTCCATTCGTAATATCCACGAGATGGTCACAAATAAATTATTTGAATACACTGAAAACCTACACAAAAACGTCGTAGATGGTGCCAATCCGACGAACAGCGCAGTCGATGAACTGATTAAGTGGAAAAACCTACTTGACCAGGGAATCATTACTGAAGAAGAATTCGAAAGAAAAAAATTCGAAATCCTAAAGTAGTACATTACACTTATAAAAAAGCCCCTACCCTGCTGCAACAGGATAAGGGAACGACATAATCATAAGACCACCCCACCCCATTCCAATTTATTTCTAATTTGTTGGAATAAATATTTTGTAACTCGAAAGGAACTAGGCATGGAAAAAAATTACAGAGTCATCGAAATTCTGAATAAGAAAGAACTTCTTATAAATTATGGGGGAAATGATGGTGCAAAGAAGGGACGGCATATCCGAATATCAGACATAGGAGAACCGGTTACAGATCCGGAAACTAACGAAAAATTGGGAACCCTTGATGTTATTAAAGGCACCCTTGAAATACACGCAGTATATCCTGAATTCTCCATTTGTCGAGACATTACGCGATATGAACGTGAACTGTTACCGGGTCTTGGACTGAAAACCAAAACTGAGACGGTCTTTCACCCATTAAACGTAGAAGAAAAAGACATTACTAACCGATGGCCTAAACCCATCCCCCCAATAAAGGTGGGTGATAATATTGAGTTGTTATAAATCGTGCTTGAAAATGTCCTTTGCCCATGGTATTATGATGGCATACCGGACCGATACCATCGGTCATCTACGAGGCTCTGTGGCATTTTGCCCAGGGCCTTTTGTTATTGGAGTTGAAGGATGACTGCATACGATAAACCCTATTTAAGTTTTGATGAACAGGTGCTTCACCTTCATAGTGAGTATGGGTTGATTATTCAGGACAAATCACTCGGCGCAACAATTCTTCAAAGCATTTCTTATTATGATTTAATCAATGGATACAAGGAATGCTTCATGATAAATAATGCATTCGAGGCTGGAACCTCGCTTGATGAACTCTATCAGTTTTATAAACTAGACAGAGATATTCAAAAACAATTGTTAAGCACCAGTGCAAAAGTTGAAACAAGGTTTAAGAACATACTGGCTCATATAATGGCGAAAAATTTCGGCGTTGATGTCAGTGATTACTTAAACCCGATATATTATAAGAAAAATAAAAATGCAAACAAAATCTTGTCCGACCTCATAGCGCTATCAACCGACACCCATGTTCTAAATCCTACAAGACACTACCAGAGAACGAAAAATCATATTCCTCCGTGGATTTTGATGAAAAATGCCACATTTAATAACTCCATCGATCTATTCAAAGAAATGAATAGTCAATATGCGGCAGAGGTTTGTGAAGAACTGGTACCTAGAGCCCTCAAGAGTAACTATAAAAAGGAATTTGCGAACAATGCACTTATCATCGTTCGTAAATTTAGAAATAAGATAGCACATAATTTAAAGTTTATTACATTTCGAACATCACACGTTAAACAGAATAAAGTTGTTGGAGAACAAATTATAGTTAAAAATCTTTCTCATGTTTATAAAGGAACACTTATAGAAGGTAATGATTTTAAAGAAAAACGTGGTCGGAACGATCCATATGCAATGATTCTATGTTTAATATCATTGCTCAGAGAACCTTTCCTTGTCGCAGACTTTATTGAATCTATCATTTTAGAAATTAATAGAATTAAAAGTTTACCCAATGGAGAAGATGCTTTTAATCGTTATTGTTCTATTTCCGGGATACCGTTCAACATTGACCGCAGACTTACTCGTCTTTATCGTGAAATTATCAAATAAAAAAGCCCCTCACCGTCTGGACACGGTAAAGGGGCGAGGATTGGAGGCGTGATATAACCCACAATCGCAACCACATTATATCACAGCCTCCGGGAAAGGAGGCATTTTTTATGTCATGGAAAAAAATCGGTAAGAACAAGTACAAAATGGATGTTGAGCGGCAAGTAAATGGCCGCCGGAAACGGAAGGTCAAGACCTACACCACCGACCTCAAGGGCCGTGATCTCACCCGCTTTATGCAGGCTAAGGAAAATGAGGCGTATGATAAACTCGGAAAGTCCGACGATGTTGTCGATTACAGCGAGATTACCTATCGGCAATTTGTCGACGTTTTTATGGACTCCCGCGAGGTCGAGGGTAAGAGCGTAGATTTTTACGAGTATTGTCTCCGCGGCCATTGTCTCAATTACTTTAAAGACAAAAAAATAAAATTAATCAAACGGGCCGATGTCGTGGACTTTATAAAAAAACTCCAAAAATATATCTCCCCACGCACGGGAGAGCCGCTTGGACCAAAGACCATCAGGCACCATCGCAACTGTCTCGCGACGCTATTTAATCACGCACAATACCTTGAGATCATCGACAAAAACCCGGCGGACTATATCAAAACCGATCCCGTGCCCAATCAGGTCAAGGGCCGCTACTACGAGCCGGAGGACGTCGACCGCCTCCTCTCCACACTGGAGAGCGAGGGCGACTATAAATACTATGTCTTTTTTGTCCTCCAGCTCTACACCGGATGCAGGCCGTCCGAAATGTACGGTCTCACGTGGGATAAAATCGACTTTGACCGCGGGATCATCACCATCGATCAGGCATTAGTTAAAAGCAAGTCCGCCGGCTACGTCGTAAAAAGCACCAAGGCCCATGACGTGCGGACAAAACCCATGCCCGCTTACATCGAGGTTATGCTTAAAAAGCTACAATCCATCAGCCTTGGTGTCACGGACTACGTCTTTACAAACGCCGACGGCGATCACCTCGGCGAGCGGGCCTTTAGAGAGTACCTCCGCCGCTTTTGTGATCGGCACGGCTTGCCCTATATCCCACCATACGGCATCCGCCACACCACCGGCACACTTTTAGCCGCACGCGGGATCCCCATTGCCAACGTCGCCAAGCAATTAGGCCACGCCTCGACCCAAACGACGACAAAATATATCCACGCCACCCAGAGCGTGGATGAAGAAGCCGAGAACATCTTGGCCGAGATCGCAAAGCCAAAGCTGCGCATTATCAATTAAAAAAGCGGGGAAAAAAGCGGGGAAGCGGGGTAAAACTAGACGTAACCAGACGCAACTAAACGATAACAGCAAAAGAAAAACGGCTGAATTGCAACGCTAGAAGCAATCAGCCGTAATCAACTATGGTGGACAGTACTGGACTTGAACCAGCGACCCCTACGATGTCAACGTAGTGCTCTACCAACTGAGCTAACTCTCCAAACCATTTCGGTAGCTATTAGTATACCAAGCTTTAACGAAAATGGCAAGAGAATTTTACAGGGCAAGCTTTTTCGCCGGCGGTTGCGGCGAAAGGCATCTGTTTTCACCCCACGGCGTCCACGTAGCGGGCGTTATCCATAATAAACGGCGGCGCCACGCCGGGATCCAGGTCGTCTTTAAATTTGTCTTTTAAATAAGCGTAGCAGGCATCTTTCGTGGGAAATTTCAGGGCTTGGTAGGGCTCTTCAAAGGAGATTTTTTCCACAAACACATAGCCTTCCTCGGCCTTCACCAGCACGCCGACGTGGCCGATAAACAGATAATTGCCGTCTAGATTGTCGTGAAGCACCACGGAGATCATGGAAGCGCCGGCGGGAAAGGTGATTTGCGACAAATACTTTTCCATGACTTGGCCCTGGTGGGCGGCTTCCTTGCTGTCGTCGGTTTTCACGCGGCTGAACAATCGGGTAAAGGCGGCGGTTTCTTTTTCATCGAGCAGGGGCCGGGCGGCGAGGGATTCTTTGTCCATAAAGAGCATGGCGTCGTCGCTGTTGATGTTCTCGGGAACGACCAGGCCGTCTTTTAAAAGGACAAAGGCGTTGATCCGGCAATTGGTGTCGGGGCCCTTTTTCTTGTTTCTGTCCCGCGCGTCCATGATTGCGCCCACGTCGTTTTTCGGCACACGGGGCTTGTCGAAAGCGGCGTGCAAAAGGCCGTCGCCGACGGAGGCATTGTAGTCGCGGACCAGGTCGAAAAACTGGTCCACGTCTTTTCCGTTTAATGTGGTTTTTAATGCGTTTTCCACTTCCCGCACATCTGCCTTCTCCGCCAAATTGGATGTAGGCTGAGCGGCGCGGGGGCGCTCGGTGGCGGGTGTTTCCTGCACCGCAGGCGGTGCGGCGCAAGCGGTGAGGGCCGCAACACACAGCCCAAAAATAGCAATGATGGGTCGATTCATAGTCTCTTCCTTCTTCTTTTTTATTTTATCGTGGCCGTGAGGTTCGTCGGCTCATTTTCCACCTATGATCTTACCTGTTTTTGCCCGACAAAAAAAGCCCCTACCCATGGGGTAAGAGCTTTTTGAAACGAAATGATTATTAGACTTCTTCTTTAGCGGCTTTGGCTTTTTTGTATTGTTCGATTAATTTCGGCAATACTTTGTTCAAGTCGCCAACGATACCCAAGTCAGCTACATCGAAAATCGGTGCGGCATCGCTCTTGTTAATGGCGATGATGAGGCCCGATTCTTCCATCCCTGCCAAGTGTTGGATGGCGCCGGAAATACCCAGTGCGAAGTAGATGTCGGGGCGGACGGTTTTACCCGTTTGACCGACTTGACGTGCTTTTTCGATCCAGCCTGCGTCGACGGAAGCACGAGAGGAGGAAATTTCACCTTCCATGGCTTCTGCCAATTCAGCCAACAAGTCGAAACCTTCCGGTCCACCGAGACCGCGACCGCCGGAAACCAGGATTCTGGCTTCGGTGATGTCGAGTTTCTTCTTTTCTTCTTTAGCCACTTCGATGATCTTAACGTTCATGTCGGCATCCGTTAAGCCGACATCTTCCATGATGACTTCGCCCTTGCGGTCGTTGTCATTGTCCATGGGGGTCATAACGCCGGGACGTACCGTTGCCATTTGGGGACGGAAGTTTTGGCAAACGATGGTAGCCATTAAGTTACCGCCGAATGCGGGACGGGTCATGCGAAGCAATCTGGTTTCAGCGTCGATTTCAAGGCCGGTACAGTCAGCCGTCAAACCGGTATGGATACGAGCGGCCAAACGGGGTGCCAAGTCACGACCGATAGAGGTAGCGCCGAAGAGCACGATTTCCGGTTCGTATCTTTGAACGATGGTGTAAATGGACTTTGCGTAGGGCTCGGTCACATATTCTTTTAAAAGAGGATGATCGACGACGATAACCTTGTCGGCACCGTGGTGGATCAAAACGTCCGCTTTTGCTTTAACGTTTTCGCCTAATAAAATGGCGTAGACTTCTTGGCCAAGGTCATCGGCTAATTCTCTGGCCTTACCAATCAGTTCCGTCGATACTTTTTGTAATTCTCCATCTCGCTGTTCAGCGATGACAAATACATTTTTACTCATTTCATTCACGCTCCTTGTTTGGCCAATGTTAAATCAGGTACTTTTCTTCCAACTTGGAGATGATGGCGTGTGCTGCCTCTTCGGGAGACAGATCTTTCAGTACGATACCTGCGCCCTTGCCTTGTTTTGCTTCGGACTTCACAACCTTCGTCGGGGAGCCCTTCAAACCTAAGTTGGATACATCTACATTGTCTTTTACATCTTCTAAAGACCAAACAGTTACGTCTTTTTCGTATGCATCATAGACGCCTGCAACGGTCATGTAGCGCGGTTCGGCCAATTCTGCCAAAGCGGTAATGACGCAAGGTGTCTTGATTTCGATTAAGTGGTAGCGGTCTTCGAATTGACGTTTAACACGGATGGTGTTGTCGTCAACTACTTCTAAACCTTCGGCATAAGATACTTGAGGCAGGCCCAAGTGTTCGGCCATTTGCGGACCGACTTGTGCCGTATCGCCGTCGATGGCTTGACGACCGGCGAGGATTAAGTCGTAGTCGCCGATGGTCTTTAAGCCGGCAGCAATGGTTTGGCTGGTAGCCCACGTATCGGCACCGCCGAATGCGCGGTCGGACAAGAGGATCGCTTCGTCAGCGCCCATAGCCAATGCTTCTCTTAAAGCATCTTCCGCTTGCGGCGGTCCCATGGAAAGAACCGTGACCTTGGTGTCCGGATATTCATCCTTAATACGCAAAGCCATTTCGATGGCGGCTTTGTCGTCGGGGTTGATAATACTCGGTACGCCGTCTCTGATCAGTGTATTCGTCTTCGGATCCAAACGGACTTCCGTTGTATCCGGTACCTGTTTTGCACAGACAATAATTTTCATGGTAAACGCCTCCTGTTATTTAACGCCCATCCAGCCAGCAATAACCATACGCATAACTTCCGAAGTACCTTCGTAAATTTCGGTAATCTTCGCATCGCGCATCATACGTTCAACCGGGTAGTCCTTAATGTAGCCGTAACCGCCGAGAAGTTGAACCGCTCTGTTGGTGAGTTCAGATGCCGTTTCAGCTGCGAATAATTTTGCCATGGCTGCATAGTGACCGTAGGGAATCTTCTTTCCTTTTGCATCGGCTGCGCGGTAAACCAAAAGTCTGGCTGCATCGGCCTTGGTTTGCATGTTGGCCAAGGTGAATTGCGTGTTTTGGAATTGAGATAACCGCTTACCGAATTGCGATCTTTCCTTCGTGTATTGAACCGCTTCATCGATAGCGCCTTGAGCGATACCGGCTGCTTGCGATGCGATACCGATACGGCCGCCGTCTAAGGTCTTCATAGCAACGGCAAAGCCCTTGCCTTCTCTACCTAAGAGGTTTTCCTTGGGAATGCGGCAATCTTCCATAATCAATTCGCAAGTGGAAGAAGCACGGATACCCATTTTGTTTTCAGCTTCACCGACGCGGAAGCCCGGTGCGTCGCGGTCAACGATAAATGCGGAAATACCGTGGTTGCCCTTGGAGCGATCGGTCATGGCAAAGATAACAAATACATCAGCGATGCCTGCGTTGGTGATGAAAATCTTGGTACCGTTCAATACCCATTCGTCGCCGTCTAATACAGCGATGGTTTGTTGACCGGAAGCGTCGGTACCGGCATTGGGTTCGGTCAAACCGAAAGCGCCCAATTTCTTGCCGCTTAATAAATCCGGTAAGTATTTCATCTTTTGTTCTTCTGTACCGTTTTCATAAATCGGTGCACAGCACAGAGAAGTATGTGCGGATACAATAACGCCCGTGCTGGCGCACTTTTTGGAAAGTTCTTCGACGAGCATGGAATAAGCGAGGTAATCGCCGCCTTGTCCGCCGTATTCCTTCGGGAAAGGTACACCAAAGAAGCCGGCCTTTGCCATCTTCTTAATGTTTTCCATGGGCGGTTCACCGGTTTCGTCAATGTCACCGGCGATGGGTTCTACTTCTGTTTCTGCAAACTCCCGATAGAGTTGGCGCAACAGTAGATGTTGTTTGTCCATAATAAAATCCATATTCAAATCCCCCTTGTTTCGACAAGATTTGTACAAGAACATCGTACATGCAGTGTGTGAACCATTTCGTTTGAAAGATGTCCTCGGACACCGCTTACCTCTATTATAAACGATTTTTTAACAATGTTAAGACCTTTTTGTCAGATTTTTCACTTTTATTTTTTTCTTTACGCCAGAAAACCGCTACACCCGTTGAAAATACAGGATTTACGGCGAAAAAATAAATTTGAAAAGTTTTAAAAAATTCACGAAAAAAATCGAAAAGCCTCCCTTCGCCCACTTTTTCCGCTCTGTGAAAGGCTCTGAAAACATTTCGATGGACAAAAATTTTTCAAATTCACACCGACCCCTTTCGCCTTTTTGAAACCACATCGGTATTCATTTGTATCCTCCGAAAAATTGCCCCGATCATTCCAATAAAATGAAAAATTACAAGCCCCTTTTCCAAAGGGCTGTTCCCAACAATAAACATCCCCCGGCGTAGCCGGGGGTTTTTCTTTATCGGCCCAAAGGGCCTGCATTACTAGCTGCGCCTGAAGGGCGTCGGTGGTCTGCCCGTGCTAACGTTACTTGGCTACCCCTTGAAGGGGTTCGTCGTGTCGAAGGTTAATTGCTCACTTATTTGATCTTCTTTCAGTTGATTCTGAATGTATTCTTGTATCTTTTTAGCGTTTTTTCCCGCTGTATCAACGTAATATCCTCGGCACCAAAACTGCCTTCCCCTATATTTAAATTTCATGTCTCCCCATCGTTCATAGATCATGATACTGCTCTTACCTTTTAGAAAGCCCATGAATGAAGATACAGATAGTTTGGGTGGGATCT